>JASLXV010000108.1:0-5459 GCA_030740155.1 Dehalococcoidia bacterium | reverse complement strand
GCCTCCATGAATTCTTTGGTCCAGGCGTAGTAGGAGTGGGGCTTTATCCCCTCCCGCCGACAGAGGTCATTCACTGTCACTTCCCGGCGGAAGCCTTCCAGCACGATACGGATCTTCTCTTCAGGAGGGTACTTGCGCCGGGTGGCACCCTTCACCGTGCGAACGAAGGAGCGGGTCTCCTCGGTCCGGGCTTCTGCTGCGATGGACTTGATGTTTTCTGACTGGGACACATCTGCTCCTTTCTGGAAGTAATCTACCTTCGTTCCAGGAGCTCACGCCACCTCCCCTTTTCTCGGGTCTTCTTACCTCCCAATGTGTCCCATTATCGCTGACGGTCTAGAGTAAGAATAATGCATAGCCTGGCCGATAAACTATCGCTATTCAAGATAGTTCACCGGTCATTCCCGTCCGACCACCTTTCGCTGAACCACTTTCTGGCCCGTTCTTACCGGTCGAGGTTGACCCGGGATACCCGATCAAGAAACTTGCTGATGACGATGTAGTGGAAGTCGTAGCCGAGCAACGTGTCCAAAGCGGCCCACAAGGAGTACAGGAACAGCAGCAGGGCAGCAGTGCCAAGAGTCAAGGCCAGGCGGTATGGCAGGTCGGCGACAACGACGACGGTGGCCATGATCACGATTGAAGAGTGAATCGCCGATGCTTGCAAACCTTGAAACGCTCCCCAGGCCAGCTTCCTGCGCCGGAACGAGCGCGCTATCAGGTAGGACACGACCGGGCAGGGCACCAGGGAGAAGGGAACGGGGAGCAGAAGTATGCTTAGCGGCACACCGATCAGCAAAGCGCTGCCGTGGGCGATGGAACTGCCCCGCCGTTCTAATTTCGTATATTGTGGCGCTTCTGGCTCCAGATTCCGCGCCGGTTGTCCCCGGTTCATAGCGCCTCCGGCCAAGAGTTGGATGGACCAGTCTACCGGCTCAAGAAAGCTCCCTTTTAGCCCCGCCAGTTTGGCGGGCGCCGGCATGGTCTCGGAAGTCTTCAGGCGACCCAGCGGCCCTGGCTCCAGCCGGTTCATAGCACGATGATACATTCTTGACGTCAAGCGCACAATTCTTCATCCACGACGCCGCCGCGCGGGCCATCGGGTCCCAGACCTTGGAGCCGCGGGCGGGCAGCTTCCCTCTGAAACAGTCCGTGATCCGGGTATGCCCGTGAGCTGGAAGCGGTATGGCCAGTTCCTCAGATAGGTTGTAGACTGGTATTGGCCCGCCCTGAGGACTGGGCCACGCCGGGAAGCAGCCTGATATCCGGCGCGACCGACCGCGGGGGCACCTAGGGCCCGTATCCGTGCTGCCCGTACCTACAGTGTAAGAGAGGTGAAGGAATGCCACCGAACGGAATTCCCTCGTACCGGTTTCCGGCCCGGGGCTCCAATCACATGGTGGTCGCCGGCCATTACCTGGCCGCCGCCGCGGGCCTACGTATCTTGGAACAGGGAGGCAACGCCATCGATGCCGGTGTGGCCTCGGGTATCGCCGTCAACGTGACCATGCCCCATTGGACCAGCTTCGCCGGAGTAGCGCCCATCATCATCTACTTGGCGGGTGAGGACGAGGTGGTGACCATCAGCGGCGTAGGGCGTTGGCCCAAGGCGGCCACCCTGGAGTACTTCCGAGATACCTACGGCGAAATCCCTGTCGGGGTGGCCCGGAGCGCGGTGCCCGGCGCCTGCGACGCCTGGCTGCGCGCCCTTGAGTTGTACGGCACCATGACCTTCGAGCAGGCCGTGCAGCCTGCCCTGGAGCTGGCCGAGGGTGGGTTTCCCGCCTCCGAAAGTTTTGTCTCCCGGATCAAGGACCACGAGAAGTTTCTCAGCGCCAACCCCGGCAGCCGCGAGCTGTTTTTGCCCGACGGCAAACGCCTGGAGCTGGGGCAGCATTTCGTCCAGAAGGACCTGGCCGGCGTGTTCCACGGGATGATCGAGGCGGAGCGGGCTTGCTCCGGCGGTGGACGAGAGGCCGGCGTCCACGCCGCGCGGGATTACTTTTACAAAGGGGACGTGGCGGAGAAGATGGTGCGCTTCGCCCAGGAACAGGGCGGCCTCATAACCATGGAGGACTTCGCCGACTTCAGCGTCAAGGTGGAGAAGCCGGAGACGGGCACCTATAACGGCTACACCCTCTTCACCTGCGGGCCTTGGTGCCAGGGACCCAGCCTCATCGAGGTGCTTAACCTGATTGAAGGGTATGACCTGAAGTCCATGGCCCACAACTCCGCCGAGTACATCCACATCTTTACCGAGGCCGTCAAGCTGGCCTTCTCCGACCGGGATGCCTACTTCGGGGACCCTGAATTCGTGGAGGTGCCCATGGCGGGCCTCCTGTCGAAGGAGTACGCCGCCGAGCGCCGGAAGACCCTCGACACATCCAAGGCGTGGCCGGAGCTGCCGCCTCCGGGCAATCCCTGGCCCTTCCAGGGAGTTGACCGGCCCGCCGCCAGGGGCGTAAACGTCCCCGAGCTTGCTGCTGCGCCAATGATGTCCGACACCGCCTCCACCTGTGCGGTGGACCGGTGGGGCAACGCCTTCGCCGCCACCTTCAGCGACTCTTTTACCGCCACGCCCATAGTGCCAGGCCTGGGCCTGATAATCTCCTCACGCGGAGGCCAGAGCTGGCTCGATCCGGAACTCCCCAACTGCATGGGGCCCTGGAAGCGGCCTCGCATCACGCCCAATCCCGCGATTGCTTTCAAGGGTGGCAAGCTTTTCATGCCCTTCGCCACGCCGGGGACCGACGCCCAGGTACAAGCCATGGCCCAGATGTTTGTCAACTTGGTGGATTTCGGCCGGACTCCCCAGCAGGCGGTGGAGGAGCCCCGGTTCAACAGCTTCAGCTTCCCTGGCTCCTACTGGCCCCATGCCTATCATCCGGGCATGGTGCAGTTGGAGGGCCGCATCGCCGAGGAGGTCGGCGCCGGGCTGACGCGCCTCGGGCATACCGTGGAATGGTGCCCGGATTGGACCTGGGATGCGGGCGGCTTGTGCGGAATCATGGTGAATCCGAAGTGGGGCACCCTGGAAGGCGCCGCCGATCTCCGAAAGGAATGCTACGCCATCGGCGGGTAGTGATTTGAGAGAAGATGCCGGCACAGAGATACGTGGCGGCAGGAAACCTCTTTCTCGCGAGAAAGAGGTTTCCCGCACCATTCCAGAAAGAGCCCAGTGGGAAAGGAGGCCGGAGGAGTGGAATACGCAAGACTGGACCAGTTGCCCGACCATCCGGACGGAGGCCAGGCCTCAGCTTGGGAGCGGCTGGTCGTGGACGGCGCCGTCGCCCGGCCGTTGGCTCTGAGCGCCGAAGACCTGGCCAAGCTGGGCCGAGGGGAGATGGTCGAGGACTTCAACTGTGAAGAGGGATGGGTGGTGCCGGGTCAAGCGTGGGAAGGCGTGCCGGTGGGGAAGATTTTGGGCGCGGCCGGCCTCCTTCCCGAAGCGCAATACGTTAGTTTCAGCGCCGGGCGGTTCACCGCGGTGGTAACCCTGGAGAAGGCCCACGACGCCACGGCGCTGCTAGCCCTGCGATTGAACGGCGAGCCCCTGACGCCCGGCCACGGCGGGCCCTGCCGTCTGGTGATCGCCGGGCAGGACTGCTTTGACAGCGTCAAATGGGTCGACCACATAGAGGTAACGGTCGACCGGCCGGTGGAGACCGCCCGTGAGATCTCCCTGCGGCGCATCGGGAAATTGTAGACGGAGAGGCCTGCGTTATCGTCCTTCCGGCGAAGGCCAGCACCCAGGAAAGCCTTGGCTGGTTCCCGGCCTTCGCTGGGATGACGGACCGGACATCAAGCCAACTACGAGACACCAGACTAGGTTTCCTCGTACTCCTTCAGGGCGGCCTCGTTGATCTCCAGTCCCAGCCCCGGCGCTTCGGGCAGCGTCAGCCACCCCCGGTCGTAGCGGGGCGGGTCCACGAATATCACCTCGTCGCGCAGCGTGTGGCCGTAGTGGAACTCCACCATCCAGCCGTTGGCCACCCCCGCAATTAGATGCATGTTGTGGTAGGGCTGGCCGCCGCCGTTGGCCACCGGAATACTGAACGCCTGGGCCAGGTGGGCGATCTTCTGGGCCTCGGTGAAGCCCCCCACGTGGATCACGTTGGGCTGGACGAAATCAACGGCCCCGTTGGCGACCACCTCCCGGTAGAGCCAACGCCTTCCCGGCAGGGAGCCCCCGTGGCCGATGGGGATGCTGGTGCATTGGCGCAGAGAGGCCAGCAGCCTGAAATCCGTCTTGATAAACATCGGTGACTCGAACCAAGTGATGTTGTAGGGCTCGATGCGCCAGGCCAGCTCCCTCGCCTCCATGAAGTTGAAGCGGTCGTTGGCGTCGACCATTAGCTTGCCCTGGTCCCCCATGGCCTCCCGCACGGCGCGCACCCGGGCCTCGTCCTCCACCAGGTCCTGGCCCGGCGTGAAGCCCACGTTCATTTTCAGGTGTAGCTGGCCCTCCGCCACGAACCGGCGGGCGGCCTCGGCCAGCTCTTCGCGGTCACCGTAGGCAGGGAACCCGAAGGTCACGTAGGCGGGTATTTGGTTGGAACTGCCACCCAGGAGGCGGACACCGGCTGATTGAAGTGTTTGCCCCTGATGTCCCAGAGGGCGATATCCACGGCGCTCATTCCCCAGCGGACGGTCGCCGAGGTGGCCAAGACCGAGGGCATTATTCCCAGTTCGGCATAGGCGTCTTTGTTCCATATCCGCTCGGTTTCCAGGGGGTTCTTTCCTTCCAGGAACGGCGCCAACTGCCGGTTTATGAACTCCCGGGTGGAGAAGCGCATGCTTCCGTCGGTGATTCCCACGCCGGAAATGCCCACATCGGTTTCAACCCGCACCAGCACGAAGGTCTGTGGCAACGGTTTGTTCAGCGGCAACGTCACGGGAACCTTGTGGCAGGAAGCTTTGACGCTGGTGATCTTCATGTATAACCTCCGGCCACACGGGAACACCGGGACTCGGCCGCGAGCGCAACCGCTCGCCGGGACCGCGCCGGTGATCGCTTCCAGGTATTCTTGATGTGTTGGCAGACCCGGAGGCCGCCAACCTAGCTTTCCCCTTCCGCAATGGAGTAGGAACAGATCCTCTTCCCTTTGCGGAGCGGGAGATCAGAAGGGGGTAGCGCATTCAAAGGGCCCGCGGCCCATCGAAGGAGCCAGGCTCTCAGTAATCGATGCAGCTTTGCTGTCCAATTCCGTAGTGGTCTCGAACGTGGGCGGCCCCATATCTGCCTTGAATGTACGGTTGCTCCAGGTACCAAGCAGGGTCCACGCCGTCTACGCCGCCGATAACACGGTCCACGCTGGGAAAGGGGTCCATCCGGCCGGTGCCGGTGCTCACTACGCCGACCATCTCGGCGGGATGGTAGAGGAAAGGCGGCGCATTGCCGTCCTCGTTGTCCTCCTCCTCGGTCACGAACACCGTCTTGATTCCCACCCGCTCGTAGG
>JASLXV010000107.1:0-6620 GCA_030740155.1 Dehalococcoidia bacterium | reverse complement strand
GTGCCGCCTAAAAGAATTGCTGGGGCTGATTCCCCCTCGTTCAGGCACCTTCAATTCCTATGGAAGTGTGGCCCGAAAAGAAGAGCCGCTGTGTGAACTGTACGTCACTCACACCGCGGCCCGAACCAAGGAGTTAGTCCCACATGGCAGTTATACTCTAGGGTTGTGTTTCACGGCGACGCAATGAGAAGATGTCAGCAGACCGGTCTTGACCGACATAAACGGGGACGGTAATTGTTGCGTCATTATCTGCACGGGTGCCCCTGCGGTTTCTACACCCACCCCCGAACCGAGTGCACCTGCTCTTCGTCCGCCGTGGCCCGCTACCAGAAACGGATCAGCGGCCCGCTTCTGGACCGGGTCGACGTTTTCGTCGAGGTGCCGCCCGTGGAGTATGAGAAGCTGGTGGATGAGGAACCGGCGGAAGACTCGACCCTTCCCCGGCAGAGGGTGGAACAGGCGCGGGACATCCAGCGGAAGCGCTTCCGCGAAAGCGGATTCCTGTGCAACTCGGAGATGGGCCCGGCGGAGGTGTGGAAGTTCTGCCCGCTGGACGAAACCGCCAAGGGGCTGCTCCAAGCCGCAACCCAACGCTTGAACCTGTCTGCCAGAGCCTTCCACCGAATCCTCAAGGTATCCCGGACCATCGCCGATCTGGACGACGCCGGAGAGATTACCGTGGCCCACCTGGCCGAGGCGTTGCAGTACCGTTCCCGGGGTTCCATCGGCTGACGAGAGATGAAGCCAATACTGTTCTCCCAACACGCCAGGGACCAGATGGACGATCGGGGTACCATGGAATCAGAGGTTGAGGAAGCAATCCGGTCGGGTGAGCGGTTGGACGCCTGGCACGGACGGCTGTCCTTTCGCAAGAACTTTCCGCATCGGAGAGAATGGAAAGGTAAGTCCTACACCACCAAACAGGTCAGGCCTATCGTTGTAGAAGAAGCAGAAGGTATCATTGTGGTAACAGTGTACGTTTATTATTTTGGGGTTGGCTAATGAAGATCACCTACGATCCTCAGGTGGATGCCGCGTACATTTCTTTCAAGAAAGGGCCTACGCAGGTGACCACTATCCATTTGACAGAAGATATTGCGATTGACCTCGGGCTGGGAGAAGAGGTGGTGGGCATCGAGGTACTTGCCGCTTCAAAGCACTTGGGTATCAACCGAGAGCATCCAGAGATTCTATTAGAAAACTTACGAGTAGCCTGAAGGTATCCCGGACCATCGCCGATCTGGACGGCGCCGGAGAGATCACCGTGGCCCACCTGGCCGAGGCGTTGCAGTACCGGTCCCGGGGTACCATCGGCTGACGAGATGCCTGGCCTGCCGTTCGTTAGTGCCGGTTCGGCTCCCCGCCAGCTTCGGTGACGACAGGAGGGGACCGGATGTATCTTGCCAGCGGTGTCACCTCGGGATAACATTAACTCCATGGAATCCCGACCGGTCAAATACCCCATGGGGTCTCTCTCGCTCATCGATGCCAAGTCCTTCGGAGAGCCGGGTCAGCGCACCTTTCTTTTGGCCATGGAGGCCGGCCCGGCCGCCTGCTCGCTGTGGGTGGAAAAAGAGCAGCTCTTTCAGTTGGGGATCTACTTGAGGGACGTGGTCCAATCCCTGCCGGCGGAGGACCGGGAGCGCCCAAGCCAGCCCAGCGAGGCCGAGGGAGCCGGCGTGGGAGCCTCCATCGACTTCAAGGCGGAGCAGCTGCTGTTGAGCTACGACCCTCCGGCCAACTCGTTTTACCTGGTGGCCTACGAGCGGGAGGAGCCTGATCCGGACGAGGAGGCAACCTCGGTTAGCTTCTGGATGACACCGGATCAGGCCGAAAGTCTGGCCAAGGAGGCCTTGCGGATCTGTGCCGCGGGGCGGCCGCGGTGCTTCCTGTGTGGTCTCCCGGTGGACGAGGATGGACACGTTTGCCCCCGATCCAACGGTCACACCGTATTTGAGGCCGGCTGATCCGCCGGCTATCGATAATAGGGCGCCCTGGTGAAAGTTGATCCATCGATCTGCGACATCATCCGGCAGGGCGATATCGTTGCTTGCCAGCTCACCCCCATGGGTTCGAACTACACCTTCCTGGCCCAAGTCCAGTTGGGTGACCGGGCCAGTCTGGCGATCTACAAGCCCCGGGACGGCGAGGCTCCCCTGTGGGATTTCCCCTCGGGAACCCTGTACAAGCGGGAGTACGCCGCGTACCTGTTGAGCCGGGTGCTGGGCTGGGATTTCATCCCCTTCACTGTCATTCGTGACGGACCCCACGGCATCGGCACTCTTCAGCAGTTCGTGGAGCACGACCCTCACCAGAACTACTATACCCTTACCGAGGAACACGCCGTCGAGTTAAAAACCATCGCCTGCTTCGACCTGGTGGCCAACAGCACCGACCGGAAGCCAAGCCACCTGGTCATCGACGCCGATAGAAAGCTTTGGAGCATCGACCACGGCCTGACCTTCCATGCCGACACGAAAATCCGAACGGTCATCTGGGATTTCTGCGGTGAGCCGGTCCCTGAATCGTTGCTGGCCGGGCTGGACGACTTGGCAAGGCAACTCCAAGCCCCCCAAGGCCGCCTCGCGGAGCTGCTGAAGCTGCTCCTCCCCGAGGAAGTGGCGGCATTTCAGGCGCGTATCGCGTGGGTCCTGACGGAACGCGTTTATCCCGGCATGCCCGGCCGGTACCGGCGCAGCCGCTTCTGAGGCCTCGTCCCGCCCTTCCGGAGTACTCCAGCGCGGGGCCGGATCTCCAATGCATCGTTACGGCGAGGGCGAGCGGGCAGGCCGGTGGGGCGGAACAAGCCAGGATCAAGCTCTCGGTGGGTCTGCGGTCCTGAGCCGGGGAAGAAGCTAATCGAGAAACTGCCGGCGAGCCTCGGCGGCGGCCCGCTGGTAGATTTCTTGGAAGGGCGTGGCGGTTTCCAGGGCGATACGCCGGCAGTCTTCAAACTCGGGTGAGGCCCCCACCGCCACCCCACCCAGGTACTTCACCTTGACGCTGATCACCCCCAGGCCGGTCTCCATGGGCAGGCTCCGCCGATCGGCCACATGGCGCTCCACCGGACGGGTGCGCACCCCCAGCGTGGGCGTTTCCCGAAGGATAATATCCGTGGCGGCGGCTTCCAGGTCCGAAGGGACCAACGCCGAAAGGATGATTCCGGGGCGGTTCTTCTTCATCTGCACGGGGACGCACCAAACGTCCAGCGCCCCGAGGGTGAAGAGCCGCTCTTGAACGTGACCGAGCACCTGGCCGGGCGCATCGTCCAGGTTCGTCTCCAGCAGGACGATCCCGGCCTGCTTCTCGACGGCAGGCGTCTCGGCCATTTCGCCCAGCCAGACGCGTACTACGTTGGGGAAATTGTCCGGGTTTTTGGAGCCCAGGCCAATGCCGGCCCCGGTGAGGGACATGGCCGGCCGCTCGAAGCGGGCCAGCGTCGTGATGAGGGCGGCGCCCGTGGGTGTGGTAAGCTCTCCGGCGCCCCGATGCACCGGCAGGTCGGCCGCCACCGGGGCCCCGGCCATGGCAACCAACTCCAGCGTGGCCGGTGCCGGATTGGGGTAACCACCGGACCAACGGGGGGGCTCTGCCGCGCCCAGCACCAGCGGCGAAGCGTACACCCGCTCAACCCCGAGGCAGGCCAAACCGGAAACGACTCCAACCACATCGACCAGGGTGTCTATGCTCCCCAGTTCGTCCAGTTCGAGGGTATCCTGGGGCTCTCCATGTACCCGGCTTTCGGCCTGCCACAGGGCTTTCAACACACTTTCCGCTTGGGTCTTGATCTCCTCGGGCAACTCGCTCGCCCTGACGACGTCCAGCAAGCCCAACGGAGAGCGCCGGGCTTCATCCTGGAGTTGCACCGTAAGCTTGGTCCCCCTCATCTCCTGGCGAGTCTCCTGGCCGGCCACCAACTCGTAGCCGGAGAGGCCGAGCTTGGCCAATTCACCTCTCAGGGTTTCCAGGGGCAGCCCGAGGTCCAGCAACGCACCCAACAGCATGTCACCGCTGGCCCCCCCGATGGACTGTATGTAGGCTACCCGCATGGAATATCCTCCCTGCCGCCGGGTTCAGGGGATTCTCGGCCAACGCCTGATCTCCACAACCACCGCACTAGCAGCAGAGGGAGAGGGCAGCCGAAGCGATTTCCCCTACAAAGCACCCACTTGGATTTATCGTACCATTGTACTAGCTCAGGGAAGACTGGCCCAGGGCATTAAAGCGGAGGACAGTAAGATGGTCCAGCAGATCAGCGCGATCACACTGGCGGTGCGGGAAATGGCCCGCGCGGTGGACTTCTACCGCGACAAGGTGGGCATGGAGTTGCTCTACGGAGGCGAAACGGCGTCCTTTTCCAGTTTCCAGATCGGCGGCGGCTACCTGAATCTGATCTTGGTCCCCGAGGGCGGCTGGTCCTGGTGGGGCCGGTTGATCTTCCACGTCAATGACGTGGACGCGATCTACCGGCGGCTGGTGGAGGCGGGGTTGACGCCTTCCACCGAACCCCGGGACGCGATGTGGGGGGAACGCTACTTCCACATCAGCGACCCCGACTCCCACGAACTGAGTTTCGCCAAGCCGCTGGAACGCCAGCCTACTGTCTGATGAATGGTTTGATACCCTGCCCGTCATCCCGGCGAAGGCCGGGACCCAGCAAGAGTTTCTCTGGATTCCGGCCTTCGCCGGAAAGACGCCGGTGGTGGGTGAGCCGCATGATTTCGCTGGTGTTGAGCTATTTACGAGACTGTACACTGGGAGGAGCGATCGCGGAACTAGTGGCTCTTTGAGGGGTACCAGAGACCCCGTTCTTGCCCAACGGGTTCCCGGCCGTTTCTCCGGACCGGCGGCCTAGACGTTGATCAGGAAGTTTATAACGTCGCCGTCCTTGACCCCGTAGGTCTTGCCCTCAGACCGCAGCACCCCTTCTTTCCGCCCCTGGGCGATGCTGCCGCACCGCACCAGATCGTCGTAGGGTATGACCTCGGCCCGAATGAAACCCCGCTGGAAGTCGGTGTGGATGGTCCCGGCCGCCAGTTGGGCCGACAGTCCCGCCGGAACGCTCCAGGCACGGACCTCGTCTTCACCGACGGTCAGGAAGGATATCAGCCCCAGGGTTTGGAAGCTAACCCGGACCATCTGGTCCACCGCCGGTTCACCCACTCCCAGCTCCTTGCGGAACTCCTCGGCTTCGTCGTCAGGCATCGACGCCAGGTCTTCCTCCAGCCTGGCGCAGATGTTGACCACACCCAGGCCGGCGGTCTCGTTCTCCGTGAGGCCAAGTCCATCCAGAGAGATATCCGGGCTCGACTCGTCGGTATTGAAGGCAACGATGACCGGATTGGCTGTAAGGAGTTGGTAGTTGGCGACGATCGCCAACTCTGAGCCGGCCAGTTGCTGCCGGCGCAGCGGAACTCCGTTTTCGAGACTCGCCTTCACCTTCTTGACGATCTCCAGTTGGGTGGTCAGGACCGGTCTTTCGGAGACCTTGGACTTCTTGAAGCCCTCCTCCAGTTTGGCAACGGCCCGCTCGAGAACTTCCAGGTCTGCGAAGGCCAGTTCGCCCAGCATATTCGCCAGGTCTCGACCCGGGTCCACGCTTTCCAAGGGATGGACCACGGCGGCGTTGGTGAAGGCGCGCACCACCAGCAGATAGGCGTCGGCCCCCTGGAGTACGTTCCGGTACTTCCCGCCGATACCCTGGGACCGGGACAGGGATTCAGGGCCCGGCAGGTCCCAGTACTTCACCTCGGCGGGGATAGTCTTTCTTGGCTTGTACATCTCCGTCAGCACGTCCAGCCGGGGGTCGGCTACCTTTACCATCCCCACGTGCATCTCTCCGCTGGCCCCACTGGTGTCGGCGTGGCCCCGGGTCAGGGCATTGAAAACGGTAGTCTTGCCGCTCTGCGGCAGGCCAATGATCGCTACATCCATGGCAATATCATGTCCCCAGGCTCAATAAGATTGAAACAACCGCCCCCACTCGGTTTCCAGGGCGGCCTTAATGCGGCTGCGGCCTTTGGTCTTCAGCCAGTAGCCGTTGTGGTAAAGGTTGGAGGCCAGAAAAGCCCAACCGGCCAGGGGGCTGCGCAGCAGCAGCTTCTCCAGGGGTTTCAGCGGCCCCCAGTAGATCAGTTTCTGGCCGCGGCTGGCGAAGGTGTTCTCGACTCCGGAGAAGCCCCAATTCACCTGGTCGATATCTTCGCCCACAACCTCGATCTTGGAGGTGTCGCCGCAGCCGAGTCCCCGCTCGTGGGCCAGCCGGATGAACTTTATGCCGAGGGGATCGAACCCCATCATCTTGGCGGCCACGGCGTCGATGGCCACCTGGTCGGCGCTGGCCAGGATGCGGTCCTTGATGTGCCATCGCATGGCCCGGGGGCCCGGGCCGTCGCCGGCGAAGGTGCCGTCCATCACCGCGAAGATACCCCGGTGTATCTCTTTCTGGATGGCCAGCAGGTCCACCAGCGTTTCGTGAATCACCGAGTGGGTCCAGTGGCGCTTGCGGTGCAGCAGGCCGCCGAAGGCGTTCTTCATCGCCCCGGTCATGGTGGTGAAGACGTGGGTCTTCATCGTGGGCAAGTGGACGATGTTGGTCCCGGTGAACGACTCCGGAATCT
>JASLXV010000106.1:0-2338 GCA_030740155.1 Dehalococcoidia bacterium | reverse complement strand
GGAGGCCCGGGAGCGGCGGGAGAACCTGCGGAACGCCTTCCGTGTGGTGGACGAGCTCCCGCAGCACCGTCGGGTTGGGCTGGTGGACGACGTAATCACCACCGCGGCGACCCTCAACGCATGCGCCCTGGCCCTGCGGGCAGGCGGCGTACGCACCGTGTGGGGACTGGCCCTGGCCAGCCCTTTCCGAACCTAACAAGCCGCGGCCCCATCTCTTGCAGGAACACCGGCGGGATCCGTATCTTCTCTCCTCGCGCGAGACGGCTGGGCGGGAAGGGCAAGGGGGCTCTGACTGCCGGGAGATCGCCCCTGGTCTCCTGCCAGGGAACCTGTCTCGCCGCCTTCGGGCGTCGACGGCCCAACACCAGGACCAAACTCTGACAGGGCACGAGGTCTGCCGGCTAGAGCCTACTCGAAAACCCACATTTGTGGCTGACAAAGTGCCACTCATGTGAAAAACGCGCTTACAAAGCGTGCCATAACCATCTATCTTTGTGATAGGTTACGAAGCTATCACAACTGCAAGAAGGACGGCTATGGCACAGACTACGGAACCGATGGAAGCGGCCTGGGAGCCGCTGTTCTGGGTGGCTTGCGACACCGACCTGCAGAAAGTGCTGAATGAGGCCCTAGAACTGAGCGCTCGCTGCCCGGAGATCCTGACCCGCATTGCCGCCGATCAGGACGCGCGGGGTATGGCCAAGAAGCGGACTCGCTTGGCCGATCGACAGTGGGAACGAGCCCAGGTGCCCACCTTTCCCGGTCTGCCGATAGAGGAAACACCCGCGGCGCCCGTGGACCCGGTGTGCTTGCAGGCAGGTCGTCCGCGCATGCCAGCCGAAGAGGTGTATGTGTTTTCCGTCTTGCGCGGGTATCTGGGATCGGTTACCGACCAGGAGGCGCGGGATCGCCTGCGCGACTCGGTGGCTCTGGGCCTGTATCTGGGTGCCCGCAACCTGACCTTTCCGGGGTGGACGACCATTCTGGAGAACCTCAATACGGTCTCCGAGGAAACTCGTCGTTTCATCCTGGAGGCGCAACTGGCGGTGATTCTGGAAGAGAAGCTGGATGACTTCTCGTACGCGATGCTGGACAGCACCGCGGTCGAGGCCAACTCGGCCTGGCCGACCGATGCAGGGATCCTGCTGGGACTGTTGGAGAGAGCCTTCCGCCACAGCCAGAAACTCGAGGCGTTTGGCCTCGCCAATGTGCCGAAGTGGTGGATGCCCCAGTGGCTCAAGAAGATGCGCCGACTGCATTTTCGCATGAACACGGTGGCAGGTAAGGCCAAATCGCGGGGCAACCTGAAGACGTACTATCGTCAGTTCCTGCGCACCGTACAGAAGATGGTGGATTATCTGATCTCGGAATGCATCGGCCGGGATCCGCTGCAGGAAGCCACACCTCGGCCTCCCAGTCAGCTCCTTCTGTTGGAACGCTTCTGGGACCAACTGGTGCAGGATATCACCGAGGTGGGGACGGTCTACCAATATACGGAAGAGCGGGTCTTCGAAGGAAAGACACACCCGTCTGGAGCCAAGAAGCTGAGTCTCTCGGATGAAGCCGCCGCCTTCATCAAGAAAGGGCAGCGGGAGTCGGTCATCGGCTATCGTCCCCAGGTGGGGCGCAGTGGCAACGGGTTTGTCACCACCTTGAACGTGCCGGCCGGCAACGCCGCCGATTCCCCGCAACTGGTGCCCCTGATCAAACAGATCCATCATCATACCGGGGTGCTGCCCCAAGAGGTCAGTGTCGATGACGGATACGCGTCGCAGGACGGACGCAACAAGCTGCTCACGGCTGGTGTCCGCGCGGTCTCGATCAGTGGGGCCAAGGGCAAACAGCTGACCCCAGAGGAAGATTGGAACTCCACCGTGTATGAGCTCCTCCGCAAGGGGCGGTCGGCAGTTGAGTCGTTGCTCTTCGTGCTCAAGTATCGCTTTGGCTTCGGGCGTGTACGCCGACGAGGGTTGGACGAGGTCCGCGCCGAACTGTGGGAAAAGGTCATTGCCTACAACTTCGCCCGGATGGTCTCCGTCCGACAGGCCCGAGCCGCCTGAGCCCCGAGCCCGGCGGTACCGATAGAGCGCAGCGCCATCCCCGTGGGACCAGTGGGCCCACCCCACGGGCTCGATTGCGGTGGAACAACGGAAGGAGGCGAAACGCGTCTCATACACACGACCCAACATCCGGATTGTGGTGTCAAGATACCCCACCGGATCCAACACGGGATGCGTTCCTAAAAACCGAAGGGCTTTTCGAGTAGGCTCTAGCTGGGTCAGGGCGCCACCTCCCAGCGGATCGACGTGGCATGCGACGCAGCCCTTTCCAGTTGCCT
>JASLXV010000105.1:0-32025 GCA_030740155.1 Dehalococcoidia bacterium | reverse complement strand
GAGCCAATAGACCCAGACTCCCGGCGCCCGCCGGGGTCATCAACTATCGGCGGCTTTGGCCCGCCGGCCTCACCGGTTTCCCCAATCAACCTAGCTGACCGCCGGCGTCACCGCCAGGAGGGTGTTGCTGATACCAACAGCACTATGCAGTGAACACGTATTAACATAACCCACGTACGACGGTAAACAGCAACCAAGCACCTGAACGCCTCCAAAACCTACCGCCAAGCGATGATAGCTTGACTTTGTTGCTATAGTAGTCTAGAATCCTTCACACTCACAGGCTGGGCCAGGCTGTGATGGAAACCATCGAGAAAACAGATAACTCTGTGCCCATACTATTATGTTTTCGGTTGTTAGTTAGGATCTCGGACCGAACCGACTGAAGGAGTGCGCGCCCCTCGTAGACCAGAGCGCGGCTCAGACCAGGCCAACCGCAATGGAGGAATAGCTATGTCAAGGCACCCCCGGTTGAATCGTTGGACTCTTCTTCCCTTGGTAGCCGCGTTGCTGTTGCTGATCAGCGTGGCGTGTGGCGCGAGCGCCACGGCAACTCCCACCGTGAGAGAAGTGATAGTGGAACGAACAGTGGAAGTGCCGGTGGATGTGGAGAGAACCGTAGTCGTGGAGAGGACGGTGCAGGTGCCGGTGGATGTGGAGAGAACCGTAGTCGTGGAGAAGACGGTCGTCGTCGAGAGGACCGTCGTCGTCCGCCCCACCAATACCCCGCGGCCCCGCCCCACCCCGGTTCCCACCGTCGATCCGATAGCGGCTCAAGCCGGCGGACACGTCCGGATGGCCGCCTACGCCGACACCAAGGACTGGGACCCCACTGGGTCCGGCTCCCTCTCGGCCGTCATAGCCTATTCCCAGCTGTATAACCAGGTCGTCCAGTTTGACACCACTGATGTCAACAAAGTGGTTTGCGACCTGTGCACCAGCTGGGACATCACCAACGCCGGCCAGACCTTTACCTTTAAGCTGGCTGACGACGCCAGGTGGCAGGACGGAGTTGACCTTACCGCCGATGACGTGGTGTTCATGCTTTCCCGGTACATGAACCCCGAGACATCCATGGGCCGCTCCGGCCTCTTCCGGAACTACACCAAGCCCGTGGAAGACGACGGCGTAAAGCGCATCGACGACACGACGGTGGAGTTCAACCTCCAATTCCCGTCCGGTGCGTTCATCAAGTTCTTGGCGCTGGACTACGCCAAGATTCTGCCCAAGCACCTGCTGGAGCAGGGGATTGACCTGAACCAGGGAGAAAACGTCATTGAGCACAGGTCCGGCTCCGGTCCCTTCGTCCTGGAGGAGTACAAGCGCGGCAACCTGTACGCTGTGTCCAAGAACCAGGACTACTTCAAGCCGGGCCGGCCCTTCGTTGACTCGATCGACCACTTTATCATCACCGACGCCGGTACCCTTATCGCCCAGTTCAAGGCCGGCCAGGTAGACATGATGAACGGCGGTTTCTCGAGCTTGACGGCGACCGAATACCTTCAGTTGGACGCTGATACCGTAGGCAGCAGCCGCGGCCATATCGTCGCTCACCGGCTTGGCGGCACCCAGAACATGGGCTTCATGATCAACATACTGAAGGAGCCCTTCACCGACCCCAGAATCCGCAAGGCAATTTACCTGGCCATAGACCGGCAGCAGATCAACAGCATAATGTTGGATGACACCGGTGACACTCCATGCCCGATGATGGGTATGGGCTACAGCTTCGACGAATGCCTGGCCTGGCCTGGTATCCGGTCCAAGGATACCGCGGGCGGCGAGGAAGACATTGCGTACGCGAAGCAGTTGATGGAGGAAGCCGGGTTCGCCGACGGGTTTGAAACCCATTTCGACGCCCGGATGACCGGCAAGTACGACGAGTTCTGCCAGGTCATCAAGCAGCAGTTGAAGGACACGCTGGGCATCACCGGCGATATCACCTCCCACGAGAGCGCCGCCGGGTACGCTCTGTACGGCACTTCCCGGCCAGAGGGAGTCGTCGGGGACTGGCAACTGTCCTGCCAGGCTGAGGGTATGACGATCATCGACGCCGACGCCCTGATGGGTGGCGTCTACCTGACCGGAGGCACCCGGAACTACACCAACTGGGAACCCGCCTTCATACGTGAGAAGTATGAGTTGCAGAAGGTCGAGCAGGACGTGGACGTGCGCCGGGATATCCTGAAGGAGATCGAGGACTGGCTGGTCCCCACGGACGTTAACGACCTGAGCAAAGGCTACTCGGACAACCACTGGGTCACTCAAGTTTGGGCCAACTTCTTCCAGATGGTCCACGAGGATATCAAGGGCTATAACCCGGCCAACTCGGTCCAAAACGGGTTCAAGCACGAAGACATCTGGCTGGACCGGTAGATACCTAGCACACTACCTCGGAGCAGAACCGAGAATAGAGGCCTGCCCTGGGAAACCGGGGCAGGCCGAATAATTGCTCCAGCCAGCGAAACTGGATCGGTTGGTGGGATTCAAGTTGGCCGGCTGGTGGTGAGGCACAACAAGTAATAGCACTACGAAGGATTTGGGCCGGGCTAGAATGCGACAATACGCAGCGAAACGGGTAGCGCTCTTCTTACCGACAGTTCTTCTGATCACCTTAATCGTCTTCGTGGTCATGCGCTTGATTCCGGGGGACCCGGCTCTGGCCATACTTAGCGAGGGCGATGCCGAGTACACCCAGGAAGACCTGGCAAAGCTACGCGTGGAGTTGGGCACTGACTCCCACATAGCAGTCCAGTACGCCAAATGGATGCGGGGCGTGGTTCACTTGGATTTCGGCGACTCCCTGTGGTTTAAAGCACCCGTCATGACGGAGCTAAAAGAGCGTATCCCGGTGACCCTGGAACTGGCGGTCATGGCCCTCATAATGTCCGTGATCATAGCCGTTCCCTTTGGGATCATCTCGGCGATCAAACCCGAGGGCTTGGTCGACTACGGGGCCCGCATCTTCACCCTGGTGGGGATCGCGGTGCCCAATTTCATCGTGGCGGTGGGGCTGATCCTCATCCTGGTCCGTTTCGGCGGGCTGCCGCCGCTGGGATACGAGAAGCCGTGGGACGCCCCCATGACCAACCTGCACCAGTTGATCTTCCCGGCGTTGTCGTTGGCGCTGTACAACATGGCGTTCATCGCCCGGGTGACCCGGTCCTCGATGATGGAGATCCTGAGAGAGGACTACATGAGAACGGCCCGGTCCAAGGGATTGGGAGAGCGGGTGGTGGTGGTGCGGCACGGGCTGAAAAATGCGATCTTGCCGATCCTGACCGTGTCCGGGTGGCAGTTCGGACGGCTATTCGGCGGGACCGTGGTAATTGAGACCATCTTCCTGATACCGGGTATGGGAAGGATTCTGATTGAGGCTGTCTTTCATCGGGACTACCCACTGATTCAGGCGGAGATAGTTATTATCGGTGTTGCCATCGTGACGATCAATCTTTTGGTGGACCTGTTGTACGGCCTGCTGGACCCGCGGATACGTTATGCCTAGACGGCCCGGTATCGGGACAGCGGCCCCCGGCGTCATGCCCCGTCCTCGCTGCGGATGTTGATGAACCCGCCCGCGCATTTTCGGCGCGGAGGCTGGAGGACGGGTGGATCACTAGACCAATAGGTAAGCGGCGGATAGATGCAAGTGTACAGAACCGAGGGAGGGGCCCAAATCGAGGAACAGGCTCGGATTCAACCCAAGCCGGTAGGTGCGGGCGCGCTACTGGCCGGGTTAGCGAGTTTTTCCCGGAAGAAACCGCTGGGGGCAGCCGGTGCGGTGGTGGTTATATTGATCATCACCATTGGGGTCCTGGGCAGGTGGGCCGACGTGACGCCCCATGACCCCAAAGCAATAGGTTTGGGGGCTAAATTCATGGGTCCCGGTGGTGACCTGTTCCTAGGCACCGACCAACTGGGAAGAGACACCGTGAGCCGGCTGATGTTCGGCGCCTGGATCTCCATGAAAGTGGCGGTAGTCAGCGTGCTGGTGGGCATTACCTCGGGTACGCTGATCGGTGTCTTCAGCGCCTACTCAGGAGGGAAAGCTGACCTTATTATCCAACGGGTGGTGGACGCGCTGATGGGCTTTCCCCCCATCATCCTGGCCCTGGGGCTGATGGCGGCGTTGGGGGCATCGGACCGGAACGTAATCATTGCGCTGACGGCCATATTCATACCGGGCGCGACCCGGGTGATCCGGTCCCAGGCGCTGAGCATCAAAGAGTTGGACTACATGCTGGCGGCGCGGGCCATCGGGGCCACTTCAGGCCGAATCGTGCTGCGGCACATGCTGCCCAACGTGGCGGCGACCTACATCGTGCTGGTGACCGTCAGCGTGGGCTTCGCCATCGTCGTGGAGGCATCTCTCAGCTTCCTGGGCGTGGGCATCCCGCCGGACGTTCCAACTTGGGGCGGCATGCTTCAGACCGGCCGGCAGTACATCGACACCCAGGCCTGGCTGGCCATACCGCCGATGATCGCCATAGGATTGGTCGTTTTCTCGGTCAACTTCCTGGGCGACGCCCTGCGCGACGTGCTGGATCCGAAGCTGAGGGGCCGCTAGGGGCAACCGTCGCCCTCCAAGCCGGGCACTTCCCAAGGTGAAGCGCCGCCCGGCTTGGTGGTTTAGCGGCGGTGTTCGAAAAGGGCAACCGGCAAACGGCGGCCCATAAGCATCTGACCCTCTCAAGCTTTCTGCCCGGACCGGCACGGCCCGGGCCTTCCTCCTCTCTGACGGACGGGCCTCGAATGCGGGCCTGCGAACCGTCATCACCTGAAGGGAGCCAATAGACCCAGACTCCCGGCGCCCGCCGGGGTCATCAACTATCGGCGGCTTTGGCCCGCCGGCCTCACCGGTTTCCCCAATCAACCTAGCTGACCGCCGGCGTCACCGCCAGGAAGTTTTTGCTGATGCCAGCCATATGATGGGCTAAACACGCATCATTTGGTTGTTGTCGCGACGGCTATCGGTAAACCGACCCTCGAACGCGTACCAAAAACCTTCGCAAACCCGTGCTAGCTTGACTTCCCAGCTATTGTGAGCTGGACTGCCCGAGAATCTCCATCTAGCTTGCAGACAGTAACTTCTGGGCAATATTCTGAATCATGATAATCGGCCCTGGGCAAGCAAGCGGAACGCCGAACTACGTTGCTCAAAGCACGTGAACCGTAACATGTAGCAGATGTTAGGTACGCCTATCGTAGACGCGACGACAGGCGATAACTAGTCCAACTACAACGAAGGAGTAGCTATGCTCAGGCACCGAGGGTTGAATCGATGGACTCTTCTTCCCATGATAGCGGCGTTGCTATTAGTGATCTCTGCGGCGTGTGGTGGGGGCGCCACGGCGACTCCCATCGTCAGGGAGGTGGTGGTGGAACGAACGGTGGAAGTGCCAGTGGAAGTGCCGGTGGATGTGGAGAGGACCGTGGTCGTGGAGAGGACGGTGGAAGTGCCGGTGGACGTGGAAAGGACGGTCATCGTTGAGAGGACCGTCCTTATCCGCCCGACCACTACCCCCGTGCCGGTGGCCACGCCGGTTCCCACGATTGATCCAAACCTAGCCAAATACGGCGGGAACATCCAGATGTCGGCCTACGCCGACACCAGGGACTGGGACCCTCTTGGTTCCTCCTCCCTCTCCAGCGTCAAGTCCTACTCCCAACTGTACAATCAGATCGTCCAGCCCGACACGACGGATACCGTCAAGATAATTTGCGACCTGTGCAGCAGTTGGGACATATCCAACGGCGGCCAAACCTTCAGCTTCAAGATTCGCGACGGCGTCAAGTGGCAGGACGGGGAAGATCTTACCGCGGATGACGTGGTTTACGGCCTGGCACGGTACATGAACCCTGAGGTGTCCATCGGCCGCTCGGGCCTCTTCCGGAACTACGCCTTGCCGGTTGAAGAAGGCGGCATCAAGCTCGTCGGCGACGATACCGTAGAGTTCAACCTTACCTTCGCCTCCGGGGCCTTCATCAAATTCCTGGCCCTGAACTACGTCAAGGTCTTGCCCAAGCACCTGCTGGAGCAGGGGATTGACCTGAACCAGGCGGAGAACGTCATTGAGCACAAGTCCGGCTCCGGCCCCTTCATATTGGATGAGTACAAGCGGGGCAATGTGTACGCCGTATCCAGGAACCCCAACTACTTCAAAGAAGGGCGGCCCTACTTTAACGGTATCGACCACTTCATCATCGTGGACTCGGGCACCGTTATCGCCCAGTTCAAGGGGGGCCAGTTGGACATGGCCAACAGCTCTCAATCAAACCTGACTCCGACCGAAAACATGCAGTTGGACCAGGACACGATTGGCGCTCGTAACGGCCATGTGATCTCTTACGAGCTTCCCCCCAGCTTCAACGTAATGTTCATGATGAACCGGAAGGCGGAGCCCTTCACCGACCTCCGAGTTCGCAAGGCCATATACCTGGCCCTGGACCGGCAGCAGATCAACAGCTTGCTGCAAGACGATACCGCCGCCATTCCATGTCCCATGATGGGCATGGGCTATACCTACGACGATTGTCTGACTTGGCCCGGTCTCCGGCCCAAGGACACCCCGGGCGGGCAGGCGGACATCGCCGAGGCGAAGCGGCTAATGGCTGAGGCCGGGTTCCCCGATGGGTTCAGCACCAAGTTCGACGCCCGGCAAGTAGCTGGCTACGACGAGGTTTGCTCCGTGGTCAAGCAACAACTGAAGGAGACCCTGGGGATCACCGGTGATCTCCAAACTTGGGAGAGCGCGGCCGGGTACGCCATGCTGTCCACCGCGCGGCCGGCAGACGCCATTGGAGACTGGGAGCTGGCCTGCCAGGGCGAGGGGACAACCGTGTTGGACGCCGACGGCGTGCTGGGAGGCGTGTACATTCCGGGAGCCACCCGGAACTACACCGACTGGAGCCCCACCTTCATCGAAGAGAAATTCGAGCAGCAGAAGGTCGAACTGGATCCGGACGCGCGCCGGGACATCCTCAAGGAGATCGAGGATTACCTGGTCTACACCGACCCCGACGACCTGACCAAAGGCTATGTGGACAACCACACGAGCACCGTGTATTGGGGCAAGTTCTTCTGGATAGTCCACGAGGACATCAAGGGCTTCCTCGTTCCACAGTCGAACCAGACCGTGTTCAAGCACGAGGACATCTGGTTGGACAGATAGATACCCGGTGACATTGGATTAGCTATGATGGCCTGCTCCGGGCAACTGGAGCAGGCCATCTTTCTGGTTCGCCAGGTCAATTTCCCGGCCGGCGCCGGCGCGACGGGCGATTCGAATCCGTGGGGGCCGCTGGCCGCCGAGATGGCGCTCACCGCCGGCGCCATCCCGCCGCGGAGTCCCCGTGGAACGGTCCGCCCGTGGCGCTTTGGAATCTTGCCGGTGGCGTCCCCGGAAGAATTCGCCTGGCGGCCCGGTCCCTCCGCCATAATGACAGACCGCTGGTTCCGGGATATACTTGCGGCACATCTGGGACGTGCGGCCGCGATCGGCGGTGGCGGGTCCTTGAAGCTTGAAGGGTTACTCACCGGAACAGCACGAGCCGTGGCGAAACGTGCCTCTAGAAAACGGGCCGACCTTCTCTTGGTTGACCGGGGCCTGGCCGAGAGCCGGGAGCAGGCCCAGACGTTGATCATGGAGGGGCTGGTCTTCACCCCCTCGGGCCGGGTGCCCAAGGCCAGCAGTCTCTTCCCGGAGACCGCCTTCCTGGAAGTCCGCGGGCGGCTGCCCTACGTCGGCCGTGGCGGCTTGAAGCTGGCCCACGCCCTGGACTTCTTTGCGTTCGCGGTGCGAGACCTGGTGGCGTTGGATATTGGGGCTTCCACCGGAGGGTTCACCGACTGCTTGCTGCAGCGTGGCGCCTCACGGGTCCACGCCCTCGACGTCGGCCATGGCCAGCTCGATTACCGGCTGCGCGCGGACCCGCGGGTCGCGGTCATGGAAAAGTGCAACGCCCGGCACTCCTTCCCGCTGCCCGAACCCGTGGACCTGGTGACCATCGACGTGTCCTTCATCTCGTTGGCCCTGGTCATTCCCGCGGCCCTGGAGTACCTCAAAGACGGGCGATTTCTGGTGGTGCTGGTGAAACCCCAGTTCGAGGCCCGGAGGGAAGAAGTGGGCCGGGGCGGGGTGATCAAGGACCCCCAGGTCCACGCCAAGGTCCTGGGCCGGACCATAGCCTGGGCGGTTGGCTACGGGCTGCGGGTGCGCAACCTCTGCTCCTCGCCCATAGTAGGCGACGCCGGCAACCGGGAGTTCTTTCTGCTCCTGCAAAAGAGACACACCGGGGCCACGGAGAAGGTACTTTAGGGAAAGGGTAATCAGAAACAGCTCTCAAAGCGCCGGTCTCGCTTCAACACCGTCACTCCGGGGAGCGAAGCGACGAGGAGCTTGGGCGGGGTCCCTCCATGGCAGCCCGGACCCACCACCCCGGACCCCTCGATTCACTCGAGGTGACCCGTTCCGGCGTACCTTCGAGACCAGACTCATGGGCCCAAGGGGCATGAATGAAGGAGGCAATGTCTGATGGACGTAACCGAACTGGCTGAGCTATTGACGTCACAAGGCAAGACCGTGTCGGTGGCCGAAGCCGACACCTGCGGCCTGGTGGGATACATCCTTGGCACCGTGCCGGGCGCCTCTCGCTTCTTCCCCGGCGGGGTCATCGCCTACACCGGCGGCCTGAAAGAGCGCATCCTGAACGTGCCGGACGAGGTGGCCGCCAACCATGGCACCGTCAGTGAACAGATGGCCATAGCCATGGCCCGGGGCGTCCGGGAACTGACCGGCACCGACTTCGCGGTCTCCGTCACCGGGGTAACCGGACCCGCGAAAGGCCGCTCCGAAGTCCCCATAGGCACCTTCTTCATCGGCCTGTCCGTGAAGGACGGCGGTGACCGGGCCATCAACTTCCACGCCCAAGGAGACCGGGACGCGACTAAACAGGCGGCAGCTCAAGCCGCCCTGGATCTCTTGGGCCGGCAGCTGTTGGGCGGCTAGTTCTTCCCTTCGATAATCGGCCCCGCCAATGCCGTTCGTGGTGAGCTTGTCGAACCACCGGCTCGGAACCCTTCGACAGGCTCGTGGCGAACGGTTGATCTTTGCCGGCAATTCCCGGTACTAGGCAATGGACTGAGAGATCAACATGCTCACTGTATTTGGCATTGTCGCGGTCGGGATAATGTTTGTCTCCTATTCGTTGGAACGCCGCTCCAAATGGATGGTCTTGGTTTTCGCCATCGGTTCCGCCCTTACGTCCGCCTACAGCGGGCTGGTGGAAGCTTACCCGATTACCGCGATCGAAGCGCTCTGGGCCGCGGTCGCACTCCAGAGGTTCCGCCGGCGGTTCCAACAGGAGAGACGCGTGGTGATGTAGCGGACTGTTCCCTGATAGGGCGGGACGGCCCGGTCCACGGATCGGGCTACCCTATTCCAGCGGCACCAGCCGCTGCCGCACCTCGCTGCCGGCGATGATGCTGTCCCAAGAATACTGCATCGGCACCATCTGTACCTGTCGCCAGGCCTCCGACTGGTCCTGGTAGTGGCTGCTGCCGGGATGCCCGGAGCTGCCCAGAGGCACCACCCACAACGAGCGGTCCCAATCCGCCAGGTCGTAGGCGTAGCGCACCACCGACAAACCCGTGATGGTAGCGGGGTCCGCCGGAGAATAACCGCCGGCCAGCGGCGTGTCGGCGTCCCCGCTGGCTGGGATCGCCGGCGGGTCCAAGAGTTCAGCCAGCTCCGGGAAGGCGGCGGACAGGGTATGCCGGGCCCGGGCCCGGTGCAACCGGCCCCACCGCCACTCTTCCGGGTTATCGCCCAGCCTTTCCCTCAGGAAGGCGACGCCTTGGCTCAAGGCTCGGGCCATCACCGAAGGCCAGTCCTCGCCCGGTGGCAGCAGGGTGCGGTCGTCCTCGGAAATCAGGGTCACCAGCCGCGCCTTGAATCGGTTGACGAAGGACCCCACTCCCCGGTCGGCGGGATGCCCGGCGGCATCCGCCAGCTCGGGCCCCAGGTTGTGCTCCAGAAGCTCCTTGATCAGAGCGTCCCGGCAGGCGCTATAGATGGTTGGAGCCACCTCTTCGGCGTCCATCGCCCCGGTCCAGGCCAGCAGCTTCTCCCTGGCCGGGGTCTCGGTTTCGTCTCTCGGCGCTACCCTTCCCAGCAGATCGATGTAGGTCTGGGCCGGGATGGATATGCGCTCGGCGTGTACCTGCCGCATATCCTCCGCCGTGGGTCGCACCAGGGCCAGCAGGCCCTCGGTCACCCGTTTGACCCGGAACTCGGGGGTGAAGTCGATGCCGATGAGGTAGGGATAATCGTCGCCCACCGGCTTGTTGTTGGCGGTGGCGATGTAGCCTTGTTCCGGGTTCACCGACCGGGGTATCTCGTCGAAAGGAATCTGGCCCAGCCACTCGTACTCGCCGGTCCAGCCGGGGACGGGCAGCCAGGCATTGGCCATCGGCCGAATGGGAATTCGACCCCGGCACAGGTACCCGGCGTTGCCCTGGACATCGGCGAATAGGAAGTTGTTACAGGGGTCCACCCATTCCCGCATCGACTCCATCAGCTCATCGGAGTTCTGGGCCCTGAGCATCTCCGGCAGAACGTCGGGCCAGGGAGAGGGCCTTTCGGTGGCGGTGTATTTCAGGGCGACGCCTACCCCCTGGTTGGGGCTGCCGGAGATCACCGGGCCGTGGTGGGTAACCCAAACCGGCAAGTCAACGTCTTCAGCATCCTTCACCTTGATCTTTTCGTGGTGGACCTCGGCGCGGCGCCACTGCCCTTGGAACAGGTAATATTTGGGGTCGTCATCCTTGAACCGTTCGATGTAAAGGTCCTGATAGTCGGCGGCGGTGTGGGTCACGCACCAGGCCACCCAGGCGTTGTGCCCGAAGTGAGGAAAGCCGGGCAGGCCGGGAAAGGACAGGCCCACCACGTCGAACTCGGGGCAGGCCAGATGGTTTTGATAGTAGACGTTTGGAGTGTCCAGGGCCCGGTGGGAGTCTCCGGCCAGGATAGGCTTTCCGGAGGCCGTGCGGGCGCCGGAGAGGACCCAGCTGTTGCTCCCGCCGTCGGTCTCGTTCAGGTAGTTGAGGGCGGCAGCCCCACGGCTCAGCTCTTCCAATCCGTCGGCCAGCGGCCCGGAGTAGGAGACGCCCGGCGGCAGAATCAGCAGCTGGCCGGGCTCGTAGCCGGGGAACAACCTTGCCGCCCGCTCCGGACCCAGCTTGCTGACCATGCGGGCCCGCCACACTTTGGACTCGAAAACGCCCATAAGGATGTGCCGGACCTTGTACACGATAAGGCCGTCCCAGGGTTGCCAGGGCTCCGGCTTCAGGCCGGTGATCCGGTATTCCACGGGGAGACGGGCCGTGGCCTCCGCGTCCGCGATGAAGGCGTTGACCCCTCGGGCGTGGACGTCGAAGATACCTCGGGTACGGTCGCTCACCGCCTGATAGTCGAGGCGGGCGGAGGCTTCCAAGCGGAAGCGGCGCATGAGTTTATCTTGCTCCAGGGCCGGGGCCCCAACCGCTTCCGCCCAGCGGCCGGACCCGCGCCTCCGGTCGTACTCCATTTGCCACAGCCGGTCCTGGGCGGTGACATAACCCTGGGCGAAAAAGGCATCCAGCTCTGAGGAAGCCCGGATGTGGGGGATTCCGAACCGGTCCCGGTACACCTCCACTGGGCTCGCCAGCCCTTCGAGGTGGACCACCCCGTCCAGTTGGGGCAAAGCCGCTTTCAGGTCTCGCTGGGTAATCATTCGATCCTCCCGCCGGTTCCCCTCTTGCCGGTCTTCTTCCGTCAGGGCTTTCCCGGCACTCTCCACGAAAACCAAGAGCCAGTCGAACCGCTGAGCGTGACCGGGAAAGAAGGAACTGCGACGATTTTCGGCAGTATTTTGGAAGCTTGTCGAAGGGCCGGGGCCGGCCTTGGCTGAGCGCAATTTCCAGGGTTATGGTCCTCGTCGATCCCCTTACGTAGAGGGAACCACACGCCATGGCCATCATCCCGGTTGCTGCCGGTTTTTAGAGGCGGCCCACGGCTAATCGTGGTCTACGGTGATCTTGACGGCGTATTTCTTCATCATAGCTTCGTCCAGTTCCACGCCAAGGCCGGGCTTGTCGGACACGGTGACTTCGCCGTTCCTTACCAGGGCGGGCTCAGTGACGATGTCATTGGCGAACCGCTCCAGCGGGCTGCCGTAACCGATGGGCGGGCGCACCCACTCCATGGCGGCGGCGAAGTGATGAAGCGCGGCGGTGCCCACGCCCAGGGGGTGCCCGGAGCCCATGGTGACCGGGAGGTTGAAGGCCCGGGCCACTTCCAGAAACTTGCGGCTCAGGGCAATGCCTCCCACCTCGGGAAGTTTCAGGCACATCACGTCGGCGGCCCCCAGGTGGGCTGCCAATGCCACGTGGCGGGCCGAGGTGAGCATCTGATCGGCGGCCACCGGGGTATCCAGGGCGTTGGCAACCTTGGCCATTCCCAGGAAGTCGTAGCGGGACACCGGCTGCTCCACACAGGTGATGAGGTCTTGCACGGGCTTCAGCGTCTGGATGGCCACGTCGGCGGTGTAGCCTTCGTTGGGGTCCACCTCCAGGGGCGGCCAGTCCCCCACGGCCCTTTTCACCGCCATGAGGCGCTCCATATCCTCATCCGGGTCGAAGCCTATCTTGACGGTGAGGGTGTGGTAGCCTTGCTCCTTGAGGGCCACCGCCCGCTCCGCCATCTCCCCGGGTGACTTGATGGGCAAGCTGCGGGTGAGGGAGATGCTCTTCCTCGCGGCGCCGCCCAGAAGCTGGTACACCGGCACCCCAAAGGCCTTCCCCATGATGTCGTAGAGGGCGTTGTCCACGGCGTGAAGGGTGGAGAGCCAGGGACAGTCCATACCGCCCAGCTTGTTGATGATGCGTTCGATGTCCAAGGGGTCTTCGCCGATGAGGGCGGGGGCGAAGTATTTGGTGAGGACCACGGTCATCACCTCCTGGGTCTGGCCGCGTTCGTGGCGGGCCACTGCCTCCCCCAGCCCCACGATTCCCTGGTCGGTATGTACCTTGATGATAACCTCATCCCGGGCCGCCGTGGAGCTGCTGGCCATGACGTAGGCTTCGGGATAGGGGATAGTTACTGGAAAGACCTCGACTCTGGTGATCTTCATG
The DNA here is from genome assembly GCA_030740155.1 of Dehalococcoidia bacterium. GTDB lineage: Bacteria > Chloroflexota > Dehalococcoidia > Lucifugimonadales > UBA3495 > CAJWBT01. The sequence continues at coordinate 18,854 of JASLXV010000105.1, read as the reverse complement.
TTATCTCTCCCTTCCGATTGCTGACGCAGCCAAGTTGGTATCGTTCCCAGGTGGTCTCGACGCCTAGCCAAACCCCATCCTGGCCTTCCCTCTGCCCAAAGTGAAGGAACAGTCCTCCCCCCGTTACGCAGACAGAAACAAGAGAGGGGGTGACTTCGCATCCCCCGAGTTCACCTAGAGCCGGTGCCCCCTGCTCTGTGACGACCGCTTGTCCTCGTGGGGGGAACCTTCCCTGGCAAAGGGAATTCTATCGATGCGCCAAGGCCGTGGCAACCCGGCTGGGCGTTAAATCTTTTCGGGCGTGTCCCGCCATCCCCGCCAACAGGAGCTAGGCTAAACAGGGCCGCCACGGCGCGGGGGATTGACGGAACCGGCACCCCCGTCTAACATCCCAGTAGCCAGAACATAGGCGCCATTTGCCGGCGCAATTCTTGTCACCGGTCCGAGGATGTCGACGGCCCGGTGGTCCGAGGTTCCATATGCAGATTACCGAGCACGTCTACAGCACCCACATCGTTGAAGACCAGAATACCTTCGGTGCGATGCACCCCGGCGGGACCCAGATCTATTTCGTCGGCGATCCTCGCCAGCACATGGTAATGATCGACTCCGGGGAGCCCTACCGTTCCTGGACCAAGCAGATCCTGGAATTCCACGCCGAGCTTGGCCGGCCTCGCATTTCGGGAATCCTGATTACCCACAGCCACGGCGACCACATAGGCGGCCTGGACCGGCTGCAAGAGGCCATGGACTGCCCGGTGAGGTGCCACCCCAAGCTGGAGGACCGCCTTGTTCAGCGCCTGGGATCGGGCTCAGTGGTGAAATTGCGGTCCCGGGAGCAAATCCCCGTCGGCGGCGGCGCCTCCATCAGAGCGCTGTTTACCCCCGGCCACGAGGACGACCATGTGTCATACTTTCTCCGGGCCGATCGGGTCTTATTCAGCGGAGACACCATCCTGGGGCACTCTTCTGCCACCGTCCGCAACCTCAAGCAGTACATGCCCACGCTGGAACTGATGGCCCGCCAGCGCCCGGACATCATCTGCCCCGGCCACGGCCCGGTGATCCGCAACGGCACCCAGCGCGTCCAGTGGTACATTCAGCACCGGCAGCAACGGGAGGACCAGATACTGGCGGCCCTGGATGGCGGCGCCCAGTCGGTGGATGACCTGGTGCGCGCGATCTATCCCCGGAACCTGCGCCGGAACCTGCGGGAGGCGGCGGCCCGCAACGTGCGGACTCACCTGGCGAAGCTCAAGGAGGAGAAGCGGGTTGGCGAGCAGGTTGCTACCTACACCCTGAATGCCGGCTAGCAGCCGATTGGCAACGCCCTGGCGAGGCTATTCTGGCACGGCGCCGGTGTTTCAACCGGCCGGGTGCATTGACGGCCCAACCCGTCCGGCATACAATACCGGACAATTCCTGCTCTGCCGACTGGGACACGGGAAATCACAACGTGGCCCACTACAATTGAATATTGCCTGAAGGTGCCCCGATTCATCGGGGCCAAAAAGGGGAAGCCGGTGTAAATCCGGCGCGGTCCCGCCACTGTAACCGGCGAGAAGCTCGTTGAAGCCGGAAGCCAGGGAACCTGCTTTAGGATGGACTTGAGACACTTCGCGGACGGAGGTACGAGTCGTTATGTGCCTGGGCCCGGCTGTGAAGTCGGGCTTTTTCTGTCATGCCATACCGGGGACGGCCCCGATCGAAGTGAGAGCGGGACCGCCGTAAGCCAATCAGCAAATGAGAGAAAATGTTCGGCCCAGTTTTGGAGAGTTGCCCAGGCCGTCCAACGTTGCGTGGGGCAAGGCTTGGCGGCGTACAATAGACGGACGGAACGGAAACAATGCGCAGCGCAGCCATCAGCCATCAGCCGGTAGCTGATCGCTGACTGCTGACTGCTGATCGCCTGCAGATGGAGACCTTGCTTTGACCCCTGCCATCGTAATCGCCGGAGTGCGGAGTGGCGTAGGGAAGACGACGGTAGCCACCGGAATCATGGCGGCGCTGACCCGCCGTGGCTATCGAGTGCAGCCCTTCAAGGCCGGGCCTGACTACATCGATCCTTCCTACCACGCGCCGGCCTGCGGTGTGCCCAGCCGCAACCTGGATACCTGGCTCCTGCCCCACCCCACGGTCCTGGAGCTTTATCAGCGGGCCAGCGCCCGGTGCCACATCTCAGTGGTGGAGGGGGTTATGGGGGTGTTTGACGGTCATGCCAGCCTATCCGAGGAAGGCTCGACCGCCGAGCTGGCCAAACTGCTGGCGGCCCCGGTGATTCTGGTGGCCGATGCCCGCAAGGTCGCCCGCAGCGTGGCCGCCGAGGTGCTGGGCTACCAGCAATTCGATCCCGGCCTGCGCATCGCCGGGGTTATCCTCAACGGTGTCCGCGGGGCGCGGCACCTGGAGTTCTGCCGACCTCAGATCGAGGCCACCACCGGCCTTCCGGTGTTGGGCTACCTGCCCCAAAGGGATGAGTTGGTTCAGCCGGAGCGCCACCTGGGGCTGATACCGGCGGTGGAGGGCACGGTGGCCCGCCAATGGTACGACCTGCTCGTGGCCCAGGTGGAAGAGACCTTCGACTTGGACCGTATCGTGGAACTCGCTGCCGCATCGAAAACGCCGCCAGCCCCAATGCAGGTGTACCCGGAGGCGCCCCAGCCGAAACGGGCCCGCATCGCAATTGCCAAGGACAAGGCCTTCAGCTTCTACTACCAGGACTCGCTGGACCTGCTGGAGGCATGGGGCGCCGAGTTGGCGCCGTTTAGCCCCATGGAAGACGCCGAGCTGCCCACCGGCGCCGGCGGCATCTACATCGGCGGCGGATTCCCCGAGATGTTCGCGGCCGAGCTTGCTGGGAACGCGCCCATGCACGCTGCTATCCAAGCCGCGGTGGGCCGGGGCGTGCCGGTATACGCTGAGTGCGGCGGACTCATGTACCTGGGCCGGAGCCTTTCCGGCCTGGACGGCGTCCGGTTTCCGATGGTGGGGGCAATCCCGGCCGTCTCCGCTATGTCCGGCCGGCGGCAGATCCTGGGCTACCGGGAGGTCGAGTCGCGCACCGACAGCCCGCTGATGCGGCGCGGGCAGCGGGTGCGGGCCCACGAGTTTCACTGGTCAACACTGGAGCAGCCGCCGGACCCCGAGCATTCGGTCTACCGGGTGGTGGACCAGGACAACCGGGCCGACGGTTTCCAAGTTGGCAGCGTGTGGGCCTCCTACGTCCATATTCACCTGGGGAGCGACCCCTCGCTGGCCCGCCGTTTCGTCGACACCTGTGCCAGAGGGTCGGACCTGGCTACATGATACCGGTCAAGGAATCGGTCTCGGGGCGCCGCCGATTTGATACGGTGGCTCGAAAGACAACATTCACCGGAGGGTGAGGACAATATGAGCGTCGATGAGGCCGCTCAGGAGAAACCCCAGTCGATAAAAGGTCCCAGGATCAACCAGGGGCTGGTCATCGTCAACACGGGTGACGGCAAGGGCAAGACGACCGCTGCCATGGGCGCCCTGTTTCGTGCCTGGGGCCGGGACTCGAAGGTCGTGATGCTCCAATTCATCAAACACTCGACCGCCAATTTTGGGGAGCAGAGGGCCGCGAAAAAGATCGGAGTGGAGATGCGGGCGATGGGCGACGGGTTCACCTGGCGCTCTCAGGACCTGGAACAGACGGCCGCTCTGGCCAAGGCTCATTGGGAAGAATGTAAAAAGGTGATCTCCTCCGGGGAGTACGACATGGTGATCCTGGACGAGTTCACCTACCCCCTCCACTACGGCTGGGTCTCGACGGAGGAGGTGATCGAGGTGCTGAAGCGGCGGCCTCCGATGCAACACGTCATCATCACCGGGCGGCACGCTCCCCAGGCCCTGATCGACTACGCCGACCTGGTTACCGAAATGCGCGTCGTCAAGCACCCCTACCAGCAGGGCATCAAGGCCCAACCGGGCATTGAGTTTTGACGACCTGACGGCTAAGGAGCACCTCAATGGCTATTTCTGAATTGATCGACCAGACCCTGGACCGGATCATCCCCCTGGACGAGGAGGCGATGGCGGCGGCCCGATCCCGGCAAGACATGCTGACCAAGCCTCAGGGAAGCCTGGGACGCCTGGAGGAACTATCCGTGATCCTGGCCGGAATCTTCGGCCAGCCGATCCCGCGAATCCTGCGCAAGGCCGTCATCCTGGCCGCCGCCGACCACGGGGTGGTGGCCGAGGGAGTCAGCGCCTTCCCCCAGGATGTCACGCCTCAGATGGTGCTGAATTTCTTGCGGGGCGGAGCGGCCATCAACGTGCTGGCCAAACAGGCAGGGGCCAGCATCGTTATCCTAGACGCCGGCGTGGCCGCGGACCTCGATCCCCATCCGGTCCTGCGTTCAGTGAAGGCCGGCCGGGGGACGGCCAACATGGCCGTGGGCCCGGCCATGACTCGACCGCAAGCCATCCATTGCATCGAGACCGGCATCGAAACGGCCCGAGAGCAGAGAGCCGAGGGCGCCGACCTGATCGCCTGCGGCGACATGGGTATCGGCAACACCACCGCGTCCAGCGCCATCACCGCGGTGATCGCCGGCGTTGATCCTGGCGTCACCACCGGGAGGGGGACCGGCCTGGACGACGAGGCCCTTTCGCACAAGGTCGACGTGGTGCGGCGCGCAATTGAAGTCAACCGACCGGACCCCAAGGACGGCCTGGACGTTCTGAGCAAAGTCGGTGGTTTTGAGATCGGGGTCTTGGCCGGGGCCATGCTCGGGACGGCCGCCGGGCGCCGGCCGGTGGTGGTCGACGGCTTCATCTCCGGCGCCGCCGCCCTGATCGCCTGGTCCATGGCCCCTCAGGCCCGGCAGTATTTCATCGCTTCCCACCAGTCGGTGGAGCCCGGCCACCGTGTCGGCCTCGACGCCATGGGACTGAGCCCCTTGCTGGACCTGGGAATGCGCCTGGGCGAGGGCACGGGCGCGGCCCTGGCGATGCACATCATCGAAGCCGCCGCCAAGTGCTTGGCCGAGATGGCCACCTTCGGTGAAGCCGGGGTGTCGGAGCGGATTGACGATGACGGCGACGGCGAAGAGGCCCGGTCCTGACCTCGCTGCTGGCAGCCTTCAGTTTCCTGACAGTGATTCCCTCTACCTGGGGCCGGGATCCATCATCCCAGCAGGAGATCAGCGACTCCCGGGCTTACTTCCCGGTTGTGGGCCTCTTGATCGGCCTGCTTCTGCTGGGCTCGGAGCGGGGGGGCCGGGAAATATTCCCCGTCTACCTGACCGCCGCCGTGCTGGTGGTTGCCCTGGTGATCGTCACCCGGGGGCTGCACCTGGACGGTTTGATGGATACCTGCGACGGGCTGTTCGGCGGCTTCGGCCGGGAGCGCCGGCTGGAGATCATGCGCGACTCCAAGGTGGGCGCTTTCGGCATAGCCGGCGCTGGCTGCCTGCTTCTCTTGAAGTACGGGGCCCTGGTCTCGCTCTTGACCCTGCCGGAGCCGGGACGCCAGGTGTCGCTGCTGCTGTTTCCGATGTTGTCCCGGTGGTCTATGGTCCTGGCTCTGGGGGCCTTTCCCTACGTGCGGAGCGAAGGCCTGGGCTCTCCGTTTCATCAAGGCGGCGCCAGGGGCGCAGCCGTGGTGGCCGCGGCGACGGCGGTGGGCTCCGCTATCATCCTGGGCGCCTTCGGCGGCGCTGGAATGCTGGTGGCGGTATCGGCGTTGGCCTGGCTGACGGGCCGGTATATGGCCGGAATGCTGGGTGGGCTGACCGGTGATACCTACGGCGCCATTAACGAATTGGCCGAGGCCGTGGCCCTGATCGCGGCGGTTGCCCTGGTGCCCCACGGGTGGATCGAGCCCTTGCCGGATTTGCTGAGGTGAGCGCACGGACAGCGGCATTCGTGGGATGGGGAACATCGGGCGGACAGCTTTAAGGCGCGCCGTTGGGCTGGAACCGGCCGGGATGCCTCGTTAGCTGGCCATGCCGAGGACCAGGAGACCCGTTAGAACCGACGCCAGGCCCACAGCCTGTCGTGAGGCGAGCTTCTCCCGGAGTAGGACCAGTCCTCCCACCATCGGGATGATTGGGTAGACTGAAAAAGTCGTCGCGACCACGGAAATCATCCCGATTTGGGCCCCGATGGTGTATGCTGCGAGACCAACGATTTGCAGGGCTCCCACCAGCGCCGCCGCCAGAATCAGCTTGATAGGGACCTCTTTCCACGGTTGGCTGCGGACCGCCCTTTGAGCGGCGAGAACGATGCCCAGGCCGATCAAGCGCACTACGTAGATGGCAAGGAACCAGCCGACCTCTCGGGAAAGAATGCCGAGGGTGAAAACGAAGAATCCGGCGCCCACCGCGGCGGCCAATGCGAACATCAAGGCTTTGTTTGGCCGATTGGTGCCACGGTGTGACCGGTCTAAGGTGAAGGAGGCCAGCATGACCCCCCCCACCGCGGCGGCCACCCCTACGATCTGAAAGATGCCTATTTGCTCCCCCAGGACGAGCACCGAGAGGAGAATGACGATTACTATGTGAGCGGAGACGGTGGGACTCACCAGGGCCACCGGACCCGTCTGGAGCGCTTTGTAGAAGCTGACCAGAGTGCCCAGGACAAGGAGGCTTACAGCTCCGAATACCGGCCAATACGCGAGAGGGATGCCGTGCAGATCGGCCCTGAACACCAGGTAGGGGGTGGCCAGAACCACCGCGGCGACGTGGGTCACCACCAGCAGCCGGATAAGACCCAGCCTTCGTGCTACAATGGTTGCGATGAAGTCCGCGATGCCGAAAGTAAACGCCGCGAACAAGCCCAGAATGAAGCCCTCAGCTACCACTCAGCCAGCTCCCATGGAGGTTCTCAACAGTCCGTTTGTCCCCGTCTCCGCCCGTCGGAGCGGGGTGGGCGGTGTCTGTTCTGCTGCTACCCTGGAAGGTTGCCGGGAAGGTAGAATGAGGGTGGCACCGTCTTTCCACACCTTCCTTCCCTTGCCGTATGGTGTATTCTGAACGAAGAATCACCGGACAGGATATAAGCAGCCTGTTATGTAAAACTACCTTCCCAACACATGATACAAAAGTCTACCTTTATTGTACACTAGTACCCCGGACGTAAGTAAGCAGAAAAGCAAGGGATTATAGTATGTCTGAGTGGTCTTTCATCACGAACCACGGTCGCGTCCTCGCCGTAATTGCCATGCATCTGGGCGGTACCGCACGTGAGATCGGCGACGCGGCAGGGATCACGGAGAGAGCGGCTCACCGCATCATCAACGAGTTGGAAAAGGATGGGTACGTTACCAAGTCCCGGAGTGGCCGGCAGAACGCGTATCTGATACACCCCGACGTGCCTCTGAAGGACGACGTGAGCAACGCCGCCGTCGGAGAACTCCTGGTGGTCCTTGGTTGGAAGCGAGGGAGGAGGAGGTCAAGAAAGGCCGCGCCGGAGCAGACATGAGGGCAGAGAGAAGGTAACGGTGGCGCGGCCCGGATCAGGGTTTTGACAGTGTTGGACACTGTTCCAAACCTGACTGTCCTGGCCCTGGCCGTGCTCCTGGATCTGGCGATGGGAGAGCCGCCCGCCCGGTTCCACCCTACCGTGTGGATTGGCCGCACCGTGGCTTTCACCGAGAGGCTGGCTCCCAGAGACGGGACGGCCGCGGTCGTGGCCGGAGCGGTGCTGGCCCTCCTGGTCGCCGGCCTGTGGACCACCGCCGCCTACTTCGCCGTCCGAGGCCTCCATGGGTTTCACGAGGTGGCCTACGTCCTGGTGGGGGCGAGTTTGCTTAAGAGCACCTTTTCCCTCAGAATGCTCCACCGGGCGGCGAGCCAGGTGGGTGGGCTGCTATCCCGCGGCGAAATCGCCCAGGCACGTCACAACCTGCGTTCCCTGGTCAGCCGGGACACCTCCAGCCTCTCTCCGGAGCAGGCTGCGGTGGCCACCGTGGAGTCGGTGTCGGAGAACATGGCGGACAGCTTCGTCGGGCCGTGGCTGTTCTTCGCCCTTTTCGGACTGCCGGGCGCCGTGGCCTACCGCGCCATCAACACCTTGGACAGCATGATAGGTTACCATGGCGAGTACGAATACCTTGGAAAAGCCTCAGCCCGCCTTGACGACCTGGTGAACTTGATACCGGCGCGGCTGGCCGGGTTGCTTCTGGTCCTCAGCAGCCTGTTTCTGCCCGGTCAGAGGATGCGTGGAGCCTGGCGCATCATGTGGCGGGACCACTCCCGCACCGAGAGCCCCAACGCCGGGTGGGCCATGAGCGGCATGGCCGGGGCCTTGGGCGTACAGCTGGAGAAGGTGGGCCATTACCGGCTTGGCGACAGCACTCGCCCGGTGGAGGTCCACGACATTACCCAGGCGGTTAGGTCCATGTACCTGGTGGCGGGCCTCGGCCTGCTGGTGGCCCTGGGCCTGACACTGTTGAGACATGGAATCTTCTAGCGAATATGAGCCGACCCGTAGGGGCGAGCGGCCGGCCGCCCCGGCCCGCCCGGTGCACGGAGGCATCAAACCCGCCGAGCTTCGGGCCCTGGGCTTGACGCCGGACGAGGTGCTGGATTTCAGCGCCAGCATCAGCCCCCTGGGTCCTCCCGCTGGGGTTTGGGACGCGCTAAACAACGTGGACCTGGCGGCATACCCCGACCCCAGCTGCTTGAAGCTGCGTGAGGCGCTCTCCCGCCACCTTTCCGGCCCCCGGCGGGTAACCCTGCCGGTCGAGCGCATCCTGGTTGGCAACGGCTCCACCGAGATCATCCACCTGCTGGCCCGAGCCTGGCTCTCGCCGCCTCGTCCGGGTACCGGCAATACCGCGTTCTTGCTGACACCCACCTACGGTGAGTACGAGGGCGCGTGCCGTCTGGCCGGGGCCGGCACCTCATGTCAGGACGGGCTGGAACGTCCCGGCTTCCGGTGGGACCTGGCCCTGGCGGCACGGCACATTACCCGCGAGCGGCCCAGCCTGGTGTTCGTGTGCAACCCCAACAATCCCACGGGCGTCTTTCTTCAACGGCCGGAGGTGGAAGTCCTCGCTGACGCCACCTCCGGGGCCGGCGGGCTGCTGGTCCTCGACGAAGCTTACCTTTCCTTCGTCGAAAATCCCTGGGACTCCCTGGCGCTGCTGGACCGTGGCGACGTCATCCTGCTGCGTTCCATGACCAAGGACTACGCGCTGACCGGGCTTCGGCTGGGCTTCTGTCTGGCGTCGGACGAGGTGACCGGACGCCTGGCGGCCTTCCAGCCGGACTGGAGTGTCAACGGCATGGCCCAGGCGGCCGGCCTGGCGGTCCTGGCCGACGGCGGGTATCTCCCCAGAGCGTGCCAGGCCGTGGCCCAGGCCAAAGAGTACCTGACGGCCGGTCTGACCGGCTTGGGATTCACCGTGCCGCCCTCCGCGGCCAACTTCCTGTTGGTCCAGGTGGGCGACGCGGCGAGCTGGCGTGACCGGCTGGCGCACCGCGGCCTGTTTGTCCGGGACTGCGCTTCCTTCGGTCTGCCCCAATACGTCCGGATCGGCATCCGCCCCCTTGCCGACTGCCGCCGCTTGGTGGAGACGATGGCCGAGCTTCGGTAGAGGCCGGCGCCGGTAAGCTTCGGATCGGCTTCTGTCCAGTCAATCCCCGAAGGCGTGGCTCCGAACGAGCCGATTACATTCATCCTGTCAGCCCTGCCGGACCGCGTGGAGTGGCCCCTCGTTCGGATTTCGGGAAGCCAGGCCGAGCCAGGAGTTCCAGTCTGTCATCCCGGCGAAGGCCGGGATCCAACCAACCCATCTCTGGGTTCCGGCCTGCGCCGGAAAGACGATTGCGGGGAGGAAACGCCGCACAATCCATCCATGCAAAACCATTGGCCGGGCCGGACACCAGCGTGACTTCTTCGGCGTTCTTGCCGAGGGAGCACGGCCGGCGGATAATTGGAATATCCTTGCTGATTCCGGGCTGGATGGGTAAAATGAAGGCACTTCAGTTCAGAAGGAGTCAATATGACTACAACCGACCAGGGCGTAGCGCGAAACCGTTTTGTCGACGTATTCGGTTATCCCAGCGGCGGAGCCGTGACCAAACTGAAGGACCATCTGACCGATTATGTCCAGGAGTTCATCAAGAATGCGCCCTTCGCCGTTGTGGCTAGCAGCGACGCCTCCGGCCAGTGCGATGCCTCCCCCAAGGGAGGTAAGCCGGGGTTCGTTCTGGTGTTGGACGATAAACACCTGCTCTTTCCAGATGTTGCCGGGAACAAGTTGTTCCAGACCTACCAGAATGTGGAGAGCAACAATCACATCGGCCTGGTGTTCATGATACCCGGCGTGAACGATACCGTCCGGGTGAACGGCACCGTGACCATCATGGACAAAACGGAACTGGACCGCCGGAAGGTCGAGCTGTCTCTTTACGAACTCGACGACCGGTCCAACTACCTTCAGGGAATGCTTATCGAGGTGGTGGAAGCCTACCCGCATTGCCCTCGGGCCTTTAAGTTTTCCCGCCTCTGGAACACCGACGAGATCTCAGCCAACCAGAAGGACCGGCCCGTTCCCCTCCGGATTCCCGGCACCTAATGGTGAACATATCTTTTGAGAAGGTAACCCTTTCCAACGGGCTTGATGTCATCCTGCATCAGGACCACGCGATACCTCTGGTGGCGGTCAACGTCTGGTACCATGTCGGTTCCAAGGACGAAGAGATAGGCCGCACCGGCTTTGCCCACCTTTTTGAACACGTGATGTTCGAGGGCTCCAAGCACCATAACCGGAGCTACTTCGAGCCGCTGCAGAAGGCCGGGGCCAACCTCAACGGCTCCACCACTTCGGACCGGACCAACTACTGGGAAGACGTGCCCTCCAACTACCTGGAGTTGGCGCTGTGGCTGGAGTCCGACCGAATGGGCTTCTTGATGGAAGCTCTGGACCAGAAGCGCTTCGACATCCAACGCGATGTGGTGAAAAATGAGCGGCGTCAAACCTATGAAAACCGCCCCTACGGCATGGCCTACTGGCGTCTTCAAGAGACAATGTTCCCGATGCCTCATCCCTACCACTGGATGACCATCGGTTCCCAGGAAGACCTGGACGCGGCTAGCTTGGACGATGTCAAGGATTTCTTCCGCCGCTACTACTCCCCCTCCAACGCCAGCCTGGCCATCGCCGGCGATTTCCAACGGGACCAGGCCATGGACCTGATCAACCGTTACTTCGGGGACTTGCCTCCGGGTCCGGCATTGCCCCGCAAGGGACGCTTCGATTCCGGACTGGCGGGTCGGGTAGAACTGGAGATGCGGGACAAGGTGTCCCTACCTCGAACGTATATTGCCTGGACCACCCCGCCCGACCTGGACGACGCCGACGCTCCTTTGGAGTTTCTGCAGGCGATTCTCTCCGACGGCATAACTTCCCGCCTGCACCGGTCTCTCGTATACGAGAAGCAGATCGCCCAGAGCGCCCTCATTCGATACCATCCCTCGGAGATTGCCGGGCAGTTCATCATCCAGGTCACGGCGGCGGAAGGCCACGACCTTGCGGAAGTGGAGGCTGCCACCGACGCCGAGTTGGAGCGCCTCTGGCGAGAACCTCCCACCGACGAGGAGATGACCCGGGTCAAGAACCGGATCAGCGCCGCCCACTTTCGCCAGTTGGCCAGGATCGGTGGATTCGGGGGCAGGGCCGACCAGTTGAACCACTTCAACATATTCGGCCGCGACCCGGGCTTGATTAACTCCATTCTGGACCGGTACCTGGCTGTCCAGCGGGAGGACGTCTTGCGGGTCGGCCAAAGGGTGCTCGATCACCGGCAGGTAAGGCTGCGAGTATTGCCCGAGCATACCTTCCAACCCACCTTGGCCTCCGTGGCCGTGGACCGGGCGTCCATGCCCCAGCCGGCGGAGGAACCGTCTTTCACGCCACCAAAACCCTCGCACCTCCGGTTGTCCAACGGCCTGGAAGTTACGGTGGTCGAGCAGCCGAGGCTTCCCATTGTCGCTTTCGCGCTCATGGTCCGGGCCGGAGCGGCCACCGACTCCGTGGAGATTCCCGGACTGGCCAGCTTCACCGCCCAGATGCTGGTCGAAGGTACCTCCTCCCGCTCCAGCCAGGAAATTGCGGCCGCCTTCGAGTTCCTGGGCGCCCGAATTTCCGTCGAAGTGGGCCGGGAGCACACCCTCTTGGTCACCGAAACTATGTCGAAGGACTGGCCCGCCGCCCTGGAGTTGATGGCTGACCTCGTGAAAAACCCCACGTTTCCCGACCATGAGCTGGAGAGGGTGCGCCGCGAGGAGATGACCGACCTGCGCCGGAGCAAGGACGATCCAACCGGCGTGGCCGCCCGCCTGGTTTCGGGCCTCATGTTCGACCAGAATACCGGATACGGGCACCCCATCCATGGCACGGAGGCGGCGGTGGGGTCGCTGTCCCGGGACGACGTCATGTCCCATTTCCGAAAGACCTACGGCCCGGCCTCCGCGACGCTCATCGTGGCGGGGGACGTGACCCTCGCCGATGTGGAGGAGAAGGCCGAGGCCGCTCTGGGGGACTGGCAAGCTGCTTCGGAGGTGGCCGCATCTCCAACACCCGCCTTAGATGGTAACGCCGGCGGCTCCGCGATTTATCTGGTGGACCGGCCCGGGGCGGCCCAATCCGTGATCTGGGCGCTTCAAACCACCATACCCCGGCAGCATTCCGACTACCTCGGCCTGGTTCTGCTCAACTCCGCTTTCGGCGGACAATTCGAGGCCCGCTTGAACCTGAACCTGCGCCAGGAGAAGGGCTATAGCTACGGGTACCACTCTTACGTGCAGTGGCACCGGGGCCCGTCATTGCTCTTGGCCGGCGGCAGCGTCCATACCGCGGTGACCAAGGAATCGGTGGCGGAGACCTTGCGGGAGTTCCACGAGGTCCACACGGATCGGCCCATCAGCCAAAAGGAACTGGAGGAGGCCAAGGCCGGAATGCTCCGGGCCTACCCGGCCGGCTTCGAGCGGCCCGGACAGGTTTTGGGCCAGCTAGTCCAACTGACCCTGTATGATCTGCCCGACGATTACTTTCGGACGGTGAGGTCTCGGGTGAAGGTAGTCTCCCTGGCCGAGGTCCAACGTATCGGATCGGAGCGGATCCTTCCCGACCAACTGAAGGTGCTGGTGGTGGGCGACCGCCTGGCGGTGGAACCCGGACTACGAGATCTGGGCCTGCCCGTGGTGCTCCTGGACGACGACGGGGCTGAACTGTAGGGGCACAGCATGCTGTGCCCCTACACCCGCCGGTCGCTGACCATGGCGCGGGAGGGCCCTGTCTCTGGCCGTGTCGCTACCTGAGAGGCCTTTCTCCGAGGGTCATCATGATGGTTTTCCTCCCGCCGTCGCGGAACAGTTCCACATCAATATCCTGGCCGGCCTTGAACTGCTGCTTCAGTAGCCTGGTCAGGTCACTGACCGTCGCAATTTCCTGGCCGTTGGCCGACAGGATAATATCGCCGGGCTCGATGCCCGCTTGGTCGGCCGGCCCGTCTATTACCGTGTTCTGTATCACCACGCCTTCTCTGATGGGTAACCCCACCCTTGCCGCAACCTCAGGTATCAAGTCGGCCAGGATCACCCCCATCCACGCCCAACGCACCCGGCTCAACCGGACGAGTTGATCCGACACCTGGGCCGCCGTCTCCATGTTGATCGCGAAACCAATGCCTTCCACGGGCGTCCCGCTGGCGGAGGTGCGCTGCACCGCGGTGTTGATGCCCACCAACTCACCTCGCAGGCTGATCAGAGGACCTCCGCTGTTGCCGGGGTTGATTACGGTGTCGGTCTGAATCAGATCGTAGAGGGTTATACCGGCGGAGGCCTCGATAGACCGCCCCAGGGCCGAAACTACTCCTACCGTGACCGTCGGGCCGCCCGGGAGGGCCAGGGCGTTGCCGATGGCGATCACCCATTCTCCGACGCGGGGCGGCACGGCCTCGCGCACCGGCAGGAACGGATAGCCGTCTCCCGGTAACCGCAGCACCGCCAGGTCCGAGAGCTGGTCGGCGCCAACAATTTCGGCCTTCTGTTGGCTGCCATCGTCCAGGGTGACAGTGATATCAACAGCTCCCTCTACCACATGGTTGTTGGTCAAGACGAGCCCCTGGGAGTCAATAATCACCCCGGTGCCACTTCCAAAGCTGGAAAAGAGATTGCCAAAAAAGTCCCTGCTGACCACTTCCGATACCACGGATACCACGGCGGGACGCACTCGCTCCACCGTATCCGCCACGTTGGGCAGTTGCAGCATCAAGATGGGAGTCGGCGGAACGGGCGTGGCAGGGGGCGTGCTCGTGGGAGCCGGCTGGGCCGTCGCCGTTGGGGATCGAGTGGCAGCGGGCGTAGGAATGGGAACCACGGTTGGGGTCGCGGGCACCGGCGCTGGAGTGGACGTGGCCGCCGGCGGAGCGGTTGTTGGAGATGGAGCCGTCGTCAGTGTTGGGCCGGCGCTGTCACAAGCACTCAGGACCAGTGAAAAAAGTGCGATCAAACCCAGGATTGGCAACATGAGGCGGTGGCTGAACCCGAGCCCTTTGTTGCCGGACCGGTTGGAAATAAGGTGCTTCTTGGGTGAACTCGGCATGCAACCCCATATATCATCGTATTAAGCCGCGGTTAGCTCGCGCTGCCGCTACTACATGATATCCCACGCGCTCGCAATAAGCACACCGGGGGCGTCCCGTCCACTTCCGGCCAGGAGGGTCTTCGGAGAACGCGTGGGGGTCTCTGATTACAGCTTCCGGATGGCCTCTTGCTGCAGCCGGAACATCGGCTCCATCCCCCTGGCTGCCAGGGCCAGCACCTCGGGCACCAGCTCACGGGAAAATGGGGCGGCTTCGGAGGCCCCTTGCAGCTCTACCATCAGCCCGTCATCGGTGAGCACCACGTTGAAATCCACCTGGGCGCGGAAGTCTTCTTTGTAACACAGGTCCAGAAGCAACTCGCCGTCGACGATGCCGACGCTGACGGCGGCCACCGCGCTTCGCAAAGGAATCTTGGGCAGTACCCCGTTTCTTACCAGGACGGTCATGGCCTGGTACAGGGCCACGTAGGCCCCGGTAATAGCCGCCGTGCGGGTGCCGCCGTCGGCTTCGACCACATCGCAGTCCACCTGCACGGTGCGTTCGCCCAGGGCTTCCAGGTTGGTGACCGCCCGCAGGGCCCGTCCGATCATTCGCTGAATCTCTTGAGAGCGGCCGCTGACCCGCCCTGATTCCCTGTCCCTTGACCTGCGGGTCGAAGTGGACCGGGGCAGCATCTCATACTCGGCGGTGACCCAGCCTTTGCCCTGCCCCCTCAAGAACTGGGGCACCCGCTCTTCCAGCGAGACCGCACACAGCACCTTGGTAGCGCCCACTTCAATCAGCGCCGAGCCCTCGGCGGATCTTTGGAAACCTGGGGTGATAATCGTTGGTCTGGCCTGATCCCAAGATCGGCCATCCGGTCTCAACAAAGTTAACCACTTCCTTTAGGGAGATCCAGCTACTGCCCACCAGCGAGCGCGTATTCGCGGCCAGAGATAGAGCTTGAGTCAACGGCCAAGATCGGATGTGTGGAGTTCGCCGATAGCTGATTGCCGGTCGATGCTCAGTATACCTTACCTGGAGCAGGACATGGCCCGGGTCTCCGGTTCAGAGTATCGTATCGTCTGGATACCCGGTCCGGCATTGTTCGCCGGGATGACGGTCGCGGAGCGGGACTGGCGAAAGAATTCGCCGGTGAAAAGCTGTATCACGAGACAGGGCGCTCGATCATCGCTCGGTCCTCACCCACAGCGTTTCACCGTTGGTGATGAATTCGATGGTCCCGTCTTGGTCCGTCCGGTATACCCCGCCGGGGACCACCGACTCGCCAAGCCGTTGCACCACCTCCGGGGACGGGTGTTTGAAGCGGTTCCCCTCCCCAACGGACACGACCGCGACGGCGGGGTCCACCCGAGCCAGAAAAGCCTTCGTGGTGGATGTCTTGCTGCCGTGGTGCGGCACCTTCAGCACCGTGCTCTCCAGCACCGGGCCCTGCACCGCCAGGTAGTTCTCCGCCTCCGCCTCGATGTCGGAGGCCAGTAAAAAGCTCACCCCTCCGTATACCAGCCGGAGTACGACACCGTTATTGTTCCTGTCCGGCCGAGGCCCCCCGATCGGATTCGAAGGCGGGTGCACCACCTCCAGAGTTATGCCCGGCTCCAGGAGTATCTCGTAACCAGCCTCTACGGCAACCTTGGGCAGGTTCTTGCGTTCCAGGGTAGCGCTCCACTGGGGGTAGAGGGAGCTATCCGGTTGCTCCAGTCCCACCAGAACGGATCCCACCCGGTAGCGCTCCAGCACCTCCAGCAAGCCCCGGCTGTGGTCGGCGTCCATGTGGGTCAGCAGCACCAAGTCCAGACTTTGGTCGCCGGCGGACAGCGGACCGGTCAGGCTGCCGGTGGCGCTATCGCTCTCCGGTCCCCCGTCCACCAGTACCTGTCGCCCCGAGGGTGTGACGATTAGCGTGCTGTCGCCCTGGCCCACGTCGAAGAAATACACGTGAAGCTTGCCGTCCGGTCCGCTGAGAAGTTGAGCCCAGATGAAGATTGCGGCGGGCGCCAGCACGAAAGCTAGGCCGGCCAGCCCCATGGTGGAGCCGCTGGGCATCGCAACGCCGGGGGTCGCGGGGGCCGGCGGCCGGACCAGCCAGTCCAGGAGAACCGGCAGCTGGCTGATCCGGCCCAGGCCACCGGTAAGGAGCAGGAGACCGCCGAGCATGATGTACCACGCCCAGACCAGCCAGTCGCCTACCCAGGCGCCAGACACCGCCGGTTGGGGCGCCTGGGAAACCAGGCCCACTAGGTAAGACAGGGGCGCCCAGGTGATCCAACTGAGGAGTTGGCCGATGGCCGGGTGAACCAGCCCGGCTGCCGCCGTCGCCAGGGCGCCCAACAAGATGAAGGGCAACGCGGGCAGGGCGAGAATGGTGATAAAGATGCCGAGCAGCGGAATTCGGTGGAAGTTGAAAGCCACGAGGGGCCAGGTTGCCAATGTTGCCGCCAAGGCCACGATGAGGGCCGAAACCAACCAGGTCAGGGCGTAGGTGGCCCAGGGCCTCTGCCGGCCGGTTCGCCTTACGATGCCCGCGGCGATATCCGGGGCGAACTTGGCCTGGTAGGGTAGGGCCACGGCGATACCCGCCATGGCGGCGAAGCTGAGCTGGAATGAAACCTGCCGTATCACCTCGGGGTTGACGGCGACCATGGCGGCCGCGCTCAGAGCCAGGGCCGGCAGGATGCTCCTGGGGCGTCCCAGGGCCAGGGCCGCCAGAAAGACCGTGCCCATGGTGGCGGCCCGCACCACCGAAGGAGGCCCGCCGCTGACCATGGCGTACAGCCAGATGAAGGCGAGGGGCAGGACGAGGTATAGCTGCCGGCGGCGACCCATCAGCCACACGGCGGCCCCCAGCGACATCGTGAGCAGTATGCCCACGTGCAAGCCTGAGATGGCCAGTAGGTGGGAGGTGCCGGTGTCGCGGAAGTCCTGTGCCAATTCGGCGGGCAGCCCGCCCCGCTGTCCCAGCAGCAATGCCCGGGCCATCGCAGACTGGGGCTCGCCCAGGGAGTCTTCGATGCTTGCCGACAGCTTCCGTCTCAGCTCAAATATCCAGCCGCGCCAGCGGCTCCCAACTCCCTGGGAGACCAGCGTCGTTTCTCGGGACCAGAGGATGCCGGAGATACCCTGGTTGGCCAGGTACGACGGATAGTCGAAGTCGGCTATGGGGAGAGGCCGCTCCAGCACGCCCTCCAGCCGCAAGCGGTCCCCGTAGCGAAAATAGGGAGGCTCTCGCTGGAGGAGCAGGGATTCGGGAGGTTCGGCGTACGCCAAGGCTCTGGTCCGAAGAGGCTCCCAGCCTTCGCCCCGGTCGACCGATTCCACCGCGATGCGGAGCTTGACCCGCCGCCCGGTTGCCTCGGGGTCGTCGATGACCCTTCCCAGGACCGTCACGGCTTGCCCGTCCTCGGTTACCAGAGGCGTCGACGGGGCGCCGGTGGCCTCCACCCGCAACAGGCCCAACAAGAAGAACCCAGCCAGCAACACCGGCCAGAGGGAAACCCGGTACGTGAAGAGCAGTCCCCCAACGGGGACCACGGCCAGCAAGAACAGGAGTACCGGCAGAGCGGGGGCATCAACCTGAAGGCCCAGGATCACACCCGCCAGCCAAGCTGCCACCCCCAAACTCAGCCTCATGGCGGCGTCTCCTCCGTCCCGCGGTCAAGCGGTCCGCTGGCTGGAATTCTGCGTGCCTGAAGCCGCTACTGCCCTTCAGCCACCGTAACCAGGTCGCGAATCTTTTCATAGGCAGCCGGACCAATCCTCGGGACGCTGGTGACCTCGGCAACCGACCGGAAAGGGCCGTTCTGCTCCCGGTAGCTTACGATGGCGCCGGCCAGGGCTGGGCCGATGCCGGGCAAAGTATCCAGCAGGTCTACTGAGGCGGACTTACCAATAAGTAGTAGATTCAATGGTCCACAGGTGGACAGGCATCTCGGAGAGTCATGACAACCAGTTCTCGGGGCTTCGACCCTGGGGTTTACTTTATCCTAAAAACGCCCATAATAAGAAAAGATATTACTAGAATACGAAATAGTAACGAAGAAACACGACGGAAAACGGTTGACACTCTTTAACGAGACTGGTAACATATCTGTAAGGGTTTAACGGCAGAGGACCGGAAGTCACACCCCCAAACCCTCGACCCAGAGTAGAAGAGCACAAGCTATGCAGGTGAATATGAACACGTGACCGAAAAGGTAAATAGTTCCCCCGAGCGGGAATCTCTCGAGAGGCAGGAGCAGCTGTCCAGCGTCGTTGTTAGGGATGCTGGGGCTGCTT
>JASLXV010000104.1:0-9148 GCA_030740155.1 Dehalococcoidia bacterium | reverse complement strand
GAGTCTTACCGGGGTTTCTACCAGGCCAGGGCGTAGCAGGCGCGTCTGGGATCGGCACCGGTGCTGAGGACGCCGGTCCGAGGGTCGCGCCGGCCCACCGTGGCGCCTAGGCCGCAGTTGGCCGCCCTCTCGACCTTGTGGCCCAGCGCGGCCAGCGCCCGGGCCGTGTCCTCGGGGATCGCGGCTTCCAGGTCCAGCCGCCCTGGGAAGATGGTGTGGGGGTAGAAGGAGTCGGTGGCGCTTTTCGCAGCGAACCTGGGGGCTTCTATCGCTTGCTGCGGGTCCATGCCGAAGACCACGACGTTGAGGACCAGTTGCACGTTGGCCTGGGCCTGCCCGTCGCCACCCGGACAACCGATGGTCATAACCGGCTGGCCGTCCTTGCTGACGATGTAGTTGATCAGCGTGGTCCGGGGACGCTTGCCCGGCACCACCACGTTGGGGTGGCCCTCCTCGCAGTTGAACATCTCTATGCGGGTGCTGAGGGTGCACCCCAACTCGGGAAAGAACACGGATTTGGCGAAGGCTCCCCCGCTGATGGTGCCGCAGACCATGTTGCCTTCCTGGTCCAGTGCCGCCACGTGGGTGGTCCCCTCGTTGGCCGAGTCCGTCCCGTCCGGCTCCGACGCCGCCGCGCCGGCCACCACGGACGTGGGCCGGGCCTTCAGCTTTGAGTAGCGCCAGGCGTCGCCCTGGGGCGGCAGTGCCGGGGTTGCCTGGTTGGGGTCGATGAGCTGCGCCCGTTCGGCGGCGTACTCCTTGGTGAGCAGCCCGTCGATGGGTACCTCGGCGAAGTCGGGGTCCCCGTAGTAGGCTTCCCGGTCGGCGAAGGCCAGCTTCAGGGCTTCGGTGACAATGTGGATGTAGGCCGGGGTGTTGTGGCCCAATTGCCGCAGGTTGAAGCGCTCCAGGATATTCAATGTCTGCATCAGCATGGGCCCCTGGGTCCAGGTGTCGTGGCCCCATACCTCGTACCCTTCGAAGGAGGTCTTGACCGGTTCGCCGAATTTCGACTTGTAGGCCGCCAGGTCTTCCAGCTGGAGAATGCCGCCCACCCTTTGAGAGCATTCCGCGATGGTTTTGGCGACTGAGCCCTGGTAGAACGCCTCGCGGGCAAACCGGAGGCCCTCGTCGCGCTGTCCCTGCCCGTTTCTACCTGGAGCGATCATGCTCTTCAGCGTGTTGGCCAGGCCCGGTTGAACCAAAAGAGTGCCGGGGCGAGGAACTTCCCGGTTCTGGTAGAAAACGTCCCATCCCCCTGGGGGATAGTTGTTGAACTGCTCCTGGGCAGCGGGGGCGTGGAGACGTCCCAACATGTACTCGTAGTGGGGGATGCCCTTTTCCGCGTAGTGGATGGCGGGGGCAAGGACCTCACCGATGGGCTTGGTCCCGTACCGCTCCAGCAAGGAGATGAAAGCGTCCACAATTCCGGGCACCGTGAAGGAGAACTGGGCTTGGGGGCCGGGGCCGGTTGGGATCTGTTCCATGCCCTGGGACTTGTAGAAATCCGCCGTTGCCTTTCCCGGCGCGACGCCCTGGCCGCTCAGCGACAGGAGGTCTCCGCTGGCGGCGTGATACAGCATGAATACGCCCTCCGCCGCCAGGGAATAGGATGCAATCGGCTCCACCACCGCCGCGGCAAAGCCTGCCGCCACCGCCGCGTCAAAGGCGTTGCCGCCGCTGAGCAGCATCCGCATTCCGGCCATGGAAGTTAGGTAGTGGCCGGAGGAAATCACGCCGTGGTTCGAGTAGACCACCGGGCGTCCGGTGGCGGGGAGTTTGAGGTCTCCGGTCTCCAGATCGTAGGCTGTCGGTTGCTGGACCATCTTGAACACCTTCACGTGAGGATCTGATTGGATTGCGTGGGGCACGCGCGGCCGTTGGAACCTCGCCCCTAGCCTTCACCGTTGTGGTCCGGACCAACTCTTCTGCTCGTCGGGCCGGTCCAGTGATTACGGCCATTCCACCATAAGGCCCTGTTTATTGTCAACAACGCGATTTACAGCGCAGGGCGGACACCGGCTGGGCCGGCTGCCAACGTCGATCAAAGCCCCTGGATGGGACCAACTTCGGGGTTTTGCCCTTGAGGCCCCTGATATATGTCAACCCGGGTGAAGCGAGGGTTCTGGGGCCGTGGGTCCAGGCTCCGACGAAGGGAGCCCGCACCAGGTTCCTCGTCGCTTTGCTCCTCGGAATCTTTCATGCTGATGGCCACCAGCACCACGGCCGACGAAAAAGGGAGTCATCCCGAGTCCTTCGCGGGAAGGACGAGGGACCTGGGGAGGTGGAGAAGATTCTCTGCACAGATACTTCGCCGCTGCGGCTGGCTCAGCATGACACTTTCGAAGCAATGACAGTTTCGAGGCAAAGCTCTAGTCTGGCGTCTCATAGATAGCTTGATACCCGGTCAGTCATCCCTCAAAGGCCGGGAACCAGCAATGCTTCTCTGGATTCCGGCCTTCGCCGGAAAGACAAGTGCGGGGTCGGAACGTTTAACAGGTTTGCCGATGGGGAGCTACTCACGAGACAGCCACAGGGCGGAGAAGAAGGCTGGAGGGTTAAATGGGGTCTGGCAGGATTTAGACTAGAAAGGGGGCCGGCCATGGCCGCGGGTTCAGGCGCAGCTGGGTCCTTTCGTGGGGGCATTTGCTGGATCTGCCGGATCAACCTTTTCCGCACCGAGTTGCGGGTACCCGCAGCCTCGCTAGGCGACGATTAAAGGGGTCTTCAGCGGAAGGTTTTGGCGACATATGCTATCAGGAATGCCGCCATTAAGCCGGTAATAACGGTAAACGAAATCTCTAACCCAGCCGAATCACCGTCAATGAACGCCCGCAACAGCGCGATCACGCTCATCCCTAGAAGGATCCCGATGGTGATCCCCATTAATATGATGGTAAGAATTCTGGCTCTCATAGCACCGGCCCACGGATGGGGCAACATCGTTTTCTTTGTGGCTCGAATCCGCTAGCCCACATCTTACCAACGTCAACAATTTGGCGTAAGCCCCGCTCAATGTGGATATTCGCGATTTTGCGCAAAGGAAGGGCCGTCCGGTTATCGTCCGCACCCACGCGGCCAGAGCAGCGAGTGGGTCCCTGGCGGTGGGTTCCGGCCTCTGATTAGCCCCAGCGGACGGGTTTCATAACCCGTAGAAGGCTTGGGCCGCGGAGTTGACCAGGGCCATCGGTCTGAAAGTTGCGGCCAACCAAGGAATTGCCATTACCGGTGGAATAGAAATACGTTGCGGCGCTCCGTAAATGCGGGGCGTCACAACGTACCCTGTTCCCTTTTCGCCCTGACTCAGCGTCGCGGGTCGGGTGTTAAGGCAAACCTGGCGAGCTGCCTAGTCACCGCCGAGCACGGCGATGGCGTCGACTTCCACCAGGAAGCTCGGGTCGGCTAGGGCGGCGACCACCACCATGGTGCTGGTGGGGCGCCCTTCGGCCGACAAGAGATCGAGGCGGGCGCGGCGTATCGCCGGCAGGGTATCGGTGCCGACGACGTAAACCGTCGTTTTAACGAGGTCTTTGAGGGAGCCGCCGGCGGCGGTTATTGCTTTTCCCAGATTGGCCCAGACCAGGCGCATTTGAGCCTCGGCATCACCGGCGTGAGCGGCCTTTCCATCAGTCCCCCGGGGTACCTGCCCGGAGATATACACGGTGTTACCAGCTTTCACGACGTGGCTGTAAAGGCCGCTGGCCGGGGGGGCCATATCCGGGGGGTTGATGTACTCACGGTTCACTGGTTAGCCTCCTTTAGTTGAATGGCATATATTGGTTTGCCGTTAGGCGCCGGGGTGGCCGCGCCGGCCGATATCTACAGCAGCGGCTGCACCTTCTGGACCAGTTGCTCCATCTGGCCGGCCAATTCGCCGGCGTCCCGCCCCCGTGGGTCCATCACCATGTAGGTCAGCCCGGCCTCACGGTAGCGCGCCACGTCCTCGGCTACCTGCTCCGGACTCCCCCGCATTGGGAGCCGGGACCCGGGCAGTGCGGTCCGGGTAATATCCAAGCCCACGCGGAGCGAGACCTCGAAGCGGCTGTAGTCCTGGCCCGACTCTTCGCGAACCGCTTTGAGCCGACGGCATACTCCGGCAACGTCCTCCGGGGACATTCGCATCCCGTGCCAGCCGTCGCTCAGCCGGGCGGCTCGGCTCAGTGCCCGGCCGGTGATGCCGCCGGACCAGATGGGCGGGTGGGGAGATTGGACCGGCTTGGGGTACATGGTAACACCGGACACCTGGTAGTGCTGCCCAGAGAACTCGGGCTCGTCCCGGGTCCACAGGCACTTCAGCAGCTGGATGTGCTCGTCGGTTACCCGGCCCCGGTGAGCGAAGTCGGCCCCCAGTGCCGAGAACTCTTCCTCCATCCAACCGACCCCGACGCCCACGATCAACCGGCCGCCGGAGAACACGTCCAGCGTCGACAACATCTTGGCGGTGAGCACCGGATGCCGGTAGGGGGCCACCAGAACGCTGAACCCCAGATGGATCCGGCTGGTGACCGCCGCCAGGTAGGCCGCAGTGGCAATCGGTTCGAGGATGGGCTGGTCGGGACGCAACGGGAAGGTGCCGTCGGACCGGTAGGGGTAGCGGGAGTGGGGGGTGGTGGCCAGCGCCAGATGGTCGCTCAAGAACACGCCGTCCAGCCCCAGCTCGTCGGCGCGCCGAGCCAACGTAATCAGTGTGTCCGGGATGGCTAGTTGCCCGAGATTGGGCAGAATCATTCCGAATCGCATCATTCTCCGACCTTATCGGCAGGGTATGCGTAGCCTGGTTCCAGCCTTGGCTTTGCTTGACACCCCAATAGGCGAATGCTACACTTCGGCCACGTCCCCGCCTCGACTTTTTGGTCGCGATTGTCAACCAAGCGCCGCCGCCTGGCGGCGCAACGGCGCAGCCACCGGGTTGTGGCAACGCCGATCCAACCCCTGCTAGGAGGCTTCGCCATGGCCCCCCAAATCATGAAGGGACTCAAAGATGTCTACTTCGAAACTTCAGAGTCCAGCTTCATCGACGGCCAAGTAGGAAAACTACTCTACCGTGGCTATGATATCCACGACCTGGCCGAAAAGTCTACGTTCGAGGAGGTGGTTTACCTCCTACTTTACGGGGACATGCCCACTGCCTCGCAACTCAAAGAGTTCGACGATACCCTCCGGGCCAACCGCCGTATCCCCGACGAGGTCATTCAGGTCCTAGACCTGGTGAAGGCCAGCCACCCGATGGACGCCCTGCGCACCGGTATTTCTGCCTTGGCTGCTTTCGATCCGGAGATCAACGATAATTCGCCGGAAGCCACTATTCGCAAGGGACTCCGGTTGACCGCCATGGGTCCGACCATCGTGGGCGCCCACCACCGGCTGCGGCTGGGGCTGGAGCCGGTAGCCCCGGACCCGAGCCTCAACCACGCCGGCAACTTCCTGTACATGCTCTCCGGCGAGAAGCCGGACCAGGAGACCACTGATCTGCTGGACGTGGACTTTATCCTTCACGCAGAGCACAGCGCCAACGCGTCGGCTTTCGCGGCCCGGGTTGCCGCGTCCACCCTGTCCGACCTCCATTCAGCGATTGTTACCGGCGTCGGGGTCCTCAAAGGCCCCTGGCACGGCGGCGCCGCCGAAGAAGTGATGAAGATGTCCCTGGAGATTGGCCAGCCGGAAAACGCCGCGGAGTATTGCCGCAAGCTGCTGGACGGCGGCGGGCGCGTCATGGGCTTCGGTCACCGTGTGTACAAGGCGGAAGACCCCCGGGCGCGGCACCTGCGGGCCCGGTCCAAGGCATTGGGCGAGAAGATGGGACACCCGGAGTGGTTCCAGATCCTTCAGTACCTGGAAGAAGAGGCGATGGTGCCCTACCGCTCCCGAGGCATCTTCGTCAACGTAGACTTCTTCGCCGGGTCTATTTACTACCTGCTGGGTATTCCCGACGATCTGTTCATCTCCATCTTTGCCCTGGGCCGGATCCCCGGCTGGACCGTTCAGTGTGTTGAACAGTACGGTGACAACATGCTGATCCGGCCGTTGCTGGAGTACACGGGGAAGATGGACCTGGAGTACGTTCCCATCGAGAAGCGGACGTAGAGGCAGACCACAAGTCTGCCCGGATGGACTTAAGAGAAGGGGGCCACACGGCCCCCTTCTGCTTTAGCATGGAGTCATGAAGGCCGAGGAAGAGATTCGCCGCCGTATCCGGGAACAGGGAGCCATCTCCTTTGCCGAGTTCATGGGGCTGGCCCTGTTTTGGCCCGAGGGCGGTTACTACACCGGAGGGGAGCCCGTAGGCGCCTCTGGGGACTTCTACACCAGCCCTCTGGTCCACCCGGCCTTCGGGGCGCTCCTGGCTTTACAACTGCTCCAAATGTGGCAACTGCTGGACCGGCCCGACCCATTCACGGTTGTGGAGATGGGAGCTGGCGATGGCCTCTTGGGACGGGATGTGGCGGATTGCTCCGCCAACCTGCCATCAGAATTCGGCCGCTCCATCCGCTACATCTGCCTGGACCGCCGCGCCGTCGAGGGCGTGGAGAAAATCCTCCCGGGAGACCGGTATCCCATCGGGGTGGATCGCGTCGTCGCGTCCGGCCTCCCATTTCACGGTATGCGAGGCTGCGTCCTGTCCAACGAGTTTCTGGACTCGGCCCCGGTTCACCAGGTGACCATGCTCCGGGGCGTGCTCCGAGAGGTCTATGTCACCTTGAAGGACGGGGAGCTGACGCCGGACCTCAGGGAGCCTTCCACCCCCGCGCTTTCCGCTCGGCTTGAGGACCTTGGAATCGACTTGACCGAAGGTCAGACCGCCGAGATAAACCTGGGCCTTTCGGGGTGGGCCGGGGAAGTGGCGGCGGCACTGGAAGCGGGGTTCGCCCTGACCATCGACTACGGGCAACCGGCGGAGGAACTGTACTCGGCAGAGCGAAGGCGCCAGGGCACGCTGACCACTTACTACCGGCACACCCAGACCGATGCCCCGTTCCGGAACGTCGGGCGCCAGGATATGACCGCCCAGGTGGACTTCACGTCGGTGATCCAGGCCGGGCGCCGGGCGGGGCTGACGCCGCTGGGGTTTACCCTCCAACGCAAGTTTCTGTCCAATCTGGGCCTGGGTCACCTGCAGCGGCAGCTTGGTTCTCTCGGTCTGGCCCAAGCAGCCATCCAGGCCAACCGCGCCGGCATGCTCGACCTGGCCCGGCCCGGCGGCTTTGGGGACTTCAAGGTGCTGGCCCAGGGCAAGGGAGTAGGCCAACCGGCACTGTGGGGGTTTGCGCCGGGACCGGAGGCGGCGGCCCTGGCCGGGGAGTTGCCCGTCCCTTTGCTTACCTCCCAGCATATCTCGCTGCCGGAAGGGCGGTACATCGAAACAGCGGTCGAGTTTGAAGAATGGTGGCCTTCACCCGAGGGGACGCCGGGGCCGGCCGGACCTTGATGAAGACCGTGATTGGTGGATTCGCCTGGTTTGTCGGGATTGGCCTGCTTCTATTGGCGGGCTGCACCGGAGCGGGGCCCACGGCCGCACCCACGCCGGCGTCCGCCCGCTCGCCAACCGCGGCGGTTGATCTCGCTGCCACCGTGACGCCGGGGCCGGCCACGACCCTGGTCACCGGCCCGGCCCCGGTTCCGACGCCCACGGCGGCGCCAACCGCTACCGCCGCGCCGCCGCGGGGGTCTGCCACACCGCCGGCTGGCGAGGAGGCAGTCCTGATGTTTCGGGGCGATCTTCAGCATACCGGCGTGTACGAGGCCGAGGGGGTCCCTGAACTTGACGGCGTGAAGTGGAAGTTTGAATCGATGGGTAGCGACCAATACTCGCTGACGGGCGCGTCACGGAACATACCCGTCATCGCCGGCGAGGTGCGCGCTTCTCCCGCCATCGGCGGCGGCGGGGTCTACTTCGGGAGCGATGACGGTTACCTGTACGCCCTGGACCTCGAGACCGGGCAGCTTCGATGGAGCTTCCTCGTCCGGCCGGGAGGATTCGAGAGCCCCGGCCCGGTGGAGTCCTCACCGGCGGTCCTCGACGGCGTGGTTTACGTGGGAACAATGGTCAACTCTTTTTATGCGGTGGACCTGGACACCGGTAAGGAGCGGTGGATATTCAGGACCGGTGGTGCGGTGATATCCTCCCCCGCTATCAAAGACGGGGTTGTCTACTTCGGGAGCTGGGACCACTTTGTTTACGGCCTGGACCTCCGGTCGGGACGGGAAAAGTGGAGGTTCGAAACCGGGGACCAAGTGTGGTCGTCTCCGGCCATAGCCGGTGGGGCGATCTATTTTGGGAGCGATGACGGGCATCTCTATGCGGTGGACATCGACACCGGACAGGAGAGGTGGAAATTCAAGACCGGGGACTTCGTGGACTCTTCTCCGGCCTTAGCCGATGGGGTTGTCTACTTTGGAAGCTTCGACGACCATCTGTACGCGGTGGACGCGGAGACCGGGGAGGAGAGGTGGCGGTTCAGAGTGGAAGGCCCGGTCATGTCGTCCCCGGCCATCTCAAACGGCGTCGTCTACTTCGGCAGTCACGACGGATATCTCTACGCCGTTGATAGCCAAACCGGGCGTCGAAGGTGGCGGTTCAAGACAGATGGGAGAGTGAAGTCGTCCCCGGCCGTTGCCGGGAACGTGGTCTACTTCGGGAGCTTCGACTCCCATCTCTATGCCGTGGAGACGGAGACCGGGCGGGAAATGTGGCGGTTCAAGACCGGCTTCCGGGTGTTCTCTTCCCCGGTCGCGGTTGATGGGGTGATCTACTTTGGGAGCGACGACGGCCATCTGTACGCGCTGGAGTGACCGGAACCGGACCGGTGGCCGGTGGCTCGAAGCCACCCCTTTGACCGGGCGAGGCCGTTGGGCCACCGTGGAAGTCTAGCTGGCGGCATCCCCGCCGGCCAGGTCGATCTGTGTGGCGATGGGCTTCATGCTCTCCACGATGAAGGCGATGTGCTCGTCCAGGTCGATGTTTAGCTCTTCGGCGCCGCGGACGATGTCGTCGCGGCTCACGTCCTTGGCGAAAGCCTTGTCCTTCATCTTGCGCCGTACCGACCGGGGAGAGACGTCGTCCAGGCTCTTGGAAGGGCGCACCAGCGCCACTGCGCGGATGAAGCCGGACAGCTCGTCCACCGCGTACAGGGTGTGTTCCATCCGGGAC
>JASLXV010000103.1:0-26292 GCA_030740155.1 Dehalococcoidia bacterium | reverse complement strand
GTTGGTGCCGGAGGTGGGAGTCGAACCCACACACCCGTTAAGGTAGCGGATTTTAAGTCCGCCGCGTCTACCGTTCCGCCACCCCGGCAGGTGGACCTATGGTATTCCCGAGTGAGCGCAGGAGAAAGGTAGTGGAGACTGTTTCGCCCTTGCGGTGGAAACCCCGCCGTGCGCGGGCTCGAGGGCTGCCGAGCCCTCGGGCCGCGGGGCCGGATTGGAGGAGCGGTGCGGGACGGCGCGGTCCTGGCTGGCGCCGAGCCGAAGCCAGGCGGACCCGGCCGTTGGAGGGAGGAGCCGTGCCGCTCCGGAGTGGCGAGATTGATTGGAGGCGACGGGCGGATTCGAACCGCCGAATAGAGGTTTTGCAGACCTCCGCCTTAGTCCACTTGGCTACGTCGCCGTGGTTCTTTATCAACCAATGTCGCCGAGTTGGTGCCGAGGGCGGGATTTGAACCCACACAGGCGAATGCCCACGGCCCCCTCAAGACCGCGTGTCTACCAATTCCACCACCTCGGCCTAGCCGTGCGCCGCATATTATATCATGTTCATCTGTGGGAGGCACCACGGTTTCACCTAAAATCAGGCTCGGGCATCGCTCCGGGAATGCCCCGGTCCTGCGGCATTTCCAGATCCGGCAGCGTGGCATTCCCCGGCCCAGAAAGGCTTCCTGGGCTCGCGGGTAACGCGCCGGCCGCAAGGGGAGCTGGAAGGATTATCCACGGGCCGGTCCACCTCGAATTCAGCCGCGGTTTCCCAGGGCAGCCGGTGCTGCTTGGTGCCGCGAAGAAGGGGTCTGATATAATCCGGATAGCCGCCAGACCAGCCGGGTCTGGTTGGGTAGGCCGATACTCGACGCTGCGTGGGTGACATGACGGAACCGGAAAATGTGGTCAGGTTCAAAGACCAAGCCTACACGGTCGCGACCCAGGTACCGGGGCTGGATGACAACAGCCTAGCCGAGGCCAGGCGGCTGATTGGGGTGGACTACCGGGGAGCTCAAGCCACCGTGGAGATAACCCGGGAAAATATCCGCACTTACTGCAATTACATGGGCAGCGACAATCCGCTGTTTCTGGACCCGGAGTACGCGGCCCGGACCCGATGGGGCGGCATCGTTGCCCCTCCGGTGATGGTCGGCCAGGCGATAATCGCGCCGGGCCTGCGGGGCATCCAATGGATCTACGCCGGCACCGAGTGGGAGTTCTTCCACCCGATGGGTCCCGGCGACATCATCACTCAGAGTGGCCGATTGGTCGATGCCGTGGAAAAGCGAGGGCGGACGGTGCCCCGGATGATTCTTCAGCATGGCGAGGTGGATTGCCGCAGCGCGGATGGCGTCCTGGTGGCCAAGACCCGGACCCAGGTGATGCGGACGCCCCGCCGCCAAGCCCCCGGGGGCATGAACTACCACGTCGACCCTCACCGGTGGTCTCTGGAGGACCTGGATGCGGTGGAGCAGGAGATGTTGGAGGAGTCGGTCCGCGGCAGCCTCCCCCGCTACTGGGAAGAGGTAGCCGACGACGAACAACTGCCCCTGGTAACTTACGGCCCCCTGAGGGTGGTGGATATCGCGTTCGCCGGCAGCTACACCGATTCCGGGGCCACCAGCGGAGAGGGAGTAGGCCATCCCGGCGGCCACGTATACCAGATCCTCAACCGGCGCCGCCATCCCGCCGACACCTTTGTGGACCCGGAGACGGGGGTCCAGGACCATCCCCACCGGGGGCATTGGGAGGAGTTCATGGCCCGGGAAGTGGGGATGCCGGGCGTCTACGACATCGGCCCTCACCGGTTGTCCTGGCTCTGCCGCTACATGACTGACTGGATGGGGGACAACGCCTTCCTGGTCCAGGTCGGAGGCTTCTTGCGCCGCCCGAACATCGTCGGCGATGTCACCAGATTGCGGGGACGGGTCGTGCGCAAATGGGTGGAGGGTGACTATCACCTGGTGCAGTGCGACATTTCGGCGGTGAACCAACGGGGCGAGAATATCATGCCGGGGAGCGCCGTGGTCTCGCTGCCATCGGTGCATGGCCCGGCAGACCAACCCATCGTCCCTCCACCCCTGGAGCAGAGGTAGCCCTCCCATGCTTTTACCAAGTACTCCCACCGAAGGACTGGATCCCGCGTCACTTGAGGCGGCGCGGGCCCTGATCGGCGTGCCGTTGCGCCGCCCCCTGCACAACTGTCTGGCCAGCCGTCCGGCCATCAACCGTTGGACCAAGAGCATTGGCGACCGCAACCCTCTTTGGCTGGACCCCGCTTACCCCGGAAATGGCGGCGAGGGCCGCATCGTTGCGCCCCCGTGCTGGCTGTACAGCGTGGACGCTACCTGCATCGCCCCCAAGCTCCCTGAGCTTCACATAATATATGGCGGCACCCAGTGGGAGTTCTTCAAATTGGTGCGCTTGGGGGACCGAGTCCGGTCCGAATCGCGCTTGGTCGACGTTCAAGAGAAAGAGGGGCGGTTCTGCGGGCCGATGGTCCTCCAAACGGGGGAAACGGCCTTCACCGACGACCAAGGCGAGGCCGTGGCCAAGGCTACCTCATGGGTCCTGCGCACCCCTCGGGCCCCGGCTATCGACGCGGGGAAGTACCGGGAGTGGCGCAAGCAGCCCCTGACCGAGGCGGAGGCACTGGCCATCGAGGACGCCTATGACGCCGAGGAGATAAGGGGCAGCCAACCGCGCTACTGGGAAAGCGTGAAGGAGTCGGACCCGCTTCCCGCCATCGTCCGGGGGCCGCTGACCTCCGAGGAGATGATCCAATTCATCAACGCCACCCGCCCAAGCCTTGGCTTCAAGGAGTTCCTGCGCTACCGGCAGCGCCACCCCGGCTTCGCCTTCCGTGACCCGGACAACGGCTCGTGGGAAAGCTGGGAAGCTTCCATGCTGCGGGATGACGTGGCCGGCATGTTCGGGTTCCCCTACGCCCATGACTCGGGCATCGACCGGATATCCTGGGTGAGCAATCTTCTGACAAACTGGATGGGAGACTCGGGCTTCCTCAAGTCTCTGAGCGTCACCTTGACCTTGCCCAATGGGTATGGCGACGCCACCTGGTGCCGGGGCCGGGTGACCCGGGTCTACCGTGAAGAAGACCGGCGCCTGGCCGACGTGGCACTGTGGTGCGAAGACCAGCGGGGCCAGCAGACGGCCCTCGGCCGGGCCACCGTGGCCCTGCCCTCCCAGGCGGCGGGCTAGGGGGTGCGATGCCCCACCGGGGTCGCCGGGAGAAACAGGTCCGACTAACCGTGTTCGACAACGAGCCCATGGCGCGGCTGGCCGAGCAGCGGCTGCGGCAGGCGGGCATCCGGTGCGTCATCCGGTCCTTGCGAGGCGGGCCCGGCCTCTGGGGCTCGGCCTATAACCTCCCCCATGACCTGTGCGTCTACGAGTCCGACCAGATGCCGGCCAGGGAAGTCTTGGACCTGGGACCCCAGGAGTTGCGGGAGCGGGAACGCCGGGGCACTGCGCCGGAGTCGAGATCGACTCTCTGGCTGGTCTTCGCGGGAATCATCATCGCTGCGCTGGTGCTGGGCATCGTGGTTCCCTTGATCTCCGGCTCGGATGGATAGATAGCCCTCTGCGCCGGTATTCCCTCTGGGACTCCCTGTTCCGGGCCGACTCGGAAGCGCCCAAGTGCCGCGGACCTCTCGGGCCGGCCTCCTTGCCTATTTGAGTACCGGCCACGTTCCGATTACCTCCTGCCCTCCAACAGGATCGCGACGTTTTCAGGCAGTGGCAGCGGGAAGGATAATGGGCTATCATTCAGGCAATCACGAGCGGCCAGCTATCAGCAGCTACAATTCCCTCCGAACCTGAAAGCTGAAAGCTGAAGGCTGATAGCTGACCGCTTGCACCACGGAGGGGTCGCCATGAAGACAACCACCAAGCTTCGCCAAATGCTGGCCTCGGGCCAGATGATTACCGCCCCATTCGTTCTTAACGCGTTCCATGCCAAGATCGCGGAAGCGGTGGGCTTCGACGCGGTGTACATGACCGGCGCCGGCACGGCCGCCGAGAAGGGCTTTCCCGACGTGGGCCTGCTGACCATGACTGAGATGGTGTCCAACGCCAAGTACATCGCCAACGCGGTCGGCATTCCAGTGGTTTCCGACGCCGATACCGGCTACGGGAATCCGCTGAACGTCCGGCGCACGGTTCGGGAGTACGAGTCCGCCGGGGTCGCCGGCATCCACATCGAGGACCAGGTATTCCCCAAGAAGTGCGGGTTCTTCGAGGGCAAGCAGGTCATCCCCATGGAGGAAGCGGTCCAGAAGATCCGAGCCGCCCTGGACGCTCGCACCGACCCCGACTTCGTCATCATCGCCCGCTGCGACGCCTACGCCGTCACCGGTTGGGAGGATACGGTCCGGAGGTGCCGCGCCTACATCGACGCCGGCGCCGACCTGGTGTTCGTCGATGGTGTCAAGACGTTGGATGATCTGCGCAACTACGCCGCCGACCTGCGGGACCTGCCCCGGATGTACAACGGAGACCTGTTGCCCACCCAGGAGGTGGCCGCCCAGGGTTTCAAGCTGATGATCTGCGGCAGCACCATCTGGCTGGTCTACAAGCAGGTGCGGGACGCCTTCGAGGAGCTGAAGGAGACAGGGAGGGTGGACCCAAGCCGGGTTGCCACCCGCTGGGACGCCGCCGGCATGCTGGGGCTCCCGGAAGTCTACGAACTGGAGCGGAAGTACGGCGTGTCCGGTGCTACGATCGTCGAAACGAGGAGGTAGACCATGGCTCGCTACATGAAACAGGCTAGCTATTCCAGCCAGGGGCTCGGGGCCCTGATCAAGGACCCCCAAGACCGGAGCGCGGCGGTGCGGCAGATGATCGAGTGTCTGGGCGGCAAGCTTGAAACCTTCGACTACACCTTCGGCGACTACGACGTGGTGGCTATCTTGGAACTCCCCGACAACGTGACCATGATGGCGATGTCCATGGCAATAGCCAGCAGCGGCGCTTTGAGGAATTTCAACACCACCGTGCTCCTACCGATGGACGAGGCCGTCGAAGCCATGCGGAAGGCGTCGGCCGTGGGCTACCAGGCGCCGGGCCGCTGACCCGGCGTCCCGGCCGTTGGAGCTTCATTGCCCGGATTTTCCGGAATCGGGCGGCCCGGGCAATACCCCACATTTGGGCCTTGCCTCAAAAGCACCCTGGCATATGTTACCCCGAGTGAGGCGAGGGGTCTGGGGCGGTGGGTCAAGGTTGCCATGGAGGGACCCCGCACCACCCCGATAGAATCGGGGTCGTCCCTGCGCTCCTCGGAATGACGGATTTGAGGCAAAGCCCCACGCTTGTGGCCGGCCCCTGCCGGATGTACTGAGACCCGGCAGGGCCACTTCGTACCAAGGATGATTTTTGTCAGTGGCGGGGCCGGTCCTGGAATTCCCGCTCGGTGGTCTGCGCCTCAACCTCCTGGTACTCGGGGAGGCTGATCAGGGCCTCAACCTCGTCGCGCATCTCCCGCACCCGCTGCTCGTTGATGCCGATGTGGCCGGTGTCCTTCAGGCTCTGGTAAACCTTGCGGAAACCGTCGACCGCGGCGATTATGGGCGCGGTGGCGTAGATCATTATCTGGTAGCCCAGGTCCGTGTACTCTTGGACCGTGATATCGTCGGCCCCGGCGATGACCAGCAAGGGAACATCGGATACGCCTTTGCGGTAGGTATCCAGGTCTTCCTTCTGGCGCACGCCCCGGGGCATTATCACGTCGACACCCAGGTCGCGAAGGGCGTTGCCCCGGCGGATGGCTTCGTTCATGTCCCCTTCCACTGCGGAGAAGGCGTCGGTGCGGCCGATGATGATGAAGTCCGGGTCGGTGCGGGCTTGCAGCGCGTACTTCATCTTTACCAGGAACTCGTCGCCGGGGATGACATGCTCCAAACCCGCGTGGTATGAGGCCCGCTTCGGAAAGAACTGGTCCTCTATGTGGATGGCGGCAATGCCCGCGGCCTCAAAGGTCCGGACAGTGTGCATGGCGTGCACCGGGTCGCCATACCCAGCGTTGGCGTCGCAGATCACCGGCAAGGAAACCGACCGGGCCACCCGGGCGGCTACGTCCACCTGCTCGGTCAGGGTCATCAGCGGCTCGGTGACGGCCAGATGGGCGCCGCTCATGTATCCCCCGGTATAGACAGTGTCGAAGCCCAACGACTGGATCAGCCGGGCCGATATGGGGTCGTAGGCCCCCGGCGCTACGATGGGTTGTCCGGAAATTAGCCTATTTTTCAGGTCGGATCGTGCTGACAATTTCGGCCTCCCTTGTTATGTTTGGAAATTGACTTGGGCGCGCCCTCACCCCGGCCTTCGGCCACCCCTCTCCCAGTGGGAAAGGGGCCGGGGGTGAGGGCACCCTAATCTTGGGGTATCAGGGGCATCACCTCTCGGGCGAACTGTTGCATCTCCTCTTTCTGGCCGGCGATGCTATCGGCCGGGAAGCTGAGGATGAAGTTCCGGACCCCCAGGTCCTGGTACTGCCGCAGGTCGGCGGCGATCTGCTCGGGCCGGCCGCTCATGGCCTTGCGAGATAGCATCGGGGTCTTCTCGAACGATACCCCGGTGCTGAACGAAATCGATACGGCGTCTTCGGCGCGCCCGGCCTCCTTGGTCAAGGTGCGAAGGCGGGCTATTTTCCCGGCCATTTCCTCGGGTTCCAGGATGGCGGGAGGGCGCAGGCCGATGGGCACCCAGCCATCGCCAAGCCTGGCGGCGCGACGGATCGCCGGGCCGGTGTGCCCTCCGATCCAGATCGGCGGATGGGGCTTCTGCACCGGCTTGGGCATAAACCCGCTGCCGGAAAGCTGGTAGTGCTTCCCGTTGAAGACCGGCTCGTCCTTGGTCCACAGCTCTTTGTAAAGCTGCAGGTACTCGTCGGTCACGGGTCCTCTGGCCGCGTAGGTGTCCAGCCCCAGCGCCTTGAACTCCTCTTCCATCCAGCCGACGCCCACCCCCACAATCACCCGGCCCCCCGAGAGCGCGTCCAGGGTGGCCAGCGTCTTGGCGGCTAGGACGGGATTGCGGTAGGGCACGATGAGCACGTGGGTGCCCAGCCGCACCCGCTGGGTGCAGCCGGCGAGGAAGTTGAGGGCCGACAACGCCTCGAAGTACGGCTGGTCTGGGCTGAAGACGGCCACCCCGTCCGCGGAGTAAGGATAGAAAGACTGGACCTCACGGGGCAGAATGATGTGGTCGCTGACCCAGACCGAGTCGAAGCCCAGGTCTTCGGCCCGCTGGGCCAGGGAGCGAATCCCCTCCGGGGTGGCCAGCTGCCCCCGGGTGGGCAGGGAACATCCAAAAGTCACGGGCATTGGACAACTCCTCCTGGGGCTTTCCGGGTCATCTTACTCGAAGCGGCGTCCCGGCGTGTTGGCTCAGCAGCTAAGGGTTGACTCGGGTACTAGCCGCCAGAGACATTCCCCGGCCGAGGCTACTTCCGAATCACGTAGGTGCCGGCTATGTGGTCGTGCCAGCCGCGCTTTTGGGGGTCCCAGCCGACCCACAGGTAGCCCAACCCGATGGCGATGGCCGAGACAAATTTGCCCACGATCTCCCGAAGGGCGGCGCGCCCGATGCCCGGCACGTTGCCTCTGGCGTCCACCACCTTGATGCCCAGGGCCATCTTGCCGAGGGTCTGGCCTTTGAGGCCGGTGAGCAACACGTAGTACGCAATGGATAAGAGCGCTCCGGTACCTGGGAACCCCATTATCGCATCCACACTTGCACTAACGATGCCGGTCAGGATGGCGTCGATCACCACGGCCGCCACCCGGATCCAGAAGCCCATGTACCCTACATTGGTATCGGCTCCCCAGCCCGCGCCCACGCCCGCGCTCGCAACGGAAGTGGGGGCCGTGCCGGCGCCGGTCGCGCGGCACCGCAACCGGCGCAGAAATGAGCACCCAGTTTGATCTCCGTGCCGCAGTGGCCGCAGAACGAAGGATTGACCTCGACTCTCGTCCCGCAGTGAAGACAGAAGCCGGCATCCGGGGAGATGCCTTTGCCGCAGTTAGGGCAAGCTTTCTGGCCTTCCATCCAACCTCCCGAGTCCTGAGCCATCACTGCCCCCCTTCCGATAGCGGTTGATTTCTGTTGCCTCCGCCCTCGCGCCCAATACTCGCTAGCTCTACGGCGCCAATACTGTGAACGGATAGGCGGGAACATTGCGCAAAACCCAAAATAGAACAATCACCCCCAACAGCATCCAGATCCAGTTGGCCGGGATGAAGACTTCCGGCATGCGCCGTCGACTCAACCCAGAGACGGCACTGGAGAGCAATGAGTACCCCACGAAAGGCAGCGAGAGGACCATCAAAGGGTTGAACCCAAACGCCTGCAAGAGGTTTCCATTAAGCAATTGGTGTAGCCCGCGCAGTGTGCCGCAACCGGGACAGTAGAGGCCCGCCACGGCACGGAACGGGCATGGTGGGAAGAGCCCCGACTCACCGGGCTCAAAAGCAAGAAGGACCGCTGTGCCGGTGACCAGTAGCAGCACGGCGCCCGCGATGATCCAGCGCGAATCAACGGGCGATCCGTTGGTCCGCGGGAAACCGGTAACGTTTCCAACCAATCGACTAACCACTGACCACTGTGCTGCATGCCGCAATCGGGACCCAAAGGGCGACCAATCCCAGCCCGACGCCGAAAGAAACCCAGACCCAAGTTTTGGCTGTCCTGGAGGTCCTTACGGCTCCCTCATGATCACCGCTGGCCAGTTTGCCATTGACCTGCGCCGCATAAACGATCGCGACGACCCCGAATGGCATGCAGCAAAACAGCGTAACTAGGATCGCCTGTATCAGATAGTTGGGAACATGGGCGTAAGGATGACCCGCCAGGCCGGTGCCGAACGCGGGACCGGAAGCCGGTCCGGCAAACGGTGGCGCCTCGGTTGCCCGGGCCTCGGCTCCGCACGAGGGGCAGAAGCGGTTATTCGCTTCGAGCGCCTGGCCGCAGCTGGAGCAAAACTTCCGGCTGCCCCCGAAGGGTTCCTGGCTTTGTACCATCTTTCTACCTCAGGCCTCGGGCGGGTGAATCTTCCTCCGCCAGGTGGGGGAGCAAAGGGCAGACATCAAGAGTCAGCCCTGCTTGAATTCAACCGCCTTTCGGAGCAGCCGGTGTTGCCGCTATTGGCTGGACTGTTCTATTACGTCTCTATGCCGTCTCGCGCGGCCTGGCGTCAGCGGGGTGCCGCCCGGTTCAAGTCCATCTGGACCAGGAACCAGACAACCGGGGCGAAGACGATCCATAGAATGAAAATGGCGATCCCTGGGTATTTGCCACCATTGAACTCAGCGTACTCGGAAGAGTGATGCCACTGAGCGAAAAGATTGGCAATCGGGATTATCGAAAGAAGCGTCCACAGACCCGCCCCTTCCGTCTTTCCGTTCGCCTTCTGCATCTCGTCCAGAGTCACGTAGTACCAGTAGATCACGTAGATACCAAGTGTCACGATGGTCAGAACGACCTGCATGATCATGTTGCGGTTCTTGATGTGGCCGGTGCTTGCCGGTCCCCCGGCGGCGGCCGGAGCGGAGGCGGGCTGCCCGCCGGCCGCGGATCCACAGCTAGGGCAAAAACCGGTGTTCGCTTCGAGTTCCTTCCCGCAACTGGAGCAAAACCCTCCGGAAGGACCGCCACTCTGCTGTTCCTCTGCCATGACACCCTCCCCGTTTGCCCCCTCGCCGGTGCCGGTGCGATATCGATGTAACGAAGCGCGGCAAACACTCTCTGGTTCGATTCGAATGCCGTAGGCTTTTCCCCGTGCGACACCCGGATGGGCCGGATTGTAGCTGGGTCGATTCAGACTGTCAACTCGTGGATTGCTCGGGTAATTGCGCCATCCCGCCGTTCGGTTGAACCCTCAACCTTCGCTATGCTAGGCTGTCTGTAGAGGTGCGCGGGCCGATGGTGGAGAAGGTGGCCGTCGCCATGAGCGGCGGGGTGGACTCGTCGGTTGCTGCCTTGCTGCTCCAGCAGCAGGGCTACCAAGTCGTGGGCGTGACCATGAAGCTGTACGGCCTGGAGCACACCGACCTTCCCAAGTACTATAAGGGTTGCTGCACCGTTGGCGATGTGGTCGACGCCAGGACGGTTTGCCGCCGGCTGGGCGTCCCGCACTACGTCCTCAACGTTCAGCAAGAGTTCCAGGCCCACGTTATCGACTACTTCTGCTCCGAGTACCAGAACGGCCGCACCCCCCACCCCTGCATCGCGTGCAACGACAAGATCAAGTTCAATTTCCTGATGACCCGGGCGGTGGCGCTGCAGGCGGATTACGTCGCCACCGGCCACTACGCCATCATTGAGCGCACCCCGGACGGGATGGTGTTGAAGAAGGCCGTGGACCACGGCAAAGACCAGTCCTATGTCCTCTTCGGCATGGGGCAGCCGGAGCTGGCCCGCACGTTGATGCCGGTGGGCGCTTACCCGAAAGACACCATCCGGCAGATGGCGGAAGATGCCGGGCTCGGCGTCGCCAGGAAGCCGGATAGCCAGGACATCTGCTTCGTGCCCTTTGGCGACTACCGGGCCTTCTTGAAGGGACGGGTGCCGTCCGTCCCCGGCTCGATCGTCAACCAGGAAGGGGAGCAGGTGGGCCGGCACCAGGGCATCGAGTCATTCACCGTTGGGCAGCGTCGCGGGCTGGGTATCGGCAACCGGGAACCGTGCTACGTGCTGCGGTTGGAACCCGAGGCCAACCGGGTGGTGGTTGGGCCGGAGGAGGCCCTTTACCAAACGCGGATGTGGACCTCTCGGGTCAACTACACCCTGGGGCGGGCGCCTGATGGGCCGGTGGAAGTGGGAGTGAAGATCCGCTATAAGTCCGAAGAGGCTCGGGCTGTGTTGCACCCACGGCCCGAGGGAGCGCTGGTCTGCTTTGAGCAGCCGCAGCGGGCGGTTACCCCCGGTCAAGCGGCGGTGTTTTACCGGGGTGACGTGCTTTTGGGTGGTGGAACGATCGAGAGGGACATTCCGGGCGGGGAGACGGTGGGAAACCCTTTCTTTCAAGAAAGGGTTTCCCACGCCCTTCCTAAAGAATATTTGCTTGACCAGGGCTCGAATGCCTGACTTGTCGATGGAGCAGGGTCTTTACCGGCGGGGCGTGCCCCTGGTGGCCGGCGTGGACGAGGCAGGAAGGGGGCCGCTGGCCGGGCCGGTGGTGGCCGCAGCCGTCATTCTGCCTCCCGCGCTATCCGGCTCCGAGACGTGGCTGGACCTGCTGGATGACAGCAAGGCGCTGTCGCCCGCCCGCCGCGAGCGAGCCGTGGATGCGATTCGGAAGCATGCTCTGGCAATAGGCGTGGGCCAGGCGGGCCCGGAAGAGATCGACCGTCTGGGCATCGGGCGGGCGACCATCGAGGCCATGATGCGGGCCGTCGCGGAGCTGGCGGTGCAGCCCGCTCACCTGCTGTTCGACTTCGTTCACCTGCGGGAATGCCCGCTTCCTTT
This sequence comes from Dehalococcoidia bacterium, assembly GCA_030740155.1. Taxonomy (GTDB): domain Bacteria; phylum Chloroflexota; class Dehalococcoidia; order Lucifugimonadales; family UBA3495; genus CAJWBT01. The sequence goes on along the minus strand of JASLXV010000103.1, from coordinate 14,826 downwards.
TCAGACCGTGGTTCGGGGCGACAGCCTCAGCTACTCCATCGCTGCCGCTTCCAACGTGGCCAAGGTGACTCGAGACCGCTGGATGCGGGAGGAGGACGCCCGCTTTCCCGGCTACTCTTTCGCCAAGCACAAGGGTTATCCGACCGCGCTTCACCTGGAGCAGCTTCGAAGGCTGGGGCCTTGCGACATCCATCGCCGCTCCTTCGCCCCGGTGCGGGAAGTCTCCGGACCGATGCGGGGCGGCTGAATTGCCGACGCCCCGGACCCGGCTGGGCAACTGGGGAAAGGAGCTAGCCGGGAGGTTCCTCGAAGAATCGGGCTACAGCATCTTGGACACCAACTACCGCTGCCGCTATGGCGAGGTGGATATCGTGGCCCGAGACGGTGAAGAGTTGGTGTTCGCCGAGGTGCGCACCCGCCATGGCGGCGGCTTCGGCGCTCCCGAGGAATCCCTCTCCGCGGCCAAGGTGCGGCGGTTGGTGACTACCTGCCAGGACTACATCCAGCGCCGGTCCGAGGAGGACACCGAGTGGCGCATCGACCTCGTTTGCGTCCACCTCGACCGGGGAGGTGAGGCGACTCGCATCCACCACCTCCGCCACGCCATCCAGCTATAGGTCCGCGGGGAGGGCCCAGGTGGTCTTCGTGCCGGGGGAGTCATGTATCAGCAGCCCGTGGCGGGCCGGCTCCGTTGACCCCGCTTCGGACTGCTCGGATACTGGAAAGCCGGTGAGCCGGCAGGTCAACAGCGCCGTCAATACTATCAGCGCGAAGAGGACCCCGATGACCAGACAGGAATACCGCATCATCGGAGATGTTCCTCGCCGGCAGGACGTTTGCTCACGCTCATCTCTTCCCGGCTCGAAGCACCCGGCATCGCGCCGGGGGCCGGCCGGTTTCTGAAGGACTCGAAGCTTCGCTCGGAGATACCCTGGTGAATCTCTCGAACGGCGCTGGGATTGTACACCAGACCTCCGGCGGACTGCCACCGCCGGGCCGGGCCGTCCGGGGCGCAACATTAACGATGGAGGTACGCTCGATGGACCAGATGGCTAGCCGCATCGCTTTGATCCGGGGCCTAGCCGGCCGGCTGCGGGAGTTTCTGGCCAGCCTGTCTCAGGAAGAATGGGTCCGGCCCAGCGCCTGCGACCTCTGGGAGGTCCGGGACGTGGTGGCCCACGTGACTTCGGGAGCGGGGCGCCAGCTCGATAGCATGCGCCGGGGGATGGCCGGCGACTCCTCGCCACCGCCGGGCTTTGAATCCGTGGACCTGAGCGCGCTGTCGGCATCCAACGTCCAGCGTGACATCGCCCTGCGCAAAGAGCTGGGAGAGCAGCTTCTGCCGGTCTTCGTCGCCCGGCACGAGGAGCTGACCGGGCTGCTGGACGGCTTCGGCGCCAAGGGTTGGGACACACCGTGCTGGCACGCCAGGAAGGGCGCCATGCCGGCGGAGGAGTACGTCGACCTGCGGGTTCAGGAATTGGCTATCCACGACTGGGACATTCGTTCAGGCCTCGACGCCGGGGCTCGCCTGGACCCGGAGAGCGTCCCGGTGTTGCTGGAAGTTGCCCTCACCTGGCTTCGGGCCAGCTTCCGGCCCGGTCGCCCGTTGGACGCCCCGGTGGTCTTCCGGTTCGAGGTCACGGCTCCGGCCGGCTTCATCCACGACGTGGTCGTCAACGGCGACGGCTTCCAAGTCGACCAGGCCGGTGGGCCGAAGGCCGACGTGGTGGTGCGGTGCGATGCCGACTCCTACCTGCTGTACCTGTACGGAAGGCTCACCGCCGCCACGGGTGTCGCCACCGGCCGGCTGTCCGTGGACGGCGATGCCTCTCGGCTCCGGCGGTTCGAGGAGTGGTTTAAAGGTTTCTAGGGAGAGAAAACAGGCGAGGTCTGACCGGCCGGCCTCAATGGCTGCGCCCGTGACCTGGGCCATTGATATTCCGCTGCCCTGCTGCTAACCTCGTGTTCAGTCGCTAGGAAGCCAGTCGGAAGCCAATCGGAAGCCAGGGGAGTAGCTGCAAGTGGTCAATGAAACGAGGGACGCAGTCGTCGTCGGAGGTGGTATCGTCGGTTGCCTTACCGCCTACCTGCTGGCCCGGCGGGGCATGAAGGTAACCATCCTGGAGCGGGACTCGGTGGGCAGCCATGCATCGGGCTTCGCCTTCGGCGAAATGGGCCCCCTGGATGGCGCCGGCCTTCCGGACCCCCTCCTGGACTTCAGCGTCTGGTCGCTGCAACGGCACGGCACCCTGGCCGGGGAGTTGAGAGAAGCGGGCGGAGTCGACAACCAGTTCCAGGTGTGCAACCGGCTGAAATTGGCCTTTGACGAGGAGGATGTCCGGGCCTTCCACGAAGACCTGAAGTGGCAGAAGGATGTCCGGGAGCTTGGAGTGGAGTGGCTGACGCCCGAGGAGGTGGTGAAGATCGAGCCGATGGCCAACCCCGCGTGCCTCGGAGGAGTGTACATTCAAGGAGTCGGCGCGGTGGAGCCCTATCGCCACAACCTGGCCGCGGCCCAAGCCGGGGAGAAGATCGGCGTGACACTCTTGCAGCGCCGGGCCACCGGCCTGATCAGCGAAGGCGGCCGCTGCCTGGGAGTGACCTACGATGGCGGCCGGCTGGAGGCTGGGGTGGTGGTGCTGGCCATGGGGCCCTGGACCCAGCAAGCTTCGGACTGGTGCGGAGTCAACATCCCGATAAGTCCCCTCAAGGGGCAAATTCTCCGCCTACAACACAGCTCGAGCCCAATCAAGACCTCCCTGCATTGGGGTGGAAGCTACGTGGTCACCAAGCCCGACGGGCTCACCTGGGCGGGGACTACCGAGGAAGAGGTGGGGTTCGACGAGGAGACGACCTCCGGGGCCAGGGACGAGATAATGGGCGGCTTGCTGACCATGGCCCCGTCGCTCTCGGAGGCGCAACTGGTGCAGCAGACGGCGTGCCTGCGGCCCCTGTCCTCCGATGGACTGCCCATCGTGGGCAAGGTGCCCGGGTGGCAGAACCTCTACCTGGGCACCGGCGCCGGGCGGAAGGGCATACTGTGGAGCGTGGGCATGAGCCACGGGCTGGCCGACCTGATTGTCACCGGTAGCACCCAGGTACCCGGCCTGGAGTTCCTGGACCCCGCCCGGTTTGGTGGGGACTAGGGGAACTAGCGAGACGGTCGGAGGGTCATTACGCCGATACCTCCACCGTCTCCGTCCAGGTATCTGGCTCCGGGATGGGCAGGTGCTCAAGCCGCATGCCCTCAAGGTGAAACTCTATGGCATCGAGGATGTTCCTCTTTACCTCTTCCTGGGTAGCGCCCGTCGCCACGCAACCGGGTAAGTCTGGCACGTAGGCTGAGAAGTTGTTGGCCGCCTTCTCGTAGACTACTGCATACTTCATTCCCTCCCCTCTCCTCGCAGCCCCCGCCATCCTCCGCTAGGCGTCCTGCTTCCGCGCCACCAGCAGCCCGTCCTCTCGGGTGATGGGCATGGCGAAGGGGTAACGGTGGACCTGAAGGGCCAGGTCCACGTCCTGAGGGTGGTATTGGGGCTGGTCGTCGTCGAAGAACTTCCGGGTGGCCCCGCCTTCCATAATCAAGCTTCGAAGCGCCGTCGGGTCGGGCTTTCGCCCCTCCAGCAGGTTCCTCAGGTAGAGGGCGCAGTGCTCGTCCTCGTCGGAGCGGACCATACCGTGGTCGCCCATGGCGATGATTGAGACCAGGGGCGGATTCTCCCGCCGGATGGCGTTCACGGTGGCCTCGGCCACCACGAAGGAGCCCAGGTAGATGGACTCCGCCCTGGTCGCCGCCGCGACTCCCACCGTCCCCGCCCGGGTGGACTGCACCAGGGATTTGCCGGTCAGGTCCACCTGGGAAATCTCGTAGGGGGAGTTGCCGAAGTCGAACCCTTCGGGGCGTTTCCCGCCTTCCTCGCCCATCAGCAGGTCTCCCACTCCCCTCTCGTGGAGGGCCAACGCCTCCTCCACCTCGGCCACCAGCACGAGCCGGGTGGCGCCGTGGTCGAAGGCGATGGCGGCCGTGGTGAACGCCCGGAACACGTCGATGATGATGACCGTGCCCTCGGCCTCTCTGGCGTCGCGGGCCAGGCTGCCCAAACGTATCTCCATAAGACTCCTGTTGGTCAAGAGATTATTTGGGGGCGGTGCCCCTCGCTCCTCCGGGTGAATGTGGGTGGCCTGCTGCCCGTAGAGCCTATTCAACAACTCCGAAGGAGGCCATTCCTGGTCCTTCGACAAGCTCAGGACGAACGGAATGTCCCCGATCCCCGAGCGAACGGATTATCCCCGTTGGACCGCATGTTCTCCGTCTGACCGCATGCTCCCCGTTGGACCGCATGTTCTCCGTTCGTGGTGAGCTTGTCGAACCACACCGGCTGGTGATTGGATAGGCTTTGAGCCGGTTCGAGGGCCGCGCCGCCGGGTCAAGCCACCGAGGCCCCGCGCCCCAACATCATACCGCCGGACATCTCGATCACCCCGTTCAGGCGGCGGAAAAACAGGAACTTTTTCAGGTCAATATCGATGCTCCGGGCCTGCCGGGCCAGGTCCGGCGTTACCAGCAGCTCGACTCCGTCTCGCCGGACAACCCGGTACCGGGAAGTGTCCCGCCTGCCGATGTGGGTATCGACCGATACCTCTACACTGCTGCCCGCTCAAGACGACAGGCAGATCAGGTCTACGGCCGCCCGCCCGCCCTTCTTCTGAATCTCGGCTCGGGCATTATCGCTAAGGGTTACATCCATCAGGTTTCCTCGGCCTGGGTTTGTGATTCTAAGCGGACCTCAGGCGCACAATCCGCTTAAACATTAAGATGCTCCGCTCATTGGGTAGATGCAACCCCTGCCGCCAGCAGGTGGTTGCGGGTCTCGATCATCGCCGGGTGGACCATCGAGCCCTGGGACACCATCGAGACGATCTCCCGGTCCAGAAACTCCAGCACCGCCCGGTCCAGGTTTTCCAACGCCATTCGGCGCAACTCCGGTAGGTACGGATACCTGGCTATCTTTTCCGGGTCCAGCTTGTCGGCCAAGAAGACCACCTTCCCCAGGCCGTCCAGAGACGGGTGGGCGGTGGTATGCCAGTAGACGGCCTGGTAGAGGGCTGGGTCGTCCAAGCCGGACTCCCGCTTGAGGATCTCGGCCCCCACCGGCCCGTGGAGCAGCACCGGAACCTCTCGCTCCACCGCTCCGATGGGGAGGCCCATCTCCGTGGCGCGGCGGGTCAACTCTTCTTCCGGCATGGCACGGGCCACATCGTGGGCCAGCATGCCCAGAGCGGCCCGTTCCCCATCGATTCCATGGCGACCGGCCAGCTCGCGGGCAATCCCTCTGACCCGGTATATGTGCGCCTGAAGGCCGTCGGGCAGGGCATCCACCCTTCTCTGAATCTGATGGACCAGCTCGTCCATCCAGCTTCCTCCGCTTATCCCATGGCCCCCAGCGGCTGGCCGCCGAGCAAATGTAGATGCAAGTGCTCTATTGCCTGTCCCGAGTCCGTGCCCTGGTTCATGACGAGCCGGTAGCCGCTCAGGGTCACGTCTTCCCGCCGGGCCATCTCCTCCGCCACGACGAACAGGTGCCCCATGATCGGCACCTGGCCGGGGCCCACGTAGGCCAAAGACGCCAGGTGCATGTTGGGGATTATCAGCAGGTGGACCGGCGCCTTGGGGCTGATGTCGCGGATCACGATGACCCGGTCGTCGCGGTAGATTGGCGCCTCGTGAGTCGTGTCACGGGCTATCGAGCAGAATATGCATTGCCTGGTTGTCATTCTATGTACGCCTCCATCCCTGACCGGCCTTTGGTGTGCCCCTGGAAAACGGTCCGCGGACCCGGCCACGCGCTCGTGGCCCGGCGGCGCCAGGATGCCAACCGATGGGCCGGATTACCGGTAGCCCTGAAAGCAGACCGGCCTGGACTCACTATTGGTCCAAATATTGCAGCGCCAACTCCTTGTGGAAATTGGCATCCCCGTAGGTCAACTCCTGGACCTTGGCGCGCCGGGTGTAGAGCTGCAGGTCGTGCTCTTTGGTGAAACCGATGGCGCCGTGGCATTGGTGCGCGGTAGCGCAAACCCGGTCGTAAGCACCGTTCACCCAGGCCTTGGCCATCGACACGTCCCGATCCGAAGGGCCGCCCTCGGAGACTCGCCAGGCGGCCTTATAGGAGATGTTGCGGCATCCCTCCACGTCCAACGCGATGTTGGAGCAGTGGTGTTGCACCGCCTGGAAGCTGCCGATGGGACGTCCGAACTGGGTCCGCTGCTTCACGTATTCGACTGTCATGTCCAGCACGGCGCCGGCGCCGCCCAGCATTTCCACGCACCGTCCCGCGGTAGCCCGTTGCAGGGTCCGCGCCACCACCGGCCAACCCTCGCCCACCGGCCCCAGCGTCGAACCGGCGGGGACGCTTACCTGATCCAGAACCACCTGGCATTGCCGGTCCGAGGCGATGGTGTTGAGGGTCGTGATGCTGATTCCGGAGCTGTCCGAGGGTACTAGAAAGACGGTCAGTCCCTGGGCCGGGTCCGATTCGGATGAGGTGCGGGCCACCACCAGCAGGATGTCGGCCGCTTGCGCATCAGGCACGAAAAGCTTGGTGCCGCTGATCAGATAGCTGTCTCCCTGTCGCTCTGCGGCCGTCTCAACCCCCGAAGGCTCGTAGCTAACCGAGGGCTCGGTCAAGGCAAGGGTCATGGTCAAGTCCCCGGCGCAGATTCGCGGAAGGATGTCCTGCTTCTGGGCGTCGGTTCCGGCGTCCAGCACGGCCAGGCCTCCCAGCACCACCGCGGAAAAGAAGGGGCCCGGGCACAGGGCGCGGCCCATCTCTTCCAGCAGTACCGCAAGGTCGAAGAAGCTGCCCTCGGTCCCGCCGTATCGCTCCGGAAACGCCAGCCCGGTCCACCCCAGGTTGACGATCTGACGCCACAGTCCATCGGTATAGCCCCGAGGGTCTTCCTCCATGGTCCGCACGAACGTCAGGGGGCACTCCTGGGACAGGAACTCTTGGGCGCTGGCCTTCAGCATCTGCTGGACTTCGTTTAGCCCCAGGTCCATAACTCTCCCTCCGGTTGCCGGCTCGCCAAGGCCCTGGCCTTGGGTGAGCAGTCATTGGTTAGCAGGTTGCCGCTGCCGGTTGTAGCGCGGTTGCCCGAAAAAAGCGGGCCGTTTCTGCCGCCGCGGGTCTACGGGACCGGCGGTGGTGGTTCGTTCAGGATATCTATCACCGCTCCCAGGCGGTCAAAGCGACGCTAGTATAGCGTAAAGCGCAATCCGGCTCAAGGTTGAATGGATACTCGCCGCCAGCGCCGGGCCGGATATCGAAGCCCCCCGGTTGCGCCAATCCCAGGCGAGTGACTAACCGGTGAATCGATAAAGAGGCCGCTCCCGATTTCTCGCCGAGTTCTGAGCTTGAACTTCCACGGAGGCGGGGAATCGGATGGGCGCAGAGCGGGCCGATCCCGACATTCTTGGCGGTTGTTGTCCCGATGTCCAGTCCCCTCGGTTGATGCCCCGCATCAGCCAAGGGGTCCACCCCCCATCGTCTTTCCGGCGAAGGCCGGAATCCAGGGAGGCAAGACTGGATCCCGGCCTTCGCAGGGATGACGATGGGGTATCAAGCCATTTACGAGACAGTAACCCGGTACGGGAACCATGCCCTACATTGAGCCACCCGGGACCGAAGCCCCTACACCAAGCCGCGCACGAAGGTGTCCAGCCGGTCCAGCGCCTTCTGGATGTTTTCCCGGGAGTTGGCATAGGAGATACGGACGTACCCCTCACCGAACTCGCCGAAGCCGCTCCCCGACAGCAAGGCGACCCCGGCCTCCTGCATCACCCTATCCTCGAACTGGCGGCTGGTGAGGCCCGTTTCCGAGATGTTGGGGAAAGCGTAGAAAGCTCCTTCGGGCTCGGGGCACCGGATGCCCGGGATGCTGCGCAACCCGTCGGTGATGAGCCGGCGGCGCCCGGCAAACTCGGCGGCCATGGCCTGCACCGCGTCTTGAGGGCCGTCCAGGGCGGCGATGCCCGCGATCTGAGTGAAGGTGGCGGGACAGGAGATGTTGTTGACCGCCAGCCTGGTCACGTTCGGGACTATCTCTTCAGGCATGATTCCGTAGCCCAGGCGCCAGCCGGTCATGGCATAGCTCTTGGAAAACCCGTCAAGGATTATGGTACGCTCCGCCATGCCCGGAAGGGCCGCAATGCTGTGGTGCTCGCCGGTGTACAAAATATCCTTGTAGACCTCGTCGGTAAGTATGTAAAGGTCGTCATGCTGTCTGACCAGATCGGCGATGGTTTCCAGTTCCGGCAGGGTCAGAATGGAGCCGCAGGGGTTCTCCGGGGAGTTGATGATGATGAGCCGGGTGCGGTCGGTGATCAAGGATGCGAGGTCGTCCAGATCGGGGTGATAGCTCTTCTCTTCGAGCAGGCGCATCGGCACCGGGGTGGCGCCGGCAAACCGGATCAAGGACTCGTATATGGGAAAGCCGGGGTTGGGGTAGATCACCTCCACTCCCGGTTCAGCCAGGGCCAAGATGGCGTAGAACATGACGGGCTTGGCCCCCGGCGTGACCACCACCTGGGCCGGGACCGTGTCGATGCCCCGGACTTCCCGGCTGTTGCGGGCGATGGCCTCGCGCATTTCCATCAGCCCGGCCGTGGGGCCGTAGTGGGTGTAGCCGTCTCTGAGGGCTTTGACTCCCGCCTCGACGATATGGCTGGGCGTATCGAAGTCGGGCTCACCGATCTCCAGGTGGATGATATCTTTGCCCTGGGCCTCCAGCGCCCGCGCCTTGGCCAGCACCTCGAAGGCGGCCTCGGTGCCCAGGTTCAAAATCTTGCTGGTGAGCTTCATACTTCCTCCATGTCACCGCTCAAAGAATGTCGTTGCTTCCGAAATGCCACACTTCGGGAAATGTCTTGCGAATCACCCTCTCTCCCGGTTGATGGATGAAGAGGGTGGGCCTTTACAGGACGGAACCACGGCGCCGGCGCGACCCGCGATGGAGACCGGCTCAAGACGCCGGGGCCCCGGCGTTCGGTCTTTCTGAAGCGTTGCGGCGCATGACGTTGATCCGGCCAACCCGGGCCGTGTAGCGCCGCCACTTGGGCGCCAGGCTGGGCGGCACTTCCTGGGGCTCAATCAATCCGAAGCCGAACCGGCGAAAAAACCCCACCTCCCGGTCCTCGCAAACCAGGTAGAGGGGGCCGTGATACCGCCCCAGCGGCCTGATCACCATCTCCCGGCCCACGCCCCTGGTCCGAAGCCCATCACGGACGGCCACGCTGGCCAACTCGAGGAAGCCTTGGTAAGGCCTCAAGCGGGCGCATCCCAGGATGCCGCCGCCTTCATCCTCTGCGACAACGAACTGGCTTGCCTGTAAATCTTCCCCGTCGCCATCGACCAGGGCCACCAGATCTTCAATGGCCGACAGGTCCTCAGTCCCGGAGTCTCTCACCCACCACACGTGGTCCCGCCCCTAGTCGGGCTGGGCCTGGCTCTGGGTCCGTGACGGCAACCCGTAGATCGAAATGAACCCTTCCGCGGCCTGGTGGTCGTACTGATCCTCCCGGTCGTAGGTAGCCAAACGGTACTGGTAGAGAGAGCGGGGGGCACTGCGCCCCGCCACGGTGCAGGTGCCTTTGTGCAGCCGCAGCCGGACGTCGCCGGTCACCTCGCGCTGGGTGCTGCGGACGTAGGCATCCAGGTCTTGGCGATGGTGGGTGAACCACAGGCCATTGTACACCACGTCGGCGTACTCCTGGGCGATGCGGTCCTTGGTCCGGGCCTGCTCCTTGCTCAAAGTCATGGCTTCCAGGGCCCGGTGGGCGGCATGCAGCACCGTCGCCGCCGGCGCCTCGTATATCTCCCGCGACTTGATCCCCACCAGCCGGTTCTCGACCGCGTCGATGCGGCCCACCCCGTGGTTGCCGGCCACCGTGTTCAGGTGGCGGATGAGGTCGACTCCGGCCATGTTCTCGCCATCGATGGCGGTGGGAATCCCGTGCTCGAAGTGGACCACCAGGTAGGCCGCCTGGTCGGGAGCGGAGGCCACCGCGCTCGTCCAGGCGTAGGCCTCTTCGGGCGGCTCCGCCCAGGGGTCTTCCAGCTCTCCGGCCTCGGCGCTGCGGCCCCACAGGTTTTCATCCACGGAAAACTTGCTGTTGCCGGGGCTGACGGGGAGACTCCGGGCTCGGGCGTACTCCAACTCATCCTCGCGGCTCATGCTCCAGTCCCGGGTAGGCGCTATGACCTTCAGCTCCGGGGCCAGGGCGCCCACGCCGACATCCAGCCGCACCTGGTCGTTCCCCTTGCCGGTACAGCCGTGGGCCACGGCGTAAGCGTCCTCGGCCTGGGCAGCCTCGACCAGATACCGGGCGATGAGAGGCCGTCCCAGGGCGGTCGCCAGAGGGTACTGGCCTTCGTAGATGGCGCCGGCCTGGAGGGCGGGAAACAGGAACTCGTTCACCAGGGTCTCTTTGCCGTCCACCGTCAGCGCTTTGGCCGCCCCGACGGTCAGGGCCCGCTGACGTATCGCCTCCAGGTCCACCATGCCCAGGTCGATGGTCAAGGTGATGATATCCGCGTCGTACTTTTCCTTTAGCCAGGGGACTGCCACCGAGGTATCCAACCCCCCGCTGTAGGCCAGGATGATCTTGTTTTCCGCCATAAGACCTATGTAGCTCCTTTACTTGCGCCGGTTGATGCCCTTCCGGGCCGAATCTGAATCTTGAAAATCCCAACCAATTCGAAGGCGGCCGCTCTGACCTGGTACCCAGCATCGAGTATCGACGTTACGATCATCCGTTCACCCTGGGTTGAGCAATCGCCACCTACATCAATTCTATCATCGGGCATTCGCGTACTGTCGGTCGAAACATGGCTTTCCTCAATCAAGTGACGACGGCGGCCGAGTATCAAACGAACCAATCAGACGGGGAGACGGAGCAGAGTCGAACTCGCCCGTGAACACGGATGGGCGCTCCTGGTGGCCCTCAGTTGGGGCGCGGCCGGGCCCGCGTCTGCTCTTCTCCGATTCCGCTAAAGCCTAACTTCGATAGTTCCCGCCACCCGCCTCTCTCGGGTTGTCTTACCCTGAAAGTTTTCCCCTCATCGCTGACGGCCTACCTACGGGAACACCTCGTAAGCCCAGATCTGGTGGTACACTTCGGGCTCTCCTTTGGGCAGAGGCTGGAATGGCTCCGTTGCCTCTCGTAGAGACCACCTGCCCGCCGACTCCAGCTCTTCCTGCTTCTCTTTGAACCCGCCCTCCGCGTAGATGTCGGTCCTGAGGGAAAACACCACGAACCCACCTGGCTTGGTGATACGCACCAATTCGTCAAAGGCGCTGGCAGGGGCATGGCCCAGGGTGAACACTCCGACGCAGATAACTCCGTCGAAGTGATCGCTTTCGAACCCCAGCCGTTCACCCAGCACCATCTGTTGGAACTCGGTGTAGACTTGCTTCCGGCGGGCCTCCTCTAGCATGCCCGAAGACAGGTCCATGGCCACCAGGTTGCGATACCCTAGATGGGAAAGGGCCACGCCCGCCAGCCCGGTCCCGGCGCCGGCGTCCAAGACCTTGGCGTCGCTGGGAACCAACTTGGAAAACACTCGGGCCGCAGCCAGGGGCGCATTCCAGGCGAAGTCCTCTTCCAGGTCTCTATCATACTCTGTGGCCCACTGGTCGTAGCGCTCCTGCAGTTCCTGGTTGTTGGTGGCTGCGTACACCCATTGGACCCTGTTTTCGCTTTCCTGCATTCTAAACCGTTCCTGCTTATACGCCTCTAGGCCTATCCGGCGCTTCAGGCCGTGGTGACTTGATTGCCGTATTCAACGCCGTGGGAGTTCACTTCTGGCAGACGAAGAAGCCCCAGCCCAATTCATTGTTGTCCACGGCTTTGGCCGTCTGAACGTAAGCAGCGCTCAAATCCCGGAAATGCTGATAGTGTTCACCCTCACCCACGGGCGTGCGTTCGGACAGACACAGATAGCTGGTCTTCAAATGCTCCGAGAAATCATGGGCTTCCAATATCTTGAAACCTTGGGCCTTGAGGGACACCTGGTACGACTCAAAGCTGAAATCTGTGTCGAACAACAACCGGTCGTATACATATTTTTGGGCATCCGGAGAGATGTCACTCTTGGGTTTGATCATGTCATCGAAAACCATGATCCCACCGTCTTTCAACACCCGGTAAGCCTCGCGGAGGGCGGCGTCCTTGTCATGAACGTGATAGATCACCGCCTGGCTCCACACGTGGGTAAAAGTACCGTCCGGGAAAGGGAGTTCAGTGGCTGAGGCTTTCTCGAAAACCAGGCGGCTTTGAAGCTCGGGGGACCGGTTCGAGCGGGCATTATTGGCGTTGCCGATGCGAACGCTGCTCAGGTCCACGCCGGTCACGCGGCAGCCTTCTGATTCAGACAGCCAGATGGCGGTGGTGCCGTTGCCGCAGCCCAGGTCAAGAACTTTCGCGTCCCGATTGATCTTTCCCCGCCGGACCATAACTTTGTTCAGGTTGGCACAGGCCTTCAAGAAGTCTCTGCCCGTGCTTTGGTCGAATACCCCCCAGTGAACGCTACCTTCCCGGTCCCAGAACGCTCGGTATATTGCGTCTTCGTTGTCGTAGTAGGTTTCGGTTTCCTTCTCAGTGAACTTGATGGTCATGTTAGCTATCCTCCAAATATGCCAAAAACTGTCGGCGCGTGGCCCGTTAGCTATATTCGTCGTGCAATCGACCCTGCCGCCAACGGTGTGCCTAGTGACTTCGACCCCTCGATTGATTTGGCCCGCAAGGTATTTGGACGGTCAGTGGACCTTCTGAGGCTGCTTGGCTGCCTCCAGGTACTCAACGAACCGGTTGTTTTCGTCGACTAAGATCATCTTGGGATCAATGGGCGTGTCGGTCGCCTCGAATGCCATGATGATTACGCAGTTACCCTTCTTGCTCAGGTGGGCTGCTGCGCCCTGGACCGCGATGACGCCGGAACCTCTCTCACCGGCAATGGCATAGGTCTCAAACCGGTTGGCATTGGTGATGTCGCATACCAGAACCTTTTCGAAGTTCCACAGACCGACCATATCCATCAGCTGTTCGTCGATAAGAATACTGCCCACATAGTCGGGATTGGCATCGGTCACGTGGGCGCGATGAATCTTGGATCTCAACACATCTCTCATAATTACTCTCCATTGGTAAACGTATTGGGTGCCTGCAAAGCAAAAAAAGGCACCACTAGCCCTATGGACATCAAGGTCCGGAATAGCAAGGGGGTTAGGTTGCGTGGGTGTGGAGGTTGTGGGTGGCGCTATGGGTTGGAGGGAAGGGCGCAGGGGGTACGATTGGTGTACCCGGGGAAGAGGTTGGAAAGAGGACGGCAGCAGCGGCGCAAAAGGTTATGGACCGTCGCAGCCTTCGGCTCTTCCTGTAGATTGCTCCTGGATCTCAATATCATGTTCTCACCTGAGATAAGTAGATATCGTGACCACCAACTCCGCGGACGTTCTTGGGTCCGGAAGCATGGTCTGTCAATGAACACCGCGGGAGTCTAGCAGCGTAGCGGAGTACCGTCAAATTTCTGGAAGGTAAATGATTGTGGATGGAGTCGATGGATAATGCAGAGGCGTCGGGTATCCGCCCTTATCTCATTCCATGAGCCGATAATGGGGCTGATCTGTTCTGAAGAGGCTCAATATCAGCAGGTGGGTTCTATTGCCTGATACCAAATATAGTGCCCATGGGGCGACGCTGGGCGTGAGACATGGTTGCAGGCTGTCAGAGATTGAAGGCCGCGCCCAACGGTGCGGGAACCCAGGTACTGGGTCAACTTTGACTTAGAACCCGGTAGGCGAACACCTGATTGGTCCCTTCCGGGTCATCGCTTCCGGGTACGGAGACGTAAGGACCGACCACTTCCACCAGTTGCCATGCGTTTGCTTGAAGGAGTTCCTGTTGTTTCTCCTTGAAGCCACCTTGCTGGTACATGTCGTTCCGTACCGTGAAGATGATGTGTCCACCTGGGCGCGTTATGCGAACGAGTTCGTCAAATGCACTTGGTGGTGCGTGCCCGGCGGCGAACGTCCCAATGCACACGACTGCCGCGAAGTAGTCCGTTGGAAAATCCAAGACCTCTCCGAGCGCCATTTGGCGAGTGTCCGCATACACTCCCTTGCTGGCGGCGACCTCCAGCATTCCCTCGGAAAGGTCCAACGCGGTGATGCCATTGTACCTCAAGGTATTGAGCACTTCACCCATGATGCCCGTGCCAGCGCCAGCGTCCAAAATCGGCGAGATGTCGCTCGGTACATAGCGGCCCACGATTCCGGCGACTATCGCGGGGGAACGATAGCCGTAGGATTGTAAATCGGCATCATATTCTGTAGCCCAGGTGTCGTATTTTTCAGCCACCTCCTCTTTGGTCCCAGAGGAAAGGACCCATTGCACTCTGTCTTCACGGCCAGGCAGGGTCAAGACACACCTCCATTTCTAAACAGCATAATAGCGCATGGAGCCTACTAGGAGCTGCGCCGGGTGTCAATTATCACGACTGAACCAACTCCCTTACCGAAACCAATCGGGACACCGGAGACAGAACCAGGATGGCTGGAATTCCGGTGCCGCGCCTCAAGGATGTGCTGTCCCTAAATGGGGACACCTTGCGCCGTAGCCACACATGTAGACCGTCAGCGATAATGGGACACATTGGGGTGTAAGAAAACCCGAGAAAGTGGAAGTGGCGTGAGCTCCTGGAATGAAGGTACATTACTTCCAGAAAGGAGCAAATGTGTCCCAGTCAGAAAACATTAAGGCCAATG
>JASLXV010000102.1:0-7216 GCA_030740155.1 Dehalococcoidia bacterium | reverse complement strand
ACCACCGGTTTCTTTTCTGACGGAGAGGAGATCGTTCAGCTCTTCCGGGGCCATCGTCGTTTTGGCCGGCTCTCAGCGGAGGGGGTGCTTTCGGCCGCCATAGCTGGCGGAGAGTATCTCACCGAGGCAGTGCGCTCGAATGGAAAGTTTGTTTATAGCTACTTGCCCAAGACCGACAGGGTACCGGACCGCTACAACATCCTGAGGCACGCCGGAACAGTCTACTCCATGCTGGAATTGTACGAGGTCACGGGGGACGTGGAGCTTCTACAAGCGGCCGAGCGAGCAATTGGCTATCTTCGGACATCATCCTTGCCTTGCGAAGTGGACGATGAGAGCGTGCTCTGCGTGGTGGAAGACGAGGAGGTCAAACTGGGAGGCGCCGGACTGGCGGCAATCGCGCTGGCGAAGTACACTGAGGTTACCGGCGACGAGCGATATTCGGCTGAATTAGTCGCCTTGGGCCGGACGATGCAGGCCCTCCAACATGAGAGTGGCGAATTCACCCACAAGATCACTTACCCAGAGGGTGAGGATACGCATTTTGTGTCGCAGTACTACCCCGGCGAAGCCCTGCTGGCCCTGACACGCATCTACGCGATTGATCCTGACGAAGGCTGGTTGGATACGGCCGAGAGGGGAGCCCAATACTTAATCAACGTTCGCGACAAGGGATTGTCGATTTCTCAACTGACCCATGACCACTGGTTATTGTACGCACTGAACGAGCTGTATCGCTACCGACCCAATCCAACGTACCGAGATCACGCCGCGCATATTGCACGGGCGATAATGCAAAGTCAGAACCAGAGGCCAGAGTATCCAGATTGGCTCGGGAGTTATTACCGACCGCCACGGTCCACATCCACGGCAACCCGTACGGAGGGACTGTGTGCAGCCTACCGGTTGGTCCGCGATTTCGGAGACCCAAGGACGGCTGACTCGATTTTTCGAGCAATTGAGCTCGGGGTTGCCTTTCAATTGCAGACACAGTTCCTACCTGCGTCAGTCTTGTACGTCAGTGATCCGCAGCGATCGCTGGGCGGATTTCATCGAAGCCTTACAAACTTCGAGATTCGGATCGACTACGTTCAACACAACATCTCCAGCCTCCTTTGTGCAGCGCACCTTCTTTCGTATATAATTGGGACTTAATGAACCCAGCACGCTGGTGAACATCCCGGAGAGCAAAGGGGAAGGTTATGAGCTTCCACGGCTACGCCGGACAGATTCTATACGTCGACCTGAGCAGCGGGGCCGTCACCAAGGAGCCGCTGGACCTGGACATGGCCCGGGCCTTCATCGGTGGCTTCGGGGTCAACCACAAGCTGGCCTATGACCTGATCAAGCCGGGCGTGGGTGCCCTATCCCCGGAGAATGCCATCGTCGTCGGCGCCGGGGTCCTGTCGGGCACCATGGCTCCGGGCTCCTCCAGGATTTCGGCCACCACCAAGTTCCCCCAGACCGGCGCCATCGCCTCGGGAAACGGGGGCCTCAGGTTTGCCGCCGAACTCAAGGCGGCCGGTTACGACCACCTGGTCATCACCGGCAAAGCCGACCGTCCGGTGTACCTCAACATCGTGGATGACAAGGTTGAGATCTGCGACGCCGGTAACCTCTGGGGCCAGGACCTCTGCGATACCACCGATGCCCTTTGGCAAAAGCACGGCGGGAATTCCAGCGTCATCGCCATCGGCCAGGCCGGCGAGAACCTGGTGGGAGTCTCCCTGACCCTGGTTGACCGGAGCGCCACCCTGGGCAAGGGCGGCTTGGCCGCCGTCATGGGCTCCAAGAACCTGAAGGGCCTGGTGGTCCGAGGCACCGGCGGCGTCGCGGTGGCCGATCACCTGCGTTTTCTCAAGCTCGTCGACCGCCACATGGAGCGCGTCAGGAAATACCCGCTACGCCCGGAGTGGATCGATAAGGGCATCAACTTCACCATGACCAAGGCCGACTGGGAGAATCCGCAGATCGGCATGGAGATCTACCTCAAAAAGGTCAAGCAGGGCAGGATGAGCTGCCCCTCGTGCACCATGGCCGACAAGGAAGTCCTGGGGGTCAGCGAGGGGGAGCACCAGGGCTTGTTGGTCTATACCGCCGGCTGGTCCGGCCGGTCCCGGAACTTCGCCTCCTGCTGTCCGGACAGCAGCTATGACAAGGTCATGAAATGCCTCGATACGGCCAACCGCTACGGCATCGACAGCCACTCCTTCAGCAGCATCTTCGTTCATGCCGTCCAGCTGTACGAGCAGGGAGTGATCACCGACGCCGACGCCGAAGGCCTGGTCCTCAAACGAGATTTCGATACCACCATGGCATTGCTCCATCAGACTGCCCACCGGCAGGGCCTCGGCGACACCCTGGCCGATGGCATGATTGCGATGAACGAAAGGTTCGGGCCCGAGGCGGAGAATGAGGCCAACTTCGTTAAAGGCCTCGAGACCTCCCAGGACGCAAGGGTATCAGGGCTGGGAACCATGGAGTTCGAGCTGGCGCTCAACCCCAGGGGAGGCCACCACTCGGCGGGAGGGTCGCCCTCCTACGCCGGGGCCGGGGCGTCGGTCGACAAATTCGCCAGCCACTGCGCGCGCATGGGCGCCCCGCCCGATGCCGTCAAGCGGATACTGGACTCACCCTTCGGCTTCAACGTGGGCCGGCTCAGCCGGTACGCCGAAGACTGGTACGCCACGCTGAGTTCCCTGGGGCTGTGCAACCGGGCTCAAATAAACCGGTTCCACTCCATAGAAAGCTGCGCCGAACTCTACTCCGCGACCACCGGCTTCGAGATCAGCGCCGAGGAGCTGGAGACCGCCGCCGAGCGGATTTGGAACGTGAAGAAGGCCTCCAACGTTAGGGAGGGTTTCGACAGAAAGGACGACCGGCTCCCACCAAGCTGGTTCCATCCCCTGAAGGATGCCCAGGGCAAGGAGTTGAGGATTCGTGATTACTACGGCACCAAGGACCTGACTCCCGAAGACGTGGAATACCTATTCGACGACTACTACGATGAAAGGGGCTGGACCAGGGCGACCGGCATACCCTCCAGGGAGAAGCTGGTGGAGCTGGGGCTCGAGGAAATAGCCAGCGATCTGAGCCTAGCGGCGACCTAGCAGGCCCCGCGGACGCCGTGGCGACAGAGGGCACAACGCCCGCGACGGGCCGGGGATGCTGGAAGGCGACCCGGCCCTACGTTGCGAGCCACGAGCGGGTCCACCGGCATCAGATGTAACCCGCCCGTCCTGAGCCTGCCGAAGGGCCGGTGCCTGCCTACTGTTTCAACTCCCGAATAGCCTCCGGGCATGCCCTACTGAACGTGGGGCAGCACTTCCTCGACGGTCCGCCGGAACTGGCCGTTCTGGTCCCAAGAAGGGAAGCGCAACAGAATGTCCGTGGCCCCGTCGTCCACGAGCGACTGGAGCTGCTGGATGCATTGCTCGGGCGACCCATGGGCCACCCAGTTTTCTATCGCTCCCCGCTTGAAGTCCAGCGAGTAGTACTGGTCCAGGTACTGCTTCGACTCCTGGAAAGCCGCCTCCCGGTCCTCGTTGACGTTGATGTTGTAGTAGAGCGCGCAGGGTTTGTCTTCAAAGCTGCGGTCATAGTCCCCGGCATACTCCAGGACGCGCCTTCTCAGCTCTTTGAAGTCGTTGGTCGGGTTCGCGGTGGTCATCCAGCCGTCTCCCATTTGGGCGACCCGGCGCAGGGACCGCTCGATGATGTGGGGCTTGCCGGTGCCCAGCTTGGGGTTGCTGATGACCCAGATGGGAGGCGGGCTCTGTATCGGCTTGGGCTCGATGAACGCGTTCTCCAACCGGTGGAACTTGCCTTCGAAGTTGACGCGGTCTTCGGTCCACAGCTTTCGCAGGATTGTGATGTTCTCCTCCAGGCGCAATGCCCGGTCCACCCCTCGGATGTTCATGTTCCGGTACTCGGCCCGGTGCTCTTGGGCGCTGATGGGGCCTCCCATGCAGGCGCCCATAATCATCCGGCCTCCAGAGAGCACGTCGAGACTGGCCCATTGGTAGGCCAGGACGATAGGGTTCCGGGAAGGGAAGCTGGCCATGCAGGCGACCCCGATCCCCACCCGCTTGGTGCGGGCCGCGATGGCCGCCATCAGGGTTATCGACTCCAGCCTGGGCTTGGCCATTATGGTATCGCCCACCCAGACGTGATCGAAGCGGCCGGAAGCCTCGGCCGCCTCCGCCATCTCCAGTATCTCCTCCGGTTGCGTCAATCCGAGCAGTACGCCCCGATTGGATAGTGTCAGACCGAACTTGACCTTCTGTGCCATGGTCCCTCCTCTCGAATCTACTCTATCGGCCAGCGTTGAGGAAAGGACACGTTGGTGCGAGCCATCAGGTCCTCCCCCAATGTCTGGGCTTTCTGAATAAGCCGCCATTCGTCCACGAACACCGGCTGGTGGTCCTCGACCACCACCCTGCCGTCCACGATGACGGTGTGGACGCTCCGGCCATCCGCGTTGTACACCAGGTTGTTGACCGGATTGGTGATGGTCCGCCACTCGGGGCGCCGGGTGTCGAACAGCACCAGGTCGGCCTTCTTGCCCACTTCGACGGACCCGATCTCGTCCTTCAGCCCAAGGGCCTCCGCCCCCATTATCGTCGCCATTTCCAGGGCCGTCTCGGCGGGGATGACGTTGGTGGTCCGCCGGGCGTCCTTGAAGATCACCGCTATCAGGTACATGGACCGGGCGGTTTCGACCAGGTTGGAGTTGTTGCCGGCGTCAGTGCCCAGGCCAACGCAGACGCCCCGTTCCAGCATCTCCGGCAACAACGCCCGGGCCGAGAACCCCGTGGCCATCTTGAGGGCCGCCGTGGGGCACATCACGGCCTTGGTCCCGGTCCGGACCAGGCACTCGATCTCCGTCTCATCCAGCCCGATCGCGTGGGCCAGGAGGACGTTGGGCCCCAACACCCCGATCTCCTCCAGGTACTCCACGGGCCGTTTGCCATACAGTTTCAGGTGAGCGGCAACCGAAGCCGGGCTGTTGTTCTGGTGGAGGGTCATGTTTGTCTTGTACCGGTCGGCGATCTCCTTGGCCGCGACCAGCAACTCCCGCGAGCAATGGTCCGCCGTGAAGGGCATGGTCCAGGCGCGGACCCGGCCTTCCAGCCGCCCGTCGTAGGTCCGCACGGCCTCCTCCATCAGGGAGACCGACTCAGCCAGAGGAGTCACCGGGAGGTTCAGGGGATTCTCGGAATCCACCACCGCCCTCCCCACGATGATCCGGCAACCCGACTTCTCGTAGGCCTGCATGCAGGCGTCGAGGTACTTGGTGCTGCCGGGGTCGAGCAGGCAGGTGGTCCCATACTTCAGAAGCTCGGTGAGGCCCAGGAGCGATGTGTTGTATTCCTCCTCCTCGGTCATCTCCGCTTGCAGTCTGAACACGTTTGCGAGGTATTCGCCGGGGTCCAGGTTATCGGGGAAAATCCCCCGGACCGCATGGGCGTAGCTGAGGTGCATGTGGCCGTTGCAAAACCCGGGCGTCACCACCATCTCCCTGGCGTCGACGACCCGATCCGCAGGGACCGCCGCCAGCTCCGAGGCCTTGCCCACCCGGGTGATTCTCTGCCCCTCGATGATGATGGATCCGTCACGGATAATCCTCCGTTTGGGGTCCACTGTCAGTATGAAACGTGCGCCTTCGATCTTCAGGGTCCCATTGCTCATGGCGTTAAAACCTCAACGGCCGGGCCTAACCGGGCCGGTTCCAACATCTTAAGGCCGGACACGGCCCCAATCTTGCCTCCATGAGTATAATCCCTGTCCCGGCATATATCACCCCCACCACGCCACTGCGCCGCCGGCCTCCGTACCAGCCGGCCGGAGCCGGTGTTGAACGGGGTCTCAACCGCGCCTATGATGCAGTTGACCGGGCATTTACCCGTCCCGCCGGCCGGTTAACTTGCCTCCCCTGGCTTCGAACAACTTTCGTGAAGGGGGCTACCTTGAAGAAAGCCGATATTCCTTTCCTGACTGCGTCCGACCTTGCCGGCCTCATCAAAGAGCGAGAGGTATCCCCGGTTGAGGCAGTGGAGGCGTATTTGGACCGCATCGAGGCCCTGAATGATAAGCTCTACGCCTACTTGACGGTTTGCCGCGAAGAGGCGCTTCAGGCCGCCCGCGAATCGGAGAAGGCCCTGGCCCGGGGCGAAGACCTGGGACCGCTGCACGGGGTCCCGGTGGCGGTGAAAGACCAACTCCACACGGCGGGCATCCGCACCACCTTCGGCACACCCATTTTCAACGACTTCGTGCCTGACGAAGACGCCGCAGTGATATCGAGCTTGAAGTCCGCCGGCGCCATCCTGTTGGGAAAGGAGAAGATGATGCCTGGCCTTCAGGTTTTTCCAGAGGGACTCCCAGGGAAATCACGCCTTTGATATCAAGGCCATCGCCTGTGTAGAAGCACTCCGCCTGGAGCCGGTTGAGGATTTCACTTACGGCACCGGGAACCTTCGCCGGGTCATCAACTACCAGGTCCCAATCCTTGTTGAAACCCTCGTCCGGGAGATGCGGCCCCAGGATTACGTCAAGCCAATCACGAAGGCGCGATCTTGTCGGAGTACCTTTGGCCTCGGCTGCCGCTTCCTCGGCCAAGCTGAGAAGGTTGCGGGTCCGCTCCAGATCCGCCAAATGCCCGCGGTCGAGCATATCCAGCCTCGATCCATAGTACTCGAGCCGCTCCTTGGCGTTAGCCTCTTGCATTGTGAGTTCGGACTCCGAGAGCACGCCCCTGATCCATGCCCGTTCAATCCTAGTGAGTTCCTCGCTCGCGCTGCGACGTCCCTCTTCGAGCGGCCCGGCGTCCCGTTCCAGGTCCGCCACCTCGAACCGAAGACGGACGATCGACGCATCAATGAGGTGAAGAAAGGCCGTGGGGTCGGTCAGCGCGCCCATCAATGCCGAGTAGATGGACATCTCTACGGTTTCGGCCCTAAGCCCAGGGGCCGGGCACTTGCTGCCCGTCAGGAGGAAGTGGCGGCTGCCGGTCTCCCGACCCTTGCAACGGTAGAATCGAACGTCATGCGTGTAGAAACACCGGAAATGGGAACCGCATAGGCGGCACAGCAGCCGATTCTGTAGGGGCCAAGGGTCTTTACGCGGTGGGTGGAAACCTGCATTGGCGGACCGCAAGTACTGGGCACGGTCAAAGATCGGCTGGGATACAATTTCGGGAGCGGGTATCCCAAGG
>JASLXV010000101.1:0-3807 GCA_030740155.1 Dehalococcoidia bacterium | reverse complement strand
CCTGAGCTTGTCGAAGGGCGCGGGATCGGTGGTTCGACAAGCTCACCACGAACGGGTTTTGTAGCGCCGATTATTGAGAGGAACTACCAGCAACCTTTTCTACGGCGAAGGCCGGAATCTGGAGAAGTATTGACTCGATCCCGGCCTTCGCCGGGATGACGGGGGTCATCGGGCCCTATACGAAACTGCGCAATAGCTAGCCCGATGGGCAAGAGGAGGTAGAGAGATGACTGTATTGGTTTTTGGGGGCACCGGGTTCATCGGCCTACGGGCGATACGCCGGCTGGCCGAGAGAGGCGAAAACGTGGTCTGCTACGACGTGAACCCCGGCGCCGCCTCCTTCGACGGCCTGGAAGACCGGGTGAAGGTCTTGCGGGGGGACCTAACCCAATTTGAAGATGTGGTGTCGGCCGTACTACAGGTGAAACCGGACCGCATCATCAATCTGGCCTACCTGTTGGGCGGTGGCGAGGTGGAGCCCCACCTCAACTTGCGGATAAACATCCTGGGGATGGACAACTGCTTCGAGGCGGCGCGGCTGTGCGGCGTCAAGCGGGTGGTGTACGCCAGCTCCGTTGCCGTGTGCGGGCCCCAGAGCCTGCACGGGGACCGGCTCGTTGACGAGGATCAACCCACGTCCGGCGCCAGACAGTACGCCGTCCACAAGATCTTCAACGAATTTCAAGCCGCCATCTACAATGAAAACTATGGGATGAAAATTACCGGCATCCGCCCGGCCAACGTGACCGGCCCGGACAAAGTGCGAGGCTCCGTGGACCACGTCCGGTGCGTGGTCCTGCCCGCCCAGGGTGAGCCCGTCCGCTTCCCGAAGAAGGGCCTCATGCGGGCGCCGGTCCACGTCGATGATGTCGCCGAGGCCTTCGTTCGGGTAGCCCTGAGCGACTCCCCCCACCACTCCCTCTACAACACGGGGGGCGAACCCATCAGCCTCGGAGCCCTGGCCGACATCGTCCGCGAGTTCATCCCCGACGCCCAGATAACCTTCGACGCCGAGGGCGGCATCGAGGATTCGGGCACCTACCTGGTGGACAACAGCCGGCTCCGCGATGAGTTCGAGCTGGAGTATCCGCCCTTCCGGTCTCGTGTCCTGCAAATCATCAACGAAGTGCGGCAGGACGCCGGGATGCCGCCGGTGGAATCGAAGGCGGGCTAGACATTGGGCGGGACTGCCGCCAACCGGTCGACAATCCCTGCCGCGGCCGGCGGCGCGCGGCTTAGGATGGGATACTAAAGCCAGGGGAGGAATCATCGATGCGGGTGGACGTTCACACTCACGTATGGCCGGACAAGATTGCCGGGGCGGTGCTGCAATCCATGGTCGACCTGTTCGGCTATTCGGCCGTCGGCACCAACACCGTGGACGGCATCAAGGCCCACATGCTCGAGGCCGGAGTCGACAAGTCCATCGTGCTGGGAGTTGCGGCCCGGGCCGACCAAGTGCGGCGGACCAACGATTGGCTCATCAGTATCCAGGATGAGATGCTGGTTCCCTTCGGAGCGATCCACCCCGGCATGGATGACAAGGCCGGGGAAATACGGCGCCTGCGGGAGAACGGTATCAAGGGCATCAAGCTGCACCCCATGATGAACAGCTTCAACCCCGATTCCCCCGAGATGTTTCCGGTTTATGAAGAGATGGGCGAATCCATGGTGTTGGAGATACACTCCGGCCGCTTCGCCCACACGCCAAAAGGGGAGCCCATCTTCGCGGCGCCGGAGCGCATCGCGAACGTGGCCCGGCAGTTTCCCCGTCTCCGGATAGTCGCCCTCCACCTGGGCGGGTTCTACATGCTGGACGAGGCGGAGCGATTTCTGATCGGCAAAGAGAATGTTCTAATCGACACGACCTGGCCGCCTTCGCTACGGGAAGTGGCCGCCGAGACCCTCACCCGCATCATCGACAAGCACGGCGCCCACAAGGTGTGCTTCGGCACCGACTTCCCGCTCGCCAGTATGACGGCGGATAGTGAGTACGTCCTCAGCCTGCCCCTGTCCGACGGCGACAAGGAGCGTATCCTGGGCGGGAACGCCCGGGAGTTCATCGGGCTCTAGAGCCCCGGCGGGTTTTCGGCGCCGGCGCGCCGGGTTGGACCCCGCGGGTCGAGCCCGGTTCCGCTTTGGACGCCCTGGTGGAGAGCTTCGAGGTGGGCCCGAAGCGGCTATGATAGTGTCAAAACAGGTCCGGCAAAACAGTTCTACTTAAACGGCTATTGGGAGGAGAAGATGGCCCTCAAGATCGACCTCAGGGTTCCGGGATGTGCTCCAGCCTCAGAAGTGGCGTCCTTCATCCGAGAATGCGAGGACGCCGGCTTCGACGGGGTGGGCATCCTGGACTCCCAGTTGCTGGAACGGGATGTGTTCGTGGTTATGGCCGTGGCGGCACAGGCCACGTCGCGCATCCGGTTGGCCTCCGCCGTCACCAATCCCGTAACCCGGCACGTGTCGGTCTTGGCATCGGCCGCCAAGTCGGTGGCTGAATTGGCCCCCGGCCGGGTGGAGTTTTGGCTAGGAAGAGGCTACAGCTCGGTGAGGACGATCGGGGTGGCCCCCGCCAAGGTCCGGGAGATGCGCCAGTCGGTTCTCGACCTCAAACGCATCATGGCCGGGGAAGACTTCACCTACAACGGGGTCACCAGCCGCCTGCAGTTCGGCGACGCAGCAGTGCCTCCCGTTTACATTTCGGCTACCGGCCCCAGGGCCATCAAGCTGGCGGGAGAGGTTGCCGACGGGGCGGTGCTCAGCCTAGGGGTTCACCCCAAAGCCGTGGCGTTGGCTCGCGAACTACTGGCCGAGGGAGCGAAGCAGGCAGGCCGCAACCCCAACGAGGTGGAACTGGTCCTCTGCACCACCGTCATCATCCACGAAGATTTGAAAGAGGCCCGGGAGATCGCCCGGCCCATTTGCGTGAACTGGATGATGGAGGAGTACAACGCCCGCTGGCTTCGGGCGATGGGCCTGGACCTGAGGGGGTTGGAATTGCCCAAAGAGCTGTGGGACCTGTATCCGGATGTCATCCATGCCGAGGATTGGGAAAAGGCCAAGAAGCTATGCGCCTTTCTGCCCGACGATCTGCTGGCCCAAATCTGCGACTCCATCGGCTTCATTGGGACTCCGGAGCACTGCACCGCGCGCCTTCGGGAGGCCGAGGCCGCGGGCCTTGATCACCTCTACCTGCGCACCTCAGACTCCTACAAGTTCGCCCATCGGGAGCTTCAGGCCTTCCGGGATTCCATATTCCCCGCCCTCGCGGCGGCCAAGTAGGCGTCAGGGAAGGGGGCTCCCCGATCCGGGGAAAGTCTCGCGGCGCTTTTAATCAGGCAGCCATCTCGTCGAGCAGCTGACTGATGCTGGCCGGCAGGTATACGGAAGAGGTGCTGCCCAGTCCGGGGGTACTGGTAACCTGAATCGTGCCGCCGTGCCGCTGCACGACCCCGGAGGCCACCGATAGACCGAGCCCGGTGCCCCCTTCGGCCTCTCTGGTCGTGAAAAAAGGTGGAATGTCTTGTCTTTGTTCTCCTCGCTAATGCCGGCGCCGGTGTCCTCAACACTCAAGAGAACGTAACTACCGGGCCGCACCGATAAATGCCTCCGGCTGAACTCTTCGTCCACGACCACGGGCGCCGTTGATATGCCAAGTATCCTGCTTGTAGACCGTCAGCGATAATGGGACACATTGGGGTGTAAGAAAACCCGAGAAAGTGGAAGTGGCGTGAGCTCCTGGAATGAAGGTACATTACTTCCAGAAAGGAGCAAATGTGTCCCAGTCAGAAAACATCAAGGCCAATG
>JASLXV010000100.1:0-36062 GCA_030740155.1 Dehalococcoidia bacterium | reverse complement strand
GGCTACCTCCCGACCACCCGCGCGCGGATGGGGCACAACACCCGGTGTGGCTCGCGCCGGGCCTTCCCCCCTTAGGCCCGCCAATTTCATACCCCGTCTATTGCCTCCCAGTCGGGGCGACCGGCCGGGCGCCCCTACGCTGTTCCGGCCGTCCTTCTCTAGCCTGTCTCTTTTCCGACCTTGGACATGAGATAGGCCTGGATGAACTCATCCACGTTTCCGGCGAGCACCGCATCCGGGTTGGTGCTCTGGTGGTTGGTCCGGTGGTCTTTCACCGACTTGTACGGATGCAGCACGTAGCTGCGAATCTGGTTTCCCCATTCCGGGCTTACCCTCTGGCCCCGGAGTTTCGCTAGCTCCTCGGCCCGCTGCTCGTTCTGCCGGGCCAGGAGTTTGGCCCTCAGGATGCGCAGGGCAAATTCCCGGTTCTGATGCTGGGACCGCTCGTTCTGGCAGCTAATGACGATGCCTGATGGGACGTGGGTCAAGCGTACCGCGGAAGCCACTTTCTGCACGTTCTGCCCCCCGGGGCCACTGGCCCGGAAGAAGTCCAACTTCAGGTCTTCGGACCGCACCGTCACTTCGGCTTCTTCGTCTGAGACCGGAATAACCTCCACCACGGCGAAAGAGGTGTGCCGCAAGTGGTTAGGGTCATAGGGCGACAGGCGGACCAGCCGGTGGACGCCCCGCTCGGCGCTCGCGTAGCCGAAGGCGTGAGGGCCTCCGACTTCCAGGGTGGCGTTGCGGAGGCCGGCTTCATCTCCGTAGGAGAGGTCCATTATCTGAACCGGGCGGCCCTGTATTTCCGCCCATTTGGCGTACATGCGCAGCAGCATCTCTGCCCAGTCCTGAGAGTCGGTGCCCCCGGCTCCGGCGTGGATGGTGACGATAGCCGGCCGGTCGTCGAAGGGTCCGGACAAGGTCAGGTTGACCTCTTCCCGGGCCAAGGACCGGGTGATCGTGCGGGCCTCGGCCTCCAACTCTTCCTGTAGGGAATAGTCCTCCTCCGCCAGGGCCAGTTCGGTCAACTCCAGTAGGTTCTTGGAGCCCGTTTGAAGGCCTCGCCAAAGGGTCACCGCGTCTTTGAGGCGGCCCAACTGCTGCATTTTCCGTTGGGCTTCCCGGGGGTCGTCCCAAAAGCCGGGAGTGGCCGATTCCAGCTCCATGCGGGCAATCGCAATTTCTTTGTCAGCGAGGTCAAAGACGCTCCACCACGGAATCTATCTTCTTACAAACGGTTTGCAGGTTCAGCTTGAGTTGTTCCATGCTCTCTCCTATTCCCCCGGACTGAGTGCCCGGCAAGCCGGGCGTCTGCTTTTCGGGCCGGTCTGATCGGGGGCTTTTCGGGCTCGAAAAGAGTTGCCAACTGTAACGGCCTGTCCTTTTCGGACGGCCGATTGCGCCTCCAGTTGCGTGAGAAACTTCGCCCCGCTGCCCGCACTGCCACCAGCACGACGGGTCAATGTTGTCCCTTGGGCATATTTGACCGGCGGCCGCGCCGGAGCCTGGGCGACAGACTACCTGGATTCACGCTACGGATACCGCCGCCCCATTATAGCAAGAAACCGGTCGTTGAGGCGGAGAAACGGTACCCCGGCGTACAACTTTCCCCGGCACATTTCCCAGACCAAGGAGGCTGCCGAAGCCAGTTAGGCGGATCGCCAGTGACGGCCTGAGTTGACAAATGCGGAGGGGGTAGGGGTATGCTCTACCGGGCAAACTGTTTGCTGTAGATGAGGGCGTCTGTCCGCCCACCTGGAGGTGCCGGCCTTGGATTGGCTGCTGGCTATCCCGCTAAGCTTTGGAGC
This sequence comes from Dehalococcoidia bacterium, assembly GCA_030740155.1. Lineage (GTDB taxonomy): Bacteria > Chloroflexota > Dehalococcoidia > Lucifugimonadales > UBA3495 > CAJWBT01. The sequence continues at coordinate 34,254 of JASLXV010000100.1, read as the reverse complement.
GTACCTGCTGGGCTCACTACCCACCGGCTACCTGGTGGTTCGCCTGGTCAAGGGCGTCGACATACGGCAGGTGGGCACCAAGAACGTGGGAGCCCTGAACACCTACCAGCAAGTCGGAGCCTTTGGCGGGCTGTTCGTGCTCTTCGTGGACGCCGGCAAAGGGGCCTTGGCCGTGCTGATCCCCGGCTGGCTTGGCGCGCCGGACGAGGTCCTTTTCCTGACGACTCCGCTGGTCGTGGCGGGCCATAACTGGACGGTATTCCTTCGTTTTCAGGGCGGAAAAGGGGCGGCGGCTATCTTCGGTATTTCTCTGGCCCTGGTACTCGTGCCAACCCTCGTCACCATTCTCCCGGTGGCTTTGGTCATATTCTTGACCCGCAACGTCGTAACCGGCGCGGGCGTCGGATTTGTATTCTTGAACGTCATGTTGGTGGTCACCGGCCAGGGCGCCGTGCAGATCATCCTGTGCGCGTCGTTGACGGTAATGGTAGTTGTGACCTACTCCATCGGTATCCGGGAGCAATTACTCACGGCATTCAAGACCCGCCAATGGCGCGGGCTGTTCAACCGTTTGCCCTGACCGGTCGCACCGGCCTTCGAATCCCCTCGCGGTCTGCCGGTCCGGGCGAGAAAAGGCCCCGAGACTCCATCAGGTCTGGAAAATCCAACGGGCAACCGCGACGTTTTCCGTACAGCGGGCCAGCCCATTAGGCTATAATGTACCGGGAGTTCTTAACTCCAAGCCCCGTGGAAGCCGCGCTGGGAGGCAGGCGGCGGCCGGTGACAGAATCGCTAGCCGAACGCTCGTGCCAGAGGCATCCACGGACCTCCGAAATTTTCATGCAGGCCGAATTATGCTAGATCACGGTACCCTCGAAAGCGGCAACGCCGATCCGGTAGAGGCCCGGCGCCACCGAATGCGCCACTCCGCGGCCCACGTCATGGCTGAGGCAGTCACCGAGCTGTTTCCAGAAGCAAAGATAGCCATCGGGCCACCCACGGCGGACGGTTTCTACTACGATTTCGACGTTTCCCGCCCGTTCACCCCCGAGGACCTGGAGCAAATCGAAAAGTTGATGCTCCGGAGCATCGCCGGCGGTCATGACTTCCTCCGGGAGGAGATCGGCCGGGGGGAAGCCAAGAACCTTTTTGCCGATCAGCCCTACAAGCTGGAGATCATCGACAGTCTGGCCAACGCCGAGACGCTGTCGGTCTACCGGCACGCCGAGTTTGTGGACCTCTGCCAGGGGCCCCACGTGGCCAACACCTCCGAGATAGTTGCGGTGAAGCTGCTCCAACTGGCCGGGGCCTACTGGCGGGGCGACGAACACCGCCCGATGCTCCAACGCATCTACGGCACCGCCTTCGAGAGCCAGGAGGAGTTGGATGCCTATCTGGCCCGGCTGGAAGAGGCGGAGAAACGCGACCACCGCACCCTGGGGCGCCAACTGGGCCTCTTCACGGTCCACGAGGAGATCGGCTCCGGACTGGTCGTGTGGCACCCCAAGGGAGGCCGGATTCGCACCCTCATCGAGGACTACTGGCGGGCGCTTCACTACCGCCTGGGCTACGACATCATCTACTCGCCCCATATAGGCCGCGCCCAGCTTTGGCAGACGAGCGGCCATCTGGATTTCTACCGAGACAGCATGTACGCCCCCCTGGTGGTGGACGAGCAGGAGTATTTCCTGAAGCCGATGAACTGCCCGTTCCACATCATGGTGTACCGCTCGGCGCTGCGGAGCTACCGGGAACTGCCCCTGCGCTTCGCCGAGCTGGGCACGGTCTACCGCTACGAACGCAGCGGGGTGCTCCACGGGCTGATGCGCGTGCGGGGGTTCACCCAGGACGACGCCCATATCTTCTGCCGCCCGGACCAGGTGGAAGCCGAAGTCGGCGGCGTGCTGGACCTGACTTTCGAGCTTCTGGAGGCCTTCGGGTTCGCCGATTACTCCATATCTCTGTCCACCCGGCCCGAGAAGTACGTGGGCGACCCGGAGACGTGGGACCATGCTACCCAGTCCCTCAGGCTGGCCCTGGAGCAACGGCATCTAACCTTCGACATCGACGAAGGCGGCGGGGCCTTCTACGGCCCCAAGATAGACATCAAGATCACCGACGCCCTGGGCCGGGCCTGGCAATGCACCACGGTCCAGTTCGACTTCAACCTGCCGGAACGGTTCGACCTGACCTTCCAGGACGCCGAAGGAGGCCGGAGCCGCCCCTACATGGTGCACCGGGCCATCCTGGGGTCCATGGAGCGGTTCCTGGGAGTGCTGATCGAGCACTACGCCGGGGCCTTCCCCCTGTGGCTGGCCCCCGTCCAGGCGGTGGTCATCCCCATCGCCGACCGGCACCTGGATTACGCCGAGTCACTGAAAGGCAAGCTGGAGGCTGGCGGATTCCGGGTGGAAGTCGACTCTCGCGGCGAGCGGATGAACCTAAAGATACGCAACGCCCAGATGCAGAAAATCCCTTACATGCTGGTCGTGGGGGACAGAGAGCAGAAAGAGGGAGCCGTTGCGGTGCGGCACCGGGAAGAAGGCGACCTGGGAAAGATGCCGCTTTCAGGTTTGGTGGAGCGGCTGAACGGGGAGTTGGGCGGGTAAGGCGAAGGCCGGAAAATGGTTTCCCCGGCGCCATTCTCAGGCCGGTTGCAATTCAACCGGGGCTGTTGAGGAATGACACCTTTCAGCAATTGAGTTGACTGAGTACTACCGCCTCTTCTAAACCAGCCGACCTGCTACGATCTTGTGCAGAACGCTGCCCGTCAAGGTCTGGTAGGGAATGCCCTCCTCCAGCGCCCTCTTCCGGAGGGCTTCCAGTTCCTTCCTGAATACCCGGATGTTCACCCGCGTGTCTTTCTTGAAAGAATTGGCCGGCTCCCAGGTATCGACACCCAAACGCTGTGGTGTTCCGCGGCGTTGTGGTTGACAATGGAGATATGGAAAACTCTCCCGCCTCTCAAGCGGGTTCACATAGGAGTCCCCATGCCCAACCGTCTGATCCACGAGACCAGCCCCTACCTGTTGCAACACGCCCAAAACCCGGTGGACTGGTACCCATGGGGTGAAGAGGCCCTGGCCCGCGCCAAAGCCGAGGACAAACCCATCCTGCTCAGCATCGGGTATTCTGCCTGCCACTGGTGCCACGTCATGGAGCGGGAATCCTTCGAAAATGAAACCATCGCCGCCCTGATGAACGAGGGCTTCGTCAGCATCAAGGTGGACCGGGAGGAGCGGCCCGACCTGGACGCGGTGTACATGGAGGCGGTGCAGATGCTGACGGGCAGCGGCGGCTGGCCGATGACCGTTTTCCTCACCCCGGAGGGCAGAGCGTTCTACGGCGGCACCTACTTCCCGCCGGAGGACCGCCACGGCATGCCGGGTTTCCCCAGGCTGCTCCGGTCTCTCTCTGAAGCGTACGCGAATAGCCAGGGGGAGATCGGCCGGGTCACCCAGCAGCTCGCCGAGAGGATGGGCCGCTCCGGCCAGATGCTTCAGGGGGAGACTCCACCAACGGAGGAGATCTTACACGAAGCCTACTCCAACCTGGCCGCCGGCTTCGACTTTGAGAACGGCGGCCTCGGCGCCGCCCCAAAATTCCCCCAGCCCATGTCGTTGGAATTCCTGCTTCGCTACCACCACCACGGCTACCCCAACGCATCGAGGCGCGCCCTAGAGATGGTGGAGCTTACCCTGGAGAAGATGGCCCAAGGCGGCATCTACGACCAGATCGGCGGGGGCTTTCACCGGTACTCCACCGATGACCTCTGGCTGGTCCCCCACTTCGAGAAGATGCTCTACGATAACGCCCTGCTGGCCCGGCTCTACCTGCACGCCCACCTGGTCACGCGTCGCCCTCTATATCGCCGGATAGCCGAGGAGACTCTGGACTACGTCCTGCGGGAGATGACCGACCCAAGTGGCGGTTTCTACTCGGCCCAGGACGCCGCCAGCGAGGGAGTGGAGGGCAAGTTTTTCGTCTGGTCTCCGGAGGAAATCCGGGCCGCGCTGGGAGACGAGGAAGGCGACATCTTCAACGGTTTTTTCGGGGTCACCGGCGCCGGAAATTTCGAGGGAAAGAACATCCTCAACATATCACAGGAGGTGGCCCCCTATGCCGAAGGGCACGGGCTCTCTCCGGAGCGGCTGCAGCGAGTCGTAGACCGGGGCAAAACGGTCCTCCGGGAAACGCGGGAGCGCCGGGTCCACCCGCTGCGGGACGACAAGGTGCTCGCTTCCTGGAACGGCCTCATGCTGCGCAGCTTCGCCGAGGCGGCGGTGGCCCTGGGCCGGGCCGACTACCTGCAGGCCGCGATCAGGAATGCCAGCTTTCTGATGGAGACCATGAAACCAGCGGGTCGCCTGCTCCGCACCTACCGGGCTGGACAGGCCAAGCTTCTGGGTTACCTGGAGGACTACGCTTGCATTGCCGACGGGCTCCTGGCTCTCTACGAAGCTACTTTCAACCCCCGATGGCTGGCCGAGGCTACCGGGTTGGCTGATTCCATGATAAAGCTGTTCTGGGACGATACGGACGGCGGCTTCTACGACACCGGCTCGGACCACGAGGCGCTGGTGGTCAGGCCCAGGGATATCTTCGACAACGCTCAGCCCTGCGGCGGGTCGGTGGCCGCCGACGTCCTGCTGCGGCTGGCGGTGATCACCGGCAACCAGGAATATGCCGTCAAAGGAGCTGCGCCACTGAAAGCCCTCGGCGACCTAATGGGCCGGGCCCCGGCGGGCACCGGGCACTGGCTGGGGGCCCTGGACTTCCACCTCGCCGCGCCCAAAGAGATCGCCATCATCGGCCCTCCCGAGGACCCGGCCACCCAGGCCCTGGTCGACACCGTATTCAACCGCTACCTGCCCAATAGAGTGGTGGTGGGAGCCTCATCACTCCCTCCTGCGGAAGGAGGGCAAGAGGGGGTCAAGCACCCCATCGACCCCCCTCTCCTCCGTGACCGGGGAATGGTCGACGGCAAGCCAACGGCCTACGTGTGCCAGAATTACGCGTGCCAGCTTCCGGTCACCGAGGTAGAGGCGCTGTCGAAGCAGCTCGCGGGCTGACCTCCGCGGAATCGGGAGGAAGAAGGGGCCGGCGCTGCTCCGCCACCACGCCCACGGGTTCGGCTACTGACCAGGGAAGCCCTTCTCGCAAGGGAAATCAGCTTTCAGCCCTTGAGCACTCAGACACCGGTAAACCGGCTGGCTGAAGACCGCGCCTCAGCCAGCCGGCAGGTTACTAGATCGCGTCCACGATCGCATTCAGAGTGGCGCTGGGACGCATGGCTTTGGCGGCCAGCTCATCATTGGGATGGTAATAACCACCGATATCCACCGGCTGTCCCTGAGCGTCGTTAAGCTCCTGCACGATCTTGTCTTCGTTGGCGGCCAACTGCTGGGCCACCTCGACAAAGCGAGCTTGCAGCTCTGGGTCCTGGGTCTGCTTGGCCAGCGCTTCCGCCCAGTACAGAGCGAGGTAGAAATGACTGCCTCGGGTGTCCAGTTCGTTCACCCGGCGCGATGGCGCCCGGCGGTTTTCCAAATGCTGCCCGATCGCTTGGTCCAGGGTCTCAGCCATGAGTTTCGCCTTGTCGTTCTTAAAGACCTCGCCGAGATGCTCGAAGGATGCGACGAGGGCACAGAATTCACCCAGAGAATCCCACCGCAAATGACCCTCCTCAAGGAACTGCTGTACGTGCCTGGGGGCCGACCCGCCAGCGCCCGTCTCAAACATCCCACCACCCTGAAGCAGGGGGACGACAGAAAGCATCTTGGCGCTGGTGCCTAATTCGAGGATGGGGAAGAGGTCAGTCAGATAATCACGCAGGATGTTGCCAGTGACGGAAATCGTGTCCTGGCCGGCCCGGCTGCGTGCTATTGTGGACTTCATCGCGTCGATAGGAGACATGGTGCGAATGTCCAACCCGGCGGTGTCGTGGGTAGGCAGATATTGGTCCACTTTCTTAATGAGTTCAGCGTCGTGAGCCCGGTTCGGGTCCAACCAAACGATGGCCGGCGAGCCGGTGGCTCTAGCCCGATTGACCCCAAGTTTGACCCAGTCCCGGATCGCCGCGTCTTTGGTCTGGCACATCCGAAAGATATCGCCTTCCTCGACGCTCTGTTCCATCAGAGTTGTGCCCGATGTGTCCACGACCCAAATCGCCCCTTTACCGGGAGCTTTGAAGGTCTTGTCGTGAGACCCATACTCTTCGGCTTTCTGGGCCATCAGCCCCACATTGGCGACACTGCCGATGGTAGACGGGTCGAAAGCCCCATGATTCTGACAATCTTCGATAATCGCCTGATATAGAGTCGCATAAGAGCGATCAGGAATCATCGCGATCGTGTCGTGCAACTCGTTGTCGGGACCCCACGTGCGGCCGCCATCGCGGACAATCACGGGCATGGTAGCATCGATAATCACATCACTCGGCACATGCAGATTGGTGATACCTCGATTGGAGTTCACCATCATCAGCTCCGGGCGGGCACTGTAGACCGCCTGTATATCTGCCTCGATTTCCGCTCGTTTGGCTTCAGGCAGAGATTCAATTTTGGTGTAGAGTTCAGCCACTCCGTTGTCGGGGTTCACCCCGAGTTCACCCAGCACAGCCGCGTGTTTGGCCAACACGTCCTGGTAGTAAACCGACACGCAATGGCCGAAAATAATCGGATCGGAGACGCGCATCATGGTCGACTTCAGATGCAAAGAAAGCAACACGCCATCGGCTTTAGCCTTTTCCATCTGGTCAGCGTAAAACTGGCGCAGCGCCTTCACATTCATCGCGGTACAGTCGATGATTTCATCGGCTAACAGGGGGATATCGGCTTTCAGTACGGTCACACTACCATCGCCGGCCACAAACTCGATAGCAGCCGATCCCGCTGCCGCGACCGTCACGGCCTGTTCACTACCGTAGAAATCACCACTGCTCATGTGGGCAACGCGGGTTTTGGACACTTCCGGCCAGTCCCGCATCATCCGATGGGGATTGCGCTTCCCGTGCTCTTTGACCGAGGTGGCCGACCGGCGATCGGAGTTCCCTTCTCGCAGAACCGGGTTGACCGCACTACCCAACACCCTGGAAAAGCGCACGTGCAGTTCGCGTTCTTGGTCGGTTGCAGGCACATCGGGGTAGTCGGGAATATCATATCCCTTGTCCTGCAACTCTTTGATCGCGCCTTTTAGCTGGGGAATAGAGGCACTGATATTGGGCAGCTTGACAATGTTCGCCGCCGGGTCCTCGCACAACTCACCGGACATGGTCAGATAGTCGGGGACTTTTTGCTCATCTGTCAGCTTGTCTGGGAAATTGGCGATAATGCGGCCAGTCAAAGAGATATCCCAGGCCGCCAGTTCAATGCCGGATCCCTTGGTAAAGGCCCGGAGAATTGGCAGCAACGAGTGTGTGGCCAGGGCCGGAGCCTCATCAATCTTGGTATAAATAATCTGGGACGCTTCTGGCATATTCTTCTCCTTAACAAATAAGTTTCACGGGCTGCTACGAGTTGCAAAGGGAGGATTAACGATAGTCCCGGCCACATGAATCAATGCCGATTATAAGCCAGCTAAATTGACATTGCCTAGTCCCGCACCTAATCCTGACCGTGAATTCTGACTATTGCTGCGACCGGCCCTCGGTCTTTGTACCACTTGTTATGTCAGGCCCACAAGGGCAAGAATCAGGCGGTCTGCCAATGTGGCTTCAGGGGCGGGTCACTAGACCTCGATCATCAACGGCCGGGGTGTCTCGTGTGCGCCGGACGAGCACCGGGGCTACCGCCCGGAGGGCAGGGGATGTATAATAATCCCGGCTCCAAATCGACCTGGCGGCTCCATCTGGCAACGTCAATTCCTCTGGCAATACGAGCCGCACCATGCCTGCCGTGCAAGTCGGGAAAGACGCCGGAGGCAGCCCGACGGTGTTACAGCAGTCTTGCGAATGGCGGCCCGAAGTCGCATTTAACGGCCGCGACACCGGCGCCGAGTTCGGCAAATACTTGATGGAAACGGTGGAAGACTCCAACGTGGAATCAAGTGGGAGATATTCGTCCACGCCTCATAAGGCGAGGCTCGTCAGCGGCACGCCATCAGCTTTCAGTTCCAGCCTTCGACTTGAGGGTAAGGGCCGCGTATGACTCGTGGATCGGGTACTGTGGTCATGTGGCTCGGTCTGTGACATATTGGCCTATTTCACGACGCTGACAGCTGGGTGCTGATAGCTGAACGCTAAACAATACGGAGGAATGATCGGCATATGCGCAGTAAGGTAACGGTAATCGGGGCTGGCAACGTGGGCGCCACGGCCGCCCAGAGGATTCATCAGTTGGGAATCGCAGACGTGCTGCTGGTTGACGTCGTCGAGGACCTTCCCCAGGGCAAAGCGTTGGACATGTTGGAGTCCGGGCCGGTGCTGGGCACCGACGCCAGCATCACCGGCAGCAATGGCTACGCTGAGTCTGCCGACTCCGATGTGGTCGTCATCACCGCCGGTATCGCCCGCAAGCCCGGCATGAGCCGGGATGACCTGCTCCTGACCAACATGAAGATTACGGCGTCGGTCACGGCAGATGTGGTCAAATACTCGCCCAACTGCATCATCATCGCGGTGACCAACCCCCTGGATGCCATGGTGCAGAACGTGTTCGAGGCCAGCGGGTTTCCCCGCAACCGGGTGTTCGGGATGGCCGGGATACTGGACACGGCCCGTTTCCGCACCTTCATCGCCCAGGAGCTGGACGTTTCCGTGGAGGACGTGCAGGCCCTGGTGTTGGGCGGCCACGGGGACGACATGGTGCCCCTGGTCCGGTACACTTCGGCGGGCGGCATCCCCATCAGCGAGTTGATGTCCCAGGAGACAATCGACCAGTTGGTGAAGCGCACCCGAGGCGGCGGCGGTGAGATCGTTGCCCTGCTCAAGGCCGGAAGCGCCTACTACGCTCCCTCCGCGGCTATCACTCAGATGGTTGAGGCTGTGCTGTTAGACAAGAAGCGCATCCTTCCCTGCTGCGCCTACCTGGAAGGGGAGTACGGAATCAATGGCCTCTGCGTGGGCGTCCCGGTGAAGCTGGGAGCCGGAGGCATGGAAAAAGTCATCGAGGTCGGCCTCACCGATGCGGAAAAGACCGCGCTGCAAAGCTCCGCGGCCAGCGTTCAGGAGTTGGTCGACGTGATGCGAAAGGCCAGGGCCGAGGCAGGGTAGTCCAGCGTCGACTTGGTGTCGACGGACCGCCCGGCGCCCCCGTCTTGGCCTTCCCCTTCGTAAGAGGAAGCAACTGGTCCCCTCCCCGTTGGTGAAGGGGAGAGTTAGAGTGGGGCAGCATCGCAACATCGTTTCTTGCTTCTCGGTATGCTGGTCCGGCCCGAGTATCAGATAGGTTCTTGAAGCCGCCCGCGTCAGTGGCAGGGATTCCTTAACAAGAAGAAGGGAGTCGAGCAAATGCTCAAGCGGACATCGCTGGAACGGGCGCTACTGGCAAAGGCGGCCCGGTATCTGCCCGGAGGCAATCTCGGCAACCTCTCGCTCCAGGGCGACCTCGACTTCCTGGTCAAGGAAGGACGGGGCTCCCGTATCTGGGATGTCAGCGGCAACGAGTACGTCGATTGGTTAATGGGCTCGGGCCCCATGATCCTGGGCCACGCTCATCCCGCCGTGGTCGAAGCGGTGATGAAAGCGGTGGAGCAGGGGAGCACCTTCTTCACCACCAACGAGCGAGCGGTGCTGCTGGCCGAGGAGCTGGTTGAAGCCGTCCCCTGCGCCGAGCAGATCCGGTTCACCACCAGCGGCACCGACGCCTGCTTCCAGGCCATGCGGGCGGCCCGGTCCTACCGGAAACGGGAAAAGGTGCTGAAGTTCGAGGGTGGCTTCCACGGCACCAGCGACTACGCCATGATGAGCGTCACCCCGTCGGCCGGGGAAGAATTTCCCCAGGCATCGCCCAGTAGCGGCGGCATCCCCAAGGCCGTCCAAGAGTTGATGCTAATCGCCCCTTTTAATGACCTGGACACCACATCGGCCATCATCGAGGCCCATCACGACGAGTTGGCCGCGGTTATCGTGGAACCTTTACAGCGGATGCTGGCGCCCCAGCCGGGGTTCCTTCAAGGGTTGCGCCAGGTCACGGCCCAGCACGATATCCCGCTGATTTTCGACGAGGTGGTGACCGGCCTCCGCCTGGCTTACGGCGGCGCCCAGGAACACTATGGGGTAATTCCAGACTTGTGCTGCATGGGCAAGATAATGGGCGGAGGCTACCCCCTGGCGGCGGTGCTGGGCCGGGGCGACATTCTGTCCGTCTATCACCGGAGCATCGCCGCTGCCGATAGTTATGTCAACCAGATTGGCACCCTCAACGGCAATCCCATTGCTTGCGCCGCCGGGCTGGCCACCCTCGCTGAATTGCGTAAACCAGGCGCCTATGAAGGGTTGCGCGCCGCCGGCGCCCGGTTGCGCCGGGCCCTGGTGGATATCTGCGCCGAGAACGGGATTGGCGTCCAGGTCTGCGGTGAGGATTCCGTCTTTGACGTGTACTTCACCGGGCAGCCGGTCTTCAACTACCGGGACGGGCTCGCGGGAGATGCCGGGATGTTCAACCGGTTCAACGCCGGGCTGTTGGAACAGGGGATTCTGAAGGGCGCCCCGAAGTTCTACCCCTCCGCGGTCCACACCGGCGAAGATGTCGACAAGACCATTGCGGCTTTCCGGGAAGTAATCTCGACGCTACAGGACTAGTTACTCAGTCAACTTGATTTTGACCGGATGTCATTCTGAGGAGCGAAGCGACGAAGAATCTCAGCGTAACAACGAGATTCTTCGCTTCGCTCAGAATGACAATCAACGGTGTTTGGTTGACTGAGCGCCGCTACTTCGCCACCGCCAGCTTCGTGATGAGGGGCTTGGCGGTCATTATGTGCTTCCGCAGGCCCAGGTCACTGGAACTGATGCCCATGGCAAGCCCGATCACCTGGGACAGGTGCAGGATGGGTATGTCGATCTTCCGTTGGGCCTGAGCGGCGGCCTTCGGTTGGAAGCCGTCCAGGTTCAGATGGCATAGGGGGCATGGTGTCACCATCGCGTCTGCACCCAGGTCCTTGACGTCGGCGGTATGCTTGGCCACCATCGCCAGGGAGTTCTTCTCGTTGATGGTTAGGATGGGGAAACCGCAACAACGGGTCTTGCCGGCGTAGTCCACCACCGTGGCTCCCACCGTCTCGATCAGCGTTTCCAGGGCGGTCTGCCGCTCCGGGTGCTCTTCCATGTCCAGCGCATCGGCGGGACGCACCAGGTAACAACCGTAGAAAGGTGCAACCCTCACCCCTCCCAGGGGCCGGGTTATCTGCTGCACCAGCTTGTCTAGACCGTAGTCCTCGATAAGTATCCAGAGCAGGTGCTTGGGCTCGGCGGTCCCCTTGTATTCCAGGCCCTCTTCAGCCAGGTACGAGTTGATTCGAGCCAGATACTCCGGGCTCGCTTTCATGCGCCGGTTGGCCTGGCTCATCACCCCCTGGCAGGTGCTGCAGATGGTCATGATGGGCAGGCCCAGGTTCTCCGCCATGGCGAAGGTCCTAGCGTTGAGAGAGTCGCCCAGGACCTCGTTCTTTTCCTGCAGGACGCCGGCTCCGGTGCACGAAGCGCCGGGCATCACCTGAATCTCGATGCCGAGCTTTTGGCAGATCAGCTTGGTGGCCATGTTCAGTTCCGGGCAACCGCCTTGGGCTACACAACCTGGGAAGTAAGCGTACTTCAACTTGGGCCTCCGGGTCCGTTAATTAGCCTATTTGGCCCCACCCCGGCCTTTGGCCACCCTTCTCCCTCAGGGAGAAGGACCGGGAGTGTGGGAAGGGTTCAGTGCATCAGATGGTTTGTATAACCGGAGTTTACCTCCGGTTATACCTTCTCGGGCTTTTCCAGTTTCTCTACGAGCTTTTGGACGTTGTGGGCGCCTTCGATCTTCTTGTGGATAATGGGCGGCATCTTCCCGTGGGTGAAAGCCCGGATCCCAACCGGGAGGAAGCCCATCAACGCTGGAATGTTGGTGATTCCCACCGTCTTGACCGGCAGTCGGAGTTCGTCCAGCCGGCCGCTATGGGCCACCAAGTCCACGAATACCTCGGCGTGACGGGCGCCGTTGCAATTGTTGAAGCCGGCGGCCATCGCCTGCTCCCGAAGGGCCATGATGCGCTCCATGGGGGCGATTCCCTTCGGGCACACCTCGACGCACTCGGCGCAACGGGTGCAGTCCCACATGCCGGTGACCTGGCCCAGCTTTTCCAGGCGTTCCTTGGAAACCCCGCCGGCGTCGCCATCCCTGGGGTCGGCGGTGAACCGGTAGGCCTTGGCCAGTGCCGCCGGGCCCAGGAACGTGGGGTCGACCTCAAGAACCGTGCAATCGGAAACGCAGCAGCCGCACATGATGCAGGCGGTTACCGCGGAGAGGTGCAGCATGGACTCATTTGAGGCAAGGTACTCGCCTTCCGGTTCGGGGCCCTGGGGCTGGAGATAGGGCTCGATGGCAACGATCTTGTCCCAGAATGTCCCAAAGTCAACCACCAGGTCTTTGATGGTCCCCATGTTCCCCGCCGGCTCCACGACGATGGCGTTGTCCGGGCCGGAGACCTCGCTAACTTGGGTCTTGCAGGCCAGGCGGGCCTGGCCGTTGACCCGCACGGCGCAGGAGCCGCAGATGGAGCTTCGGCAGGAGCAACGAAGGCTCAACGTGCCGTCCATGTCCTCCCGAATCTTGATCAAGGCGTCCAGGACCGTGGACTTATCCTCGGCGGCTACGGTGAACTCTTGCCAGTAGGCTTCCGGGTTTTCGGCTTCAGGGTCGTAGCGTCGTACCTTGATTGTGACGTCCATGGGTTAGTACTTCCTCTCTTCGGGTGTCCATTGGGTGATGGATACCGGCAGATAGGAGATCTCCGGTCCTCCCTCGCTCTTGGTCACCACAATGTGCTTCATCCAGTTCTCGTCGTCCCGGTCGGGGTAGTCGGTGCGAGACTGGGCGCCCCGGCTGTCCTTCCGGTCCAGGGCGCTGAGCGCGAGGGCCTCGCCGCAATCCAACAAGAAGCCCAACTCAAGAGCGAACACCAGATCGGTGTTGAAAACGCGGCCTTTGTTGTCCACCGGCACGGTGGCGTAGCGCTCCCTGAGCCCCACCAAGTCCCGCAGGGTCTCCTCCATACCGGCCTGGTCCCGGTAAACCGCCAAGTTCTTGTTCATCGATTGCCCGAGGCCCAGCCGAACCGAGGCTACCCGGTCGCCGTTTTGAGGCCGGTCCAGCATGCTCTGGAGACGTTCTTGCTCCCGTTTCACCACCGCGTCCACGTCGAAATTGACGTACTCCATGTCCTTGGTAGCCGCGGCGGCGTGGGTGCCGGAGCGTTCGCCGAACACGATAGTGTCCAGTAAAGAGTTGGCCCCCAATCGGTTGCCGCCGTGGACGCTGACGCAGGCGCACTCGCCGGCCGCGTACACTCCGGGTATGTTGGTCTGGCCGTCGACATCGGTCTTGATGCCGCCCATTATGTAGTGCATCCCGGGCTGGATGGGGATCGGCTCCTTGATCATGTCTTTCCCGATCAGGTCGATCCCGATCTCGCGAATCTGGCTGAGTTTCTCCATGATCAGGGCCTCACCGAGGTGGCGGCAGTCTAGGAGGACGCAACCGTTGATGCCGTTGCCGGCGTTGATCTCGGTCTGCTCGGCCCGGGAGACCACGTCCCGAGAGGCCAGCTCCATATAATTGGGTGCGTACTTCTCCATGAACCGGTCGCCGTTCTTGTCCAGAAGGTAGGCGCCCTCACCACGGGCCGCTTCGGAGATCAGCACCCCGCTGCCCGTCAAGGTCGTCGGGTGGTATTGGACCATTTCCATGTCCATCAAGCGGGCGCCGGCGTTGTAGGCCAAGGCGATGCCGTCGCCGGTGACGATCAAAGCGTTGGTGCTCGGCTCGAATACGCGGCCCAGCCCGCCGGTGCAGAAAATGACGGTCTTGGCTCGAATCGCGTAAACCTGTCCGGTGCGGAACTCGATGGCCGTCACGCCGCAGATCTGTCCGCCCTCCCGGATCAGACCGGTAACAAACCACTCCTCGTAGCTGCGGATCCCGGATTTAACCAGCTGCTCGAACATGACGTGGAGCATTGCCTGGCCGGTGAAGTCGCCAACGAAGAAGGTCCTCGCCTTCCGTTGGCCCCCGAAAGCCCTGGTGCCCAGGTGGCCTTCATCGTCGCGGTTGAAGGTCACGCCCATGTGCTCCATGTCGATCAAGGCCTTACCCGCCGCCTGGCACATGACCTCGATGGCGTCCTGGTCACCCAGGAAATCGCTACCTTTCACCGTGTCGTAGGCGTGGTCCTTCCAGTCGTCTCCGCGATCGGTGAGCGCGGCGTTGATCCCGCCCTGGGCCGCGTTAGAGTGGCTGCGCACCGGATGGACTTTGCTGATGATTGCGACGTTGGCGCCATTGTCTCGCGCCGCGATGGCCGCGCGCATGCCCGCCAGGCCGGCTCCAACAACCAAGACATCGTGCTCCAGCATGGATGAACCTTCCTCGAACTGCCAGCCGCCGAGGCAGGCCGGCTCACAAGATTGCAGACTCAGTCACTCTGCCCATCAATATAACAAAAACGGTGCGCCCTTTCTACCTGAACCCAGGCTGATCCCCGGCGCCTCGGGGCCGGCCTCACTCGTTGCCCGTGAAGGGAAGGGCCAGCAGCAGGCAGGCGATACTCTTCATATCCTGAATCTCGCCGTTCTCTATCATCCCTGGAATGCGGTCCAGGGGAACCGGTACCACCGTGATGTTTTCATCCTCGTCGGGCGCAAGCCTCGACGGTCTCAAGTCCGTCGCCAGGTAGCCGTGGAGCAACTCGGTGCACCAGCCGGGTGCCACCCAGAACCTGGACAGATGACGCAACGTGCCGGCGGTAAAACCGATCTCCTCCTGAAGCTCCCGAAGTGCCGCCTCCTCGGGCGTCTCACCGTCATCCATGCCGCCGGCGGGTACTTCTAGCAGCTCGGCTTCGGCGGGCTTCCGGTATTGCCGAACCAGCAGCACGTTGCCATGACAGTCTACGGGTACGATGCAAACGGCCGGACAGTGTTCTACGATCTCCCTGGTCGCCGCGTGGCCGTTAGGCATCCGGACCGTGTCCACTCGGAGGTTGAGGATTTTCCCCTCATACAGGCGCCGGGTCTCCATGGTGGGTTCAGATTGGGCATCTGTCATCGGGCCGGCATCCCTTCCTGCCCGCTGACACCCAAGCCGAGCCGGCGACGTAGCGTCCCGTAGAAATAGCTGGGCGGATTAGCGCGAAGGAACCTGGCTTTGTAGGGACTCTGCTTCAGCTCTACCCAGCCGCCGGGTTCCAGAGGATACTCTACGTATCCGTCGACGCTCAGAATGGCCTGTTGGCGTCCCTCCAGGGTAAGGGTCACCTTCACCGTGGGAGCCAACACCAGCCCCGCGGAAAGGCCCAGGTGGGCGGCCACCGGTTTCAGTATCAGCGACTCCGATGCAGGATCGAGAATGGGTCCACCGGCGGCCAAGCTGTACCCGGTGCTGCCCGTGGCGGTAGAGAAGATGATGGCGTCGGCGCGAAAGGTGGTCAATTGGGCCCCATCGATGTGGACGGAGATGGTCACCAACCGGGAGGCCACGCCTCGGGCCATGACCGCGTCGTTGAGGGCGTGGAACGGCCCCTCGACCGTGGGACCGGAGCCATCGCCGGCCTTGAACACCTCGGCCTGGAGCATATTGCGCTCTTCGACCCGGTGGGTCCCGCTGAAGTAGAGGGGCAGTTTTTCCAGGGCCTCATGCACCCGGAGTTCCGTCATGAACCCCAGCCGGCCCATGTTGATCCCGACCACGGGAATCGCGCTGGGAGCCGTCACCTGCGCGGCCCTCAAGATGGTGCCGTCACCGCCAACGGTGATCACCAGTCCGGTCTGAGCAGCCCGCTCGCGGAGGGTTTCCAGGTTCTCCGCCGGCGACATCCAGCTTTCGCCCGGCACGGCCAGCTTTTTCAGGATAGTTGTAGCCAGTTCCTGGGCTTCGGGAATTCCGGCGTTGTAGATTATGCCGATGTTTTTCATTTTGGTACGAGCGGCCAGCCAGCTGCGTTCATCACTTAGCCCATGAGCCGCCGGCTGCGAAGCAGGGGCAGTCTAGCACCGCGTTCAAATTGGTGTCAATCATGTCCGGCAGAGCAGGGTGTCCGCCTCCATCCAAAGCGGAGGCCACCTCTAAAGGCGGCGGTTGTCGCTTGAAAGCTGCTCAGGGGATCAACGGCCCCACGGCAATCTTCGAATACTCGAGAATGGTGCCCGGCGCGATGCCGATCCAGAGCATGGCCCCGCCGGCGATGGTCAGGGCCAGCAGAGATGCGGGGGGCGTGGAAATGCGCTCTTCTTGGTCTGTGGGCGCCCGTTGCAGGGACACGACACGGATGATTCGCACGTAGTAGTAGGCCGAAACCACGCTGTTGGCCACCCCCAGAACGACCAGCCACGTCAAGTCGGCCTGGATCGCCGCCGTGAAGATGTACAGCTTGGCGATGAAGATGCTGGTGGGGGGCACGCCGATCAAGGCCACCAGGGCCAGGGCCAGGGCTATCGCCAGGAATGGGGCCCGGCGGGCCACGCCGGCGTAGTCCTCGATCCGGTCGCTGCCGATTCGGTTGCCAATGGCCACGATGGCGAAGAAGGCCGTCAGGTTGGCCGCCGCGTAAGCGACTAGATAGAACAGGACGCTGTCTGGGCCCACGGGCAGAAACTCCGGGAAGCTCGAGTCCGGGCCGGCAGCCTTCACGCCCGCCGCCACTCCAATCAGCAGGTAGCCCGCGTGGGCGACGGCGCTGTAACCGAATAGCCTCTTGATGTTGGTCTGGCTGACCGCCACCAGGTTGCCGATTACCATGGACGCGGCGGCCAGGACAGCAATCAGGGCGGCCCAGTCCAGACTCACGTCGAAGAACCCGGAATAGAATACTCTGAGCAATAGGGCGAAGGCGGCGGCTTTGCTGGCTACCGAAAGAAAGGCCACCACCGGCGTGGGAGCCCCTTCGTAGATGTCCGGCACCCACATCTGGAAGGGGACTGAGGAAATCTTGAACCCAAACCCGACCAGCATCAGGATCACTCCCACCAACAGGGCGTAATTGGCGGACGACAGACCCCCGGAGGTAGCCGCGACGCTGGCGGATATCTCGGACAGTTGGGTGGTGCCGGTGAAGCCGAAGATCAGCGCCATTCCGTAGAGCATGATGGCGGAGCTGATCGCGCCGACTATCAAGAATTTTATTCCGGCCTCGCTGGATTTCGAGGTCATCAAGAAGGCGGTCAGCGCCGCCAGTGGTAAGGTGGCCAACTCCAGCGAAATGTAAATGGTAATCAGCTCGGTGGCGGCGGCCAGCAGCATCATCCCGGTAGCCGAGAACAGGATCAGCCCGTAATACTCACCCTGGAACCGTTCCATCTTCCGGACGTAGTCCGTCGAGGCCAGGATTACCAAGCCAGACGCGGCCAATATCAGGAAATTGAAGAACAGGGCGAACCGGTCCACGGACAGGCTTCCCAGCAGTATGCTGGCCTGCCCGGAGGACAGGGGATCGGAGCCCTGCAGCAAGCTGACGGAGTCTTCCAGGTCGAAGGCCTGGATCAGGCTCATGGCCAGCGGCGCCAGCAACCCCAGCAGGGCGAACACCGGCAGCAGGCCCTTCCGCCTGACCACCAGGTCCAGCAGGATGACCAGGATGGCGACTCCCGCCACACCCAGGTACGGCGATAGAACGTATAGGTCGTGGGTGGTCATAGTCGCCTACCCGCTTCCCGGCAGTAAGGCCGCAATAGGCTCCAGGCCGGACTGGAAAACGTCGGTCAGGAACGAGGGGTACACCCCGATTCCCACGATGGTGATCACCAGGATGGCCAGGGGGACGGCCTCGACGAATGACGCGTCCGTCACCTCGGCGAACCGCTCCCGCTGCACGCCGAAGAAGGTACGCTCCATCATCCAGAGAATGTACCCGGCGGCCAGCACGATGCTCAGGACTGCGAGCACCGTGGGCCAGGCAAAGGCCTGGAAGGCCCCGGTGAACACCAGCAACTCAGATACGAATCCGCTGAGGCCGGGCAGCCCCAGGGAGGCCAGGCCGGCGATCAGGATGGCCGTGGCGATCACCGGCATTCGGCCCGCCAAGCCGCCCAGGTCGGGAATGTAGCGGGTGTGAGTCTTGTCGTAGACCAGGCCGACCGCCAGGAAGAGCAGCCCGGTGATGGTGCCGTGGGTGAATAGCTGCATGGCAGCCCCGTTCAGGCCGGCCATGGTCAGTTCGCCCTTGGCGACCCCGATCGAGCCGATCCCCAGCATCACCAGCCCCATGTGGCTGACGCTGGAGAAGGCGATGAGCCGCTTCAGATCGGTCTGGCGGAGGGTAACCACCGCCCCGTACAGCACGCTGACCACCCCCAGAGCCACCAGGGCACAGGCGAACTTGTCCGTCTGTCCGGGGAACATCCCCAGGTTGATGCGCAGCAGTCCGTAGCCGCCCATCTTCAGCAGCACCCCCGCCAGCATCACGCTGGCGGCGGTGGGCGCGTCGGTATGGGCATCGGGCAGCCAAGTGTGCACCGGCCAGGAGGGCAATTTGATGGCGAACGCGACGAAGAACAGCCAGAACAGGCCCGACATCGGTATCAGCACCGCGGCCGAGGCCAGCATGGCGCCCTTGGTCGAAAGCTCGACCATGTCGAAGGTGCCGACGCCCGGTGTCGCGTACACCGCCACGATGGCCACCAGCATCAAGGCGCTGCCCAGGAGGGTGAAGACCATGAACTTCATGGCCGAGTACTCTTTGCGCCCGGAGCCCCAGATAGAAATGAGCATGTACATCGGGACCAGCTCCAGCTCCCAGAAGAAGAAGAACAGCAGCAGGTCGAGGGCGGAGAAGACCCCCATGACGGCAGTCTGGAGCACCAATAGCCAGATGAAGTACTCGCGGACCCGCAGCTTGATTCGCCAAGAGGCCAGGACCGCGCAGAACCCCAATATCCCGGTCAGGGCTACCAGGGGAGTGTTGAGCCCGTCTACCCCCAGGAAGAAGCTGGCCCGGAGCGTCTCGGCCGGTATCCAGGTAAACCGGTCGATCAACTGGAACCGGTCGGCGCCGTCTCCCTGCTCGAAGAGGCCAAAGACCACCAGGGACAGCACCAGGTCCGCCAGCGCCACCAGCACCGCGAAAGCGCGAACATTGCGGTCGCCGCGGACCACCAGCAAGATCGCCAGCGCTCCGGCGGCGGGCAGGAATACCGTCGCAGTTAGTAACCCGGAAAAGCCTGTCACCAATTCGTTGCCTTTGAGTACTCACGGTTAAGTTTCGCCACAGAGGCACAGAGGCACGGAGAAAGACGGGCAACGGGCTTAGGTTGTCTCCACCCGTGATGCTTCCTTATCTTTCGCCTCTCGTGAACCATAAACGAAGTCGATGAACCGTCAGAAAGCCTCTGTGGCTCGGTGCCTCTGTGGCTATATCGCCCCCGCTTCTCATTCAAGCTGTTCACCACAGCAGGAACCAGACCATAATGAGTAAACTCCCGAAAACGACGGCCGCCCCGTAGGTCTGGACCTGCCCGGTCTGGAGGCGGCCGATGGCCCACCCGATGTTGCGGAACATCCAGCCGATCGTGTCCACCACGCCATCGATCACGTTCCGGTCCAGCCAGTCGGCAGCTCCAACGAAGAGCCGGTAGAATGCCCGGCGAACCACCACGTTTTCGTACAACGCGTCGATATAGTACTTCTGTGACAAGAGGGTGTGGACCGGTTTCAGGGCTTTCAAGGGCTCCCGGAACTCCCGTCCCGAGCCCTGCCGGCGACGCACGTACAACGCGGCGGCCAAAGCCATCCCCGACAGCGCAACCCCGGTTGAGACCCCGGCCAGCCCCCAGCTAAACCCGTGATGCCCCAGTATCTCGGCAATGCCCGGTACCGCCTCCTCCAAACCGGACCCCAAGAACTCGGTGACCCAGTGGCCGGTGATACCGAAAACATCTCCCCATTGAATGTTGGCCAGGTAGCCGGAGGAAACCGCCGCGGCTCCCAGGATCAGCATGGGGAACCACATGACTATCGGCGACTCAGCCAGGTGGACGCCGCCAGAGCCCTTCGAATCATCTGAATCATGGGCCGCTCCCGCCGGGACCGGCAATGAGGTGGCTTGCCTCGGCTCTGCCGACCGGTCCTCCATCTCCTGCTCCGCCCCACCTCGGAATTGGCCGTGGAAGGTCATATAGAGCATCCGGAAAGTGTAAAAAGCGGTAAGCAGCACCGCGGCCAACAGCACGGCGAAGGTCAACTGGCTGACCCACGGTTCGACCAGGCCGGTCCCATTCCAGGCCCCGGCCAGTATCTCGTCCTTGCTCCAGAACCCGGCCAGGGGAATGATGCCCACCAGGCTCATCCCGCCGATGGCGGTCAGCAGGTAGGTCACGGGCATGTGACGCCATAGGCCGCCCATGTACCGCATGTCGAAGGTCCCGGTGGCGTGGTTCACGCTGCCCGCGCCCAGGAAGAGCAGTGCCTTGAAGGAAGCGTGGGTGAACAGATGGAACACGGCGGCGTCGTAGGCCCCGACACCCAAGGCGGCCATCATGTATCCAAGCTGGCTGATGGTGGAGTAGGCCATCACCCGCTTGATGTCGTTCATTACCAGACCCATCGCAGCCGCCATCAGCGCGGTGAAGGCGCCGACGAGGGCCACCACGGAGAGGGTGTGCTCCGCTGCCTGAAACACCGGGTAGAACCGCGCCACCAGGAACACCCCGGCGGCAACCATGGTAGCCGCGTGAATCAGGGCACTCACCGGGGTCGGGCCCTCCATGGCGTCGGGCAACCAGGCGTGCAGGGGGAATTGGCCGGACTTGCCTGCCGCGCCCGCGAAGATACCCAATGTCAGCCAGGTCAAGGCCGAGCCTGCCAGGATACCCATCCCGCCCAGGGCGACCGGCTGGGCCGCCTGCCAGATGTCCGGGATGTGGAAGGCGTTGAGCCCGGCCGCTGCAAAGTCGTCCGCCCGCAGAAAGAGGTAGAGAATGGCGATCAGAAGGCCCACGTCGCCGATCCGGGTGATGATGAAAGCCTTCTTGGCCGCGGCCGCGGCAGCTGGGCGCTGGTGCCAGAAACCTATCAGCAAGAATGACGAGACGCCCACCAGCTCCCAGAAAACGTAGAGCTGGACGATGTTGGTGGCCAGCACCACACCCAGCATGGCGGCGGTGAACAGGGCCATGAAGGCGAAGTATCTGGAGAAACCGGGGTCCCGGTGTATGTATCCCAGGGAGTATATCTGTACCACCAGGCTGACGCCGGTGACCACGACCAGCATGATGGCGGTCAACTGGTCCACCAGCAGGCCCATCTCGATGGTGGCGCTCCCGACGACCAGCCATTCGCGGGCTTCGAAGGTCAGATCGTCGCCCAAGATCACCGCCCGCAGGGTCATGATGGACAGGTACAGCGCCACCCCGAGGGCGGCAATCAGCACCAACCCGCTGAGCAGGGAAAAGCGATTCAAAAACGGCCTGATGATCAGCCCGATGAACGCGAAAGACCCCAAAGGCAGGAACAGGATCGCCCAAATCTGGGCTTCGCCGGTCATCTACAGTTTCCTCATTATCTCTTCGGCCACGTGTTCCTTCCCACGTGGGATGTACACCCTAAATGGCACCCGCTCTCCCCAGTTCCGGATGTCCCCGTCGGGCAGAATGCGAGACGGCAGGCCTTCCCCTTCCAGGGCTTCCTTCCACATCTCCGCCATCATCAGGTTGGGCGCCCGTTTGAATTCGACCCACATGTCAGATACCAGCTCTCAGCTTTCGGCTCTCAGCTATCAGCACTCGGCTGCCGTTATCAGCCGTGGGGCTGAATGTTAACCGCTGTGTGCCGACCGCTATCCTAATTCCGCATCTCCGAAGCTTGGGTCAGGTCCACCGACCCGTTGGTCCGGTACATGGCGAACACGATGCCCAGGCCCAGAGCGATCTCCGCGGCGGCCACCGTGATTATGAAAACGGCAAACACCTGCCCCGTCAGCACCCCGCCGAGGTTTTCCGCCAGGTTATCCGTGAGCCCCACCGGGGCCACGTACTTCCCGAATGCGACCAAAGTCAGGTTTACGGCGTTGAACATCAGTTCGAGGGACATCAAGACGGCCAGGGCGTTCCGCCGAGCCAGCGTCCCGTACATTCCTATGACGAACAGGACCGCCGCGACTATGAGCAAGGATTCAAGGGACACGTTCAGTTACCTCGGCCTCACCAGCACCAGGGCGCCGATGACAGAGGCCAGGAGCAGTACGGACACCGCCTCGAAGGGTAACACAAAATCCCCGATCAGCAGGTCGGCCAGGCCCGCGTTCTTGGCCGCCTCCCGCTCTGGTTGAGTGGTAAATCCCGATTCGTCCAGGTTCTCCTCGGTCACGGTGGCGACGGCGCCGGTCTGTATCAGCTCGACTCGCGTCTGGTCTTCCTCCGAAATCAGGTTCCAGCCGGTGTCCGTGGCCACCATCACCAGGGCGGACAGCAGGAGGGCCGAGAACAGCACAGCCGGGATTTGCAACCGGTTCGGCAGGTTGCCCCGCTGCACGTCGCGGGTGAGCATGATCGCGAAAATGACGAGTATGGAGATGGCCCCGGCGTAGATCAGCACCTGGACCACCGCGAGGAATTCCGCGCTCAGCAGGACGAAAAACCCCGCGACCGCCATGAACACCAGCACCAGCAGAAGCGCCGCGCGGAAGAGGTCTTTCACCAAGACCACCCCCAGGGCGGCGCCAATCGCCACGACTGACAAGAACCAAAACGCAATGTCCTGGATTGTCATCTACTCGTTACCCTCGGTAGAAGGTGGGCCATCCTCCCCCTTGTGAAGGGGGGGCAATGAGGGGTCGATCCCCTCAAGTGACGAAGCCACGGCCTGGCGCATGCCGGCCTTCTCTCGCTGGTGCCAGCGCCATGGCTCGCGTCCCACGTCTTTCCAGTCCAGAGGGCGTCCCCCCCTGGGGTCATAGCCCGCGCTTTCCAACTGAGGCCGAAAATAGGTGCTGGGGTGCTTCTCGGCCTGGCGAAGCTGATTGATATCGATGATCATCCCCTTCCGGGAGTACTGGCCTTGCTCAAAGCCGCTGCCCATGAACAGGGCGTCATAGGGGCACGCCTCGACGCACAGTCCGCAGAACATGCAACGGGAAAGCTGGATGTCGAAGACCTCCAGCCGGTACTTGTCTCCCTTCATCGGAGCGGTCTGGCTGGGGCTGGTCACGATCTTGATGATGCCCAGCGGGCAATACTTGGCGCAGGAAGCGCAGCCCGTGCACCGCTCTTCGTACCACACGAACTCCTCTCCCCGAAACCGCGGGTGCTGCTTCAGCCGCTCTTCGGGATATTGGACGGTGAAAGGCTTCTTGGTCAGGTTTTTCAGGGTGACCATCAAGCCCTTGGCCATTGCCAGACCATACATGCTACATCACTCTCCCATCTGAACCGACGAAGGCCGAACCGGCGAAGGCCGCGCTTCCGCCGGGACCCCAGCAGTCTCCGTGCTTGACGGTCGCCACTTCACCACTTTGACCTTTTCCCGGTTCAGGGCGCCGAACAGGAGAATGGACGCCCCCGCCAGGGCGAGGTTGATTCCGGCCATTATCCACAGGTCATTGGTGCTCAGCTCTCCCGCGCCATTCCGGAGCCAATACACCTCCAGAGCGGTGGCGAACAGGTTGATCAGGCTCAGGGGCAGCAGGAACTTCCAGGCCAGGGCCATCAGTTGATCGATGCGCACCCGGGGGAAAGTGGCCCGGATCCAGATAAAGGCAAACGCGACGACGCCCATTTTCAGCAGGAACCACAGCCAGCCGATGTAGGTGGAGGCGGGCCCGGACCAGCCGCCGAGGAATAGGGTGACGATTACCGCGGAAGCCGCCAGCATCGCCCCGAACTCCGCGGCCTGAATCAAGGCGAACTTTACGCCGCTGTACTCGATGTGATACCCGGCGATGATCTCCGACTCCGCCTCCGCCACGTCGAAGGGTGTGCGGTTCAGCTCGGCGGAGGTACCCGCCAGGAAGACGAACAGGGCCAGAGGTTGGACCAACAGGAACGGGACCGTTTGGGCATCCACGATCTCGGCCAGGGACATGGAGCCGGCGACCAATACCACGCCCAGCAGGCAGAGCACCACCGGCACCTCGTAGCTGATGAGCACGGCGACACCCCGGGCGGCCCCGAACATGGCGTACCGGTTGTTGGATGACCACCCGGCTATCAGCACCGCCAAGGCGCTAATCGAGCTGACCGCCAGCACGTACAGGACGCCGACGTTGAGGTCGGCCAGGGCGGTATCCTTGGCGAAGGGCACCACCGCCAGCATCAGGATGACCGGCATCAGCATGAGGAAGGGGACCAAACGGAAGGCGAGCCGGTCGGCGTTGCCCGGAATCAGGTCCTCCTTCGCCAGCAGCTTGATCAGGTCGGCGATTGGTTGGAGCAGACCGAAGGGCCCCCACCGGTTGGGGCCGATCCGGTTCTGGAAACGGCCGATGAGGCGCCGCTCCAGCCATGAGATCACCGCGGCGCCCAGGAGCACGGCGTTCACCAGGATCATCATGATTGTCAGGCCGGCCGCGACGTAGGCCATCGAGCAGGGAAGGACCTCGCCCGCGCTCTCGTAGACCACCCGGAAGAGGGCCGTGTCATGCAGTATGTTGTCGGGGGCTAGAACGCAGCTCAACGGTCGACTTCTCCCAGGTTGATGTCCATGCTGCCCAGGGTCACGACCATGTCGGCCAGTTTCCAGCCGACCAACAGGTGTTCGATCACCGTCAAGTTAATCAAGGATGGTGACCGGATCTTGCAGCGGTAGGGGCTGACACCACCGTCACTGATCAGGTAGAAGGCCAGTTCTCCCTTGGAGGCTTCCACCCGGCTGTAGGCCTC
The DNA here is from genome assembly GCA_030740155.1 of Dehalococcoidia bacterium. GTDB lineage: Bacteria > Chloroflexota > Dehalococcoidia > Lucifugimonadales > UBA3495 > CAJWBT01. The sequence continues at coordinate 9,254 of JASLXV010000100.1, read as the reverse complement.
GGCCCCGGACTCCGGCCGGAGCACCATGGGCAGTACCTCCCGAACGGGTCCCGGCTCTATCTGCTCGATACACTGCTCGATGATGCGGGCGCTCTGATGCACTTCCTGCATACGCACCCAGAACCGGTCGTAGTTGTCACCGTTTTTCCCCACGGGCACGTCGAACTCCACTTTGTCGTAGGCGTCGTAGGGGTCCATCTTGCGCCAGTCCCAGGCCAGGCCGCTGGCCCGGAGCGGCGGCCCGCTGACCGAGTTGTTGATCGCCAGGTCCAGGGGCAGCACACTCACGCCCCGGGTACGCACCATGACGATCTCGTTTTCCAGCACCAATTGCTCGATCTCGCGGAACTCGGAGCGGAACACCCTCATGAAGCTGTCCAGGGCAGGCCAGAACTCGGCTGGAGCATCGAAAAAGACTCCACCGGGCCGGGAGTAGCTCACCGTGACCCGGGCGCCGCACAGCATCTCGAACAGGTCCAGGATCCTCTCCCTGGTCCGAAAGCAGTACATCAAGGGCGTGCCCAGGGTGCCCAGGTCTTGCATGAAGAACCCGATTGCCATCAGGTGGCTGGCGATACGCTGAAGCTCGGCGGAGAGGGTTCGCAAGTACTTGGCCCGGGGTGGCGCCTCCACTCCCAACAGCTTTTCCACGCCCAGGCAGTACGCTTGGTTGTTGATCATGGAGGAGACGTAGTCGAGCCGGTCGGTCAGGGTGACTATTTGAACGTAGGTGCGTTCCTCTGCCAGCTTTTCGGTCCCGCGGTGGAGGTACCCGAAGATGGGCTCCACCTCCAGGATTTCCTCGCCGTCGAAGGTGACCCGAAGCCGGAATACCCCGTGAGTGCTGGGGTGCTGCGGCCCAATGTTCACCGTCAGCGGCTCAGTACGAATCGGCATGGATTTTCGAGCCTTCAGCTATCGGCTACCAGCGATCAACCCCTGGCTGATCCCCGACGGCCGATGGCTAGAGATAGTCTTTCCGTAAGGGATGACCTTCAAAGCCTTCCCACAGCATGATCCGTTTCATGTTGGGGTGGCCTTCAAAATGGATACCCATCAAGTCCCAGATCTCTCGTTCCTGTAGGTCGGCGCCGCGCCAGACATGGTAGACGGAAGGAAGAGACAGCTCCTCTCGGCCGTAGACCCTGGTCTTGACCACCGCCGTGTGCTGCCGCCGTATCGAAGTCAGGTGATATACCACCTCGAAGTGCTCGATGTAGTCGACGGCGCTGATGGAGTTCAAGAATTGGAAGTCCAGCTCCGGGTTGTCTCGCAGAAAGCGCGCCACAACCTCCACCGAGGACGGCTTGACCCATACCGAGCCGCCGGCCCACTCCTCGACCGAATCGCGTGCCCCGTCCGCCAGTCGCTCCGCCAGATACTGCCCCTCCAGGTACTGGACCGCCATTAGGTGTCCTCCCTCCCGGCCACTGGCGGCTCCCCGATGGGAGGAGAATCATGGCTGGCCGTGCCGTTGGAAGGAGGGTTTTTCGCGTCTTTTTTCCGGGACAGGGGGAGTTTGGGAAGATCACCCAGGTTGTGGTATCTCTTGATCTTCTCGTGGAGCGACATGATCCCGTAGATCAGGGCGTCGGGCCGGGGCGGGCAACCAGGAACGTAGACGTCCACCGGAACGATGTGGTCCACGCCGGGCACCACGCTGTAAGAGCCGTAATAGGGGCCGCCGCTGGTGGCGCAGACTCCCATAGAGATGACCCATTTTGGGTCGCCCATCTGGTCGTAGATCCTTCGAATGGCCGGGGCCATCTTCCAGGTCACGGTGCCGGCCACGATCATCAGGTCGGCCTGCCTGGGGGAAGCGCGGAAGACCTCCATGCCGAAGCGGGCGAGGTCATACCGGCCCATGGCGGCCGCGATCATCTCAAAGGCGCAGCAGGCCAGGCCGAAGGTCACCGGCCAGAGGGCCGACTTGCGGCCCCAGTTAATTACGGCGTCGACCGAGGTCACCAGCAGGCTGCTCTTCAGGTCGTCCGGCACCTCGATCAAGGGCTCGGCAAGGGGTTCGAGGGAGGTGTCTTTAAGGTGCTGGACGGTGCGCCCTTCGCCCCGGTCGACCTCCCAGGTCCTGGTGTTCAGCGGTCCGTCCCCGATGGGTATCTCCAGAGCCATGATGTTTTATCCCCACTCCAGGTCCCGCTTTCGCCAGGCGTAGGCCCAAGCAACCAGCAGGATCATCACGAAGGCCGCCATCTCGATGAGGGCAAACAGCTTGAGCTGCGAGAACTTGGCCGCCCAGGGATAGAGAAATACCACTTCGACGTCGAAGATGACAAACAGGACCGCGTACATATAGTATCGGAAGTTGAACTGGTTCCACCGGCCGCCCAGGGCCTCCATTCCGCATTCATAGGTTTCCAACTTGACCGGAGTGGGGTTGGAGGGCCGAATTCCCATGCGCGACATCATCCAGGACATCAGCAGCATGCCGGTGGGGACCATGAAGGATACGACGAGGAATATGGCGATCAGACCGTATTGCCGGAAGTAGTCGTCTAGCATCTGCCTCGGCCCGGGTGGAGAGACGTACGACGTGGAATTATAACATAGGGGATGGCAGCCCTGATAGTGAAATGATGCACAATCCGCAAACCCGCGATTTGCCAGAGGGCTCGCGGGGTCTGTCGGCGCCGCCGCATCGGCTGGTACTATGTATGCCGGACCCTCCAGCCACCGGAACGAACGGCCCCGGTCCGGATACGACCGGCGCCCGTCAGCCGAAACACAACTTGAGAAACGCGCGAAGGCTGTTCTCGCTCAGCCTCAGGAGGATGTGATGAAGGTAGGTTTCATCGGATTGGGAGACATCGGGATGCCCATGGCCAAATCCTTGCTGAGGGCCGGAATTCAGCTCACCGTCCACAACCGAAGCCGGGGGAAGGTGGAGGAGATGGTGCAGCTTGGGGCCGCGGCTGCGGCTTCAGCGGCCGAGATCACTCAGGCAACAGATATTGTGCTCACCTGTCTCCCCGATGTGCCGACGGTGGAGGAAGTCTTCCTGGGAGATGACGGAATCGTGGCCAACGCCCGCCGCGGCCAGGTGCTCGCCGACCACAGCACCGTTGGACCCGCCACATCCAGGAAGATCGCCGATGCGGCCGAAGCCCGGGGCGCGCTCTTCCTAGACGCCCCGGTGAGCGGCGGAACGGGGCGAGCGCGGTCGGGGAAACTGACCGTGATGGTGGCTGGTCCCCGTGAAGCGTACGAAACAGCCCTTCCCGTCTTCCAAGGCATGGGCACCAACGTCTTCCATCTGGGTCGTTCGGGTATGGCCAGCGCCGTCAAGTTGGCCAACAATTTGGCGCTGGCCATCAACACCGTGGGGGCCGTGGAATCGTTCAACCTGGGCGTTCGGCTGGGCGCCGACCCGGAGGTCTTGCTGGATGTTATGGGCAAAAGCTCTGGGCAGAGCTACGTGCTGGATACCATGGGGCCCTCGCTGCTGGCCCGGCAGTTCGGATCGAGCAGCTCACTGGTGCAGATTTTCATCAAAGACCTGGCTCTGGCCCATGGGGTGGCCAAGGAAGTCGCCGCCCCGCTCCCGGCGGGGAACATGGCCCTAGATGTTTTTCAGAGGCTTGCCAGCGGTTGGCCGGAGAACACCACCCTCGCCAGCCTCCTTCTCCTGCTGGAGGACCCGGCCGGAGAGGCTTCGCCGAAGGAGTGAGGGTTGAAATCCCCCTGGTCCCCTTTTTACGAGAGGAAATCCCCCTAGTCCCCCTTTATGAAAGGGGGATACATGGGAGGCTTCTATCAAACCCGATGTTGTGAAATGAGTCAGGCTCTTAATGCAGGATTTGAACGTGTGTGAAGCTGGAGTGTCTCAAGGTAGACTCTTGATCGCTACTCGAAACCCGGGGAAAGTGCGGGAGTTCCGCCGGCTGCTCCGGGACTGTCCCTTTGAACTGGTCTCTCTGGGCGATCTCGGGATCACCGAAGAGGTGGAGGAGACGGGAGCGACTTTCGAGGAAAACGCCCGGCTCAAAGCGTGCTCCTACGCCGCCCTCGGCGGGTTGCTGACCCTGGCCGACGATTCAGGGTTGGAGGTCGACGCCCTGGGTGGCAAGCCCGGCGTCCGCTCCGCCCGCTACGGTGAGACATCCCCCACTTCTCAGCCCAGCCAAATAACGGCTGGGAAAAGAACCGACCGGGACCGGTTGGAGCTGCTGCTGCACAACCTGCGAGACGTGCCCTGGGAACGGCGCACCGCCCGATTCCGGTGCGTTATTGTTCTGGCGAACCCCGCTGGCCCCTATTCAGCAAGGCGAGAGACGCCGGAGTCGACGAGAGAGGGGGCCGAGGCTTTTGCGCTGGTGGCCGGTGCGGTGGAGGGAATGATACAATATGAACCGCTGGGAGAAGAGGGTTTTGGCTACGATCCGGTGTTCTACCTTCCGTCCCACGGTTTGACCATGGCCCAACTCTCCCTGGAGGAAAAGAACCTGATCAGCCACCGGGCCGACGCGGCCCGGAAAGCTGAAGCCTTGTTGAAAAGCATTTTTAGGGGCCGGTAACCAGAGACTGGCTGACCCCTGATAGCTGAAGCGAGCAACATCTCCGGATGATTACCGACCAGTTCGGCAGGCCGGTGCGGGACCTGCGGATATCAGTCACCGACCGGTGCAACTTCCGGTGCCCCTATTGCATGCCCGCCGAGATTTTCGGGGAAAGCTACCGGTTCCTGCCCAAAGAGGAGATCCTCACTTTCGAAGAGATTACCCGGCTGGCCCGCATCTTCGTGGGCCTGGGGGTCAACAAGGTGCGCATCACCGGCGGTGAACCCCTGTTGCGCAATGACCTCCACCGGCTGATCGGCATGCTGGCGGGCATCGACGGCGTCGAGGACCTGACCATCACCACCAACGGTACCCTGCTGGTCCAGCAGGCGCAACAGCTCAAAGACGCCGGCCTGAACCGGTTGACGGTGAGCCTGGACAGCCTGGACGACGAGGTTTTCAAGACGATGAACGGCCGGGGCTTCGGCTCCCGCCGGGTCCTCCTCGCCATAGAAAGGGCCGCGGCGGTGGGGCTGACCCCGATCAAGATCAACTCGGTGGTGCAAAAAGGCGTCAACGACCACACGGTGGTCGACCTGGCCCGGTATTTCAAGGGCACCGGCCACGTGGTCCGGTTCATCGAGTACATGGACGTGGGCAACCGCAACGGCTGGAAATTGGATGAGGTGGTGCCCGCCGAGGAAATCGTCCGGCGGATCGATGCCGAGATGCCGTTGGAGCCCGTGGAGAGCGGCTACCGGGGCGAGGTGGCCAAGCGCTACCGCTACCGCGACGGCTGCGGAGAGATCGGCGTTATCGCCTCGGTCACGATGCCCTTCTGCGGCGATTGTACCCGCTCCCGGCTATCCCCCGACGGGATGCTCTACACCTGCCTCTTCGCCTCCTCCGGCCTCAGCCTGCGAGGCCCGCTACGGGCGGGGGCCGGCGACGATGAGTTACGGGAGCTGGTTACCGGCCTCTGGGGCCGCCGCGTCGACCGCTACTCCGAGGAGAGGGCCGAGCTGACTCCGGAACAGAACGCCCGAAAAAAGGTGGAGATGTATCATATCGGGGGATAGGCAGCTGCTTCAAACCGACAGCTGATAGCTGACCGCCGAACGCTGAACGCCGATGGCTTAATTTGTCACCAACCGACACCATAACCATATACACCGATGGCTCCTGCCAGGGCAATCCCGGCCCCGGCGGCTGGGGCGCCGTCGTCCTGCGGGAGCAGGGTGAACCCCTGCGCCTCTCCGGTCCCGAGCCCCAAACCACCAACAACCGCATGGAGCTGACCGCCGCCATCAAGGGCCTAGAGTCGACGCCCGCCGGAGCCTTCGTCGCGCTCCACAGCGACAGCGTCTACCTGGTCAACACCATGACCAAGAACTGGAAGCGCCGCGCCAACCACGACCTCTGGAGCCAACTCGATTCCCTCGCCGCCGGGCGCACCATAAGCTGGCATTGGGTGCGAGGTCATGCCGGGGACCGCTGGAACGAGGAAGCGGACCAGCTGGCCGTCGCCGCGACGAAGTTGGCGGCGGGCGGCAACCCGGGTGGAGGGACCTCCACAGCCCTTACCCACCTGGACGAGCAGGGCCGGGCCCGGATGGTGGACGTGGGCGAGAAACCGACTACCGACCGGGAGGCAATGGCTCGGGGATACCTATCGGTGCTACCCGAAACTCTGCAGCTGATAAAAGAGGGGCTGATGAAGAAGGGTGACGTGCTGTCCGTCGCTCAGTTGGCCGGTATCATGGGGGCCAAACGGACGTCCGAATTGATCCCTCTTTGCCATTCCCTGCCCCTGGACCGGGTGGACGTGGAACTGGAGCTGGATGAGACCCGCAACCGGATCAACATCACGGCCAGTGCCCGCACCTCGGCCAAGACCGGCGTTGAAATGGAGGCGCTAACCGCGGTTTCGATAGCCGCGCTGACCGTGTACGACATGTGCAAGGCAGTAGACCGCGGCATCCGCATCGAGGGTATCCGGCTGGTCCGAAAAAAGGGCGGCAGGAGCGGCGATATAGCACTGGAGGAGTAGAACCCGGTGGAGATCTGCCCCGGCGTCCACCAAGTCCCCGGCCTGAGATGGAGCAACGCCTACCTGCTGGTGGAACCGGACCGATTGACGCTCATCGATTCCGGCCTGCCGGGAGACGGCAAGAAGATCATCGCCTATATTCAACACCTCGGCCGAAGCCCTTTGGAGCTGCAGCGGCTGATCGTCACCCACGGCCACCCGGACCATACCGGCCCCTTGAAAGGGTTGTCCCGGCTCACCGGCGCCGTCATCGCGGTCCACCCATCAGACACTCGCTACCGGGAAGAAACCAACTCCCGTTGGCTGCACTACCCGGCCCAGCCTCCGGCCTTCGATTGGAACCAGCCCTTCCTGCACCGGATTCCCGCCCACGAGCTGATCGAGGACGGCCAGGTATTGCCGGTGTTGGGGGGACTCCAGGTGTTGCACACTCCGGGCCACACACCGGGCAGCGTGTGCCTCTACCTGGCCGGACCAAAGGTACTGTTCACCGGGGACACGCTGCTCGCCGACGGCCACCGTTTCCACCGCCCCGTGGCCTTTCCGGGCACCAACCTCCGGGACTACCGGGCGTCCGTGGAGAGGCTGGCCCAATTGCCCTTCGAGACGGCCTGCGTCGGTCACGGCAAGCCGCTGCGCCAGGGGGCAGCACTGAGGCTGGGGGAGATGCTTGAAAGCTATTCCTGGCTATCGCCCCGGTGGAAATCGGTGACTCGCTGGCCCCGTTCCTTCTTCCGGCGCTAGCCGCGGGCGGGCACCCGGCGCGCTACTGTCCCCTCTGGCGCAGCTCCTGGCACAGTAACCGGATGGCGCTGGCGGCATACATTATGTATACCTCTGGAGAGAGGTCCATCTCGCGGAACTCCTCGAGTTGGTCCGACTCGGTTACTCCTTCGATGCCCGGCAAGACCTTCAGGTCCAGCTCACGAATCTCCCCGCCGGGCAGCACAACCACGCATCCCCGGTCCGGCATTCCCTCAGGCATCAGGTCAAGCTCGACTGCCTGGAGCGACGTCATGTTCAAGAACGCCGGGAAGGGGCGAAGGCGGGATGCGAGACCGGCAAGCACCCGGTGAAGGCAGGAAGCCGCCTCGACGATAGAGCTATCACCGCTCGGGGTTTGCTGTCCTTTGGTCTCGCCCATCGAATCCATATCCGCTCCATGATAATACGGCGCTCGCCTGGAGCCAAGTCCCGGCCCGCAGGTGGATTTCGCAGGCAAGGCCGGGGCCAACGCCCGTGATTCCCGTCCAGCCGTCGTTTGACAGCCCGCCGGAGCCAGATTACCATTACTCACGTCGGAACGCTCCCTGGCGGCTGGCCGGGGCGTTTCAAGGTGGCAACGTAGCTCAGCGGCAGAGCGGGCGCTTCATAAGCGCTAGGTCATGGGTTCGAATCCCTTCGTTGCCACCATTTGACAAATAGCCGCACAATTGTGAAGCTAAAGGCAGCTTTACCAGGAGGGCTGCCATGGTTGCCAAACCGTCTAGTTCGGATGTTAATGCGCCTAACTCTGGCCGCGGACTCATCTCTGATGATGACCTAATCCGAGGCTTCATCATGGCATTGGGAGCCGGGGGCCGCAAGTCTCGGACCCTCTTTATCTACGAGGACAGCATCCGGAGCCTTTCCGACTTCGCCCGAAATCTTGGCCTGCCCAGCTTGGCCACCATGGACCGAACCCACATCCGCCACTGGCTTTCCTCACTCCACCAAAAAGGCAACAAACCCGCTACCGTCTCCATCCGCTACAGGAGCTTGAATCGGTTTTTTGGTTGGTGCGTAACTGAGGAAGAGCGGAGCGATAACCCAATGGACCGGGTGGACCCACCGCGAATACCAAGCGAAATTCAAGCATATTACCAGCCCGACGATGTCGAGAAGGTGGTCAAGTCTATTGGCCGCAGCACTCCCCACAATCTCCGGGACGCCGCAATGGTCATGGTCCTGTATGACAGCGGAGTTCGGGCGGCCGAACTGTGCGGCATGAAAGCCGAGGACCTAGATTGGCGTGACCGCACCATCCTGGTCACCGGCAAGGCCAGCAAGCAGCGACGGGTGAGTATCGGCAGCAAGTCGGCGATGGCGATTGAACGATACCTGAGAAAACGAGGAACCAAGTCCGATTGGCTGTGGCTAGGCTCTGGCAGCATGCCGCTAAACACGAACGGGCTTCGAATGATGCTTCAGCGCCGATTCAAGGACGCTGGTGTGAAGTTTCGCGGTGCCCATGCCTTCCGCCGAGGCTTTGCCATGGAGTATCTGGCGGCTGGCGGGCAGGAGGGCGATCTCAAGGAACTTGGCGGCTGGCAGGACTACGCCATGGTCTCGAGGTACGCCAAGGCTAACGCCGGTGAACGGGCCATCGCGGCGCATAAGAAGTTGAGCCCAGGGGACCGGCTGAACGTTCGCTAATCTGCGGGCTTGTTGGTCATCCGTTCAGGCATTTTCCGTTGCCCACCCCGGTGAGACGCTTACGGATCTGTACCAACCGATCCGATTCCCAATGGTCGAGCAACTTGATAGTTCGCGATCCGGCAGCGGATTTTGCCGCGGTTCAAGACGTACCTTCGGCCTCACCTTGCCCGCCCCCAAGCGACAATCCGACGTTCGTCTCTGCCTTTTCTAGATCAACTGGGCAGTCAGGGCAACGACCCTCGAATTGGTGTTTCAATTCCAGGGACGCTAAC
>JASLXV010000099.1:0-30401 GCA_030740155.1 Dehalococcoidia bacterium | reverse complement strand
TTTTCACCCTGGGGACGCGGGTGCCGACACGGGAATCTTCGATGCGGCTGCCGCCGTAGTTGCCGCCCAAAAAGAGCTCGTAGGCCGGTATCTGCCCCCCGTCCGGGCCCTTGACGGCGGCGCCGTGGAAGCCGATGTTGGCGATGTGGTGGTGCCCGCACCCGTTGGGGCAGCCGCTGATCTTGATGCGGAGCTTCTGAATTTCTTCGTCGCTTCCCAGGCCGTTCCAGGTCGCCATCTCCTCTCCGATCGCCTTGGCCAGCCCCATGGAGGAGGTTATGCCCAATTTGCAGCTATCGGTGCCGGGGCAGGACACGACGTTCGTGATAGACCGGGCGCCGGGTCCGGCGAGATCGATTGCTTTCAGGGCCTCCCACACCTGTTTCAGGTGGGAGCCCGGTACCCAACGAAGAACCAGGTTCTGTTCCAGGTTGGTGCGGGCCCGCCCCCCCGTGTAGCGGCGGACGATGTCGGCCAAGCCCCGGAACTGGGCGTAGTTGACGTCGCCCCGGGGCAGCTTTACGTGAATCAGGTAGTAGCCTTCCTGCCGTTGGGCTGAAACGTTGGACTCGACCCAACGGCCGTGCTCCCCGCCGCCATTGCTGATCTGCCCGTTCGCCCCGACCACCAGACCGGAAACTGGCCCCAGCCCGGGCGGCGTCTCTCTCTGTATCTCCTCGGCGGCCATCAGGAGTGTAGGGTCGATGGGGCCGATCTTCTCCAGCTCAGCGTCCACCGACTCGCGGAAGGCGTCGAGACCGATCCGGTCGATGAGGACCTTCAGCCGGGCCATCATGCGGTTCTTCCGCAGCATGTTCGCGTCGTTGAACACCGTCCAGATGGCCAGGGCCACCCGCAGGTAGTCCTCTTCGGGCACGAACTCGTAGAGGGCTTTGGCCAGCCGGGGCATGATTGAGGTCGCACCCCCGACGTAGACCTTGAAGCCCCGCTTCTCGACGCCTCCCTCTACTCGCAGCTGGGAGACGTAGGTCAGGTCCTGGATAGCGGCGGCGACGCTGTCGTGGCTGGAGCAGCCGGTAAAGGCTGTCTTGAACTTCCGGGGGAAGTTCTGAGTAATCGGGTGGCGCACCCCGAAACGGACGTAAGCCGCGAGATAGGGTGTCGGGTCGAAGACCTCGTCGGCGCATACCCCAGCAACCGGGGATCCGATCACGTTGCGGACCGAGTTGCCGCAGGCTTCCCTCGTGCTCAAACCCACTTCGCCCAGCAGCCGCAGCACCTCAGGGCACCTGGCCAGCGGCACGTGATGGAACTGGAAGTTCTCCCGGGTGGTGACGTGGCCTTTGCCCAGAGGGGCGTACTCCTCAGCTATGGTCCCCAGGGTTTCCAGCGCCTCAGGCGTGAGGATGCCACCAGGGATCTTTACCCGCACCATCTGCACGTTGGGTTGCCGTTGCCCGTACACGCCCTGCCGGAGCCGGAAGGGAATGAACTGGCTGTCCTCCAGTTCTCCGGCGACATACGCGGCCGACTCCTCTTCGAGGCGCTCTATCTCGTAGTCGATGAATGGAATGATCCCCGAGGAGGTCTGGGCCAGCTGCTTGCTTTCCCGGTAGAGTTCCTCCTGGGTGCGTACCTGAATGGCCTTGGTCCGAGTGCTCAACTGATCCTCCTGAGAATTAGACAAAATAAAAACCCGCCAATCGTCAAAAACTGGCGGGCGAAGAGCGGTCTACGAGGCTGCTAGATTACATGACCCTCCTGCCCCCCCAATGTACAGGGACAAGAACACATGCAACAGGTCATGGCCATAACTACGGAACTCATTAACAGAAAGTCTATGCCAAGGGTCAACAATTGTCAACAGGTAGGGAAAACAGCCGCCGCCCGGAAGCGTGGCACATGGTCGGATAGCCTGGCGAGTCTCCCGCAGTTGCCATCGCGGGGCTTGGCGAACCCTCGATTACCGTTGACGCGAACGACTGGGCGTGATATTATAATTCATATCAATACTACATGTTAATAAGCAGTAATATGACATGAATGATAATATCTTTGCCCCTCATTACACCATCACACCGGCCATCGATTCAGCCATCGAAGACATTGAGCGCCAGCTTTGGCTGGTCAATAACATGCTCCTGATGCCGAAGCACGAAGCATGGCTGCGCCGGGAGATAAAAGTCAAACGCGCCGCCGGAACCACCCGGATTGAAGGAGCCACCCTGGACGAAACGGGGGTCCGGAACCTTCTCGGAGATGGGGGAGTGAGGAATCCGACCCCGGACGAGCAGGCCAACATCAATGCCCTCCAAGCCTACGATTTCATCGATTTTCTGAGCGATCAGGCGGATATCCCCATCGACGAGTTGGTTATGCGGCAACTGAACCGGTTCTTCATGACCGGCGCGCCCGATACGGTGACGCCCGGCGTGTACCGCAAAGGGCAAAACACGGTGGGCAATTACACGCCTCCGGACCAGGGGGGCGTGCCGGGATTGATGCGGTCTTTCGCCCTCTGGCTACGGCAGGATACGGATGACGTGCATCCGGTCGCCAGGGCAGGCATCGCCCACATTCACTCGGTTGCGATCCATCCGTTCTGGGACGGAAACGGCCGGACCGCGCGGGGGCTTACGACCCTGATTCTGCAGAGGTCGCCATTCAGCTTCAGAAAGCTTCTAGCCCTTGAAAACTACTTGTTTCAGGATCGTGACTCCTATTTCACCGCCATTGAGCGGACGCTCGGGACAAGTTTCTCGCGGGGATACGATGCAACCCCTTGGCTCGAATTCTTCGCTCTGGCCTTGGACCGGCACGTTTCCGAGTTTGTGGCATACCTGACCGACTGGCATCGCCGGATGCAGGAAGTGTACAGGGTCGGAACGGAGAAAGGCTGGGTACCTCGGCAAGTTGATGGCCTCTGGTTCGCCCTCCAAACGGGTAAAATCACCCGACCAGAGTACATCGAAATCACCGGGGTTTCACCGGTCACGGCTTCAAGGGACCTCGCGGAGATGGTTGAGGCGGGAGCGTTGGTGCCGGTCGGAAAGACCCGTGCACGGGTATATTACCCCGTTCGGGAAGGCTCGGTCCTCACTGGCGAGCCACCAGAAGAGCACCTGTCGCTGCCTGTGGAGTGATGGCGCTTCCCACAGGGCCTTGAACGATCTGCTGAGCCTGGCGGTTGGGACATGCGCCTCAGCCCTCGGGCGGCCATTTGGTGCCGCCCACCGCCGGACGACTTTTGGCCGGCAGCGCCAGTCCCTCGGCCACCGCCCGGCCGAAGGCGTGCAGGATTACCTCTCCCCACTCTTTGGCGTGGGCCACCCGGTAGGCGGTACGCTTGCCACGGACCGACGCCCTGGCTTCCTCGGGAGCCTCCCCGGCCACCGCCGCAGTAATGATCTCGTTCATGGCGTCTATGGCGGGCGCCAGCTCACCGGCCGTCTCGATGAACCGGGCCACCTCACCCAGGGAGGGATCAAGCACGACGAAAACCGGCACCGTGCCGGCCCGGCTTTCCGGCAAGAAGCTGTTGGTCAAGGCCAGCTCTTCGTCCCGGTTGAAGACCCTTGCACCGAGGTTGCCGGTGCTCTCGGCCAGGCGCAGGATGGCCGGCGTGGTGCTCATGGCGTCCCCGCACCAATCGGCGGTGAACACCGCCAGTCTCAGTGGCTGGGCCAAGCCGTCGAAGAAGGACCTGGTTTCCTCCGGTATCTCGATGGCCTGGTAAATGTCGATCAGCGGTTGCCGGTTAACCCTGGTCTGGTCGAAGTATTCCCCGGTGGTCATTCCCTGGCTAAGCTTCTGCTCGGACAACGGCATCTCGAAGGGCCTCCGTCTCAAGATCCAACAGCTTGTAGGGGCAGTTTGTCAGCAATGCGGCCGATTGGCAACGGCGGGGGCCACGGCGGGAACCAGGGAAGCTAGCCGTTTTCCGTCGTTCCCGTTCCATGCTAGAATTGGGTAACTTCCCAGCTACGACTTCCCATCCATGACCTGAAAGGGGGGAAATTCCCGTTGACCTGCCGCGACGCACCGCCCTATCTGAAATACGCACTTTTCTGCCGGGACACTGAGGAGGGGCCGGACAGCGAGCTGAGTCTCAAGGGAATCGTCGATTTGATTGAGCTTCCCGCGCCGGAGGATGACCCGGCGTCGAACGGGCCGGTGGTGGCCGAGCTGGACCTCCACCTGGCCTTTTGCATCGGCGGGGCCCCACCTGGTTCCCACCACCTGTTGGTGGCCATCAAGGCCCCAGGAATACCTTTGGACCTGCCGCCACCCCAACGCATCGACTGGGAGGAAGGGATACTTTTTCAGCGTTGGATCAAGGTTTTTCGGATACCGGTGCAGGCTCCCGGCGACCATGTCGCCGCCATCTTGCTCGACGGCGCTCCCCTGGGGGAGGCCAGCTTCCTGGTCCGCTTTAAGGCGAAGGAGAAAGCCGAGGATTAGGGACCCATCCGAGTAGTATCCCCTGTTCGGCCAAAAGGAGGACGTTGCAATGCTCACTTCATCGTCGGATGTCGTGGTGATCGGTGCGGGTGTCGTTGGGACCGCCGTGGCCTACTTTTTGACCGGGCGAGGCATAAAAGTAACGGTCATCGACGGCAATGCCATAGGCTCAGGGGCTTCCCTCCACGGGACCGGAATGGTGTGGAAGATGGTTTGGAATCACAAGATTCAATACCGGTTCGCGAAGGAAGGCCGCGAACTGCTGAATGAGGTGGTCCCTCAGCTCCACGAGCAGACGGACATCGACACTCTACTCCATACGTTTGACACGCTGCTGGCCGTGTTCGACGACGAGGATCTGAAGTTTCTGGAGCGGGATGTGGAGGTCAGTGACGGAGATATTACCCTCGAGTGGCTCAGCCGCGAGGAACTGCTCAAGCTGGAGCCCCGGATCAATCCGGCTGTGGTCCGTGGGGCTGTTCTGGACAGCAGCTCGCAGATCGACGGCTACCGGCTGACCCTGGCCCAGGCCCGCGCCGCGGAGTTACAGGGCGCCGAGTTCCTCACTCGGAAGGCCACGGGCCTGGAGATCCAGAACGGCAAGGTTACCGGCGTTTCCTACCCTGGTGGCCTGATTCCCTGCGGAGCGGTGGTGTTGGCCATGGGGGCCTGGTCAGGCGCAGCCGCGGAGTGGCTCGGTTTTCAGGTTCCGGTCCGGCCCCTAAAAGGGGAGACGATCCGAGTCCGCCACCCAGATCCCTTTCCCCATGAGATTCACCGTCCCTCCGGGGGCGGCGCCGCGCCCCGTAAGGACGGGTTGCTCAGTATTGGCGCCACCGGGACCAACCGGTTCGCCGACACCGACGACGACCTTGTGCGGCTGGAGTTCGACGCCGCAGGCACCCCCGAGGGCCGCGATTTCATTCTCAACCGGTCCGTATACGTTATCCCAGACCTGGAGCGGGCGGAAGTCGTGGACCATCTGGCGGGGCCACGTCCCCTATCTGCCGACGGCATGCCAATCATCGGACCGGTGCCGGGCCTAGAGGGAGCGTACCTCGCCACCGGCCACCGCAACAAGGGGATCCACCTCGCCCCGATTACCGGAAAGATAATCGCCGATTTCGTCGTCCAGGGCCGGGCGGAGGTCACCACGCCGCTGGAGATTTTCCTGCCCGAGCGTTTCGCTGGGATGGACGCTTCCTTCAAGGTCCCAGGGGTAACCGCATAGGGGCAGACCTTGAAGAGACTAAATGCATCGGGGAAATCCCCCTCGGTCCCCCTTTATAAAGGCAATAACATATTTGACTCATCCAGGGGGGATGCTTCATGATTAGTGGATGCGTCACCCTGGAGGAGCTGTTGAAGAAGTTTGACCCGCAAGGCTATGCTAATTTCTCAAACCGCCTGGGACAATTACGGACCCTGTTGCGCTCTAACCAATCTCTCAGGGACAGCGACAGAATAGAGTTCGCAGACGACACTCAGTGGGTTGTGAATCAAAGTCAACGACTTGGTATGCGGGTGACCGCCGTCGCAGCAAAGCGGCTGAAAGATATTCTCGATCAAGTTGATGCAACAAATGAATCTCTACTTAATGCATCTGTGTATATGACCCAAGCGCTCACGGATGAAATGGACGCGATGTTATTTTCCTCTTGGAACCGGAAAAGGTTCATTTCGCCACCACACCTGATCAATTTGGCGAAGTGGTGGCACGGGCGTTCTCGCGCGCCACAGATGACATTGAGGAGGCTGCGCAATGTATCGCCTTTGACCGTAGCACTGCTTGTGTATTTCATCTCATGCGGGTACTAGAACTCGGGATGTATGCGCTTGCTGACAATCTCAGTGTTCCAAACATCCAAGAGAACTGGAACAACGCCATTGAGCAAATTGAGAAAGCTGTGCGGGCACTACCCCACGGAACACCAGACGAAAAAACCGATCAACAGTTCTACTCTGATGTGGCGGCCCATCTGTTTAACGTCAAAGACGCTTGGCGTAACCGCACGGCCCACGCAGGGCATGTGTACACAGAGTCCAAGGCCGTACAAATCTTTGAAAACACCCGCAGTTTCATGCAAACCCTGTCCACGAGGGTAGCGGAGAAACCGTTATGAAGTTAACCCCCTTGATGGCGGTGTCTCAGGTTTGGGTTTCTTCGCAGACACAATCTTCTGCATCAACCGATGGAACCGCTCAAACGGCGTCTCGGTCTCTGGCTTTGGTGGCGGGTGGTCTTTCGGCATTCTTGTGCCTCCCTCGTTTACGGCTACGCCGTTTGCCCCACCAACTTCTTGTAGGTGAGGCGCTTCCCTGCGATGCCCTTGGCGGCGTCGTGGAACCGGCCAGCATCGTTGTCTTTGCGGTTGTTGAACCGGAAGGATTCTTCGTCAAGATACCGGAACAGATGGAAGGGTTCCACGCTGACGTAAGTTCCCTTGATGGCCCGCTTCAAGAGGCTCCAGAAGTTCTCGATACCGTTGGTGTGTACCTTGCCATCCACATAAGCCTGGGCGTGGTCAATCACTTGGTGGATGTAGTCCACGTCAAGGCCGGCGTAGGAACTGAGGGCGTCGGTGTAAACGGTGGACCCTGGAACAACGTGGCTGCGAACGGCGGGAGAGAGAATCCTGCGCTTGGTGTTCGAGACGATCTCAGCCTGGACGGTACTGTTGGCGTTGGCGTCGCCCCGTTGCATCAACCCCAAGACTACGGTTTTGGAGACGGTCCCGCGACCCTTAATGATGGCTTGGCGCTTGGACTTGTGCATGTTCCGGGCCTTGCCGCCAATGAAAGTTTCGTCCACTTCGACTTCGCCCTTCATGCCATGCCAGTCGCCGGTTTGGAGGGCCAACCGAATCCGGTGCATCATGAACCACGCGCTCTTTTGGGTGACGCCGATGCCTCTTGCAATCTCGTAGGAGCTGATGCCGTTCTTGGCGTTGGCTATCATCCAGACGGATACCAACCACTTGTCCAGGCTGATCGGGCTATCCTCGAAGATGGTCCCAACCTTGACGGAGAACTGCCGTTTGGCGTGCTTGCTCTTGCATTGCCACACCCGGCGGGCTGCGAGAAAATTGGCATCGTCCCGACCACATGTGGGGCAGGCTACGACTCCCTTGGGCCACCGGATGTTGACCATGTATTCGAGGCAAACATCGGGGTCTGCGAAGTATCGGGTTGCTTCCATCAATGTGGTTGGTGCGTTCATTGCGACTCTCCTTTAACTACGCTCAGTCTAGCACAGTTCAAAGGATGTGTCAAGTATGTTATTGCCTTTATAAAGGGGGATGTAGGGGGATTTCGCCCGTCATTCAACCCTTCGATCAGGATTAGCTTTCAGCTTCAGGGCCGTACCCTTGTCTCACCAGAAACGTTTGGCCGGTCTGGGCCCCGCTAACTCCAACATCCGCTTCCAAACCTCTCCGCTATTGTCCTTCTTGACCAGGCACACTTTGATGTTGTGCGGGCCGGGACCGTGGATACACGAGTGGGCGATGGTGCCCTTGACCTTATCGCACCAAACATAAGCATGAATGTACGGCTCCGGGCTCTCCACCTGGGTGCCGCCGGACACGCTGTCCCAATGCACATTGGTCAATTCGGACCATCGGACCGCGCCGATACGATGGTCGTCCCATTGCCGCCGGACGCGAACGGGGGTCCTTCCGGCGATTCTACGCCCAACACCCCGGCCCGGCCCACCTCTCACGAGACGAATCGCACCCAACAGCACTTTGGCCAGGGTCCACAATAGCCACGCCATCCCCTTGGCCAGGGTCCACATCAGCGAAGCCATCCCCTTGACCAGGGTCAAAACCAGCGCGGTCACTCTCAATCGGTCCCTCCCACAGGATCCCCAACTGAGATCTTACCACCCGGCAGGAGGTGGATATACGGAGCATCCTGGCGGGATGGCGTTGCGGAGGGCCTGAGTGCAAAAGCATTTGCAACTTTTCTGTCCATCCCTCTGTTTGGCGCTCACGAGGGGCTCCCTGCAGCTTCTGGGCTGTTATGCCGGACGGGAGTGGTTACCTCACGAGGGCATGGTAGGCAGACTCAAACGGTGAGAAAAACGGGCGTTATCTTCCCCGGGCCGGCGGCTGCACCTTGGTCAGTTTCACCGGCTCGGTGGTCAAGGACATCTTCCCGTTCTTGTTGGCGATCACCACGTTCCGCAGCCAATCGGCGTCGTTTTGCTCGGGGCAATCCCGGCGGTAGTGGGCGCCCCGGCTTTCACCCCGGTACAGGGCGGCGCGGCATATCATCTCCGAGACGGCCAGCATGTTGCCCAGCCTCACCACCGACTGGGGCCTCCGGCCATCGCCCACTGTATCATCGTCGAAGCGCGATTGCAGGCCCTCGATCACGTCCAACGCCTGGTTCAGGCTGTGGGCGTCGCGGATAAGGCCGGCATTGTTCCACATGCTATCTTTGAGGGACTGCAGCATGGTCTTGGCCGCTTCCCCGTTCCGCCTCAGCGTCAGCCCTTGCAGCCTTTCCTTTTCCGCGGACATCTCATCTTTGGACAGTGGCCCGGCGTCCGTTTCTCTGGCCCGCAGGGCTGCCTCCCGGCCGGCGATGGCGCCGAAGACCCAGGCCTCGGTCAACGCGTTCCCGGAGAGCCGGTTGGCCCCGTGGACGCCAGCGGTTACCTCACAGGCGGCGTACAGGCCGGGCACTGAGGTCTCGGCCCGCCCGTTGACGATCACACCACCCATATGGAAGTGGACGGCCGGAGCAACCGCGAGCCGCCGCTCTCCCTTGAGGACGGCCTTGGGCATGACCGGCCACATGACCTCCATCCGGTCCGGCGGGCAATGTTCCAGGTCCAGGACCACCTTGCCGTCGAGGCCCTCACTTGCGTCCAACTCTTTACCGATCGCGATGCTCAGCCGGTCCCGGGTCATCGACATCGGGTCGGCAAGGCCGTACTTCTCCACGATATCCTCGCCCCGGGAATTGAGAATCCTGGCTTTGGTCCCGATAAGGAGGCTCTCGTAGAACAGCGCCGGTGATCCCAAGCCCATGCAGGCGGGATAATACTGGACGAACTCCATGTCTTGAAGGACCGCCCCTGCCTTGTATGCCAGGACGTAGCCGTCCCCGGTGGACCCGCCGGTGTTGTCGGTACGCGAGTAGACCTGGCCGAGTCCCCCCGTCGCCAGGACCACCGCCGGCGCTTCGAACATGACGGCCTCGCCTTTGCTGTCGATGCTCATCGCCCCAACCACGGCGCCCCGGCTCATCAGCAGCCTGGTTACCAGGAGTCCTTCCCCGAACTCTACTCCCTGGGCCAGGGCGTACCGCCGCAAAGGAAAGGTGAAATCAGTCCCGAAGAACGTCTGGCCATGTATTATCCGGCGGCGGCTGTGACCCGGGTCGTAGGAGAGGCGTAACCAAGGATGGGCTTCAGGGGCTGCGAATTCAACCCCGAAATTCCGCAATGCCTCCACTTCCTCTTCCGCTCCGTCGGCTACTGTCTGCATCATGGATTGGTCGTTGATGAACCGGCCGCTGCTAACGGTGTCCGCCAGGTGCTGCTCGGTCGAATCCAGCGGATCACGGCGACCCTTCGAAGGGCTGAGGACGGCGGCGACGGCCCCTCCCGCAATCGTAGTGTTGCTTCCATAGCCGACGCGGGACTGAGAGATCACCAGCACCCTGGCGCCGCGTGCCTGGGCCTCGATGGCGGCCCGGAGGCCCGCTCCCCCTCCTCCGATGACCAGGACGTCCGTCCTGACGTGGTTGTTCGGTTTCAACGTCATGTCACACCCCCGAGACATGATACATCATCCCTCGGCGGCCGGGGCACCCAAGCGTCGAATATTTGACTTCCGCGTCGGGTTCTAGTACCTACCAGAGAGCAATGAGCCCGGGCCTTGCCTGGACCGCACGAGCAACCGGGCAACGGAGATCCGGCCCCAGCAGGCAGGCACTTGCGGACCCGTCGAACCCAATTTGAGGGAGTCACGATAGGCTCGCAACAGCTTTTTCCCCGCCACACCCTCCGGTACGGCTTGAATTTCCTACCATGCGGGAGAGAGATGCAGAAGACATCCGAAGAGTTCTATAGCCGCCACGCCCGACGGTATGCCGAAGTGTCCCACGGGTTCATACAGTCCATATACAACAACGTCTCTCACCCGGGACTCACCGGCGACCTGGACCTGATTGGGAGGATGAAGGAGCTAACTCCCGAAGGGGCCCGGGGGCTGGATGTCGGGTGTGGGGCCACCTGAGCTTCTGAGGCTTGGAGCAGCATCAGGCCGTCTTGGCCAGACCCTGGTGGCCGTTCCGCCCAGAGGCATCTCCCGTTGACTATTCCTCCCTGGTCTGTCATTATCTACGCGGCATCTCCCCCACGGTTTCCGCTATGGCTTACTCAGCTGAATCTTGGCTTTCATGGCGATGGCGGTGTCGCGGAAAGGACCCGGCCCGATGCGCGGTGCTTGGAAGGGAGGCGCGGTTTCCTCGAATTCTACCTCGCCGCTTCCACTCCCCCCAATTGGCGCGCTCGTTTCCCCTCCGTTCCGGTGTGCCCCAAACCCGTGAGGCGGCCGAAGGGAGAGACCCTCGAGAGTTCGTTAGGACCAGAGACTTGTCCTCGGAAATCTCGATTCCAGGCTTGCCAACCGGTCCCACGGTCCCGACCGCTCACCACACCGGCGCTGTCGGCGGCGAACCCGAAACAAGGAGAAAGACAATGGCGATTCGCGGCGGATACCGGCCTCACTACCTGCGAATAGACCTCGACCAGGGAACCATCACCAGGGAGCCCCTGCCCAGTGAGGGTATCCTGCGCAAGTACCTGGGTGGCACGGGTTTGGGCATATATTTGCTGCTGCGCGACGCGCCCCCAAAGGCCGAAGCTACCGCGGCCGACGCGCCTCTCATCATCATGACGGGGCCGCTGACGGGGACTCCCGCGAACAACTCTTCCGATTGGGCCACCATCTGCTACAACCCCCTGATACCTTACGCCGCCGGGGTGGGCCACGGCCACGGCTTCTGGGGGGCCTACCTGAAGCATGCCGGGCATGAAGGCCTCTACATCACCGGCAGGGCCGAGAAGCCTCAATACCTTTGGATCGACGATGACAAGGTGGAGCTGCGCGACGCCAGCCACCTGTGGGGCCTGACCACCAGGGAGACCGAGCGGCGCCTCAAGTTGGAGTTGGGCGACGAGGAGTTCATCAGCGTGGCCAGCATCGGCCCCGCGGGCGAGGCGCGACTGCCCGGAGCCATGGTGAAGGCAGACCGAAACCACGGCTCCGGCAAAGGCAGCCCGGGCGCCGTGATGGGAAGCAAGAACCTGAAGGCCATCGCCGTGCGCGGCACCGGCGCCGTCCCTGTATTCGACCCCGAGGGGCTGGTGGAAACCTCCGCCGAGTGGGAGGAGAACCTGCTGCCCGACCCCGCCAACACATCCGGCGTTCTGGCCTCGGCGTTTGGCCTGAAGGACGGGGGCATTACCCGCAACTATTACAACAGCCTGGGCAAGAACATGAGGGTCGCGGCCAAGAACATGACCGACCCTGAATGGGGCGCCCAGTACGCCCAGAAGTACGTCGACGCCTGCGCCCGCTGGAAGATAACCCCCCAGCCGTCCTACAACTGCAAGATCTCCTGCGCTTACAATGTCGAGATCACCGACGGGCCCTACGCCGGGTTCGTGGGAAGCCCCTGCGGAGGCGCCGAGAACATGGAGGGCGCCGCCGCCATGATCGGCGTGGACGACCCCAGCGCCGTGGTCATTATGACCGACTTTTTCGACGGCTTGGGACTGGAATCGGGCCAGTTCGGCACCCTGATGGGAGCGATGTTCGAAGCGTACAGCGAGGGAATCCTCACCCTGGAGGACACCGACGGCCTGGACCTGACCTGGGGCAACTGGGAAGCGGCCATGGAGCTGGTCAACCGGACCGTCCGGAGGGAGGGCATCGGGGCCAAGCTGGCCCTGGGCGCCAAGGCAATGCCCGAGGCCCTGGGCCGCGAGAAGGGAATGGTGGAGCAGATGCGGGCCAAGATCCTGGACGTGAAGGGCGCCGGGGTGGTGACCCACGATCAGCGGCAATACTGGAGCGTGGTTTTCGGCGAGCTGGTGGCGGGTACCGGGCCCTCGATCCAGGGCGCGGGTGCGGATCGGAACAGCCTGCCTGAGATTGGATACGACAAAGCCACGCCGGGGGTTGCCCACAACGCCGACGAAGCCCTGAGCAAGGTGGAACCCGTGCGCCGGTCCCAGTTCGCCAAGCTGTTCTGGGACAGCCTGGGAATATGCATGTTCAGCGCGCGAGGGGTCAATGACTCCCTGCGCCTCACCAGCCTGAGTCTGGCCCAGGGCGTGGGCTGGGAAGACTTTGACACCAAAGAAGCCATGGCTATCGGCGAACGGGTCACCAACCTGATGCGGTTAGTGTACGCCAGGAGGGGATTTCAGAAGTCGGACGAGTTCGACATCTCAGAGAAACACCTGGAGGCGCCGCCCACCGGCCCGTCCAAGGGTCTGAGCATCAAGTCGTATCTGCCCGCCATGGTCGACGAGTACTACGGCCAGATGGGTTGGAACGTGGATACGGGGATACCCACTGCCGAAACCCTGAAGCGGCTGGGCATGGAAGAGTTCCTTCCGGACCTGGGCGTCACGGGCAGTCAAAGCGGCTAGGGAGTTTGCTCGGTCTTGCGGCACGGCCTGGCGCCCCATCCAGACCGCTCGGCTGAGTTCACGGTGAAGCGATCCCCAGCAATGGGGGGAGGCCCGGCTGGAAGTGGGGGCGATCCAACAGAACCAGGCAGAACCAGGCAGAGCCGGCATGACGGCGTGCCGGCCTGGGTCCGCCGAATCAAATGCCGACCGGGGCAGGGGACCGATGGTGTCCCGCGCCCTGACACCGGGAACGGCCAGGTATGAATATGTCCGCAAATGAGGGCAAGTCTGGCCCTCGACCCTTACTCTCGGATGTTCGCATTGTCGCGGTAGAGCAGTATGGGGCTTTGCCCTGGGGGACGATGCTCTTGGGAGACTTGGGGGCCGAGGTCATCAAGATCGAAAACCCGGACACGGGCGGCGACGTCGGCAGATACGTGCCTCCCTACACCGGCGACCAGGATAGCCTGTTCTTCCAGAGCTTCAACCGGAACAAGAAGAGCATCACACTGAATCTGAAGCATCCCCGGAGCAATGAGATCCTCCACCCGCTGGTGGCCGGTTCTCAAGCCGTCTTGAACAACCTGAGGGGTGACCTGCCGGACCAACTGGGCCTGACCTACCGAACGCTCGGCGAGGTCAACGCCGCCATCGTTTGTTGCTCTCTGTCGGCTTTCGGACGGGGTGGTGCGCGCGCCGCTGAACCAGGTTACGACTACTTGATACAAGGTTATGCCGGCTGGATGAGCCTGACGGGCGACCCGGACGCGCCGCCGGCCAAGTCCGGTCTGTCACTCGTCGACTTGAGCGCAGGACAGATGGCGGCGTTGGGGACCGTCAGCGCCATCCTCCGGGCGCGAGCCACCGGCGCCGGTTGTGACGTGGACGTTAGCCTTTTCGATACCGGCTTTTCCCAACTGGCTTACGTCGGCGCTTGGCATTTGACCAGGGGCTTTCAACCGCAAAGGCTTCCTGATTCGGCGCATCCATCCCAAGTGCCCTGCCAGGTCCTGCCGACCAAAGATGGATGGATAGTAGTGATGTGCGCGAAGGAGAAATTCTACCGTAATCTGGTGACTGCCTTCGGTGCCTCCCACCTGGCGGAAGACCCGCGCTTCCTGACTTTCGCGGACCGCCTCGAAAACCGCGAGGTTTTGGTGCCGGTCCTAAAAGAGCTTTCCCGGCAGAGGACAACCGCGCAATGGCTGCGGCTTCTTGCCGGACTGGTCCCCTGCGCCCCGGTGAATACGGTGGAGGAGGCTCTCGCCGACCCCCAAGTGGCCGAAGACCAGATGATTCTTGAAGTCCCTCACCCAGAGTTCGGGACCGTGCGGCAGCTGGCCAGCCCCATCAAAGTCGGTGACTCGGCCATGGAGCACCAGCGGGGCCCGAGACTCGGCGAACACACGGAGGAGGTGTTGCAGGAGTACCTGCACCTGTCGCGTCAGAAGATCGATGGCCTCCGTAGCGAGGGCGTGATCTGAGTACGTCCGCACATCAAATCCGACGAGGGCCATCAGCCTGAAATTGGCGCCTGACGAGGGCCTTGGTTATGTTCGTCGCAACAACGGGGCGCCCGGATAGCTGGTCCCCCGGCGATGGCGAGGCGCCGGGTCGCGGACGAGAAGCGGAGGGGATTTGGCCATGGCTGAGACGAAGCGGATAGGGGCTCTGCTACCCGCAACCAACCCGGTTGTGGAGCCCGACTTCTATACGGTGGTTCCCCGGGGCATCACCGTGCATTTCGAGCGCTTGTGGAACGGCCGGTGGGGTAATCAGCCGGAGATGCCGGACGATGAGCAGTACGGCGTGAAGCTGACCAGTGAAGAGGCCGGCACCGTGGACTGGGCACTGTTCGGGTTCAACGCAACGAAGATGAACGAAGACGTGGGACGCGGCGTTCGATCCCTGGCCAACATAGGTCCGGACCTCTTGGTCTACGCCTGCACTTCCGGGACCTGGCACAAGGGCAACCTCGCTTTTGACCGCCGGATGTCCGAGGCCATGGAGCAGGCCGGTGGCGCGCCCGCCATTACCGCGGTGGGCTCGTGTCTCGAGGCGATGCGGTTCATGGGCGCCCGCCGCGTCAGCGTTGCCGGTCCCTACCGGAACTTCCACCTGCGGAACCGGCTGAAGCCCTTCTTGGAAGAGGCGGGGTTCGAGGTGGTCAGCGCCGACGGCGAGCCCTGGATGCAGGACTCCATGAACCCCAGGGACATCGACGTGCAGGAGCCCCGGGTCATCGCGGATTTCGTGCCCACAGTGGTGAGAGATGAGGCGGATACCGTGTTTCTGCCGGGGACGGCCTGGCGGGCCCTGGAGGCGGTGGACGAGCTGGAGCAAAAGCTGGGGAAGAGGGTGATCACAGTGAACCAGGCCACTATCTGGATGGCGCTGAGAAGGGTGGGTTGGACCAGCCCGGTTCAGGGGTACGGAGAGCTGCTGAGGAGCCTGGCATGAGCACCGACTTTGAGAGGCCCGATGCCAAGCTCCAGCGGACCCGAAAAGCGTTTAAGGTTTCGAGACCCCGGGTTCCGAGCTAGCCTCTGGTTAGTTCGCCGGTTACCCTCGCCCGGTGAAAAGTATCCACATGGGCCTCTTGCCGACATCATAGGTCTCCAGGGGCTCGAGTTCGCTGGTGTCGCCGTTGACCCGGTACGACGTAATGCGGCCCGTTTCCAGGCCGGCGGCATAGAGGAAGCTCCCGCTGGGGTCCAGGCTGACCACCCTCGGCACCGGCTCCGCGGAGACCCGGCCAACCGGCGTTAGCTGGCCGGTGGAGTCGTCGATGGAGAAACAAGCGATGCTGTTGTGACCGCGATTGGGAGCGTACAGGGACTTTCCTGAAGGCGAGATCTGTATCTGGGCACAGGAGTTCTTGCCTTCGAAATCGTCGGGCAGGGTCGAAACAGTCTGATAGGGCGTCAAGGTTCCCGCCGACGGGTCGAGATGATAGGCGGTCACGCTGCACCCCTGTTCGTTCGTGCAGTAGACGATGTCACGGTTTGGGTGAAAACAAAAGTGCCGGGGACCCAGGTCGCCTCCGGGTGTGACGCTGGGGGGCGAGTTGCGGGTGAGCTGCCCGGTACCCTCGTCGAACTTGAACTGCTGGATCTCGCTGGGTCCCTTGATGGCGATATGGGGCACGAAGGCAAACCGGTTCGACCGGTCGGTCTGAATACAATGGGCCCCCCGGGCCGTATCGAGGGAAAGGGCGGGTGGCGCGGCCGCCGCCCCGTCGTCGCCGATGGCATGGACCGTTATCCTCGCGCCTTCATAATAGGCCGAGAGCACGAACTTGCCCTTTCGGTCCATGCCGATGTAACACGGATCGGTGGCGAGAGGTATCGACCGGATCAGGGAGAGGCCGCCGGTATCCTGACCTATCTTGAAACTCGACAGCTGGCGGCTGCCCCGGCGCCCCACGTAGAGGAAATTCTGCTCCGGGTCTACCGTCATCGGCGCGGGACCGCCCCTTACCGCCACCTCAGTCTCGTGTTCCAGCTTGCCGGTCGCGGCGTCCATCGTGAAAATCGAGATCTTTTCATCCTCTTGTAGGGAAACATACATCCGAAAGGGCATCTGTCTTCCTCCCTTGCTGGTCTTCGACGGGCTAACCGGTGGCCGGCCACGTCACGTGAGCGCCCCCGCGGGCCGTCTCAGACTATTCAAGAACGCCCGGCCCGGCCCCAGAGATTATCCGGGAGATCGAGCCAAGAATGCGCCTGGCTCTGGATTCTCAGGCCGCCGACGAGTGAGTCTTGTCAGGCTCTCGAAGGTCTCGCGGACTCTTCCCCTGTCTGGCCGGCGGCCGCGTCCTATGTGCGCAGCCTACTCACCCGGAATTCTTCTGTCAATACACTCAGGCAATACCCGCAGGCAGTACGCCGCGCGCAACCCGGGGCTGGCCACGGCCGTACCGGAAATGGCCGGCAGCCGGCGCCGCGTCTCCGGCCACGCAACATTCTCCTGGCCGGGGGATTACCGGCGGCACCGGAAATGGGGCCAGGCCGCCCCTTGCGGGACCACCGAACAAATGGTAAAAATACCCGGAGGGATAAGGCCACGTCCACCTTCGGGTTCTTGGTTCCCACCGATGGGCTTTATGGTGGGAAACTGCCCCAGGGCTGTCTCCGGTTGGCCAGACCCCGCAGAGCTGAATTCGATTCAGGAGTGTTCGAAATGAATGCCAAGGAGCGCGTAAAGTTTGTCGTGCCCGGCGATATGCCCATCCAGATCCAGGGCTCGCCCCATCTCGAGCGGCTGAAGCCCTATGGAGACCTGACGCTGTACACCGACCGTCCGTCAAGCCCCGAGGAGCAGCTGGAGAGAGTCAAGGATGCCGACATCATGCTGAACACCCGGGGAGCGATCTCCTGGTCGGGCGAGGCCCTCAGCGCCCTGCCCAAGCTTCGTATGATAACCACATGCGGCGTCGGCACCAACAACTACGACTTGGAAGTGGCGACCAAGATGGGCATCGTCATCAGCAACCAGCCGAAGGCAACGTCCAAATTCGTGGCGGAGCACATCTTTGGCCTGATGATGGCCGCGTCCAAGCGGGCCGCCTACCAGACCTCGGAACTCAAGGCAGGCCGGTGGACCAAGCTAGACAACATCTTCCTGCAGGGTAAGACGCTGGGCGTCATCGGCACCGGCAACATTGGGGCCGAGGTCGTGCGCCTGGGCGGCGCCATCGGGATGCAGGTTATCGCCTGGACCTACAATCCGACGCCGGAGCGTGCCGCCCTGCTGGGCGTCAAGTTCGTGGAGCTGGACGACCTGATACGCCAGTCCGACGTGATCAGCCTGAACGTTCGGCTTAGCGACGAGAGCGATAAAATGATCGGAGAGAGGGAGCTGGCCATGATGAAGCCGGGCTCCCTGCTGGTCAACGGCGGCCGGGGCGGGCTGGTGGATACCGAGGCCCTGGTCAACGCCCTGAAGTCGGGGCACCTGGCCGGCGCGGCGGTCGACGTGTTCGATAAGGAGCCGATACCGGCGGACCATCCCCTCCTCTCCTGCGACCAGGTGGTCCTCACTCCCCACATTGCCGACATGACGCCCGAGGGGGTTGAAGCCCTCAACGCGGGCGCAGTGGACAACGTCATCGCCTTCCTTGAAGGCCGGCCCCAGAACGTCGTCACCGGGTAAAGGACGTGACCCAAAGGCTCCGGGCCATCCCCGGCTCGGAGCCTTTGGCACACTGAGCTTTCCTCAGGCGCCCGAACTGTTTCAGGAACCTGGTGCCTGGGCTCCTAGCGGCCCTCCGGGGCCTGCGTTGGCGCCGCGATCTGAAACGGCCTCGTAAGCCGGGGCCTCCCCGGGACGCCCGCCCCGGCGGCTGGCCCTCGAACACCTCCCCACACCGGCCCCAGCCCGGTTCAAGGCCTCAAGCCGCTCCTCCTTCGGTGGGCGCCAATTCGATGGCTCAGCAGAGCAGGAGCGGCCGGCTTGCGGATGACCGTGGCAATGCCGGTACGCGGTATCGGTTCGACGAGAGCTTTGATCCATCGTGGCAGCACCACCAGGAGCAGCTCCGAGGCTGGCCGGAAAGCCGGCCGGGAGTTTCGCGACGGAGCCGGGTTAGTTGCCCGGAGTGCGGATGGCGCTGATGAGGCCCAAGGTGGTCGCCGTGGCTATAGCGCCGAGGGCCGCGCCCAGATGGATGTTGTTGTCGATGGTATAAGTACGCCCCAGATACGTAGGGTCAACGTTCTGCCCGTAAAGGTAGCCCAGGTAAGTGCCGGCGACACCGCCGGCCAGCACCAGGAGGACTGAGATCGCTATCAAGAGCCGCCTCAAATCCAGGCTGGCCCAGGCCAGGTAGGCGCCGGTCCCTGCGCCCAGACCGACACCCATCAGGTAGATATTCCGGTGGACCGACAGAGCGAAGGGGTATTCGGCCATAGCGTTGAAGATCACCGCGGCCCACCCGCCCAGGATGCCCAGAAACAATCCGAGAATTAGGCCGGCCAGCAACCTGCCGAGAGGAACCATGAAGGCGTAGAGGCCGCCCTCAATCATTCGAGTCTTGTCTGCTCCCCACGGATAACGGTTGATGGGAACCGGACGCCGGCGTCACCAGTACCGGATTGCGCCCGATGGGGCCCTTTGACGATGGCCAGGGCCGAAGTCCCGCCGGTCCTACGCCCATCTCGGGAAGGCGCAATGGGTATCTGCCTCCGGCTGACCCGGCCCCCCTCACCCCCAGCGGAGCGGATCGCGACCGCCATGGGGATCGGTTGTATTGGCGAGACGGGCGTTCATCTGCCCAATGCTACCTCTCTTCGCCACCGGGGGGCAACCCTTCCCAGCGGGCGGCTGCGGTATCTCCGGTCAATGGGTCACTGCCGGGCGCATGCATAGTAGAGGTCGGCCGTCCCCGCCGGCATCCCCGGTGGTGCGCCCTGGAAGCTGCGCGGTCAGCCCCGTGCCAGCCTCACCCCGGCGGCGAATACCCCAATCCGGACCAGAAGAAACCACGTGCCGGCCAGCAGGACAACGGCGCCCACGGACAAGAAAGCGGCCGGGTATCCGAAGGCTTGGGTGACGTAACCCGCGGTCAGCGGGCCAAGCAACATACCCGCGGCGTAGATTGACTGAAATATACCCATGGCGTAGAAGCGCTGTCCGGCCGGCACCTCCTCAACGCTCAAGGCCATGAGGAGGCCGAAGGTGAGGCCAAAACCCACACCCAATAGTGCTTCACAGAAGAACAACACTGGCAGATTCGCCACCGGGGTGAGAAGCGCCCCGGCTCCCAGGAAAGCCAGGCCGGCGGTAACGACGCCGGTGACCCCAAGGGTCTTGGCGAGAAGCGGACTGATCAGCACCACGCCGACGAAAGGCGAGATGAAAGCCGTCAGCAGAAAGCCCTGGGTAGCCTTGTTTATCCCCAACTGGGTCGCGGCGTAAAGCTGAGTCACGCTGTACACCGTGGCGAAGACGGCAAAAAAGACCACCGCCATCGTCAGGGAGCCGATGTAGAGATTGGCGGACTTTGGGAGCAGCACCCTTTGCGTGGGTACTCGTTCCGGGCGTGGCTCCACGATGGCGAGGGCCAAGACCGCCCCCACCACGGCCACCAGCGCGGAGACCCAAAACGGCGCCAGCATTCCGAACCTGTCGGCAAGCCAGCCTCCCAGCGGGTTGGCAAAGATCTGGCCCCAGCCAAGGAATGATGCGACCACGGCCATGCCGAATCCGGCGGATCGAGGGGAAGAGTAGAGCGTGTAAAGGACAGCGATGGCCACGAATGATCCCGCCCCCACTCCCAAGAGGATGCGGGAAACAAATAGCGGCCAGGCCGATTCAAACAGGCCGGGCAATACAAGCCCAAGGGCAATGCAGAGAAAGCCGGCGCTGATCACAGCCCTGCGGTTGCCCGTCAGAAGGTCGCAGAGAAAGCCGATGGGCAGGCGCGCCACGAATAAGGCGAGGCCGTAGAAACCGATAATCAGGCCGAGAGTTCCTTCCTGAAGGCCGCGTGAGCTAATGAAAGCCGGCCATACCGCCCCGGTAAGATAGATGATAAAGAATAGGAGGAATGCGCAGAGTAGCAGCATCCATGGCGAAAGCCGCTCGCGCATCTACCTCTCCCGTTGGCGGCCCCTCGGGCAATGGGCGATGCGGTTGGTCTCCCAACCGTAGCCCGGGCCCTCAAAGGCGAAGCCAATCTCCTCTTCACCGCCCCGGCCTTCCGCCACGGGCCCTCCGGCTGGCGATGGGGTCACAAACAGTATCCATTCTTGCCGCCGGGCGCCAGGAGAGCGCGCCGGGACCATAGGCTGGGACCGATTTCCCGGCGCACGCTACATTCTACGAGATTCCGGCTCCGCGATCCCGGCTGCCCCACTAGGTCCTCCACTTACTCGCCACCGGGCACGTGCACCACCGCTTCCACCTCAACCATCAACTCCGGCCGGACTAGGGCGGCGACGAAGACGGTGCTGCTGGCCGGCGGGTCGCTGGGGAAGGTCTCGGCACGCACCTTGCTATAGGCGCGGTAGTCGGCCCCCTCGGTGAGGAAGCAGGTGATCTTGACCACGTCCTGCATGGTGGCCCCGGCGGCCTCCACCACGGCCCGGATGTTGGCCATGACCTGCCTGGACTGGGCCTCGCAGTCGCCGGCCCCGACTAGCTTGCCGCTGCCGTCCAGGGCCACGTGGCCGGAGACGAACAGAAGATTCCCGATCCGTATACCGGGGGAGAGGGCCGGATTCGGGGCGGCTCCCGGGGGAATGACCGGTGTTCTTCCTGGCATTGGGCTCACCTCCGGATGGCGTTTCTGGCGGATGGCGCATCAAGCGCATGGCGTTCTTCGGTGGATCCATTAGGAGCAACGGGAACGCCGCATTTGTTAAACGCGGCCGGTGCCGCCGGTAGGCGCCCGGCATGGGAACCTGGAGGCACGGGCAGCGACGGCAGGGGATGGCGCGGCGTTCCTCTCTTGAGGGTCAGCCACGGGTGGGGGCGGGAATGCTCGAGCGGTCCCGGGTGACGGAGGTGACGCTCTGGACCCGTTCCAGTTTGGTGAACAGCTTGCCAAGCTGGTCCAGGCCGGTGGTGTGGAGGGTCAACTCCATGGTGACCGAGCCGTCGGGGTGCTCCTGGGTTATCACCGAGGCGATGTTCACGTGTTCTTCGGACACCGCCACGGTGACGTCCCGCAGCAGTCCCACCCGGTCGTAGGCCTTCATCTTGACGCGGACCGGGTACATCTCCCGAATCTCCCCCCACTCCACCTTCACGATGCGTTCCTGCTCGTCCTCGTTCCTCAGGCTGGGGCAATCTTTCTTGTGGACAGTAACCCCCCGGGCCCGGGTGATGAAGCCGAGAATATCGTCCCCCGGAATCGGGTTGCAGCACCGGCCCACGCGAATCAAAAGGTCCCCGACACCCAAGACGGTGATGCCTGAACTGGGGCTGGAGACGGGCACGCTGGGCTTGGCTTGCTCGATGGACGGCTCCGCGGCCTGCCGGGCCTGGGCCAGCCGGTGGGCCACCTGGCTTTCCGTGATGATCCCGGAGCCGAGGGCGGCCAGGAAGTCATTCATATTGTCGTGCTTACAGATGGCCAAAACTTCCGCGTCGCCCAGCCGCTGGTGGAGCCGGCGAAGTTCCCGGCGCAGCAGCTCCCGGCCCCGTTGGATATTGCTGCCACGGGCCTGTTTCCGGAACCAAAGGCGCACCTTCTGGCGGGCGCTGGCCGTGACCACGTATCCCCGGTTGGGGTTGAGCCAGTCGAGGCTGGGCCCCCGCCCGGCCTTGGAGACCACGACTTCCACGGTGTCGCCGTTTTTCAAAGTGGTGTCCAGCGCAACCAGCCGGCCGTTGACCTTGGCGCCCGCACACATGTGCCCCAGCTCGGTGTGGATTTTATAGGCGAAGTCGATGGGGGTGGAGCCCGCGGTCAGCTCGGCGATGTCCCCCTTGGGGGTGTAGACGAACACCTGGTCGCGGAAGAAGTCATGCTTGACCGACTCGATGAACTCGTCGGTGCCAACCACTTCTCGTTGCCATTCCAGGAGTTGGCGCAACCAGGTCATCTTCTCTTCGAAACGCTTGTCGCCGGACTTGCCCTCTTTGTAGCGCCAGTGGGCCGCCACGCCGTACTCGGCGATCTGGTGCAGCTCGTAGGTCTTGATCTGCACCTCCAGGGGGTTGCCGCCGTCGCAGATCACCGTGGTATGCAGCGCCTGGTACAGGTTCTCTTTGGGGTTGGCGATGTAGTCGTCAAACTGGCCGGGGATTGGGTGCCACAGGTGGTGAATCACGCCCAGGGTCTTGTAGCAGTCCTCCGTGGTGTCCACTAGCACCCGGAGGGCGTACAGGTCGTAAATGTCCTGCAGCTCTTTGCCTTGGGTGGCGTACTTCTGAATCTTGCGGTAGGTGCTGTAGATGCCCTTGGGCCGCCCCGCCACTTCTCCCGTGACCCCGAACTCCTTCATTCCTTCCCGGAGTCTGCCGGAGACTTTCTCCACGTACGCTTCGCGCTCTCCACGCTTGGCGGCGAGCATCTTGGAGACCTCCCGGTAGTGCTCCTCGTCCAGGAAGCGGAACGCCAGATCGTCCAGCCGCCACTTGATCTCCCAAATGCCCAGGCGGTGGGCCAGAGGCGAGTAGATATCCAGCGTCTCCTGGGCGATGCGCTTCCGTTGCTCCGGGGACAGCGCGTTCAGGGTCTGCATGTTGTGGAGCCGGTCTGCCAGCTTGATGAGCACGACCCGGATATCTTCCGCCATTGAGACCAGCATCTTGCGGAGGCTCTCGGCGCGGAGGTTGTCCGGGTCGTCGAAGTGGGTTGGGTCCCGGCCGTTGATATCGTGGAGGTGGACGTCCAAACGGGTCAGCTTGGTTACGCCATCGACCAGTTTGGCCGCCTCGGGGCCGAACCGGGCCGCCACGTCCTCCAGGGTAACGTCGCAGTCCTCCACCACGTCATGGAGTAGGGCGGCGATGATGGTGTTGGAATCCAGGTGGAGGTTGGCGAGGAAGAGGGCAGTTTCCAGGGGGTGGGCGATGTAGGGCTCGCCAGATTTCCGCGTTTGGCCGCGGTGACACTCGTCGGCGTAGGCGTAGGCCCTGCCGACCTGCTCCGTCAAATCGTGGGGCAAGTAGTCGGCTACCCGCTCCATCAAGGCTGTGACGCCGTTTGTCGCTACCCCATGCCGGTCATCCTGCATACTTGATGATAGTACGGGTGGCCCCCTAAGTCCAGATGGACCCCGCTCGGAGTATTGCCGAATTCTACCCCTTTTTGCGGAACAATACCACCGTTTCTTGGACCTATCGTGGTCACCTATTGGAGCAATTGGGTGATAGTGGGGCGTAAGTGGCGACTTTCCACGCTATCCGCCCCGAGCTGGCCGACCTTTGCCGGCCAACTCGGGGTTGGGGCCATGATGCTTGACGGCGACGTCGATCATGGCGGTCTCTCAGGTGGCCGGACCGCCAGGACCCGGGATCCCTAATATCGCCTCAGCCTTTCCGGTTAACGCATCTTCCACTGGGGCTTGCGCTTCTCCACGAAGGCCCTCGACGCTTCTTTCCGGTCTTCGGTCTTTAGAATTGCCTCCAGAACCGGCTCGGCGAGTTTGACGGCGTATTCCAGGGGCAGGTCACGGGTCTGGGATATGACCTGCTTGATGCTGCGGATGGCCAGGGGCGAGCAAAGCTGAATCTCCTCGGCTATCCGGTCCGCCTCCTGCAGGAGGGCATCCCGGTCGGGCGACACGCTCTGGATCAGGCCATTGCGGAGAGCCCGATCGGCGTCGATGTGGGCTCCGGTGAGGTGCATGTACATGGCCTCTCCCATGGGAATGGTCCGCGACAGGTAGAAAAGGCCGAAACCGGCCAGCCCTCCGGAGTTCCGGGGTTCTGGCAGTCCAAAGACCGATTTTTGGGTGGCGATCCGTATGTCGCACTGGAGGGCCAGCTCCAGGCCCCCACCCAGGCAGTAGCCGTCTATGGCGGCGATGACGGGCTTCCAGAGATTAACCGCCCGCAAGGGGGTGTAGGGAAGGCTCCGGGCGGGGCCAATGGTCTGCGACTGGTTGATCTCTTTCAGGTCGGCCCCGGCGGAGAAGGCCCGGCCGCCCTCACCGGTAACGACGGCGACCAGCATCTCGTCCTCATCCCGGAACTCGATCAAGACGTCGTTCAGGCGCTGTTGGAGTTCGCTGTTGATCGCGTTCAGGGCCCGGGGCCGGTTGAGGGTTATGTAGGCAACCTGCCCCCGTTTCTCGTAGGTGACTACCGGCTCATTGGTGGTCATGACTACCTCCTCTACGTGTTCCATGGATAGTGAGTGTCCGGCACGGAGTTTCTGGTGACCCCTTCTCCCCAAGGGATGATGGGCGAATACCCCGCGGCATCTGGGCGGCCAACGGCGTTGAAGGTTGGCATTTAGCCGCGGCCTCCCAGCGGCTCGATGCGGGCAATCGACTCAGGTCTCCGACCCACGGCGCCACCGGCGGGGGGTCCGCGTCCCGCTGGGCGTGTTGGCGCCCGGAGGGCCCGGTGACGAGGGCCCAGATACGGGGAACGGCTATGGCTCGGGTAGCGCCCGGTTGTTCGGCGCCAACCGAAGCCGCCACTACACTCCGTACCGGCGAGATGGGATGCGAAGCGCCGAGGAGCCCGCAGGAGACGCCATCGTTAAAGCTGTCTGAGCCTCGGGTCGAGGTAGTCGCGGAGCCAATCCCCAACCATGTTCATGGCAAGGATGGTGACGAGGATCGCCAGTCCGGGGATCACGGAGACCCACCATGCGCTCGCTATCCACAGTCTGCCGTCGGCTACCATGGTCCCCCAAGAAGGGGTGGGCGGCGGTATGCCCACGCCCAGGAAGCTGAGGGACGCCTCCATCAGAATGACCAGGCCCACCTGCCAGGTGGCGAGAACGATGATCGAGTTCGCCACGTTGGGCAAGATGTGGGTTATCAGGATGCGCCTGTTCGATGCGCCGGCGACCCGGGCCAGCGCCACGAAGTCCCGTTCCCTGACGCTCAGCACTTCGCCGCGTACCTGCCGGGCAAATCTTCCCCAGATGGTGAGCACTATCACGATGATAACGTTTCGGAAGCTTGGGCCCAGGGTCATGGCGAACAGGAGGCCGAACAAGATCATGGGCAGGGCGAAAAACATATCGGCGATGCGCATGATCAGAGCATCGACCGCTTTCCCGAAGTATCCAGCCATCAGCCCCAAGACCAGGCCCATGAAGCCCGCGACGAAAATGGACACCGCGGCGACGGCCAGGGATACCCTGGAACCATGGATCAGCCGGCTAAGCACGTCCCGGCCCTGGAAATCGGTCCCCAAGATGTGATCCATGCTGCCGCCATCCTGCCAGACGGGCGGCTGCAGGCTTTTCAGCAAAGAACCCTCGGTCGGGGAATAAGGTGAGATAACCGGAGCCAACAGGGCGGTCATCACGGCCAAAAGCAGTAGACCGCAGGGAATCGCCAGGCCGGGCTCGTGTCGCACTCCGTTAAGGAGGCGCCCGATTAGTTGGAGCCAGCCCTGCGAGCCCCGGGCAAGTACTGGTGAACTCATGCTGAAACCTGACCGTATGCCTGGCCGTAGGTAGGTAAAAGTGTCATGTCCATCGGGTGGTTCGCTCTTTCAAGGCGCACGTTTGAAACCTGCTAGTTGTATCGAATCCTTGGGTCTATGTAGGCGTAGAGAATGTCCACAATGAAATTCATGCCCAGGTAGAGCAAAGCGAACACCAAGATGGTGGCTTGCACGACGGAGGTGTCCCTTTCGTAGACCCCCTGCAGTGCCGCCCTCCCAAGGCCCGGCCAGGCGAAGACCATCTCAACGACCATGATGCCGTGCAACAGGCCCGCCAGCATCATGCCTCCGAAGGTAACGACGGGGATGAGGGTGTTCCTGAAAGCATGCTTCCAGATGACGGTGCGGCGGGAGGCGCCCTTGGCCCGGGCGAGCTTCACGTACTCGCTGTCCAATACCTCCAGCATGGCGGACCGGGTAAGCCTCATCATGCCGGCGCTCATGTACCATCCGGCCGTTATGGCGGGTAGGACGAAACTGAGGGGCCCTTTATTGCCGGCAACCGGCAACAGCCCAAGGGTGACGGAAAAGATGAGGATGAGGACTATTCCCAGCCAGAAGGGGGGGACGGCCTGCCCCAGCAGGGCGAACAGCCTGGCCATGAGGTCCACCACCGTCCCTCTCTTCACCGCCGAGAGGACTCCAACCGGAATTGCGATCATGGTGGCGAAAAGAGTAGCCACGAGACCAAGCTGGAAGGTTGCGGGTATTCTCTCCTTCAAGATTTCCGTTGCCGGCCGGCGCTCCCGGAGGGAATCCCCCAGATCGCCTCGGGCAAGATCGCCCAAGTAGACGAAATATTGTATTACCAGGGGCTTGTCAAGCCCCAAAGACTTTCTCACCCGTTCCACGTCTTCTAACGTCGCTTCTTCATGGACCAGCATGTTGACCGAATCGCCGGTGGCATGAGTCATGGCGAATACAATCATCGTCAGGAATAGCAGTGCGAGAACGGATTGAAAAAAACGCTGTAACGCGTACTTCTGCATCGCGATTAATCCCCTGGGATCACTTCGTCACTCACCCTACCCGTTACCCTTTTGCTGCCGGCCCGGCCCGTGGCTGTCGGAGGACTCCCTCTCAAACCAGCCGCATTCTCGCGGGTTGGCCACCGGCCAGGTATTCTGAGCGTTTCCTCAAATTGAAAGGCAAATGAACATACATTATAGACGGCGGCGGCAAACCTGCTCCGGGGCGCCGCACGGCAAGAGGCAGACCCTCCGATGCGCTGGACCCGATGCACCGCCACCGCCACCTTCTCCGCTGGGCCGCAAGCGGCTGCATGATAGAGAAGAGACGGCCATCCCGTGAACCGGGCCAGCCGTCTCTTTCCTGTCCATTGGTTGGTCTGGCCGGTATGTCGGCCTCGTTACATTCTTCGAGTGCCCCCGGGCCCGCCGACGGATCAGCGGAACCGGAGGGCCACCTCGATTGTCTAGCTTGGATCTATTCGCCAGGCGTGATCAGATGGATGTTGTGGATGTAAACCACGCCGGGTACCGTGGGCCAGGCCGCCACCTTTTTGCTGACGCCAAACGCCGTGGGCGTAATGGCTACGGGGATCGTGGCGTACCGGTCGTACACGAACTGGTTGAGCGCGGCGATGGCATCAGACTTCACGTCCATGTCCACCGCGTCGGTAACTGATTTGGTAAGAGCCACGAGTTCGTCGTTTTCCGCCCCCGCCTCGAAGTAGAAATAGTTCGAGGAGTAGGACGCCAACCTGACATCAGGGATTGGGACGGTGCTGTGCCGCATCATTATCAGGTAGGGCATTGGCTCTTGCTTCTTGAAGGCCGGGGCCACCTGGGCCCTCCAGTCGGAAGGCAGGATACTGGTATTCAGGCCCAGAGCCTCCCACATGATCGCCATTGCCTCGGCCAGTTCCGGAAGCTCCGGGGCGCCGCCGAGGGACACGGTGCGGATCTCTACGTCAAAGCCATCCGGATAGCCGGCATCGGCCAGAAGCTGCTTCGCCTTTGGCAGGTCGAAGGGGTATGGCTCTAGGTGCTGGATCCTGTCGAAACCGACGACTCCAGCCGCCATGAACGGGACCGCCGCGGGCAGGGCCCGGCCCTTGTAGATGCCCTGGATAATCGCGTCCTGGTCAACGGCCAGGGCCATGGCTTCACGCACCCTCGCGTCCTTGTTCCAGGGGAGATCGGGATCGTAGGTGGCCGCGTCCACACGATCGCTGCCGCCGAACACCATGAACGGGGTTATCACACCGGGGGTCAACACGATATCGAAACCGGAGGCCTCGACCTCATCCACCACCAGCAACGGCAGGTCCACGATATCCGCCTCGCCCGCACTTAGAAGGGCAATCCTGGTGGCGTGTTCCGGTATGAACTGAAGCTCGAGGTCCTTGAAGGGTGGGACCCCGCCCCAATAGTCATTGAAGGCATCGAAGGTCGCCGAAGAACCGATCGTCTGGTCCACGAGCTTCCACGGTCCGGTACCTATGGGTTCCCGTACCGCCACTTCTTCTCCCACTTCTTCCCAGTAGGCCTTGCTTGAAACGTTGAAGCGGGCGTGTTGCTGGGAGAGTTGAGCCACCGTAAAGGTGGGCATGGGGCTGTTGAATACCATTTCCACGCTATTGGGGCCCAATACGTTCACCGACGCCATGTTCTTCGATATCTGGACAAAGGCGTCCATGGTCAGGTCTTCTTTTTCCAGGCCAAACTTGGCGGTGTACGCAATATCTTCGGCGCTGAAATCGCCACCGTCATGGAACTTCACGTTCTCGCGGGTGGTGTAGGTCCAAACTTTGCCATCCGGGGACATGTCCCACTCGGTGATGAGGCCGGGTATGATCCAGCCGGTCTCGGGGTCATTGTAGAGTGGCGGCTCCAAGACGAAGTCCCTGACGTGGCTCGAAGGCCCAATCCAGGGCTCCCAGGTTTGTACCCCAAAGTCTTGGAGGGCGATGACCAGACTGCCCGTTGCAACTTCGGCCACCGGCTCGGTTGGGGCGGGAACGGCAGTCGCCACCGGCACGGACGTGGCGGCGGGAACGGCGGTGGGGCGGGGAGTAGCCGTCGCGGATGCTCCGCAGGCTAAGGCAAACACCCCCAGCGCCAGCGCAAGGAAAAGCGCCAGCCCTCGCGGTCTGAAATGTCGTGCAGAACCCATGTTATCCTCCTTAATCTTGTGCCAAGTCTGACCAAGGCACGAACGCAGAATCCTCGCGGACCATTCGAAAACACAGAGGAGAGGACGTTGTGGAGCGGATGCCCTATTCGAAGATCCTGGTGGTCAACCCCGGTAATGCCGGAAGCCCCGGCAGCAAAGGAGTTCACACTCGGGTCACAACGCCCACCGCTACAAGTCGATGCTTGTAAAAGCCTGCCTTCGGTCCGGCCGGCTCACCCCGGAATGGTTTTCGGTGGGCCTTTCAATTGCTGGACGGAAAGCCAAGCCTCACCCGCGTTGCGGAATATAAACCTGCCCATAACATCATAAGTTCCGATGCTTCCAATGCTGACGTGACCATTAGGAATGTAGGCCCAATTGGCCCGCGTGTCAAGCGCCGGTGCGGTAACACCGGCGATCTGCAGTCTGGGGGAAATCGCGAGGCGGTGGCCGGGGGAATGCTGCTGGCTCCGAGTGGGGCTGTATCCACGAGTCCGGATCGTCCTAGCGCGGATGGCCGAGATTTGTTGCGGTGGGAAGAAATCTCCGCCCATTACCGGCCTATTTCCCCATCACCGACCTATTTTAATGTAGGGCGAGAAGGTGGCGCGGCGGAGCGAGTGGATGTGCATATTGCAGACTTTGGCCCGCCTGGACCGGCTGAGGAACCTGAATGCGAGGTTGCTTTCGGTCGAAGCGCGGTGTTCGGCCCGAGGTTCAGTTCGGAAGCTTTGGTAACGTTGGTATCTATATAAGTAGAAGCAGTAACAGTAAGGGATAGACGCTCAGGCCGGCGTTACCGGGAAACCGGCCACCTATGGCTGTTGCCGGTGACCGAGGAAGCGGCCCAGCCGATTTGCGGGCAACGCCACGCCGAAGACGTCTTGCCCTTGGCACGGCAGATGATAGAATACTGTTCGGCTAGCCTGTACGATTGTATGGGGTCCTCATCCACTGTTTCCGGCCGGATAGGATGTCCCACGCCCTCTCTGATCGAGAAGCCTCGGCACTGGCCAGACACGGGCCGTTAGCTCAGCTAGGCAGAGCACCGGACTTTTAATCCGGGTGTCGTGGGTTCGATTCCCACACGGCCCACCAA
>JASLXV010000098.1:0-47600 GCA_030740155.1 Dehalococcoidia bacterium | reverse complement strand
ATGGGCGGGACGTCAAACCTGAGGCTCCGGACGGCGCCGGGGGTGCCGGGGAGAGCCGGCACTGGAGGTATCGCCAATGACCGAGTACGAAACGATGACCTACGAGCGCAAAGGCAAGATCGGCTACATCATGTTCAACCGCCCCCGGTCGCTCAACGCGATGAACGACCAACTTGAGAAAGACCTGGCAGCCGCGTACCTGGAGTTCGACGCCGACGAGGAAGCCTGGGTGGCGATCCTTCACGGCACGGGCCGCTGCTTCTGCGCGGGGGCCGACATCAAGCAGAACTTCGCCGGCAGGACGCCCGAGCAGGCGGCCGCCCAGGCACGGGGCCGGAGCCCGGAGGCCTACCTGGGCCGGGCCATCAACTGGAAGCCGGTCATCGCCGCGGTCCACGGCTACGCCCTGGGCGGCGGCACCTCCGTCGCTGCCGAATGCGACCTGATCGTTGCCTCGGAGGAGGCCATGTTCGGCATAACCGAGACCAAACGGGGCCTGCCCGGCGGCCGGGTTTGGGCCAAGGTCGGCGCCTTCATGCCGTCCAAGATAGCCACCGAGATGCTCATCACGGGCGAGCAGATAAGCGCTCCGGAACTCTACCGGTTGGGGTTCATCAACCGCCTGGTCCCCACGGGCAAGCACCTGGAGGCCGCCGAGGAGTTGGCGCGACAGGTGCTGAAGACGCCACCTCTGGCCTCCCGCGCCGGCGTCCGGCTGAGCCGCCGCCAGTGGGTCCAGCCCTCGGCCGACGCCGACATGTACATCCAGGCCTTGAAACTGGACCTGAGCGAAGACTTCAAGGAGTCCAGCCAGTCCTTCGTGGAGAAGCGGGCGCCGGAGTATCACGCCCGCTAGGGCTATTTGGCTCATCCGCCGCGGAAGCGGGAAAACGGAGGAACTAATATAAGGAGGTTCTACTGATGACTGAATACGAGACAATGAACTACGAGCGCAAGGGCAAGATCGGCTACATCATGCTCAACCGGCCTCAGTCGCTCAACGCGGTGAACGACCAGTTCGAGAAAGATCTTACCGAAGCGTTCCTCGAGTTCGACATCGACGAAGAAGCCTGGGTCTGCATTCTCCACGGCGCGGGCCGCTGCTTCTGCGCCGGAGCGGACATCAAGCAGCGCTTCGCCGCCATGACGCCCCTGCAATCAGCCGCCCGGTCCAAGGGCCGAAGCCCCGAGGGCTACCTGGGCCGGTCCATCAACTGGAAGCCGGTCATCGCCGCCGTCCACGGCTACGCCCTCGGCGGGGGCATCTCCATCGCCTCCGAGTGTGACCTGATCGTCGCCTCGGAGGAAGCCAGGTTCAGCATCGCCGAGACCAAACGGGGCCTTTCCGGCGCCGGGGTGTGGGCCAAGGTCAACTGCTTCATGCCGTCCAAGATAGCCACCGAGATGCTCATCATGGGCGAGCAGATAAGCGCCGGCGAACTCTACCGGTTGGGGTTCATCAACCGCCTGGTCCCCACGGGTAAGCACCTGGAGGCCGCCGAGGAGCTGGCGGAAAAGGTGCTGAAGACGCCGCCTCTGGCCTGCCGCGCCGGTGTCCGTCTCAGCCGCCGCCAGTGGGTCCAGGGGGTCGCCGACTCCGGCATGTACACCCAGCCCTTGAGGTTGCACCTCACCGAGGACTTCAAGGAGGCCAGCCAGTCCTTCGTGGAAAAGCGGGCGCCAACATATCACGCCCATTAGGCTCACCGGCTTCAAATACCAAGAAACTTTACAAGAAACTTTAGAGGAGGTCTCAACGATGACCGAGTACGAAACAATGAACTACGAGCGCAAGGGCAAGATCGGCTACATCATGATCAACCGCCCCCGGTCGCTCAACGCGGTGAACGACCAGTTCGAGATCGATCTTACCGCCGCGTTCCTGGAGTTCGACGCCGACGATGAAGCTTGGGTCTGCATTTTCCACGGCACGGGCCGCTGCTTCTGCGCCGGGGCCGACATCAAGCAGCGCTTCGCCAGCATGACGCCGATACAGGCGGCTGCCCGGGCCCGGGGCCGAAGCGGAGAGGGCTACCTGGGCCGGTCCATCAACTGGAAGCCGGTCATTGCCGCCATCCACGGTTACGCCCTGGGCGCCGGTATGTCCATCGCCGTCGAATGCGACCTGATCGTCGCCTCGGAGGAAGCCAAGTTCGGCATCACCGAGACTCGGCGGGGCCTGACCGGCGGCCGGGTCTGGGCTAAGGTCAACGCCTTCATGCCGTCGAAGATTGCCTCCGAGATGGTCATCACCGGCGAGCCCGTGGGCGCCCCGGAGTTGTACCGGTTGGGGCTGATCAACCGCCTGGTCCCCACGGGCAAGCACCTGGAGGCTGCCGAAGAGCTGGCGGAAAAGGTGCTGAAGACGCCGCCGCTGGCCTGCCGCGCCGGGGTCCGGCTCAGCCGCCGCCAGTGGGTGCAGCCCGTCGCCGACGCCGACATGTACAGCCAGCCTTTGAAGCTGCACCTAACCGAAGACTTCAAGGAGTCCAGCGTCTCCTTTGTGGAGAAGCGGGCGCCGACCTATCACGCCCGCTAGGGCGCCGTAACCGCCGCAAATCGATCGGCTCCGGTAGAAGGGTGAGGGGATAACCCCTCACCCTTGCCGGGGCCGCCGCTACGCCCTCATCGGCCACTGCCGCCGGTGGCCAAGATGCCCGCACCGGTTTTCAGCGACTAGAGCACGGGCTTAGGGGAGGGGTGCGGCAATGTAGGGGCGGGTTTCAACCCGCCCTGACGCCGGCCTTCAAACCTTGACGCGCAATTACAGATCACGTCTTCGGTACCTGCACCAGCTAACCAGGGCATCTTCCCACGCTCACCGGTAATGCGGCAGCACCTTGTCGCCGAACAACTCCAACGCCCGCAGGGAGTCTTTGTTGGGCATTCCGGGCCATTGGCAGCGCAGCACCAGTTCGTCGATGCCCAGCGCCCGGTACTTCTCGATCTCTTCGATGCACTCCTCGGGGCTGCCGAGGATGAACCGGCCCTCCAGAATCCGGTCGAAGGGCACGTCGATGCGGTCGGCTTCGGGCAGTTCCTGGCTATGGCCCAGGGCCGCCCGGTCCTTGTACATCCACTCCACGTGGGGCCGCATGATGTCGATCGCCTTCTGGCGGGTTTCCGCCACGAACATCTCCCGCCAAGCGGAGATGAAGCCCGGCTTCCCCTCTTTCTTGACGGCGTCCCGGTATAATCCGGTCTGCTGGGTAATGGTGGGGAGGGTCGAGCGGGAGCTGATCAGCCAGCCGTCGGCCTGGCGCGCGGCCCGGAGCACCCCCCGTTCCAGGTTGGCGGCGAGGTACATTCTCGGGTAGGGCTTCTGCACCGCGCCACCCGCGCCGGGCACGTCGTTTATGTCGAAATAGCGGCCGTGGTGGGTCACCCGATCCTGGGTCCAGAACATCTTCATGACCTCCATGACCTCCCGGAATCGGCCCAGCCGGTCGGTCTTGGGGATGCCGAAGGCGTCGAACTGGAAGTCCCGCCAGCCCAGGGCCGGGGCCAGGACAAACCTGCCGCCGGTGATGACATCCAGGGTGGCCACCTGCTCGGCGGCCTCCACCGGGTGGTACAGGGGCAGCAGGGCCACCATGCCCAGCTCCAGTCCCGGGGCTTCAGCCGCCACCCGGGCGAGCAGCATCATCGAGTGGAAATCGTTGTTCAGGTAGCCCGCGCCGGTCCACAGGGAGTGATAACCCATCTGATGAGTCAGGCGCGCCTTGTCCAGCCGGCCGGTCAAGGCCTCCTCCCGGGACTCTCCCCGCAGGTTTCCGCCGCCCATGTTTATTCCGAAGCGCATGGTTCACCCCCTATCCAAGCTGACAGCCCCGAACACCGAATGGTCCCGGAGGATCCTCCGGGACCATCTTCAAGCCGGTTTGGCCGGAAATCCCAATTCCTGCTGCCGAGCCCTCGGAAGGCCCGGGCGGAGGGACCAGCAGCGTCAAAATTTCAGCGAGCCCAGCGCCCGACTCAGCGTTGGAATAAGCCCAACTGTTCTTTGCCGGAACGGCATGCAGCCCATCCAACAACCCCGAAGGAGGTCACCCTTGGTCCTTCGACAAGCTCAGGACGAACGGATTGAACGGATTATCCCCGTTCGTGGTGAGCCTGTCGAACCACAGCGGTTGGCTATCGGATAGGCTCTGGGCCGGATTTTCTCACACCGGGCCGCATCCGGCCGGGGCCAAGGGCCAGCGCCGCCTCTCTGGGTAGCCGAACTGTGCTCCCGCCGGAGGCCGCGGACCCGCGAGCCTTATTCCGGAGGGCCGAAAAGCAGCCGCTCGATGGCGGCACGGTCGAGGCGCGTGCGGACCAGGGCATCCAGGGAATCTCTCAGGGCCCCGACAATGGCGTCATCGGAAAGGCCGTCCCCCTGCCGCAGCGCGAGGACTTTGACGCTCACCAGCTTCGAGGCCCCCGGATAGTGGGTAATGGGCACGGTCATAAAGCCAAAGCCTCGAAGCAGGAGCATCGAAAAGGCCGCGCTGAGGTCCACGGGGGCCAGGTCCGTCTTCTCTATCCCCGTCCGCTCCAGCACCAAGTCCATGAAGTCGTCGAGGGAGAGGTAGATGCCGTTGTAGGCCCCGTACTGGAGGTTCTCGCCGAGGAAGGGTTTGGCCAGCTCCGCGAGACGCTGGTGCCGGTCCACCCACTCGTTGAAGAGCCGGTGGCCCTCTTCCG
This sequence comes from Dehalococcoidia bacterium, assembly GCA_030740155.1. Taxonomy (GTDB): domain Bacteria; phylum Chloroflexota; class Dehalococcoidia; order Lucifugimonadales; family UBA3495; genus CAJWBT01. The sequence goes on along the minus strand of JASLXV010000098.1, from coordinate 42,914 downwards.
GGGTGTATTTCTGAAGCGACCGCAGCACGGCCGCCACCACCGCGGGGCGGGCCTCGGTGCCCATCATGTTCATCTTGGCTCCGATGGGTTCCATGAGGTCGGCCCGTCCCAGCAAGAGGCCGGCCCGTGGCCCGAAGAGGGCCGCCTTTTCGCAGCTGGTCATAATGAGGTCGGCCCCGAGGTCCCCCGCCGACTGTTGGCCGTAGTGGGCCGTGCGGGTGCGGGCCCCCGAGGCGTCGTCCACGTAGACCGGGATGCCCCTGGCGTGGGACACCTCACAGACGGACCGCATCTCCTCTTCGGAAAGGGCGCCACGATACGAAGGGCAGATCACCACCAAGGGCACGTGATCTTCGCCCTTCAGCAGGTTCTCCAACTCCTGGGAACTCATGACCTGATGCCAGCGGGAGCGGGCCAGCTCCACCGCCCGGGGCACGGACGGGTGACCGTGGCCTCCAACGCCCGGGTACTTGGGCACCATGTACGGGACCAGAGAGCCGGGAGGCACCAGGGCCTGGACCAGGGTGATGGTGCCCGCCGTCACCCGGTTGAAGACGAGGGAGGTGAAGCTCGGGTCCCCTCCCAGGTGCCGCCGGGCCACCTCCGTTACCGCCTCCTCCATCAGCACGGTTCCCAAATACCGTTCCTGGTAAGCCGGGCCTTTGAAGAAGGACGGGACGGTGCCATCGTCCACCAGCCCCATCAGGTTGTGAATCCCTTCGATCCCGTACTTGCGGTACCGGTGTAGCATCACCTTTTGGGCCGCTCGCACGCACCGGTATTCCACCACTTCGTCGCGCAGAATGGTGCCGGGGACGTATCCCAGCACCGGGTCAACTTCGGGAGTATCCGCCTCGACCGAGGAAACGCGCTCATTCATGGAGCCCCCCCAAATGTCATCCGCCGAATCTGCCAAGAGATTACCCCCGGGAGGGAGAAGTGTCAATGCGCTTTCCGCGGACATTGGCGAGAGCGGGGCTTGGAGGCGTAGTTCCGGAGGGAGTGTTCTCTTGGAATGATGCCTTGCGTCGGGTCTGGATCAACGGATTTGGCCCCGTGCCGCCGTAATCCGTCGCCTGATCCTTTGATCTTATCAACCTGGAGGCTGGGCTCCCCCTGCCCAGGGCGGGAATGTGTAAGTCGGCTAAGGGATGAGGTCTTAGGCAGCCCGGTTGACCAGGGCCGGGGCGCTGGAATATCGCACAACCCGGCCGGTTCGCGATTCAACCCAATGAGCTAAGTGTGCGAGCGTGCCGCAGCCGGCAAACTCCCAGATGGCGCACAAGGTAAGTCCACAGGCAGGAAAGTTGCCGAGCTATGGCATCGTGCTTGTGGCCGGTTTGGGGAATACGTCCTTGGGGATTGAACCGGAGCAAGGACCACGGAGAATTCACCATTTGCCTCCGCGCCGATCATCAAGCGACCGCTGCAGAGGGAAAGTAAAGCGCCGGCACGATGGCCGGCGCTGCTCGTTTCCTAGAAGCCGATGCCGGCCTCTTCGCCGATGATAAGTCCCCGGCTGATCGGAGCTTCCCGGTACCGCTGGTTCCTGGCGCCGATGGCCGCGGATATCCCTTCCTCCCGGGCCGTCTTGAAGAAGTGGAACTCGTCTTCCTCATGGGCCAGCTTGAAGGCTCCCAGGCTATGGCCGAAGCCCGCCTCGATGAAAGAGGCGACCAATCCCATCTCGCTGTATACCAATGCGGTGAACGCTTTACCGGTGACGATACCATCGATGGGGAGAAGGGCGATCCTTCTCACGGTGGCCATCACCTCTGCTTCAAGCTGGTCGTCGGGGACCGCCCGGTTGACCAGCCCCCACAGCTCGGCTTCCTTGCCGGATACCAGCTTGCCCGTCGTCACCATCTCCCGGTACCGCTTCTGTCCGATGAGCGAGATATAAGGGCGGGCGGTGGTGATCCCGCTGATTCCGATGGTCTGCCCCAGGTTGCCTATCCGCGCCGTCTCCGAGGCGATGGTCATGTCGCAGTACAACTGGATCATGTTCCCCATTTCGATACACACCCCCCGAACGGCGGCGATGGTGGGTTTCATGGAGAGGAAGAGGCGGCCCAAGGTCCGGGGACGGCCAACGATTTGCCGGGTGAGCTGGACCCGCTGGGGGTCCCGCCGCTCGCTCCGCGGGGCGTCGGAGGTCATGTCCAGGCCTCCCCAACCCCCAAGGTCATGGCCCCCGCAGAAGTGTTTCCCGTTCCCGATGACGATCACGGATTTTACGTTGTCGTCGTTTTCCCAATCGTCGATGGCGGCTACCAACTCCTCGTCCGCGGATTCGGGCACGGCGTTGCGCTTCTCCGGGCGGTTGAGGGTGAGGAAGGCGCACTTCTCCTTCCGGTCTTTCTCGTACTTGTAGAAGGGCTTGTCTCCGGGAAGTATATGTGTGAAGTCTTCCATGATCGTTCTCTCCTTTCGTTCATTCCAGGCATTCCAGGGATTGCGTTGTCAGGCCCCATAACATCGTTCTGGGCTCGCCGCAAGCGCGCGATGCCGCCGCAGATGGACTCAGGGTGACAGACGCCGGGCCGTTCCGAGGTGGCGCGGCGCCCCGGGCAATCGGGGCCTGGGGGTCGCTCAACTCAGCAGGTGTTGCCCGGCCGATTCTTCCCCGGTGGTCGTTTCTCTTGTGTGGCTGAGGCGTCTGGATTCTATCCCTTGAACACGAAAGGCGTCAACGTCGCGTGCCTACTCAGCCTCGGGAACCGAAATAGGTTGACGCCCGCCGGCGGCCTGGCTAGGATGGGGCTAGCAAGGCTTTGAGCCCGATCACCGGCTGTCGAGCGGAGACGGCTAATCTCGTGTTAAGGAAGCAACGCCATGTCCGTGCCCCTGGAAGGAATAAGAGTGTTGGATTTCACCCAGCAGCACATGGGGCCCACGGCCACCGTCATGCTGGCCGATCTGGGAGCCGAAGTCATCAAAGTAGAGCCACCTTGGAAAGACAATCTGGCCCACCCCGAGGCGGCCCGTCGGGCCCCCGACGGGTTCGATTCCGCCCACGAGGCCCACAACCGCGGCAAGAAGAGCATCGCCGTTGACCTCAAGACCCCAGAGGGCAAGGAGGTCATTTACCGCCTGATCCCGAAGGTGGATGTCTTGGCCGAGAACTTTTCCGCCGGTGTGATGGACCGGCTGGGCCTGGGCTATGAGGACCTTTCGCCGCTGAACCCGCGGCTGGTCTATGGAAGCTGCACCTCTTTTGGTCCCACGGGCCCCCTGCGGGATTGGAAGGGCATGGACAGCATTTTCCAGGCCATGAGCGGCATCATGTGGCTGCAAGCCGGCAGCGACGGAGTTTGCCCCGAGCCGGTCCAGATGAACCTCGGGGACACGGTAGGAGGCATCCTTTTCTCGCACTCGATCGTCGTGGCCCTGCTCGCCCGTGACCGCACCGGGTTGGGGCAGAAAGTGGAGTCGTCAGGGCTGGGCAATATGATCTCCCTCCAGAGGTGGCGGGTCACCGGGGCACTGCGGCACGGGTTCCGTTGGGCCGTCCCCCACGGCCTCATCGCCGATGATCCCGTCAGGTACTTTCACCGGGACTCGCGAGGCGGGTGGTTCGTAATATCCCTGAGGTCCGCGGGGAGCTGGGCCCGCTTCTGCGAGGTCATCGGGCGCGAAGATTTGAAGGACCATCCCCAGTGGCAGTCCAGGGCCGGACGCAAGGGGAGCAAAGAGCTGGAGGAGTTGTTGGCCAAGATCTTCGCTACCCGCACCCGCGACGAGTGGGTGGACGCTTTCCAAGCCCACAGCGTCGTCGCCGGCCCGGTCTACTCTTACGACGACTTGGCCGACGAACCCCAGTGTCTGGTCAACGAGTACATCGTTCCCGTCGAGGACCCGCGCTGGGGAGCGATGAAGGTGCCGGGGGTGAACGCAAAGTTCAGCGCCACTCCCGCGGCCAACCCCGCCGGCTCGGCGCCCACCCTCGGAGAGCATACTCTGGATGTCCTGACCGGCCTGGCGGGCTACGGCCCAGACGAGGTGGATCGACTGAAGGACGCAGGGACTATTTAGCGCCGGGTCGAATGAGCCGGAGGACTACGGGTATGCTTCAGCGGCCCCTAGGGCCGGGTCAAGCTGACCGCAAGGAAGAGGATAATCAAGACCAGGAGCAGGTTCACCCGGGCCAGGACCAACAGCAACCGCCTTCCCCAGGTGGGAGCGGGAGGGTCTCCGGGGCCGCGCGGGCCCTCAAGCTGCCCCACGACGAGGGGGCCCAACAGGAAGTCGTGGAACAGGCTCAGCCCGATCACTAGGACGGCCAGCCCTGTCTTGGCCTGAAGGGTGCTGATGAAATGGCCGCCAGAGGTGAAAAAGTTGCCCGGACGTATGCCCCAGTGGTCCCAGGCTAGATATACGCCGGTCACCGCCAGCACCACTATCGACGCCCACGCCACCGGCACGAACCTCCGGGCCGCCTGCCTCAGTAGGTTGAGCCCCCGCCCGGAGGCTACCGTTTCCCGGCGGGACAAGGGGACCATCACGATCACCAGGAACAGCGTCCCACCCACCCAGGTGATGGCGGAAAGAATGTGCAGGAAAACGGCGGCTTGGTAGAGCATTACCAGAGGCACCCCGCGCCGGCGTTCCGTGCTCCTTGCTCCAAACCCATCAGAACCTCGCGGTGCTGTCCGTCCCTGGTCCAGGCGCGGGCCAGTCCTTCGCGGACCAGTATCTCGTCGATGCTGTTGCCGGCGATCGTGTAAGTGTAGTACAGGAGCCTTCCACCGGGGTCCCGCTCCCTTGGTCCCGGCTCCACTCTCACATCCTTGCCGGCCAGCTGCCTCAAGCCGCTGGTGGCCTGGCGGTGGCACCGGTCGTCTCGCTCCGGGGCATCGATCCCAAACATCCGGACCATGCCATTCCAGCTTTCGAAGGTGTCGCCATCGATGACTCGGAGGACCCGCAAAGTTGGGCAGTCCAGGCAGCGGAGTGAAGTTCTATACTCGGAGACTGACGGCGTGCCGAAACAGGCGGCGAGCAGCCCAATGACGCCGGCCAGGGCCAACATCGTGTACGGCTTTCTAGACCTAATATTGGTCATGCCTGCCACGGGGAAACGCCTTTGGTTCTCCCTCTGTCAAAAGGGGTTACTCGGGAAGGTCGTCCGCCACTGATGCCTTAGATCCAGTCTAGCCGGCGATCCAACGATCAACAGCAGCCGGTGGGACGCTGCGTCCCCTCCGGCGCAGGAGCTTTGCCGGCCTTGAGCCCGGTGCCGTCAGCCCTCAGCCGGGCCCGGTACAGACCCCCGCGTCTGCTCCTCTCTGAATCCGCGATAGTCTCACTTCATGAGTTCCCGCCGCCTTCAGCCGTTTCGCTTCTCTTGCACCATCGATGACTCGCATCGCGCTAAATATTCTTTCTGCCGTCGGGTGCAATGAATCCATAGGCCTGCAACGGCATACCTACCGTGGTCTTGAAATGCTCCATCAACCCGTCAACGGTCCAACCTCCGGGCATGATCGCCGTCTTGGCGTGGTGGGTGTGTTCGCAATTGGCCAGCCGAGGCCCATCGATACAGATAAACTGGCCGTTGATCCAACCCGCCTGTTCGCTGGCCAGGAACACCACGAGTGGCGCTGCTTCCTCGGGCTGGAAATACCCCAAATCCAGATCAGTCAGAGGTTGCTCGTTCCGGTCGAGGGCTTCCCGTTTAGCCTGCTCTCTTCTGGCCACATTCAACCGGGTGGCGGCCGAGGAGCGGATTGCGTTGCACGTAATACCATACTCGGCCAGCTCCACGGCCCAGGACAGGCTCATTGACAAGACCCCACCTTTACTCGCGGAGTAGCTCGTATTCGCTTCTTGGCCGATGACCGAGCCGGAGGCCACGTTGATGACCCGGCCCCACCCTTGCCTTATCATGTGGGGAACCGCGTATCTGGCACAGGCAAAAATCCCCTTTAGGTTGGTGGCGACGACATCATCGAAGTCCTCCTCGGTCATCTCGACCAGGAGTCTCCGGACGCTTACGCCGGCGTTGTTCACCAGAATATCGATTCGCCCGAACCGGTCGATCGCCGTCTGAATAATCTGGCTGGCGCCCTTCATGGTCGCCACGCTGACCACGCACCCTTCGGCGGCGCCGCCGGCCTTTCTGATGTCTTCCACCGCGCTGGCTACATCGCTGGCGGTCCTGGCGTTGACCACCACCTTTGCCCCGGCTTCGGCCAGCGCCAAGGCGAAGGCTCGCCCCATGCCCGACCCGGAACCGGTCACCACCGCCACTTTTCCGTCCAGTAACATCCTTCCCTCTCTCTGTTGCGACTCTCTCGATATTAGCTGGGATTTCCCATTTTGGCCAACCCCAAGCTGTCCACGGGGATCCAATGGGGTAGTCGAGGGTTATTGCCGCGGGCGCTGCCCCATCCCGGCGGCCCTTTGATGGGAGGCCAATCAAAGCTCTGGATCGCCAAGGCGTTGGAGAACGGTACCACGGTCCATACCGGCCGCCTGACGGACGCCCAATTCCATTCTATCAGGCGCCGGTCTATCACGTGCGCCCCGCGCCCGCGGTACCGGCCCCTAGCTCCCGCGTCGCCGTGGGCCGTTGGTGGGCGCCCGGTGTATCTGACGAGGTTTCCCGCACGCGGAAAGCGATGAAATACATAGTGGGTGGCGGTCCCTCAACCGTTGGCCCCACCGGAAGATACCGTGCCTCCAGCGATAGGGACCCCACCCAACTCCCCAAATACGCCCTGCATCATGGGTCCGGGGCAACGGGCTAAGGCCTGACGCGCCCCGGACCTTGAACCTGATTCGAGCCTGTTCTTGGCTGGCCGCCGGCGCCCACTGGATACTCCCCAGATGACACTCATTTATTGCCAGCCCGTGTGGCAATTCTCTACCGTCCCCGGCATGGGCCACTGGTACAAATTCAAGCGAGGCGACCACGTGGTAATCGTCACCGGGAGCTGTGAGGGGCGCCAGGGCGTCATCGATAGCGCCGTGTTCCAGCGGACCATGGACTACCCGGACGAGTTCTCAGCGGGTTACCATGTCGTGTTGGATGTCGGGACGGTGGTCACCGTGCGGTGGAATCAGGTCCAAAGCCCGCAGCCCAGCCGATAGGCCGGATGATGTCCGCCCGGCCCGCAGATACGGCGTCCTATGCCGCCCCCGCACCGGTGTGCTAGAATACTCCCCGACCACGCTTCCAGACACCCGGGCTCGATCCGCTTGAAGAATCCCGTGGGTCCACGTGCGATTGATCGATATCGAACAACCTGATGTGGCCATACAGTGCTCCCCTTCCGTTGACCGGGTGCCCGCGTTCGACTGGGTGCGCACGTTCCCGGACGGGCTCGACCGGATCACCACTCCGGCCTTCGTGTATGACGAGGGCATCCTTCACCAACTCCTCGACCAAGCTCAGACCATTCGGAAGGACGGACTTTGCCGGCTGCTGTTCGCCATAAAGTCGCTCTCAGTTGCCGACGCTTTGCGGGTGATGGCGCCTCGCCTGGATGGGTTCGCGGTCAGCTCGCTATACGAGGCGCGGCTGGCCCGCGGCATCGTCTCACCCGGCGGGTCGATACACATCACCACCCCCGGCCTTCGCGATAACGAGGTAGAGGGTATTGGATCGCTCTGCGACTTCCTCTCCTTCAACTCCCTGAACCAGTGGGACAGGTTCCGGGACCGCATCAAAGACGGCACCAGTTGCGGCATACGCATTAATCCTCAAATCTCATTCGTCGATGACGAACGCTATGACCCTTGCCGGCCCGGCTCAAAATTGGGGGTCCCATTGGAGGACCTGATTACCGAATACGATAGGGACCCCGCTCGTTTCGCCGGCCTGCGAGGCATCCTCTTCCACACCAACTGTGATTCCTCCGACTTTGGACAGCTACTGGCTACCGTGGAGCACATCAACTCTCGCGCCGGCAGGATACTGGCCGGGCTCGAATGGGTCAACCTGGGTGGCGGCTACCTCTTCGACGATGGACAGGGTCTCGCCGAACTGGCCGCCGCCGTGGATTTCCTGAAGTCCCGCTACGACGTTCAGGTTTTCTTCGAGCCGGGATCAGCCCTCGTGCGGACGGCGGGGTACATCGTGTCCACCATCCTCGACGTATTCCAGAGCGGCGGCTCGACTGTGGCGGTGCTGGATAGCTCGATCAACCACATGCCCGAGGTGTTCGAATACGACTTCGAACCGGACATCGTTGGTCACGATGACGGCGCGGCCCATGAATACCTCCTGGCGGGATGCACCTGCTTGGCGGGAGACCTGTTCGGCGTGTACCGATTCGACCACAAGCTCAAGCTGGGCGACAAGGTGGTGTTCAACAACGCAGGGGCCTATACGATGACCAAGGCGCACCTGTTCAACGGAGTCCCTCTGCCATCGGTCTACGCGTTGACGGCCCAGGGGGAGATGGTGTCGAAGAGCCACTACACCTTCGATCAGTTCGCAGCTCAGTGCGGGATGGGGTCTCATGTATCTGCATGAAACCGAAACCGAGTTCCCGGTCGATGCCGGGCGCGGCAGCATCCTGGAGCAAGTCTCCTCGGGCCTAGGCCGGCATATCTCCGATGACGAGATGCCCGTCCGGATCGTGGTCGCCGAGTCCACGGGTGGCCGGTACAAGTGTGAGGTCGCGCTTCTTCGAAACCACCGGGACCTGGCGCCCTCCCTCCGGGCTTCGGTGTTGAGATTCCGCAAGAGGCTGATCGAAAACAGTCAGGCCTTCAACGCCGTCTTGCTGGTGCCGACGGGCGTCGGCGCGGAGATCGGCGGACACGCCGGGGACGCGACGCCGGTCGCCACCCTCCTGGCCTCCATTTGTGACACGCTGATCACCCACCCGAATGTCTTGAACGGGTCGGACCTGATCGACATCTCCCCCAACACCCTGTACGTGGAAGGGAGTGCGATCAGCCGGTTGCTGATGGGGTCAATCGGGCTGCAACCCGTGAGGTCCAACCGGGTCCTGGTGGTGGTCGACGCCCACCAAGATGAGTTCTTCGTGGATGCGGCTATCAACGCGGTGCATGCGGCCCGCTCCTCATATGGGCTGATCTGCCCGATGATCCTGCGGCTGGAACCTCCCCTCGACATGCGGTCTCAATACATGGACTCAGGCCGGGTGGGAGGCACGGTGGAAGGCATCGACCGGCTGGTCGCCAACTTGAACGACCACCGGCGGAGCTACGATGCGGTCGCCATTTCGTCCGTGATTGCCGTTCCGCTCAGCTACCACATCGATTATTTCGAGAGCGACGGCAACATGCTCAATCCCTGGGGCGGTGTGGAGGCGATGCTCACCCATACGATCTCCACGCTGTTCGATGTCCCGTCCGCCCACTCTCCCATGCTGGAAAATCAAGAGATCGCCAACATGGAGACGGGTGTGGTTGATCCGAGGATGGCGGCCGAAGCGATCTCCCTGACCTTCATGCAGAGTGTCTTGAAGGGGCTCCAGAGGAGCCCGAAGATCGTGACCGGCCCCGAGGCCATGGCGCACCATGGCGTGCTGACGGCCAGCGACGTGTCCTGCCTGGTAATTCCCGACGGATGCCTGGGTCTGCCGACGTTGGCCGCCCTGGAGCAAGGGATCCCGGTAATCGCCGTGCGGGAAAACCGGACGGTTATGAAGAACGACCTGACGCTCCTGCCCTGGGCGCCGGGACAGTTTCACCCGGTGGCGAACTATTGGGAAGCCGCCGGCGTAATGGCCGCTTTGAAAGCAGGCATCGACCCGAAGGCGGTGCGGAGGCCGATAACCCAGACTACCGTGCGGACGAGTACCGCGCCGGTTTCGTCGATACCCGAGTCCGTCGCCATTGGGCCCACCGCCGACGACTGACTCTTAGACAGCATGATTGCCGATCCGTGAGCAGACGCCTGGATTGACGAGCGAAATCCCCCTGAATCCCCCTTCATAAAGGGGGACTTGAGGAGAATTACCCCTTGGCAAGGATTGGCAATTTGTTCAAGGGCCGGTAACAAGAAACAGAGGCATAGCCAACGTCATTCTGAGCGAAGCGAAGAATCTCAGCGTAACAATGAGATTCCTCGCCTACGGCTCGGAATGACATTTGCAAGAAACCGAGTTGACTGACTCCTAATAACCCGCCGGCGGACCGGTAAGGACTCGGTTCCTCGCAATCGGATCAATGTCGTCCGGCCCTCCCCGAATGCCGCGGGGAGACTTTTCTCCAATAGGCCCAATGATCGTACGGCCGGAGCCCTCGAGTTCCGCGGGGACGGGACGGTGGCATATTGATGGTTAACCAGGGAACGAAGCGCCAGGCAGATACTTCCTCTGAACGTGCCCCAATGGAAAGCACCGCCGGTCAAATACTGCAGTTCACCGACCTGGTATCAACCAGGAAGTGCGCCCTGCGTATCGAGCCCGAAGATAACTCACTAACTCTGGGCGCCCTGCTGGAAAAGCACCTCTACCGCGCGCCGATCCAACCCTTGCTGAAGGAGTCCCGGATCACCCAGCACTCCGCGGACGAACTGTACGCCATACAAGACCTGGTCTACGCAAGCTCCGACCGCGGCCTCCTGACCCACATGTTTCATGGGGTTGTCTTTAAGGACGGCGGCCGGCTTCTTGGATTGGATGATGTGCCGGCCAACCACCGGACTCGGGTTGCCGGCCAGGACGTTTCGATCATAGACGTGGCCATCGACCGCATCGACGTCGGCTATGACCGCAATTGGCCCGGGTTCCACAAGCGCAAATGGGCCCGGGATGAGGCGAAGTACGCCAATTTCGTGCGCACCTCCCTGGACCGTGAGGTCGGCTCCGCCGATGCCGAAGCCATACTGCAGATGACCGGGACCGGCGACAAGCTGAGGCTGTTGGAGGCCCTGGCCCGGACCGTCTGGAACAGTCAATTTGAAAACTACTCACGCTTCATCGGCAAGAAACTGGTGTACAAGTCCGGCGATGAGACCATTGACAACATCATCGAAGGCGGCGGCGCCGTCTGTTCGGAAAAGGTTCAGGCGCTGAAGTTCCTGACCGACCACTACGGGCTGACCTCCGAGTACATCATCGCCGGCGAGAACGCGGAAGGCCCGGTGCCGGTGGAGAAGCTGCGAGAGCTGCTGGCCACCTTCGATTTCCAGTTCGCCAAGCGTTACATGCGCTTTTGGCAACACGCCGCCCTGCTATATGACATCGACGGCGTCCGGGTCCTGGTGGATGTGACCAACGGCAACATACCGTTCGTATTCCTCCGTGACGCTGCCGCCGAGCGCATTCTGGGTTATCGGGATAAAATCCCGATTACCGCCAGGATGGTGGAGTCGGAGGAGGACTTTTTCTATCACCGGGTCCCGCAGGATATACCGGAAAATCTCTTCTTCGCCCTGGAAGGATGGTGGCCGTTTTCCGATCTGATGCAGGTGTTTGAAAATGAGTTGGGGTTGTACCTCTCGAGCGACTACTACGTGACGCCAATTCCGTTCCGAACCGAAAAGGAGTTCCGCCGGGACCGGCAAGAGTACCTGAACGTGTTCCAGCGAGCCGGGCTGGAGTCCTCGATAACCGATAGCTGGACACTGGACTCACCCCTCGGAGCGTGGTTTCTCGATGCGGAGCCAGAGGTTGGAGCCAGGATACTGCTGGCCCGAGGTCATCTGTTGGCCCGGCTGGACGAATGTGACGGGCCGGGCCACGATTCGGGACTGGTTATAATGAAGCTGCGGAATTAGTCTCGTGGCTCGCAAACGGCTTTATGCCCGGCCCTCGCCGGGATGACGATTGTGGAGAGTGAATATCGCATCATTTTGCCGATGCAAAGCTATTTGCAAGACGGTACACTAGAGGACATCAAGCCGCCCGATCGTGGGGCCGATTGCAAATAATGATTTACTCTATCAGCAGATTGATGCGCCGGTTCCGGCGGAAGAGAAGCCTCGGGATTCTGGCAATGGTCGCGGTCCTCTTGGCCAGTGTTCTGGGGAACGCCCTGGCCTTCTTCTTCTTCGAGAGCCCGGCCCAGCCCGACTTGACCATTGCCGACAGCTTTTGGTATAGCATCATCTCCATAACCACCATTGGATATGGAGATTATTCAGCGTCGACCCTCGGGGCGCGCGCCGGCACCGTGGTGTTTATCGTCCTCGTCGGGCTGGTGGCGTTCACCACCACCGCCGGCATGTTGGTCGACTGGGTTCTAGACCTGCGAATCAAGGAGCAGACCGGGATGGCAAATCTTCAAGCCAAGGGCCACCTGTTGATCATCAACTTTCCCAACGAAGGCAGGGTTCGCCAGATCATCGAAGAGTTCGTGTCGGACCCCAGCCACAAAAGCGATGATATCTTCATAGTTACCGACACCCTGACCAGTCTCCCTTTCAGCCATCCCAACGTTTCGTTTGTTCGGGGGTCCCCGCTGGAGGAAGAAACCTATCGCCGCGCGTTGCTGAGCCACGCCACCAGGGTCATCATATTGAGCACCAACTACGATGATCCCAATAGCGACAGCGTGGCCGCGTCGGTAGCGTCGGTGATCCACCACCTGAACCCCCATTTGAGAGTCGTTGCGGAATGTCTGAATCCGAAACACAAGCTGTTGTTTAACAACCTCGAGGGAGTAGCTCTGGTTTATACTTTGGACATGGCCAACAATCTGCTGGTCCAAGAAACCCAGGACCCCGGCGTGACCCTTCTCACCCGTGCGATGACCAGTAATCTGGTTAGAGGCACGCTGGCCAGCGCCGAGGTGGACTCGCCGGTGGAAGACTCCATGAGCTACGAGCATATCGCCAGCAAACTGCTGAGTCAGCACGTAAACCTGGTTGGTGTGATTCGGGACGAACAGGTGCACTTCAGTTTCGTCGACCTATTTCTGGCGGTGGGGGACCGGTTGGTGTACATTAGCTCCAGCCGCTATACCTGGGCGGCTCTACTGAAGACCCTCTAGGATTGGGGTTCTGGTTGCTGCACGCTTCGTGGTTGCCGGCCGAATTGTTTAGCAAGGGGCTCAACAGCGTCTCTGAAAAAAGGCGCCGGCCGGCCGCGTCACGGAAAGTCTCCTCCGCCGCCTGCCAGATCATTCTGGACCGGATCCTCCGATTTGACCTCCAATCAAACGCCCACGGTGATCCAAACATCGCGATGCTGCGCCTGAGGCATCGGGCACGGCACTCGGGAACAGCCGAGATATTGCCCGAGGCATTCGCGATGGTCAAGGCGTCGATCGGCCGCATCCTCGGCATCCAAGCCACGGAGGAGCAACTGCTGGCCGGGCTCCACATGTTGCAGGGAAGCATCGTGGAGATGAATGCCGGTGAAGGCAAAACCATCGCCGCCGCCTTCCCGGCCGTGGTGCATGCCCTTCGCGGCCGCTCGGTTCACATCATCACCGCCAACGATTACCTGGCCGCCCGGGACGCGGAACTCCTGGCCCCGGTCTACCGGTCCCTCGGTATTAGCGCGGGGGCGGTCCTCGGTTACATGGATGATGGAGAAAGAAAGCTGGCGTACCGCAAGGGCATTGTCTACAGCACCATGCGGGAGTTGGGCTTCGATTTCCTCAGGGACAACCTGAAATTCTCCGCAGAGGCGCAGGTCCAGGGAAAGCTGGAGGTAGCGATCATCGACGAGATCGATCACGCCCTGATCGATGAGGCGGCCACGCCGATGATAATCTCGGGAAATCCAATCGGCAACAACCGGGCCACCACCAGGGTCAAGAATGTCGTTGCGGAGATGATCGGGCTGCAGCGTGAGGAAGCCCAGGGCCTGCCCGGCCAACTCTCCCGGCCGGGACTCGACTCCGGTACCGAAACTCGGCTGCTGGCCCAATTGCTGCTGGCGGAGCCGGAGAATTCCACGTTGAAGGAGTATTTGTCCGAACATCCAGGCTGGTTCAGACGGTTGCAGGCCGTCGCCGACCTGGACTTCGCCGATCTCACGCCGGAGCTTTATTACGCCATCGACCCCGGCCATCGGTTCGTCACCCTGACCGAAAAGGGCCGGGATTTCCTGGAGCAACGTCTGGGACCATTCCACGACGGCCGGGCCCTGGAGGAATCGTTGGATTCCATCCGGGCGAGGCAGGATTGGACGCTGGCGCAGCGCCGGAAGAAGTCCGACGGGATCAGCCGGAGGCTGGCCCGCCAATACAACCTCGGCAGCCAGGTCTACCAGATGCTTCGGGCTTTCCTGCTGCTCCACCGGGACGTGGATTATTTCGACACCGAGGACTCCATAGTCTTGATCGACCGGTCTACCGGGCGGCCCAAGGCGGATTGTATCTACCAGCAGGGTTTGCACGCGGCCCTGGAAGCCAAAGAGGGTGTCACCCCCCACGCGGACTGTGAAACGCTGGGACAGATTTCCGTCGAAGGATTCGTTCGAAGGTACGAGAGCATTTCCGGGATGACCGGCACCGCGTCGAGTTCCTCGGACGAGTTCTTGCGGAAGTACGGTTTGCCGGTCGCGGTACTTCCTCCGGCCCGGCCCCTCAACCGGGTCGACCTGGGATACAAAGTGTATCTGACCAGAAAGGAGAAGCTCTCGGCCATTCTGGACCAGGTGATCGCCTGTCATCGCGTCGGCCAGCCGGTTCTGGTCGGAACACAGACGGTGGAGCGCTCGGAAGAACTCAGCCGCTTGTTGTCGGAAGAGGGGATCGGCCATAACCTGCTCAACGCGTTGAGCTGTCATCTGGAAGCGCAAACCATCAAGGACGCCGGGAACCTCGGTGCGGTCACCGTGGCGACGAACATGGCCGGTAGGGGCACCGACATCCTCTTGCAGCCCGGCCTCAGCGCCGGGATCGCGGGACGGTACGTCCAGCTCATCGGCCGGCTCCTGTCCGGCGACGCCGGGTCCGTGCTGGTAAGCTGCCACTCGCCAACGGAAGCCGGTATCCTGGAGGCCGAGCTGGCGAACTCCACCCTGTTTTGCACGGCCCGGGAAGAGCTTGGGGGCCGCCATCAGCTACGGATTACATTGATCGGGAACGGGAGTCCGGACCATGGCCAGGTCATCCTGGACTTCTCTCTGGGGCTCCACGTCATCGGGACTGAAATTCACGACACGCCGCGAATCGACCTCCAGCTCAACGGCCGGAGCGGCCGGCAGGGCGGCTTCGGCGTCACCCGGTCCATCCTCTCCCTGGAAGATAACCTCATCAATCTTCACGTCGACGGGGTGTTGAAGCTGGGCAACTGCCGAGAAGTGGACGCGGCGGGCCGAATCTATCTGGCAGGGCCGGCGGTCGAGGAGCACATCCGGGGCGTGCAGGAGATGGCCGAGCGGGAGGGTGAAGCTCAGCGGGGCCTGATCCAAGACTATGCGGCGGTGGTGGACCTCCAGACCGACCTGTTTTACCGCTGGCGGCGCCGGGTGATGGCCGCGAATACCCTGAAGGATCTTTGCGTCGGCTCGGCTCGGGAGGGTGCGGCGCGATTGGTGGCGCGCCACTTCCCCGCGATAACCTTGGAGCAATATGCCGGCCAATTCGGCTGCCTCGTGGATGAAGTCCAATTGGATCATGGAGTGGATTGCTCCGAACTGTTCGGTGGCGATTTTAACCTGCTGCCTCAGGAACTTGGCCGGTTGTTCATCGGCAAGCTGGAACGGCTGGAAGATGGGCTGGGACGGCAGGAATTCTCGGACTTGGCCAGGAATGTCTTTCTTCAGACCGGTGACGATTTGTGGAGGAGCCATATCAGTGAGTTGCAGGGTTTGATTTCCAACCAGATGCTGGGCGCCGCCTCTCACAAATCGGCGGTGGCACACTATATCCGACGGTGTTTCCAGGCGTGGGACGGGTTCCGAGGGCAGGTCATCGGCGAGTTTCTGTCTCGCTTGTTGACCTTACCCATACCCCGGACCGACGCCCCGCCGTCGCCAACGATTCAGGTGAACGACGACGTGAGGGTTCTCATAGCCGATCTTCCTGCGGCCGTGGCTGCGGCCGGGGATTAGCAGCGGAGGTGATACATGGGCAAGAGACGATTCAAACTCGGCACCGCGATATCCTTGGGCGGGCTGGTCGCCGCGGCCCCGCTGATCGCCGCCTGCGCCAGCGGCCCGACCTACGATGATTGGGCGGCCACCGACGGAGCCGCTGGACTCATCAATCTGGACGATGTTCAAGCCGCGTTCAAGAGTTCCAAGAGCGCCACCGACTTCGAACGCAAGGTCAACGAGATATACGAGGGCGACGGCTTGGTCATCATCAGAGCCAAGCAGGACGGTAGCGCCCTGACCCTGGAAGGATGGGAAGACCTGAACGGCGACAACGATATAAACGAAGCCCAGGATGACCAGTTGTTCTCCATCGTCAAGGGGACCAACAATGAATACGATATGCGCGGGCACGGCGGCAACGGCTACTACGGCAGCCATTTCGGCGCGGGCAATTTTCTGTTCACCTACATGCTGATATCCGCGATCTCTCCCCGTGGTTACTACTACTCCACGCCGGTCTCCCGCGGGGCCGGGATGCGGAGCCAGCGCACCAGCTACCGGCAATCCTCCTCCTATAGCAGGCAGGTGGCGAGGAACACCAATTACAGCAGCAAGCAGTCGTCTTTCCGCGGGTCCAGCTACCAGACGGCCAAAGGCAACCTCAGCTCGAACCGCAACACCTACCGGTCGACTCAGAAGACCAGCGGCAGCTTCAAGAGCAGTGGCGCCATCGCCCGGAGCAGTTCCGGGAAGGCCAGTTCGATAGGCCGATCGAGCGGAGGAGGCCGGAGTGGCGGCCGGGGAGGCGCCGGCTCCATGAAAGTCCGCGGCCACGGCCGTTTCTAAATGACCAACGCGGAGGCGAGGTCGGAGAACGCCAGGCCAAGCCGGACCGGCTGGTTCGAGGTTCGAATATCGTTGACCGGCATGAAACCGGACGATGCCCTGAGTGTTGCTTTGCCTCCCGGATTCGCCGGTTCCACGGTCTCCCAGCTCCTGGGCGACACCTTCCCTTCAGGCGAGGAGGAGCAGAGCGCGGTGGCGTCCCTGTTCGATCTCCGGGCCAACCCCGATCTTCCGGAGATCTACGGGGTCTTCCTGGAGGCCTTCGAAGAGTGGCGATGGGGCCGTTGCACGTTTTCGTTCTCCGATGGCGATGGGCAAGCCTTGGATATGGCCGGCCTCGTTTCCCGGCAGCTTGAACTTTCAAGCGCGAGCGTAGCGGCGGCGGCGAGGGAAGATCCCCGCGGCATCCCTTCACCGAAAGGGGGTGATGGGGGGTCACCTCTTCCCTGGTTGGGACTTTGGATCGAGAAGCAGTACCACGCCCTCGATTACGCCACGCAAATGGGTCTCTGGGAGACCAGAGAGGAGCTGCTGGAGTGGCTGCAGTCGCTGACGATCCTGTATTTCCTGGACAAACATGAGGTCGAAATCACGGAGCCGCTTTCAGGCGACTCCGGCCCTGGGTTGAAGGTGGCGGTGGCGGCTCTCCGGTCGAAGGGCCTCATTGCGTGCCCCGCGGGCGCTCGAGTGTTCGGCATCACCCGGAAGGGGAGACGATTCATCGGCCGGTTGCTGGCTGAAACCGAGTCCTACATCGACCGGTACGACCACTTCACCGATACCGAATTCGATCTGGACCTGGACTCGGTTGAGTTCGAGACCGGCCGGGGCGTTGACCTGCGGGTACCGGTGTTCCTGGCCGAAGGATTGGACCCCATCAGGGCCGTATTCCTGCTGCGCCTGTACGATGGCTCGCTGGATGACTCCCTCGCGAATTGGGAGAGTCTCATCGACGACGAGGCATTCTTCGAGGGTATTCTCGAGCCGGCGGTGAACCGCTGCCACGTCGACGAGACGGCGATCGGCCAGATCGTGGAGAGCGGCTACGGCTTCCTGGAAGAGAGGGAGGAGCGCGCTCGGGAGCTGGAATCTCAGCAGGAGATCCTCAGAAGGGTGGAGGCGTAGAACCTCCGGGCCACCGGTTACCGTCTCGGGGACGGCCCTCACCCCCGTCCCCTCCCCCAAAGGGAGAAGGGAGCACCAAACAAGGATTGCCGCGCGTGCTCGGGCGTGGAAACCCACTGGGCGGGCCGATGGCTGGAGGCGCGGCCCAGAAGCCTCCAACTATCCCAAGAAGGCTTTTCCCTGGATAGAAGGCCGGCGCAAGAGTCGAAGCGAAATGAAGTCTCCGGCCCGGCTCAGGATAAGCTCCGCGAGGAATCTCGTCGATACGCTGGGATTCCTCGCTTCGCTCGGAATGACATCATGTAAGAACCAGGCTAACTGTGCGCTAACGTACTGGCTTGTAAAAAGCTTTACCCCGGCGAAATTGTGGGACGGTCTCTCCCCACCACCGTCATTCCGGCGAAGGCCGGAATCCAGAGAGGCGCCGACTGGTTCCCGGCTTTCGCCGGGAAGACGGACTGGGCATCAGGCCCTCGACGGACACCGGGCATTAGCCCAGCGGCGATCGATGGCCCAAGCCCGGTCAGATAGCCAGGAACAGTATCATGGCCGCGCTGATTACCACCGCGCCTTCGACGAAAGCGACGCCCACATTGCGGCCCTCCGCCAGCGAGTTGGAAATCCGGACCGTGGGCAGCATCGCCTTGTCGATGATTATCCTGAGCACGTAGAGCAGCGCAAAGCCGAGCACCGCGAAAGCGAGAAACGCCGCGATGCTCTCGTCCCAAGCGACGAAGTCCCCGAACAGCGCCTTGAACGTCACCAGGCCGATGGCTATCAGGTTGCCTCCGAAGGCGATACCCACCGCGGTGTTGCCGCCCTCTATCTCGGAGTGGATGTCGAATGGCGTGGTGAACTGATAGAAGAGGGCGAACAGGACGAGCAATGCCAGCCCCATGCCGAAGAAGGCCAGCGCGTTCAGGGCCGCCGCGGTCTCGGTGCTGCCGCCCTCGCCAGAGATGGCTCCGGCGATCATCAACCCCGTTGCGACGTACATGCCGAACTCCGCGGCGCCGGTCCCCACGTTCTGGCCTTCGACGATCTCTTTCTCTATGTTGAACTTGTACAGTATCAGGCGGTCCATGAGCACCCGGACCAGGTTCAACGCCACGATTCCCCCGAGTGAATAGGCGAACACCCGAAGGACTTCCTCGGCGTAGGCCCGGTCGAAGCCAAACCCGTCCACCGCGATCAGAGTCAGCGGTTGGTACAAAGCTCCCAGGAAAACCAGGACCACGCCGATGAGATAGCCGCTCAGCCTGAGGGCCACCGCCAGGTTATTCTTCTCGGTGACCTCCTCATCGATGTGGTAACTGGTCACCACATCCCGCGCCAGCTTGGCCATCACCAGAATGACCATCCCTAGACCTACGAAAACCAACCCTCGGGGAAAGACCTTCAATGTGTCGGAAAATGCGTCGATCATCGCGACCTCCGGCTCTCAGAGTCCGTGCGCTCGCCTTTGTAAAGCGTAATCCTGCTCGAATCGATGACCTCGCCAAAGGCCACCTCGAAGGGTCTGCCCTCCCATTTGGACACGGCCAAGACCCGTTCTCCATCTTCCCGGATGAAATCCCAGAGGTAGAAACCTTTTCCCCGGCCCCGGTTGTCCTGGTAGAACATCACCTCGGAGCTGTTCTTGTAAAAGTACTGATCCCCTTCCACCTCGATCTGATTGTCGATGGAATGCTCTTCGTCCAGACCGATCAACTGTTCCTCGGTAAGCCCGATGCTCTCCAAGCCGGTCGGGTCCGGGTCGTCGGTCGCGGTTACGAACAGATCGTAGCCATCGGTCCAATCGATCCAAATGTGGGTGTCACCGTCCACGCAGGTCAGCTCGTACCAGGTTTCCGCGTCGCTGGTGTACCGGTTAAGCCTCTCGACAAAGAAGTATACATCGTCATACGCCAATGCCAGTCCTTGGATAGATACTACATCGCCGACCCTGGCGGCCCGGATAGTCTCGTCCTGGGCAGGACCGGCGCCGGCGCCCCGCTTCCTTTTGCGTCTACCGAATAGTGACCGCAGCATATTGTTAGACTCCGGTAGGTTGGGTGAAGAGGCAGGACTCGCGAATGGAAAAGAGTGCCGCCTGCTGACCTGCGGCCGCGTTGGAACACCATGGGCCGGAGCAAGTATCGATCCCAACGTCTCAGGTCTGCCGCCGTTGGCTGCTTGCGAGTGCTAATCGGCATTATTGAGCGGCATGACTAGCCCGACGGCGCATCTAATCAATCGGATAGCCTCTTGCCTGGCGATTCCGGCGGATTTGAGTATACTTAGGACCGGCCTATAGGTCAATCTGGTGGTCCCCCGGCCGGCGTCCGGAGACTCCGCGTCCTGATTTCATCGGAACCCGGAGCAAGGTGGAGCCAAGTTCCGGATTGTTGGGCGCGCCATCGGTGGCTGGCGCGAAGGATTCAGGAATCGATACGTCTCAATCTGCGGACAATGGGCCACTTGACCTGTATATCGGTTGCATATAAGGTTGAATCAGTCAGAAAGACCTCGCGGATAACAGGGAGTCAACAATGGGTATGCTCGGTAAGGGTGGCGGGATCGTCATCGGTTTAATCCTAGTGGTGACGGGATTTCTATTGAAGAGCGGACTGATCGAGTGGCTCTTGGACATGATGGGATGGATCCTGATATTCGTTGGTATAATTACCCTTGTTGTTAGTCTGGTTGGCCTGGTTAGCGGTGGCAAGGGCAGGTCCAGAGGTTATTGAGGCAAACTCCGGCACCGCCGGGGTCATTATTAGCTAGGGGGGTCCATCGTGGGAATGCTCTCGCGGATGTCAACCATCATCAAGTCTAAGATGAACCGGATATTGGACTCAGCGGAGGACCCAAGGGAAACACTCGACTATTCGTACGAAAAGCAACTGGAGATGCTGCGCAACGTCAAACGCGGCGTCGTTGAGATGGTTGCCGCCAAGCGGCGGATTCAGCAGCAAGCGTCCACGGTACAGGGAAACATCTCCAGGCTGGAAACCCAGGCCGGGCAGGCTTTGGTGGCAGGGCGTGAAGATCTGGCCAGGATGGCGCTGCAACGCAAGCAGGCCGCCATCATGGAACTCCAGGGATTGGACGAGCAGATCTCCGGGATGGAACTGGAGCAAGAGAAGCTAACCGTGGCCGAGCAGCGGCTTCAGGCAAAGGTCAGCGCGTTCCGCACCAAGAAGGAAGTCATCAAGGCCCAGTTTACCGCCGCCCAAGCGCAGGTGCGCATCGGTTCCGCCCTCTCGGGAATCTCCGAAGAGATGGGAGACATCAGCCTGGCAGTAGAGCGCGCCGAAAACAAGACGGAGCAGATGCGGGCCCGGGCCGGCGCCATTGACGAACTGGCTGGGGCCGGGGTGCTGGACGATTTCACCGGTGCTCAAGATGACATCAGCCGGGAGTTGGCGGCCCTGACCTCCTCGCAGAACGTCGAGGATGAACTCAGCGCCCTGAAAGCCAGCCTACCGCCGGCAGAGAGGAAGCAACTACCGGGGAGCCAATC
The DNA here is from genome assembly GCA_030740155.1 of Dehalococcoidia bacterium. Lineage (GTDB taxonomy): Bacteria > Chloroflexota > Dehalococcoidia > Lucifugimonadales > UBA3495 > CAJWBT01. The sequence continues at coordinate 21,518 of JASLXV010000098.1, read as the reverse complement.
ATGATCATTCGTATCACCACCGAAGGCCAATACAATCTTTCCGGCTCATTCGTTGACCAGCTGAACGAGATTGACAATCAACTGGTGGATGCCGTGGCGGCCGCCGACCGGAGCGGCTTCGGCGGTCTTCTGAAGCAATTGCTGGACGTGGTGCGGGATAACGGCTCCCCATTGCCGATAGACGAGCTTGTCGAGTCGGACTTGATTCTACCGGCGCCGGACACGACGCTGGAAGAGGCGCAAGGCCTGTTCGTGGGCGAAGGCCTTCTACCCGGCTAGCTGGCTTGGCCCCTCACCCCTGGGCCCTCACCCGAAGGGAGACGGGAGTATCGATACATGCCCGCATGGTGTGCTCGGGTTGCGGAACTCGTTGGTCAGGCACACTTGGTGACTATCTCAAAAAGTGGTTCGACAAGCTCACCACGAACGGGGCAGCGGCGCCCGATCCGTTCGCCCAAGGTTTTGGAATAGCTACCTAGTGGTACTCGCCCTCCTGGCTACGCTTCAACCAAAGTGCCGCGGACTGGTTTGCCGTAGTGCCGCGCCGCATTCGGCCCTGGTCTTGCACCGGCGCGGTCCGGCGTCAGATAACCCTGGAGGCGCGGAGCAGGCCCAGCTCTTCAGTCGATAGACCCAACTCGCCGCCAAGAATCTCAGCGTTGTGCTCTCCCAGACGCGGGGCCGGCCGGCTACCGTCCATCGGGTTCACCCCGTCGATCAGAAAGCCCGGTCCCGGATACTTCAGGGCGCCGGTTTCGGGGTGGTCCAGCTCGACGAAGTACCCCCGCTCCTTCAGATGTGGCGAGTTCACGACCTGCTTGGGGCTCTGAACCAGCCCGATAACCAGTCCCCGGGCCATCGTTTCCCGCATCAGGTCCAGGTTGGTCCACCGGGTCAGCGCCGGAGCCACCAGGTCGTAGAGTTCCCGCCAATTCTCCAGGCGGAGTGGACGGGTGGCAAACTTGGCGTCCAACAGCCTCGGTTCCTCTAGGAGTTCGGCCCATACTTCCATCGGACGCCCCCCGGTGCCGGAGGTGGTCAACGTAACTTCGCCGTCTTTGGTGGGAAGGTGCATTCCGTCTATCACGTTGCCGTCGCCGGCCCCCCTCCTCGGATTGCGGCCCGTAAAGCTGTAAGGCTGGATCAGGGCCGAGGGAGTGCTGACTGCGGCCTCCATGGTGGATACATCGATATGCCGGCCTTCCCCCGATTGCTGACGCTGGAGGAGGGTCGCCATGATGGCGATGGCCCCATCGCGGGCGGCGGTGATCTCCATCTGCTCCAGGGTCGTGCCCATGGGCGGTCGGTCGGCCGATCCGGTTACCGCGTACAAGTAGCCCCCAAGAGCCTGGGCAACCAGGTCGCTGCCTCGATAATTCCGGTAGGGCCCGGTCTGACCGAAATAGGTAATGGAGGTCAGAACGAGTCCGGGGTTGGCCTCTCTCATGGCCGGGTAGTCCAGGCCGAGTTGCTCCAAGACACCCGGCGGGTGACTCTCGACGACCACGTCGGCATGCTGCACCAGCCGCAAGAAGAGGTCACGGCCGGCGGCTTGCTCTAGGTCCAGAGTCACGCCCCGCTTGTTGGTGTTGAAGGCCAGGAAGAGGGTGCCGCGGTCCGGATGGGGCACGCCGTCGATGAAGGGCGGTTCGTGGCGAGCCGGGTCGCCCCAACCCGGGGGCTCGACCTTTATGGTGTCGGCGCCCTGGTCGGCCAGCAGCTTGGCGCAGAAGGCCCCCGATAGCCCGCTGGTCAGCTCCAATACCTTAATGTCGTCTAGTATCCCCATATTAATTGGCGTTTCCCTGCTTGGTGCATCACCTCAAAGGTACCCTGGAACCTGTCACCCCGAGTGAAGCGAGGGGTCTGGAGTGGTGGGTCCAGGTTCCGATGGACGAAGCCCCGCACCAGATTCCTCGTCGCTCGCTCCTCGGAATGACAATATTAAGGCTGGGCCTCCCATTTCAGAACCTGCCTCGGCCGGTGGTTCGACAAGCTCACCGCGAACGGTGCGGGAGCGCTCTATCCGTTCGTCCTGAGCTCCGATTCCATCGAGAGTCTCGACGAAGTCGGACCCGTCGAAGGACCGCTGTAGCCGGCACCCAAAATCTTGAGACGGGCTGTCGGTCGATCCGTGGAACCAGGATATGGGTGTTTCGCCCCGCGAGTCCAATGCTCGGGCAACCCTGACTGTCATATTGTGTCTGGGCTAGGGTGGCGCTTCGTTCGGTAGGGGTCTGCTGGAAATTATCCCCTGGTCAGCCAGGCTTGCTATCTCCGAATCGGTCAGGTTGGCAAGCTCCCGGAGTAGCGCCTCATTGTGCTCGCCCAGCGACGCGACGTGTCTGATGGCCAGGGGGACTCCCGGCATGCGGAAGGGACGCCCGGCGTAGGTTCGCGGCCCGGCATGGGGAGCGTTGACGTTCTCGAACTCCTCCAGATAGCCTCGCTCCCGGAGGTGGGGGTTGGCCACCAGGTCCTCGGCGGTTAACACGGCGCCCGCTGCCATGCCGTGACCCTGAAGGTGGTGCATCAACTCCTGATCGTCCTGAGTTTCGGTCCACTTTCCCAAAAGCTCGCCCAACTCGTGACGGTGCCGCCAGCGGCTTGCTACCGCGTCGAAGCGTGGATCCGCGGCCCAGGGCGGGTCGCCCATGGCCTGCTTGAGCCGCCGCCACTGCTCATCGGTGGATACAACGATGGTGATCCAGCGGTCTTGGCCCCGGCAGGGGAAGACGTTGTGGGGTGACTTCCACAAATGGCCGCAGCCCAAGCGGGATCGGGAGATGCCTCGTTGCGCCTCCAGGATGGCCGGCCCGATAGCGGACACGCCGGTCTCCAGCATGGTGAGGTCAACCCGCGTACCTTGGCCCGTCTTGTTGCGCTGATACAGGGCCAGCAGTAGCGCATAGGCAATGTTGTTCCCCGTCGAGTGGTCCATGTAATTATTGCTGGCCCGCTGGGAAGGGCCATCCTCATAGCCGGTAAGGTAGGATAGTCCACAAGCCGCGTCCACGGTGCGGGCCCGTGAGCCGGCCCGGCGCCACGGTCCGGTATAACCGTAGGCGGTGCAGCTCAACGTGATGATTCTGGAGTTCAGGCCGGCCAGGCTGTCGTGGTCGAATCCGAAACGATGCATGGTCCCCGGCCGGAAGTTATCGGTGACGATGTCGCAGTTTTGGGCCAGCTTGAGGAAGACCTCCTTGCCACGGGGGTCCGTCACATCCAGACAAAGGCTCTGCTTGTTGCGGGTGCCGTAGTAGGCCAGGTTTCCCCCCTCGTTCCACCACTCAGCGCCCGCCCGGCCCTCCGGAAACGGCCCGGCTTTGCGGTCCTGGAGATGGGCGACGCTTTCGATGCGGATAACCTGAGCCCCCAGGTCGGCCAGGTAGGACGTGCCCCAAGGGAGAGCGTGCACCTGCTCCAGGCTGAGAACCCGCACTCCCGCAAGAACTCCGTTTTGGGGCATCGTCGCTTTGCTCCTCGGGTTGACAGACTTGAGGCAACGTGCGGCCCATGGATTGGCGGGCAGCACGGAAACTTGGCAAGCCGCGGCGGTTCCCGGAGTCAGGTGGAGTTTGGAAAGTCCCAGAGCCGGGCAGCGGCGGCGTCCGGCAAAAGGTATTCGAAGCGGGACCGCTCCGCGTACATACGGTCCAATGTGGTGTCGCCGATGTGGAAGTACTCTTCCGCGTCGAACTCTGCCTTCACCGAGTCCAGTTGATGCTTGAGCACGGTAAATTCGACCAGTATGTCACTGTCCTGCCAGATGCGCTGCTGGCTTCGGATCGTCCGGTCGGAGCAACTCCCGATTATGAATCCCAACTCCTTGGCCTTTCTCACCATGGTCATCGTGATCGGCCCGGGCGGGTCGCCCATTTCCAGGGTTCCGTCTATATCAAAGCTTATCAGTATCGCCAAACGTGGCCCTCCGTTGAATTTGCCGGAAACACCCCGCGCTCGCTTGAGGCGCCTGAGCCGCGGTGGCTTTCTTCGGGCGAAAGGTGAAGCCTGGCAGGCGCCTAGCTGGGGTGCTTGCCGAACATGACCCAGCCGCCACCGAGGGGCGGGCCAAAGCCGCCCACCGCCGTCTCGGCTCGCACGGTAACCTGGCGCGGTCCCGCCGTTCCCCGGAGCTGCTCAATGCTATCGGTCCACATGGCGGTGCGCATGCGGCCGGTCCCCAAGTTCCCGCTGCCGGAGCTGAAGGGATGGGGCCCTTCGACTCTGATATCGTCGGCGTAGAATTGGAAGGCGTCTCCCCGTTTCACCCCATGCCACTGAAATGCCTCCAGCCAGAACTGGGTCATGGTGGAGTAGCCGTCGTAGGGGTTGAAGATGTCGACGTCTTTGGGACCGAGCCCTGAGCCCTCGAAGATCATCCGGGCCACGCGGTCCGTCTCCGCCTCCAGCTCGCCCAGGACTGCCTGGGTGCTCTTTTGCTGGGCGCTGTGCTGGACATGGTTCAGGATGTAGACGGGCGGTTGCTTCATATCCATGGCCCGGTCGGCGGTGGTGAAGAGGTAGGCCCCCGACGCGTTGACCGGGCGGTCGCAGTCCCACAGCCTGAGGGGCTTGAGGATATACCGCGAGGTCACGTAGTCCTCCACGGTTAGCGGCTCCAGGTTGTGGGTATAGTTGAACCCCCACTGATACATCAATCCGTTCCGGTTCTGGTTTACCACGAAGGGGGCCAGATCGTCGTGGGTCCCGCCATATTTGAGGCAATACTGGGCGTGGGGGAAGGCGTTGATGAAATCGTTGCCCCCGTGGTTCCCCCAAGGAACGGTCCATTGGCGGGCGCCTTTGGCGTAGTCATCGGCGTTCTCTCCGCCCCGGCGATAGCGGCCTTCCAGATTCCCCGTCGGGTATATCACCAGGCAATTGGTGCAGAGCCCGTCGCCCACCGCCTGGGCGGCAAGGCCCATCATCTCTCCGATGGCCGGGACACCGGTGGGGGCGTATTTGACGTTGGTCAATCCCATCTGCTTGATCAGCCACTCCGCGTTCACCAGGGTGAGGCCCCACTCTGAATCGTAGGGCGGGTCGAAGTAGGGCCGCGGCGCCCATCTGCCGGCGAGGCCGCCGCTGGGGCCCGCGATATGAGATTGGCAGCAGATGACCCCGTCGATCTGGTCAGCGGTAACCCCCGCGTCCTCCATGGCTCGCTGGCAGGCAAGAATCGAGTAGGCGCCCAGGGTCTGGTCCATGGAAGTGCCATCCCAGCGCCGGTCAACGGGGGAGTGCCCAAATCCGGCGACCGCCACCTTGCCCCGGTGCTCCCATATTCCGAGCCCTTCCTTGTTCCTCCGCCACGAGTATTGATTCTGAGAAGTCATTCCTCACCCTTTCCTGCCGGTTGGGATCGTATCTCACCGGCGTATCGATCTGCTGCGCTGTGACCAGGCCGCTGAATCTCGCGGGGAGTAAAACCCCATCGGTCCCCCTTTGTAAAGGGGGATATAGGGGGATTTCCCGCGCCAGGCAACCTTCTATCTTGTTCAGGTACTTATGCCGGGGTCAGTAACCCAAATACTCCGCATGTTGCGCCGGTACGCGGTCAACTTGTTGCCGACGGGATGTCATTCCGAGGGGCTCGGCATGACGGTTGTCGGAAATCAAGCTGACTGAATGCTAAGTCGCCACCCGCCACTCGTGGATCAATTGACCCGGCGCTACCTCTTCGAATAAAACCTCGACGGCGGCTCCAACCGGGACATCGTCGACCGGCACCCCCGGGAGGTTGGAGTAGAAGTTGATGTCCTGGTCCTCATCGAGGATTATCAAGGCCAGATTGTAGGGTTGATCGGGCATGCGCCGGTCCAGCCGGCCGTCTTCGATGACGATATACGAGGAGATGCGGCCCCTGCCGTTCACCTCTTTCCATTCCAGTTTCTCAGCGGAGCCACAGGCGGCGCACTTTTCCCGCGGAGGGTACTGGAGCCGGTTGCAGGCTGAGCAGTTCTGCAAGACGAGCCGCTTTTCGTTCACCCCATCCCAGAAGGGCTTGCTCAACTCATCGGCTACAGGGATAACCTTCGGCATGATTCCTCTCTTGTCGCGGTTTCGTGGACTACCCGGATTCCCTATCGCAGCCGTCTCAAGGTCTGCAGGTCCGGCCGGCACTCCGGCCCTACATGCACAGGGTCCCTCCATCCACCGTGATCGTCTGCCCCGAGATGAATGAAGAGGCGTCCGAGGCCAGCAGCAGCGCCAGCCCGGCCAGGTCTTCCGGCTTTCCCAGGCGCTGGAGCGGAGGCCCCTTGGCCGCCTGCTCAATCTGCTCCGGGGTACGGACTTCACGCCAGCGCGGCGTGTCGATCATGACGGGAGCGATGGCGTTGACGTTGATGTTGTGGGGCCCCAGCTCCCGGGCCGCGCTGGCCGTCAGGGCGATGACGGCCCCCTTGGAGCCCGCGTAGGCCGGCGAGGTCGGAGGTGTCGACCCTCGGCGTCCCACGATGGACGCCATGCTGATAATCTTGCCGTAGCGCCGCTCCATCATGTGGGGCACCACCGCCTTGATGCAGTAAAAGCTCCCTTTGACGTTGACCCGGAAGTTGTCATCCCACTGCAAGTCGGTCATCTCCAGCAGGGAGCCGGAAAGTTGGGAACTCACGGCGTCATTGACCAGAATGTCAATCTGACCGAATTCCCGGAGGGTCCGCTGGACCGCGTCCTCGACCTGCGCCGAGTCGCCCACGTCACAAGGTACGGCCAGGGCCCGGCCGCCCTGCTGGGCGATCTCCGTGGCGGTCCCCTCGGCCCGCTGGGCGTCGATCTCCACCACCACCACCGAGGCCCCTTCCTTGGCAAAGGCGAGGGCGAAGGCGCGGCCGATGCCGCGTCCCGATCCGGTGATGAAGGCTACCTTTCCGGCCAGTCCCAAGTCCATCGGCACTTCTCCTTCCCGGTTGCGTGTTCCGCTGAGCCGGCGCCCAGGCGGCATGCGGGGTCACCTGAGGCCCCCGTCTCCGGCGCGGGCAAGGGCAGTATACCCGGTCTTCTTCATCTCAACAACGCGGGTCAACAACGCAGGTCAACAACGCGGGAGCACCCAGGCCGGAGATTGTTTCGGACTGGTGATCGTCGGCGGCTACGAGAAATATCCGGGGATATGAAAACTCACGAGAGGGGAAGGGGCGTCAGTTGCGGGAGTGTTGGTGGGGCACCCGCGGCAAGGAGCAGACGTGGCCTGGTGCAAGTAATGATGCAAACCAACAAAACACGGCTCTCGCTGAACCACCCATGCAGGTTTCTGGGTCCACCGAAGCCGGTACCCAGTCGACTTGATTGCTGATCCTTGTCATTCCGAGCCCTTCGGCCCGGCTGCCTCCAACCGCTCCTCCAACTCCACCAACCTCAAACCTTTGTCTACCTGATCGCCCGGCTCTACCGTGACCCGTTTGACCACTCCGTCCCGTTGGGCGGCGATCTCTAGCTCCATCTTCATGGACTCCATGATGATCACTGTTTGGCCGCGTTCCACGGAGTCCCCCGGCTGCACCAATATTTGTCCCACCCTGCCGGGCATGGGCGCCACGATATCGTTGCCATGGCCGGCGGACTCTCTGGTTGCCTGCCGTCTACTTTCCACCTTTTCAAAGATAAACAGATCGCCGTCCACCCACAGTTGGAGGGCACTTCCCGCCCAGGTCCAGAGAAAGGAGTGCAGGTTGCCATCAGGAGTACGGCACCATCCTTCCTGGGCGCCCTGGGCCGTGACCGCCAGCTCGGTTTCATTGCCGTCCAGGTTCACCCGCACGGTCTCATCCTGAGTCTCCACCCGGTATTCGAAAGCCTGGTCCGATACCGGGTATTGTTGTCGCAGTTGTCCCTGGCTCACGGTAGCCTCAGTTTGCCGGCGGTGCGCCACGGGTTGCTCTGAGCCTCTGCGGGGCCTGCTTGAGGCGTTGGCCCTGGGCCGGGGATTCCTTGCGCGGCCCATGCCGCCAGCGCCTGGGCGAGATTTTGGGCTTCTTGAGACAGCTCCGGCCGCGTAACGCCGGAATCGCCGGTCAAAAAGCCGGTGTCGTAGTCTCCCTCCTGAAACCGGGGGCAGCGGACGACCTGGCGCAAAAACGGGATATTGGTCACCAATCCCAAGACGGGGAATTGGGACAATGCCAGCTCCATTCGTCGCATACTCGACGGCCGGTCCGGCCCCCAGGCGATCAATTTGGCCAGCATGGGGTCGTAATGGGTGGATATCTCCTGTCCCTGGGCGACCCCGCTGTCCAGCCGCAAGCCGGGGCCGCTGGGCGGGACCCATCTCACCAACGCGCCAACCGACGGGACGAAATTCTGGTAGGGGTCTTCGGCATAGATACGGCACTCCACCGCGTGACCCCTGGCGTGAACCTCTTCTTGCCTGAGGGTCAACTCCTCGCCAGAAGCGATGCGCACCTGCCACTCGACCAGATCGAGACCCAGCACCTGCTCGGTGATTGGATGCTCCACCTGCAGCCGGGTGTTCATCTCCAGGAAGTAGAATTGGCTGTTCTCCGAGTCCAGCAGGAACTCCACGGTCCCGGCGTTGACGTATCCGGCGGACCGGGCCACCGCGACCGCAGCCTCTCCCATCCGGCGCCGCAGCTCCGGGGTTAAGGCGGGTGAGGGGGTTTCTTCGATGATTTTTTGATAGCGGCGTTGGATGCTGCAATCCCGTTCCAGCAGGTGAACGGTGTTGCCCAAGCCGTCGGCCAACACCTGAAATTCGACGTGGCGGGGCCGCGGGACGTACCGTTCCAGGAACACCCGGCAATCGCCGAAAGCGGCCCTGGCTTCACGGCCGGCCGACTCCAGAGCCGGAGCCAACTCTTCAAGCCCGCCGACCAGCCTCATGCCCCGGCCTCCACCCCCGGCGGCGGCTTTGACCAGCAGGGGGAAACCCCAGGTGGCGACGAATTCCTCCACGGCGGCGTCTACCTGCTTGCAGGGCGGGGAATTGGGCACCACCGGTACCCCCGCCCGCCGGGCCAACTCCTTGGAGCGTATCTTGTCGCCCAGCGCCTCCATGTTCTCTGGGGTGGGCCCGATGAATGTGATGCCCGCCTCTCCGCAGGCCCGGGCGAATCGCGGGTCTTCCGACAAGAAGCCGTAGCCCGGATGAATGGCCTCGACGCCGCAGCGCTGGGCGATGGCGATGACCTTTTCCATATCCAGGTAGGTTTCCACCGCGGTCTCCCCGCCGAGGGCCCAGGCTTCATCGGCCATCGTCACGTGGGGAGCCGTCGAATCGGGGTCTGAATATACGGCAACCGTGGCTATGCCCAGGGATTGCAGCGTCTGCTGCACCCTGACGGCGATTTCGCCCCGGTTGGCTACCAATACCTTGGAGAACAATTCGGAGTACATCCTTTCGACCGAATCCGGCGGAACGTCAACCTTGAAAGCCGGCGCCGGGACCGGACCAGCGGGCGATAGGGCCTAACCAACAACTCCAAACGAGGCCACTCATCCCCCTCCGACAAGACCGGGACGAATGTGTTTTCCCGTTCTCGGGACGGATGGTTTTTCCCGTTCGTGGTGAGCCTGTCGAACCACAGCGGCTGGTTATTGGATCAGCTCTTGACGCGCGCCGCTCCGGGGAGATCATTACATTCGAAACACGCCCCAGCCCGGTTCCGGAAACGGGGCGTTCAGTGACGCCGCTATACCCAGGCCCACCACCGTCCGGGTATCGGCTGGATCGATGATGCCGTCGTCCCACAATCTGGCGGTGCTGTAATATGGGTTACCCTCTTCCTCGTATTTGTCCAGAATCGGGCGGCGCAGCTCTTCCTGCTCACCCTCGCTCAAGGACTTGCCTTGCCGTTCCAATTGCTGCTGCCGGACGGTCACCAGGACCGCCGCCGCCTGGGGCCCGCCCATGACGGAGATACGAGCGTTGGGCCACATCCACAGGAACCGGGGGTCGTAGGCCCGCCCGCACATGCCGTAGTTTCCAGCGCCAAAGGAGCCGCCGATTACCACGGTGAACTTGGGCACGGCGGCGTTGGACACCGCCATCACCATCTTGGCGCCGTCCTTGGCGATGCCCCCGGCTTCGTACTGCTGGCCCACCATGAATCCGCTGATATTCTGCAAGAAGAGCAGGGGGATGCCCCGTTGGGAACATAACTCGATGAAGTGGGTCCCCTTCAAGGCGCTCTCCGAAAACAAGACCCCGTTGTTGGCCACCACGCCTACGGGGTAGCCCCAAATACGAGCAAAGCCGCACACCAGTGTCTCGCCGTAGTTGGCTTTGAATTCGTGAAACCGGCTGCCATCGACGACGCGGGCGATCACCTCCCGGACATCGTATTGCCGCCGGGTGTCGGCTGAAATAATCCCGTACAGCTCTTCCGGATCGTGGGCGGGCGGCTCCGGAGTCATGACCTCGAAGGGCGGGCTGCGCCGCCTCACGAAGTTTTCCACGATGTTGCGAGTGATGGCCAGGGCATCCTCATCGCTGGTCGCGTAATGGTCGGCGACTCCCGAAATTCGGGTGTGGACATCGGCGCCCCCCAGGGTCTCGGCGTCCACCTCCTCGCCGGTGGCGGCCAGCACCAGGGGAGGACCAGCCAGAAAGATGGTGCCTTGACCCCCAACGATAACCACCTCGTCGCTCATCGCGGGGATGTAGGCGCCGCCCGCCGTACAGGAGCCCATGACCACCGCTACCTGGGGAATCCCCTGGGCGGACATCTTTGCTTGATTGTGGAAAATGCGTCCAAAATGCTCCCGGTCCGGGAACACCTCGGCCTGCAGCGGTAGAAAGGCGCCGCCCGAGTCGACCAGGTAGATGCAGGGCAGGTGGTTCGCCAGGGCGATCTCCTGGGCTCGCAGGTGCTTCTTCACGGTGATGGGGTAGTAGGTGCCGCCCTTCACGGTGGCGTCGTTGGCCACCACCACCACCTCTTTTCCATGCACCACGCCGACGCCGGTGACGATGCCCGCCGAGTTCACCTCGTTGTCGTACATACCCCAGGCGGAAAGAGGACTGAGTTCCAGGAAGGGGGCGTCACGATCCAGGAGGGCTTCGATACGGTCCCGCACCAGCATCTTGCCCCGGCCCCGGTGCAGCTCCGCCCGCTGGGGGCTCCCCCCCTCTCGCACCGCCGACAACCGGTCTTTCAGCTCCGCCACCACCGCCGCCATGCTCTTCCGGTTCTCCGCGAACTGGGGACTCTGGGGTTGCGCCCTGGATTCAATTACATCCATATCAGCCTGCCGAGGCCCCTGTTGGGGCTTGGTAATCAACCGCCGACGCCATATTTCCGGTGATAGTGATTCTACACCCTGGGCCGGAGGTGCGAAGACAAGGCCCAAGGCTTGCATTCAACCGGTCTTGGTGAACCGGTCCGGCCAGGCGGCCCCGAGGTGTTGGCCCGAAGTGTTAAACAGGACCGTCGGACCAATGCGGCCCGCGCTGGGCAGCCGGAGAGAGGCAGCCCCCGCCGGTCCAAGCTTAGGCTATAATTCCTTCTCACGGTTAAATGCCAAGTTGACGACAAGGAGGCTGAGTCATGGGTTCAATCAGACTCTATTCGGGCGACGATGGAGAGTCCCACATCGAGGAGATAGACCCGACCACCCATCCCGCGTGGACCACCCTCCACAACGCCAAGGCCATCGTGTTCCGGGCGTCACCCCCCGGCAGATTTAGCGACTGGCACCTGGCGCCACGGCGACAATACATAATCACCCTCTCCGGCGCGGGCGAGATTGGGTTGGCCGATGGAACGCTCTACCGTCTGGGGCCGGGAGACGTGAACCTGGCCGAAGACCTGACCGGCCACGGACACACCACCAGGGTGGTGGGCGACGTGCCCAGGGTGACCGCCACGGTGCACCTGGACGACTAGAACAGATTCAGAGGATGGTGGCGGATCGTCGTGCTTGCCGGTCCGGCGAGATGATCCGAAGCGCTCCACCCCGCGCCTTTGCCCGGTGCGGCGTTCGGAGCGCTCACCTTCTCAGTCTCACCCAGCAGCGCATTGGCCGTCGGACACCTTCCAAGGCTGAGGTCCAAGATGCAGCTTCTTCAGAGGAGCGGCCAACGAAGAAGGCGTGGGCAGCGGACCGTTGGATCAAGAAGCATGGGTCCCAACGATGTCGCCGATGTCCAGCAATCCCTCCACGCCTACGATAGGATACCCGTTCTCTTCCGCGCTGGCACGGAGCTTACTCCTGAATTCTCCTCGAACGTATAGACCCGAGTCGACCAACAGGAATGGCATACCCAGGCAAACCGCCGCCTCCAGGTCGTGGGTGGAGTCCCCGATATAGAGGGTGCGGCTGATTTGTCCACCCATCAGTTCAACGGTCTTGGTCAAGATTTCAGGGTCTGGTTTTCCATGGATCACGTCATCGGCGGTCAGCACGTGGTCAAAATACTCTTCGATGCCGTGATGGCTCAACAACCGGTCCACCACATCCCTGGCGGCCATCGTGGCCAAAGCAAGCCGGTATCCACCGTCTCTTAATAGATCCAGAAGTTGCCTGGCCTGAGGCAGCAGGATCACTCTATCGGTAAAGCTCACCTGTAGGTCGATTTTCAATTGGGTCCCTTCGTCTATCGCCTGTTCGGCTTTGTCGAAGCCCAGGGCCCGTTCCAAGAAATGGTGCATCAACTTCCGCGATCCGCCACCAAACTGCTCCCTTACTTCGGAGGCGGTCACCGATACTCCAAATCGAGACAATGCCTCGATGGTTGCCCCAATGGCCGCCGGTTGGCTGTCAGCGAGGGTCCCATCAAGATCGAAAATGATGTCGTCAACCGTCTTGCCCATTGCTCTCCCACGTTGGCTATTGGAAATTGGTCTGAGGCGAAACCAGCCAGCCGCCCAGGGTCTGGACGATATCAAGCGAGGATCCTCCTGCCCTGCACAGTTTACCACTACTCTTCGGGGTGACTGCCCCCGTTCTGTTGCCTGTTCGGGTGATGTATCCTAGCTACAGCCGAGCATTGCGGCCGGCGGCCCGATCTCTGCCAGGCAAAGTGGAGGCGACCATATTCAGAAAGCGTTGTCGGCTCGCATGAATGATATTATTTAATACCCACGTCGATTGGGACCACGTGGCCTTGTCACGGACAATACCTCACGATTCGGTGGGTAGGGTCACGTTGCGCCGGGAGGTGAGCCGATGTCCGCGGATGAAGCGGGAGCAATTCTCAACCGTGCCATCGCTTTGGGAATGGAAAACTACGAAGCTATCGCCGACGAGTTGCATTCCGAAAATATTGTGAACCATGGGTCAATTGAGGACGATTTCGGAAGGGAAGCCTGGAAGCGGCGGCAGGCCCAATTCATCAACGCTTTCTCCGACGTGGAGTGGAAAGTCGAGGCGGCGCTTGCCGATGAAGACTTCGCCGCCGTCCGGTATACCTTCACCGGCACCCATACCAGTCAGCTTGAGAGCGTTCCGCCGACCGGAAAGCGGGTCACCGTAGGCGGGATTACCGTTATGCGAACCTCCGGTGGCAGGATCGTAGAAACTTGGACCCACCTCGATAGGCTTTCCTTGGCCCAGCAGCTCGGAGTATTGCCAGATCCAACAGAAACCTAGCCAAGCACGCCCAAACCTGGAGTGTTGCGCGCCGATGACGGCCGACGCTTTCAATTTTCATTCCGGTCCTCGGGTTGATCTTAGCGTTGCATCGCCTGTACATGTGGGTGAATAAATCGACACAAGGGGCGGCCTGAACCGATTCTTGGTGCGGGCAGGAACACCAGACCGCGCTCAGGCAGCGCAGGCGGGGCGAGGCAGCCTGGTGGAGCCACAAGACGGCTGACGGGAAGTGGTGGGGGGAGAGTTAGACCCCAAGCCCCAAGGTATAGCTGATGGCCCTCTGCTAATTGCTGGGGGCTTTCTATTTGCTATGGGCGCGGGTGTCACTGCGTAGCCCTATTGGCACCCACGACACGAGTAATGCAATTCGCGTTTATGTTTGGGGCTTCGAGGGTGGGCGAACGATTCCCGAAACCCGCTGATTTTCATCGAAACCTTGACTCTCCCTACGCTGGAACCTAGTATTGATCCATTCGGCAGCCAAGGGGGTTCCATGCAGTGCCAGCAATGCGGTGTGGAGCTGGAGCCAAACTCCAATCTCTGCGACCAGTGTGGCCGTTCAGTGCCGGAACCACAAACCGGGCGAATCAGTTTTGAAGGAGTTACCAACCGGCCCACCATTAACCAAAACACTATCAACGTCGGTGGCATGACCCCACACGAATTCAGCACCATAACGGGCATGCTGGCTCTCAGGTGCTGGAGAACAAAGGCATCGCTGACGGTGTGTCTCCCGATGCTGACCCTGCTTCTGTGTCAGAGGAGACCAGAGAGGTGGTAAAGGCGGAAGAGCAGAAGGTCGAGAAAGCCCTGCAAGTATTTGGTGCGGTTGAAGAGAAGCCGGCCCATCCTACCTGGTCATCATGGCAGCAATTAAGTAAGTTCCAGGCCGAGCAGGTCGCGAACGCTCCAGGGATCATTGAGATACGCGTTGAGGGGGCTACAGGCACAATATTTGTCGAGTCAGGGAAAAGCGTGCGAGATTACGTTCGGAGACGACTGATCGACCCTGAACGTTGGATGTCGCCACCCGAAAAAGCGTTGCTCCAACGTGGTTACGCGATGGAGTTCAGACATGCTGTAGCTGAGACCAAGGAACAAGCGCGAGCATGGAAAGGTGATTATCTTCGCCAGTATGTGGAGCAGAAAAAGAGGCCGCCTCTTGGCAACGAGCGAGTTCCAAAACGTGCCAATGGATAACCCCTTTTTCGCGTCATAACTGGCCAGAAATAACCGGAACCACTGCCAACCTCCGCGCCCAACCCCGTCACCGTCGAACCTGCCGCCCTTCGCTACCAACGAAATCAGAAACCCAAGCCGCATTCGCCCACGTGACATTGACCCAACGCGCCATTGTGCGCCTATAATGGCACATCATGGAGGAGGAAGAAGCCAAAAAAGAGGACCAATTCGGTTTCACCCGCGAAGGTGAAGCCTTGAGCTACATCTCCCTAGACCTTTTTCGTTCACCCTCAACTCGCTCCACGTGGGCATCGATCTTCCTGATCGGGCAGGGCCTCATGGTCCTGGCGTTCTTAATCCGTTCCATCGTTGCGATCAGATTGCTCCAATAGGTCGACCAAGGCAAGGGCTACACATACGAAGAGTTTGCAGCCGACGTCGGATTACACCTAACACTAGGCGTCTTGATGCTGGTGAACCAAGTGGGACTCGTAATCGCATTTTGCTTCTGGATTCACCGTGCCTCGAAGAATCTTGACGCGCTAAGTGTTACCCGGCGGCGTTATACACCTGGGTGGGCGGTTGGATGGTGGTTTGTTCCAATCATGAACCTTTTTCGGCCGTACCAAGTGGTTGGAGAGATTTGGAAAGGGAGTGATCCCCTTTTGACAGACACAGGGTCGTCAGCCTGGCATGATGTTCCCACTAGCGCAATCGTAAAATGGTGGTGGGGCATTTGTATTCTTTTTGTTGTCATTGAAAACGTGATCCATCCGATGTGGTCATTAACTGACCCAACGCGGGATGAACTCATCATGGGCCAGTATATGGGGGTGACTGGGGAGGCCCTATCGATCGTCGCGATCGTTTTGGCGTTCTTTATGGTCAGACAGATCACATCGAATCAGAACAAGAAATACCGTAGGTTGGGAAGCTCTACTGAATCGTTCGGAGGTAGCTAGGGATGCAATTACACGGCAGTGGCACGAGTCTCGTCGTACTGCCCCTGTGGCGGTGCTTTGCTCTTGATGACGCTCATCCTAGGCGTGAGAATGGATGTCGGTGCGGGTGTGGGGGGGCGAAGTCAGGTCACACGGGCGGGCAAGGGGCCGGTGTCACCACAGATAGCGCCGCATCCGGTTCCGGACAGAGGCCAGAGGTCTGGCAAATGAGAAGGATAGAGTAAAATGGCGTTCTGCACTAGCTGTGGCACCGAGGTCATCCAGGGTGCACGTTTCTGCTCTGGCTGCGGCAGGCCGAGGCAAGGCCCCCCTCTGGTCACCGCACCGAAGAGGAATGGCCAGCGTTCCTTTGGGCGAGCGGTCATGTGGGTCGCCGTGTCAATCGTCGGATCATCTGCCCTGCTCGTTGTCATTGCACTCATTATCGGCTCCTCAGATGACTTCGGGTCCAACAGTCCTGGTACATTGGCCACCCCAGCCGCAACCCCGACGCCAACTCTTACCTTTGCTCGATCTATGCAGGAAGCGGAGAAGATTTCCTACGATGATCTTTTCCGCAACAATGAACAGCACGTCGGAAAGACCGTCTACTATCGAGCCCAGATTGTTCAGGTCATCAACGCAGGCAAAGACGAATACCAATTCCGAGCCAATGTGACCGAAGGCACCTTCGGGTGGGATGACACAGTCTACCTCCACTGTGAAGGTTCACGGCTCCTTGAAGATGATGTAATCGAGTTCATTGGCGTCGTAGATGGGTTGAAGGAGTACAGAGCGGTCTTCGACCAGGAAATCACCATTCCCGAGATCAGAACCATCCGGCTACGCCTCTTTGATCAGTTGTTGCCCAGCACAGCAAGCGATGATGTAGCCATCGAGGAGACCCAGTGACCAAGTGGGCCAGTCCCGTCTAATCGGTTGCCTGCATCGATGGGCTGCACGGGCGAGCAAGGGGTTGGTGTCAGAGTGCTCCTTTTGCAAGAGACTATTTGGATAGGGTAGGAGCTTGTGAACTGGATCGTCTACATTCTGCGATGCGCCGACGGAACCCTGTATACCGGCATCACCAATGATCTAGAGCGCCGCATGGCGGAACACGAAGCGGGACAGGGCGCGAAATATACGAAAGGGCGTGGGCCGTTTAAGCTCGTTTATCAGGAAATTTGCCAGGACAGGGGAGTCGCCTCAAGACGTGAAATCGAGATAAAGTCGTTGGACAGGAAAGCAAAGCTTTCATTGGTTTCTACAGAATAGTCCGGAAACGGCGACTGTGATGGTCGGCTTGATCCGGCCCTAGATAGCCCTCGCGTCCTTCAGCCGAGCCACCTCCTCCAGACTGTAGCCGACAAGGCCGGTCAGGACCTCCTGGGTATGCTCTCCAAGGATGGGCGCCGAACCGGCAGGCTGGTCCGCCGGCGTGGCGCTGAACTTCGCCATCGCGCCCGGCAGCTTCATCGGTCCCCAGCGCGGGTCGTCCACGGACACGATATACCCGTTGGCCAGACACTGGGGATCATCGGCCAGGTCGTCGTAGGAGTAGACCGGGGCGGCGGCGACGCCGTGGGTCTGGAATGCTTCCACCCACTCGTCTCGGGTGCGGGTTGCGAAAGCCTGGGCCAACAACTCCTCCAGTTGCTTGCTACCCTTGCGCCCGGCCCGGCCCTGCCACTGAGGATGGTCACTCAGGTCTTCCCGGCCGATGACCTCGCAGAAATTAGCCCAACTTCCCTGGGCCATCATGGATGTGACAAACCATTTGCCTTCGAAGTCCCGGTGAAAGTACCTGACGGGATCGTCGGCTATGAGGCCGTGAGGGATGTCCCAACGGAACCCATGCCGCAGCGCCGCGGTGATCCGCCACCTCTGAAGCGAAATCATGTTGCCCAGCCCAGACGACTCTACCTTCTGCCCCAACCCGGTGCGGTCGCGGGCGAGCAGAGCCACGACGATCGAATGCGAGAAAAGGATGCCCCCTACCGTGTCCCCTAGGTTCATCTGGACCGGCTCGGGGCAAACTCCGTCGTTGCCGGCTTGCAACCACATGATGCCGCTCATGGCCTGAAAAAGGCTGTCCATGCCTTTCCAGCCCCGCATGGGGCCCGCGGAACCGAAAGAGGAGCAGCTTCCATAGACCAGCCTCGGGTTCATTGGCGAAAGGTCCGCGTAGCCCAGGCCCAACCGGTCCATCACGCCGGCGGAAAAGTTCTCGGCCAAGACATCCACCTTCGGGATCAGGCGGTAAATGACCTCCTTGCCCTCTGGGCTCTTGAGGTCAACGGTTATGCTTTTCTTACCCCGGTTGTGGGCCTCGTGGGCGGATTCATACCCGTCGGGGGCGGGCCGATGGGCCTCGGGGCCGGACATCTGGTCCTTCCAGGGTGGCTCGACCTTGATGACTTCGGCTCCCAGATCGGCCAGCATGACGGTGGCCGTGGGACCCATGTGCTGCTGGGTGAAGTCCAGCACTCTAATTCCTTCTAGGGGCACGGACATGGCATTGCATCCTTAAGGAGATTAGCCGTCTTCGCTCGACGGCCGGTGATTGGGGGATCAAGGCCCTACTAGCCCCATCCTAGCCAGGGCGCCGACGGGCGTCAACCCGTGCCTCGTCGCGTGGCGGATCAGGCACGCAACGTTGGCGCATATCGTGTTTAGGGGCTAGAATCCGGACGCCTCAGCCACCCAAAAGAGACGGCCACCAGGGAAGAATCGGCCGGCCAACACTTGGTGAGCGACCGGCCCAGCCCCGATTGTAACGGGCCGCCTCGCTACCTGAATCGGCCTGGCGCCTGTCACCCTGATTCCATCTGCGGCGGCATCGCGCGCTTGCGGCGCGCCATGAACGACGTGACGGTGCGGCTCAGCGTATTCCCTGGAATGAACGAAAGGAGAGGACAAACATGGAAGACTTCACCCACATACTCCCCGGAGAAAAGCCCTTCTACAAGTACGAGAAAGACCGGAAGGAGAAGTGCGCCTTCCTCACTCTCAACCTTCCGGAGAAGCGCAACGCGGTGCCCGAATCCGCCGACGAGGAGCTGGTAGCCGCCATCGATGATTGGGAAAACGACGACAACGTAGAATCCGTGGTCGCCATCGGAAACGGGAAACACTTCTGCGGGGGCCATGACCTGGGGGGTTGGGGAGGCCTGGACATGACCTCCGACGCTCCGCGGAGCGAGCGGCGGGACCCCCAGCGGGTCCAGCTAACCCGGCAGATCGTGGGCCGCCCCCGGACCCTGGGCCGCCTCTTCCTCTCCATGAAACCTACCATCGCCGCCGTCCGGGGGGTGTGTATCGAGATGGGGAACATGATCCAGGTGTGCTGCGACATGACCATCGCCTCGTTCAGCTTTTCGACCCAAGCGCGCATGGGAGTAGTCTACCCTCATGCCTATCCACCTGTTTCCCGCTCTAGACTCCGGCCTGGTATCAGCTCAATACCGGCCGGTTTGTTTGCAACCCTCTTCTTTGGGCGGCTGTGCTTTCTGAGTTCACGCGGTCATTTTCTTAGCTTTTCCAAAAGCTCTTCTATCATTTCTTTAGTATCCTTACCTCCTGCTCTTGCCTTCTTCTCGCCCCATGCCTTCGCGTCGGCGTCCGCACGCGCCAATCGCTCTGGCGCCCTCCACTCCTGATGGAGCGCTTTCTGCCACGCTGCCTTATCATCCCTGGCAGCGGCCCTCGCCAGCGCTTCAATGACGTTGGTGGGCACCTCCGCTCCCTCCGACTCCAGCTTTGTAGCCAGGGCGAATAAAGCCGCAGGGGTTCGAGCCATGCCCTTACCTTCATATCTCATTGCGTTCCCATCCGCGGCCAAGTTTCGCCAGATTTGGGCAGACGGCGTACGATTCGCCTCATAGGCCGCCGTGTAACCCTGGCAGTCCAGCGTTTGTAGATAGGCTTGCTTGATACGCTGCAGGTGGGTGGGGACTTCGCTGGCAAGTCTTTCCGCGAAGGCCAGCGTCTCCCTCTCCAGGGTTTCGTGGTCGGGGAAGACACGGTTGATCGAGCCGTTTTCGAGGGCTTCGCGAGCAGTCATGAACCGGTTTTCATACGCAAGCTCCAGGGCTTTGCGTGAGCCCAGGTCCCATGTTGCTTTGCCGAGGCCACCCAGGAACAAAGCATCCTCGGAAGCGAAGATGATGTCCAACCCTGTGGCGTGGGCAAATGCTCCATAGATGCAATAGCTGTGCACCATGGCGATGGTTGGCTTTGGGGTGCGGGGCAGTTTTTGGTGGAGCCACCAAGAAATATAGTAGTCGTGCTCAATGTTGTATTGGTGCCAAAGTGCGCGCTCGGAGCCGAACCGCTCGATTAGCTGCTGAGCCGTTTCGTCGGTTACCAGGCAGGGCGCCGACTCTGGCGTAAGCCCGTTAGCATCGTCTCCGCATGAGAAACAGCGGCCCTCTCCTGAAACGACGATAACATGGCACTCCGTGTTCTCGCAGGCGCGGTCATAAGCATCCTCTAGCTCGCCGAACATGGCATGGCTCTGAGCATTCAGGTATCGGGGTCTATTCAGTTTTATTCGAGTCACCCTCCCTGGCTCATATTTGATACGTTTGTACTCCTTGTAGGGCACCATTGGGTTTCTAAAGAACCTCTCCTCCGTAGCCATGCGGGGCATAATTCCCCTCCCTCTCTTCGTTTTCAGCCGGATTCACCATTCCGAACTGCCTCGGCGCTGGCAGGCAGCAGTCCTCGACCAGGACTATGGTAGTGTCACTCACGAATGCCGTCAATCAGCGCCGCCCGGCGCGCAACACTATCTCTCCGCGCAGCAAGTTAGCGTTCGATAGGCAGCGGAGGTGGCTTTCACCACGTTTTGCGCTCCCATGGGCCTTTTCGAGTATCTAGTTTTGGAAATCCTCGTAAGAATCATCCGCTCACCCTGAGCCTGTCGAAGGGAGCCGGGTCCATGGTTCGACAAGCTCACCACGAGTGGAATTGAGAACGCTGATTTATGCAACTAGGTACTAGGAGCACACCATCCAGTCAGTTACGGCGCTTCCGTCGGTGTCGAACTGGGCAATATGGGCCAACAAGGACGTTTCGATTTGACCCGGCTGCTCAGAATTCAAAATCCGCGCGGCTAGTACCGTTGACCAAGCTACCAGGGTCGCTGGCGCGGCCCGTTTTCTGCAGGCCGCATACCGCCGCAGTTCCGTTCACTGCCCATTACCCTAATCATAGCGTGTGAACGGAAACGCCGTCCTGCCTCGCCCAGCTTGCGACAGCGCGTACTTGATTATATATAATACATAAAGTATGACTCTGCCGTGACGAAGCGAATGGGACGGCCAGCTACAGGCCACAAGCCGATACGGTCAGTGAGGATAGAGCCTGATGCAATGAAGCGGGCGCTTGAACATGCGAAGGCCGATGGGAAGGCGCTGGGCCAATGGCTCGAAGAGGCGATACAAGAGAAGATAGACAGGGAGGCCAACGATGGCGAACGAGGGTAAAAGACTGTCACTGCGGAAGATTGCCGCCGAGCTAGAGATCAGCCCGGCCTACCTGTCCTACATGGTCAACGGCAAGCGGCCTTGGCGGCGCGATCTGTACCAGCGGTACATGGGCGGTGTTAACACTTTTGTTAACAGTGAACAGGCGAGTGTTAACAAGACGCCAAGAACGCCGCCCGAAAAGACGGCGTCTCTAGGCATGAATGACGTTGGTGCCGGAGGTGGGAGTCGAACCCACACACCCGTTAAGGTAGCGGATTTTAAGTCCGCCGCGTCTACCGTTCCGCCACCCCGGCAGGTGGACCTATGGTATTCCCGAGTGAGCGCAGGAGAAAGGTAGTGGAGACTG
>JASLXV010000097.1:0-9209 GCA_030740155.1 Dehalococcoidia bacterium | reverse complement strand
CAAAACAGACCCTGCGACCGGCCCGCGATGGTGCCCGCCCTGTTCAACTGGCCGGAAGTATTGCCCTCCTGGGCGAACAACGAAGATCCCGGCGCAATTAACCCGTTTTAAGGGCCAAAACACCGCTGAAAATGCCCGATTCAACGGTTATTATGGCCCTTTTAGAGCCGTGATCATGGCCTTTTCAGATAGGGCATTGAGCTATTCACTGGTTGCGGGAATTTTTTGTCCAGGCACGGCCAGCTAGGAATACCACTGAAACAACTATGAAGCAACTATGAAGCAAGTATCCAACAACCGTGAAACAAGTATGAAGCATGGTTTACAACCCAAGATGGCAGAATCTTGCGATAATCACGGTGGTGGACCAGAATAGAGGGTAATGGGCCAGCCGATCTCCGCTATGCAAAAGCTGCCTTTTGCGCGACCCTCTTGCCTGTCACGGGCATGGGTAGGACGTCAACGAAATCGGGACCCTGACAGCGGAGGAGGAGTCGTCGCCGCCTGAGCAAAGAGGGTCGTCCGGATCTCGACACGGGCGATGCGGCATGTGGTGGCCCACGTACTGCCGCACGGGGCCCACAGAGACTAGCTCTCTAAAGCCTGTTCTAAACTGCCGTAAACAGCGCTGGCTCCTCTCCTGCCTGCCTGTATCCCCCGTACTCCCTGGGCTTGTCCTCCGGGCTTCTGAGTTCCGTCCTGAGCATCTGCTGGCTGGCCTGAGGCCTCAGGGCCCGCTGCCCAGTTGGTGCTCCAGGTCGGCGACGATACCTCTGAGCCGCCGCTCGCCGGGTAGCGGGAGCCTTCGATAGCGTTCTCGTATGGGCACTACCATTGATTCTGGCTCTGGGAGCGCGTGATCATCATCTCGGGTCGGTCCACTGGAACGCACCGATATGGACGATCGCCCGGTGCCCATTGCAGACCCTAGAGACGGTGACCACCGGATCACCCCACTTCAGTCTGTAATGGTTGCCCACGCTCCAGCGGTATCTGGCGGTCACCAGGGTCGGCAATGGATCCATGTCAGTCTACGTGAGTCCGTATGTGGGCCAGCTGTGCAAATGGCCGACCAAATTGCCGACATACTTATCGGGATAGGGTAGGACAAGAGCAGACGATAGATACAAACGAGCCCGCGAATTGCTGACAGCATGTTCTAATATCACACGTGTCGGTATAGAACAGAACGACCAACGCTGAACTCCAAAACCAGCGGTCAGGGGTTCGAATTCCACCGCGGGAAGGGCGGTGTAAAGGCCGGAGTAAGAATGTCCCGCGAACTTTCGCATACGCCAGTGTCGCAGGTCACGGAAAATATCAGAGCGAAGTGGATCCGGAAATTCAGATAGGCAGCCAAGGGAGAGTTTCATTCCCAAAATCAGATTAGCTTGAAATAGGAGCGGGACGTGTCACTAGCTAGAACGAAGGAAGCACAGGCCAACGTTCAAGGCCAGAGTCACCCTCATAGCGGCTCCCGTCTGTGCTAAACAACCTAGCCCACTGGAGCGCGGGGCCACTGACACTATTTGCGAATAGTGATGGCTAGACCAAATCGCGGGGCCTTTGGGTCAGGCCGATGAACGGTGCGCCTGGACTCCGCATTCATGCGCTCAACCGGCACCCGTGGGTAGCTGCCAGGTGTGCCTAGCCCACGCCCCACGCTATCGCGTTGCGAAGCAGCTGTATGTAGGCGTCCGATTCCCAGGTAGCGCGCAGCACCTCTGGCCCGGCGCCGGCCGCCCCGGGGCTGGGATCGACTGTAGGCCGGCTTGGGTTCGCGGTCGAAGCGCAGTGGCCAAGCGCAATATAGGTCACGCCGCCCTTGCCAATGTTGCGGGTGAACCCAAGCACCCGCGTCTTGCCATCCGGCTGGAGCGCGGTGTCCTCATCGTACACGAATCCGGAGCCGGGCGGTGAGTCATCGGGGCCCAGCTCTGCGGTGAGTAGCAGTTGCGTCTCCGAAGGGTGCTGGATCTCGATCATGTAGGGCTCGTCTATCGTCTCGAACGACTCCGGCATGTCCCTGGTCAGCGGATGGCCGGTGTCAACAACGTCGACCCGGAACTTGCGTATCGGTGGGTGGCTGATGAAGAAGCCACCGAGCGTGTCGTGGTGGCTTGCCTTGACCATCCGCCGTCTTCTCCCGTCTCCCACCCGCGTTGCCTTGCCACCACTCGTGCCGTGCAAACCCAGCCAGTGACCGCCGTCGTCGAGCCACCGGCGCACGATCTGGTTCTGGTCGTCGTCAAGGAACGGCCCGGCGACATAGGTTATCAGCAGTTGAGCCCCGGGGAGCCAGCGATGAATGTCGGTGAAGTCGTTGCCTACAGTGGCGAGCAGGCCGCGCTCTGCGAGCAGTTCCAGAAGCCTGAGCCGCGTGTAGTCCATATCGTGCCCGCCGCGCGCACCAGGCGGGTACCCACCAGTAATGACGTGAACACGGCCTGACATCTTAGCGTTCATCTAAGCCTCCTTCCGTGAGCCTTCCGCGCTCTAGCCTGACCAGCCGATCGCGCGTCGTGCTGCAACCTCGGACCTCAGCGAGCGGCTCGTCTCTCAACCACTTGTCCGCTTCTGGGCCTCGTGTGGTGCATTATACTGCGTCGCGCCGGAGCAACGCCAAGCCTTGTAACTTCCCCTCCATAAGCAGGCTAGATGGGCGCGCAGCCCATCCAAAGGCGGCCCTTACCGCCACAGGGACTGCAAATTGGGGATAGTGACGACGATCTGTCGGTGGCGGTAATGGGAGCACAGGGGACGGTCTCTTGATGTCGCTCCAATCCTGTCCAGCATGGGGTCCACTTCAGTGGTCTAGCAGAGACCTCGGAGTCCTCAGGCAGATGTGGATGGTCTCCCAGCGGAATGGCCAACTCTTTCAACAAGTTGTAGAATCGTACTTCTCCGACCTGGCAATCGGTCGGGCCGCAAAGGAACCCGATAACCTGCGGGGGGACCATTTAGGCGGGCAAAGCTCGTCATCGCGCCACCCATGATTCTGACCAGAGAGAGGTGAAAGATGGCACCGAAAGGCATTCACTCATTCAGATCTCCCGCCAGGGGCTCCAACCACATGGTGGTATCCGGCCACTATCTGGCCACAGCCGCGGGCTTTCGCGTGCTGGAACAGGGCGGCAACGCCATCGATTCCGGAGTGGCCGCCGGCATCGCCATCAACGTGACCATGCCCCAATGGACCAGCTTAGCAGGAGTGGCGCCGATCATCATATACCTGGCGGACAAAGACGAGGTGGTGACCATCAGCGGCGTTGGCCGCTGGCCCAAGGCGGCCACCCTGGAGTATTTTCGAGACACCTACGGTGAGATACCCATCGGGGTGCCCCGCAGCGCCGTGCCCGCTGCCTGTGACGCCTGGCTGAGCGCTCTAGAGCTTTATGGGACGATGACCTTCGAGCGGGTGATTCAGCCGTCCTTGGAGCTGGCCGAAGGGGGCTCCCCGGTGTCCGAGACTTTCGCGGCCCGCATCAAGGACTTTGAAAAGTTCTTGACGGCTCACCCCGGCAGCCGCGAGTTGTTTTTTCCCAACGGCAAGCCATTGGAAGAGGGGCAGAACTTCGTCCAGAAGGACCTGGCCGGTGTGTTTCGCAAGATGGTCGCGGCGGAGAGGGCTAGCGCAGGGCAGGGACGGGAAGCTGGCATCCGTGCCGCGCGGGACTTCTTCTACAAGGGTGAGGTGGCGGAGAAGATGGTGCGCTTCGCCCAAGAGCACGACGGCCTCCTAACGATGGAGGACTTCGCAGATTTCAGCGTCAAGGTGGAGCGACCGGAGTCGGGCACCTATAAAGACTACACCCTTTTCACCTGTGGGCCCTGGTCCCAAGGGCCCAGCCTCATTGAGGTGTTGAATTTGCTGGAGCCGTTTGACATCAGGTCCATGGGGCACAACTCAGCGGAGTACATTCACGCGGTGACAGAGGCCATCAAGCTGTCCTTCTCAGACCGGGATGCATACTATGGGGACCCTGAGTTTGTGGATGTGCCCATGGAGGGGATCCTGTCAAAGGAGTACGCCGCAGAGAGGCGGAAGGCTCTGGACCCGGCCAGGGCATGGCCGGAGTTGCCGCCTCCGGGCAATCCCTGGCCCTTCCAGGGGGTCGACAGACCAGCCGCCAGGGGAGTGATCGCCACTCCACGCCGCCAGGCAGTCCCGGATTTGGACACGGCCTCCAGCTGTGCGGTGGACCGGTGGGGAAACGCCTTCGCAGCCACCTTCAGCGACTCATTCGGCACGACGCCCATAGTGCCGGGCCTGGGCATGATAATCTCAAACCGGGGAGGCCAGAGCTGGCTCGACCCCGATGTCCCCAATAGTTTGGGACCCTGGAAACGGCCCCGCCTGACCCCCAACCCCGCTATTGCCTTCAAAGACGGCAAGCTCTTCATGCCTTTCGCTACCCCGGGCACCGACGCCCAGGTACAGGCAATGGCCCAGATGTTCCTCAACATGGTGGAGTTCGGTATGAGCGCGCAACAGGCGGTGGAGGAACCTCGATTTGTCAGCTACAGCTTCCCAGGGTCTTACTGGCCCCACCCTTACTACCCCGGCTTGGTACAGTTGGAGGGCTGGATAGATCGAAAGGTGGGCGAGAGGCTTGCGAGGATGGGGCATGAGGTGGGCTGGTGGGAGGACTGGTCCTGGGAGGCTGGCGGCCTGTGCGGCATCATGGTGGACCCGACCTGGGACACGTTGGTGGGTGGGGCGGACTTCCGCATGGAGTGCTCCGCCATCGGTGGGTAGAGGCCCGGCCGGAGCGCATGCAGGGCTGTCCCGGGCCGCTTTATTATCGTCCAAGGGGTCACTTCTCCGGTACCGTTTGCTTCAGGCAGTTCCGTCGGGATTCTTGAAGCCGATGCCAACATTATGTGCGATCAGTGATAGCTGTTTGCCAGCGGCTATGATGGGAGCACGAGAGGACCCTCCCTTAGTGTCGCTCCAATATCTGGGTCCACCTCACTTTGCACATCCCTGCCGTCTTCGGTCAAAGCATCGATCAGCGCGATCAGATGAAGGCTTGGGTGGTACGCTCTTCACCGCCCTCCACAAACGTTCTCCCCATCCTGGCGGGACATTATTACTCCGTCCTTCACACTCACCATCGCTCTCGGGAACCTTGATTGACCCCTAAAGCCGCCAGCACTATACTGAGGCCATCTGACCGGGGAGGTGATGGATATGGGCAAGCCTAGCGTGGACTGGCACGGCTCCTTCGCAGTCATCGTGACTCCTTTTACCAGGGACGGCGACATTGATGAGGAGGCCTACCGTCAGGTGGTTGACCTGGTCCTTGAAGCAGGTTGTCATGGCGTGATCTCCGCGGGCAGTACCGGGGAGTTCTATCTCATGAACAACGACGAACGCAAGCGTGTGTTTTCCGTTGCCGTTGACCAGGTGAGAGGCCGGGTGCCGGTGATCGCAGGCACGTCCGCCATTCGCACCGACGACGTTGTGGACTTGACCCGGTATGCCGCGAGTGCGGGATGCGCTGGAGCAATGGTCTTGCCGCCAATCTACCTTGGTATGGGCGAGAATGAGTTGGTCGAGTTCTACACCCGGGTATCAGAGGATTGCGGTCTTCCCATCATGCTGTACAACAGTCCGCGGGCCATGAGGACACTCCTGACACCCCATCTCGTAGAGCAGTTGATGGATCTGGAGAATGTGGTTGCCATCAAAGACAGCTCCTCCGACCTCCGGCAGATCTCTGACTTCATCCGGTTTTGCGGTCACAGAATTCGGCTTTTCGTAGGCCAGGAAGACCTGCTGCTGCCTGCCCTTGCCGTGGGAGCGGTGGGCGCCGTGGCGATGGTGCCCCAGGTAGTTGGCCGGATGGCAGTTGAGTTGTACGAGTCCGCCGTCGCCGGCGATATGGAGCGGGCACGGGAACTGCACTACAAGATAGTGCGCGTCAGTGACCTGTTCAAAGTGGGCAGCCAATATGTGGCCATCAAAGAGTCTATGCGCCTGTTGGGGAAACCAGGAGGTTACTCACGGCCGCCGATGCTGCCGTTCACCGAGGAGCAGCGTGCCCGGTTGCGCAAGATATTTGAAGACGTCGGACTCTTGACCCAAAAGATGCCCACAGAGGTGATGGCTCGATGATCTGGATGGTCATCCCCGGAAGCCAGGAGGCAGCTGGCGTACTCCAGTAGGGAACCATCGCCTGGGCCGACCGGGACGTTGTACAACGGGCGATGAGTCCCACGCGTCACACGATCTGAATTCACTTGACGATCTCGCCCGTATCACACCCCCAGGCGGTCACATAATCTTCACGGTGCGGGCCGAAATGCACCAGCGAGGTGGCTTCAAGGAGAAACAGCGGGAACTCCAGCAAGTAAGCGCCTGGGATCTAGTCGAAGTGGTCTGCCTCTACATCTCTGTGCCGGGGAGAGATGATCCGGAGGGAACCAACTAGGTGTATGCCTGCCAGGTTCTCTGAGTTGGACCCCTTCAGTTGGACAGGATTGGGGCGATATTAAGCGAGAGTCCCGCTGTCCCATCACAATTACCACTTCTCTTCTGGTTGACCACGTCTTATTTTTGGTTGGCACGGTGGTTCCACCGAATCCGGTGGAGCGCAGAGGCTGGTGTCCGGTAGCCCATGACCTCACAGCCCGCTGACGATATATGCGAACAGTGGTGGCGATTTGCCAGCGGCCATAATGGGTGTATTGCGGGGTCTTCGCTCCGCACCTACTGGCCACCCCTCGAGATTGATGCGGTGTCCGGGCGACAGAGTCCACTGCAGGCCAGGCTGAAGGTTGCCCATCTTTGAGTTGGCTCACGATCAAGGATGTGCGTTCTGTCAGCCCGATGTTGCGGGTCATGATGCCGGTGTCCTGGGAAGTTACAATAGAGCGGTAGTTTGATTGTGGATCAGGGGGAGACCGCATGGTTAAGGCATACAAGATCAAAGTGGAGCCTATGACCAAGGAATCATTTGGGCCGTTCGGAGAGCTTGTCGACCCAAGGGAGCGGCCACTGGACCGGCGCATAGTCTCACCTCTGGATTTTCACGCAGAAGGGAGAACGACTTTGAGCTCCATCTGGCAGCCGTGCGAGGGCCTCACCTTTTGTGAAATGGAGCGTCACTTCAAGGTAACTCAGACATTTTTTCAACTCAGTGGTTCTCCAACCGTTGTGGCCGCCGCCGCTCCAACTGACGAGGACCCTTTGGCAATCCCGGAGCCTGGGCAGATTAGCGCGTTCCTGATCGATCCTAGTAAGGGTTACTCGTTCAAGGTGGGAACCTGGCACTCTCTGAAACGGTTCGTTCTGGCGCCTCCTGGTGCGACATTGGCAGTGATCAATTCAGACCCGAATCCGTCGCAGGTCGTGAATTACCAGGACAATCTGAGCCTCACCTACACCGACCTGGGCACCGACAAAAACCCCAGCCGTGATGACTTGGGAAACAGGTTCGGGTTGGTCTTCGAACTGACCCTTTGAGACCACACACTATTGTTTCATAGTGGGCGGTGATAGCTCACCTGCGGTTGCGGCTGAAGAGTGCTATCAGGAAAACCGGTCCGGCCGGTATGCGCTCAGCATCTCCACGGTGGCGCCCTCGACTATCTCCAGGGCAGCTAGCTCCCCAACCAGAGGGGCCAGGGTGACGCCGCTGTGGGTCAAAGCGACATACACGTTGGAGGCCGCCTGGGAAAATCCCAGCACCGGCAAGCCGTCTCGGGGCATCGGGCGGTAGCCCACATCCAACGGGATGGCCTTGGCTCCGGCCAGGGCGGGCAGAAAGTGGGTAGCCCTGGCCAGCAGGTCGTCTGCGTGTTCTTGGGAGTTGTCGAGGCGCAAGCTTTCGTCCTTCCTCTCCGTCACGGTCACAACGCCGTCGGTGGATTGGCGTATAGATACCCCCTGGCGGCCGTCTTCCAGCTGAGGCGAGGACAGGATCGGAACCGTCCGCAGCATTGGCGGGCGCGGGTCGGTCTTTATAGTAATTCCGGGGCTTACCGGCTGGGTAAGATTGATCGCGGCCATGGCGGCCAGCCGAGTATTCCCAACACCCGCCGCCAGCACTACCACATCGCAAGGCAGGTTGCCCATTTCGGTTTGCACCCCCGCCACCCGCACGTCCCCGGTTGCACTTTCAGCCAGCGCTAGGCCGGTCGCCGGGGTCTCCTGGTGCACTTTCAAGCCCCACTGAGTGGCACGCTGTAAGCAGGCATCGATGACCTTTAGGGGGTCGACTTGCCCGTCAACTTCAGTGTACATGGCGGCCGTAACCGGCCCAAGAGACAACCCCGGCTCAAGCTGCAGCATCTCGGCTTCGTTGACCATCCGGCAGGGGTAGCCCCACCCTTGAAGCTGCTTGACCTGCAGGTAAAGTTCCTCAGCGGCCTCAAGGGTCGCGGCCCACTCAAACCGCCCACCCCAACGGAGGCCCACGTCTCCCCCCAATTGGCTGGCGAACCGGTCCCACATCTCCAAAGAACGCCTGCTGAGGTCGTGATAGTCAAGCGGCGACTTGGCAGTAGCGTTGATCCAGGCAAAAGAGCGACTGGAGGCTCCGGACCCCGGACTATGCTCCTCGATTACGGTCACCGATGAACCCCGGCGGGATAGATGATAGGCGATGGATGCGCCAATGATACCGCCACCGACAACCACCACGCTCAGCCCGCTTCGTTGATGTCGTTTCATTATCACTTTCCCCATCTGGCGATTGATCTAAGGCTGTATTTCCCAGATCGAACTGGTTTACCTGAATCAAAGACATTTGAAGACCGTGTACCAAAACCAAGGTTCTCCATTTCTGCCGAACCCATGCCCATCGGAGGTTGCGTGGAATGGTTGGAGCTTACCACCGATCTTCAGGTGGTCGTCAATACAGACCTCTCCCAGATTCAAGTTGGGATTCGGCCCTAGACAACGTGGGACCGGTGACTTCTTCATGCTAGCGGACGAACACTATCCATGAATAGTGATAGTCAATCAGCCGACGCCACTAACGGAACTCAACAGGATCCTCGCCTGATTTTGCCCCAATCCTGTCCATATGGCTCGGTCCACCTCAATCCGTCACAGCCGCACTGTTGGCAACCAGCACAAATGGGACAGTTTGGGACCCGAGAGATCAGAGGTGTGGAAGAGCTTGGGTGAGCTGCCTGAGGGTCCGGTTATGAAGTCTTCGCCTATCGATCGTTTGAGCCTTCACCTCCTTTCTGCGCTG
>JASLXV010000096.1:0-17110 GCA_030740155.1 Dehalococcoidia bacterium | reverse complement strand
TTTCATCCGGGGTTACCTTTAGTAGCTATCCCAAAGCCTTGAGTGCCGGCTCCAGCGGCCCTTCGACAGGCTCAGGGCGAACGGATAAGGCGCTCAGAACGAACGGATCGGGTGCGCCTGCCCCGTTCGTGGTGAGCTTGTTGAACCACCTTTCAAGTTAGTTATTTGATCATCCCCATATCCCTTCCAATCGACCACGCTGCTGGGTTTCCACCATTGACAGAGAAGATGGTGCTCAATACACTTCCTGACACCCCGATCGGGCTGGCGGGTGAAATAAGACAACTACCGATTAAAGGTGTGGGCACTACAACATCTCGGAGACGCCAAAGGTCTCGGAGAAAGGACATAGCGATGCACCAGAAGGTATCGTTCCAGGATCTGAACCCGTTGACTTTGCTAGACCGCAGCGCCTTCGTCTATCCCGGCAAGACCGCGGTGGTCTACGGCAGCCGGCGGTACACCTATCTCCAGTTTTCGGACCGGGTAAAACGCCTGGCTGGGGCGCTCAAAAGCGTGGGAGTCGAGAAGGGTGACCGGGTAGCGTTCCTGACGCCCAACGGCCCGCCCATGCTCGAAGGCCACTACGGACCCCTCTACATCGGGGCTATCCTGGTGGCCATTAACTACCGCCTTTCATCCCGGGAGATCGCCTACATCATCAACCATAGCGGGGCCAAGGTGTTGGTGTTCGACTCGGAGCTGGCGGCCATCGTGCGGGACCTGAAGGACGACGTCCCCGGGGTCACGACCTTTGTGCAGGTGGTGGACGTGGCCCCCAAGGCCGAGGACATTCCGGGCCCCGACTACGAGTCGTTCCTCGCCTCATCCCCGGAAGGGGTCCACCGGGTGGAGCTGGACTCGGAGTTGGAGACGATTGCCATCGACTACACTTCCGGCACCACGGGCCAGCCCAAGGGCGTGGAGTACAACGCCCGGGGCGCTTACCTTGCCGCCATCAGCGAGGTGTTGGAGGCGGGGATGAGCTGGCGCAGCGTCTACCTTTGGACGCTGCCGATGTTCCATTGCAACGGCTGGTGCTTCACCTGGGGCGTGACGGCGGTCGCGGGCACCCACGTGTGCCTGCGGCGGGTCGAACCGGAGCAGATATACCAGTTGATCCGGGAGGAGGGCGTGACCCACATGTGCTGCGCTCCCACTGTTCTCACCGCAATGTACTCCTCGCCGGCGGCCGAAGGCCAGGACCTGTCGCGGGTGACCGTCGTTACCGCCGGAGCGCCGCCGGCTCCCCAGGTAATTCGGACCATTGAGGGGATGGGCGCCAGCATCGAGCATGGCTATGGGCTGACGGAGACCTACGGGCCGCATACCGTCTGCGCCGAGCAGCCCGGCTGGGAGGAGTTGCCCGTGGAGGAGCGGGCCCGCCTGAAGTCTCGTCAGGGGGTTTCCTACATCTTGACCGAGCCCGGCGTGCGGGTGGTGGACGAGAACATGGAGGACGTTCGCCGGGATGGCGCGACCATGGGCGAGGTGGTGATGCGGGGCAATAACGTGATGACGGGCTACTACAACGACCCGGAGGCCACGGCCCGGGCCTTTAATGGCGGCTGGTTCCATTCGGGCGACCTGGCGGTCTGGAACCCTGACGGCTACATCGAACTCCGGGACCGGGCCAAAGACATCATCATCTCCGGCGGGGAGAACATCTCTAGCCAGGAGGTGGAGAAGGTCATCATGGAGCACCCGTCCGTCCTGGAGGTATGCATCGTCGGCGTGCCTGACGAGCGCTGGGGAGAGACGCCCAAGGCTTTCATCGCCAAGCGGGAGGACGCCGAGGTGACCTCGGAGGAGATCATCCAGTTCTGCCGGGAGCGCATCGCCCACTTCAAATGCCCGCAGTACGTCGAGTTCGGCGAGTTGCCCAAGACGGCCACCGGCAAGATTCAGAAGTTCGTGCTCCGGGAGAAGGAGTGGCAAGGGCGCGAAAAACGGATCAACTGACGCGGGTTCTTCGGCCCCGTGAACGAGTGAACCATCTTGTAGCCGGCTCTACCTCGGCGACAATGTGCGACAACCTAGCCCCACGGACATCTTTCCGGCCAAGGCCGGATTCCGGAGAGGTGTTTACTGGATCCCGGCCCGGAGACTACTCGAACATCCCGTCCTCTTTCAGGGAGTTGTACTCCTCCGCCGAAAAGCCGAATAGCTCCCTGAACACCTGCTCGGTGTGCTGGCCCATCAGGGGCGACGCCGTTTCCAGGCTTCCCGGCGTCCGGGATAGGACCATCTCGGTACCCTCGGTGGCGTAGACGCCCAGCTCCGGGTGGTCCAGGAACTGGTAGTGCCCCCGGTGCTTGAGTTGCGGGTCGTCGAAGAGGTCTCGGCAGTCGTTGACCACCCCGGCGGGCACCCCCGCCCGCTGGAGGGTATCCATCAGCTCCCGTGCGTCCCAGGGCGCGGTCCACTCGCCGACCATGCGCTCCAGCTCATCCTCCGAGGACTTGCGGCCGAGCAGGCTGGAGAAGCGTTCCTGGTGGGCCCAGCCCCGGCCGTCCGGGGCGATGACCAGGCGGAAGGCCTGCCACTGCTCGTCGGAGGTACAGGCGATGGCGATCCAACGGTCCTCTCCCTTGCAGGGATAGACCCCATGGGGCGCGGCTCCCGGGTCCCGGTTGCCCCTGCGGCCCTGATCCCGCCCGTTCACCGCACGGTCCAGCGTGAGAGGCGCCGAGAAGTGAAGGGCGGATTCAAGCTGTGACATGTCCAAGTGGACCCCTTTGCCGGTCCTTCTGCTATGGTCCAGGCCCGCCAGAATGGCGGCAACGGCGAAACGGGGGCCGATGAAGTCGGTGTAGGGGCCGTGAGGGTTCACGGGGTCCCGGTCGGGCCAGCCCGTGATGTGGGTGAGGCCGGAGAGGGAGGTTAGCACCGGCCCGTAACCCGGCTGGCTCTCCATGGGGCCGCCCCGGCCCAGCATGGAGGTGCTGAACATGACGAGTCCTGGATTCACCTTCTTGAGGTCGGCGTATCCCAGGCCCCATTTCGGCATCGTGCCGGGGGTAAAGTTTTCGGTCACCACGTCCGCCCAGAGCACCATTCGCAGGATCAGGTCTCTGGCCTGAGGATGGCCCATGTCGATGGTGATGCCGTGTTTGTTGGCGTTGTAGTTGGCGAAGTAGGCGCTGCGGTCTATGCTTTCCTCTCTGCCCCTGAAGGGGGCGGCCCGCCGCAGTGTCTCGGGCCGCTTGGAGGATTCCACCCGGACCACGGTGGCGCCAAACTCGGCCAGGGACTTGGTGGCCATGGGGCCTGCCACCACCCAGCAGAAGTCCAGCACCTTAACCCCCTGCAACGGTTTCTCGGCGTTCAGATCACACCCCCTCTCCTGAGGCCGATCAGCTCTTCCACCGAGAGGCCCAGTTCATCCAGGTAGATCTCCCGGTTGTGCTCCCCGATGAGCGGGGGCCGCCGGCGCAATCCGACCCGCGGTTCTCCCTCGTTCGTCACGAACGCTCCCGGATGGGTCACCGAGGCCTCCAGCTCCGGGTGGTGCAGCTCCTTGAAGAAACCTCGGGCCTCTAGCTGAGGGTGGTCCATGACATCCCCGTGGGTAGCCACCGGGGAGAGCAATATGCGGCGCTCGAAGCCTCCTCGCGTTAGCTCTGCCTTGGTATGACTCATTAGGAACCGGTCCAGCGGTTTCTCGGCCATCGCCGCCACCTCCGCCGAGCCCTGGCCGAAGCCCAGCTCCTCCCAGTTGACCTGTTTCAGGTCTTCGTCACCCATGCCTTCCTCGTCCATCCAGGCCAGCATGGAGCGGGTGCTCACCGCGGTGGACCCGCCCTGGAGCATGAAGTTGACGTGGCCGTCCTTGCACCGCCAGGTGATTCGCACCGTGGCGTCCTTGGAAGCCTGGCGGAAAGCGCCCATCCGCTTGATGATTGCGCGGTCGATATCCCAGGTTAGCGGGGCATTGGCCAGCGCCTTGGCCACCGCCTGCTGGCAGGACACGTCGACGTGTTGGCCCTGGCCGGTAACGGCGCGATGGGTGTGGGCCATCAGGGCGCCCCCGGCGCCGGCCGCGGCGCCGTGGAGGTAGAATTGGGGGAAGCCTACCCGCACCGGGGGCCGGTCGCTGTCGCCGGTGAGATACAGTATCCCGCTGGCGGCCAGGCCCACGATATCCGGGGCCTGATACGCGGCATAGGGGCCGTCCTGCCCGAAGGCCGTGATCGACACCATCACCAGGCCCGGGTTGACGGCCTCCAGGTCTGGGTATCCCAGCCCAAGGTCTTCCAGGTATCCGGGCGGGAAGGACTCGATGAGGAAGTCGGCGTCTTTTACCAGCCGGTGGAGCAGTTCCCTGCCGCCGGCGGTGTGCAGGTTCAGGGTGATGCCCCGTTTGTTGGCGGCGTAGGCCCACCAGAAGAGGCTCTTCTCTGGGTGGACATCGTCCTGGTAGAAGGGACCCAGGTTTCTCGCGGGGTTGCCGCTGGGGGGTTCCACCTGGATCACGTCGGCGCCCAGGTCGGCCAGCATCTTGCCGCAGAGGAGCCCCCGTTCGTCTGTGAGGTCCAGGACCCGGTAAGGGCTCAGAAGGTGTTCCACGCCTGATTTCTCTTCGACCACTCGATTCCCTCCGATAAACGGGCGTGGCTGCGGTTGGCTTCGGCACTCAGTAACCTATGCCATCGGCTGCTCCCTGTCAAGATTCGAGGCAATGACCGAAGGCCGCCGTGTGACAGGCGCCGCTCCCCCGGCGGTTGCCACCGTCCGGCGCCAGTCGGCTGATTGGTAGGCTAATGTGTACATAGCTCAGAAGTTTTGAATTCCCACTCTGCCTGTCTTGCGCCGGGCCGGGCGCAACATTGTCATAACGCCAACCAACATGGAATCAGCCTCTGGGTTTCCTTCGGGTCCTGTTGGTGGGTTGCTACACACTAGGTCTGAACTTGAATCTTCTCGAGATCGGTTTCTGATAGTTTCGGCGGGTCAGTCGTCTGTGCCCAGGCAAGAATATCTGCCGCAATAATACGGCCTCTTTCGGACAGGATGAGTCCATTCCAATCTGTCGGGACGGACAATGACCAGCCTCCCGGGAATTCAGCGATGTCAGGTTGCGTGGCATCCCCAGTGAGAAAGGAGCCAGACCAACATGACTCGAATACGTCCGCTTTATGGTATCCTACGGCAACACCGCGCAGGCATTCAGCGATACCGAAGGCGGTGGCTACTTGTAGATCGGTCACACGGGCACGGTTCAACCGCTGCCTCAATGAGAGATCAAATTCTTCTACGCTTCGCTGCATTGCACCGCGCTTGATTGTCCGATCGGATGCAGCCATCGCTATATCCCCTACTTCACTAACAACCATAGGAACTATGTAGAGAGAAGAAAAGGACGGCGGGTGGGACAGTCGAACAGTGACGTCAGATGCTTGGCCGCAGAGCGCCTCAAGGAATACGTCCGAAAGTGTTTCAACTGGTATTGTGCCAGGCCCTTTTGGGTCGCCTGTCGCAAGAACTCGCAGGATATTCGGTTAGCCCCGCAACAGGTACCCAATTACTCCGCCGTCAATGAATGAAAGTAGCCCGACCCTAAATCGGAGGTCTCCCTCCAACAGATAGCGACGCCCTAGAAAGCTCTTTCGCACCGATAAGCGCAGGTGTTTATCCACTATCGAAACGAGGAAAGTCTGGGGCGAACTCTCAGCGCTTGCAGCCATATAGTCCCTCGCATATTGTGCAGAAATGGCAACGCTCACCTTGCTATGGCGGCTACCGTTACTATATGGTCACCGTGAACGGATAAGCAAGCAGAGATTAGCAGCCCTGAATGACGCTGCTGCCGGTATTCCTTTCACTTTTGCTTGCATAGAATGGGCTGGGAGGGTTCGAACCGGAGGGCCGGCTAGCCAGGTTGCCCCCATGTCCCAATTCCGGGCGCCGGCCATCGCTCCGTCGAAACGCTTCGCCAGGAGGAGAGCGCCATGGCCCCCCCACCGTAAGCTATGGGGTCCACCTTCCCTCCCGGACTCTCTCCGGCGGGGATCCGCTGCCGGCTTCTCATGGCCTGCTGACCGGGACGGTGGAGGCGGCCAAGTCGGCCGGATTCTCCGGCATTTGGGTCACCGACCACATCGTCTACTGGGACCCGTGGATGGACTGCATGGCGCTGTTGGCGGCTGTCGCCGGCCGGGCCGGGCAGTTGGGCCTCACCATCGGTACCGGCGTTGTGGGGCTGCCGCTTCGCCACCCGGTGGCCCTGGCCCAGAGCTTCGCCACCCTCGACATACTGAGCGGCGGTAACTTGATTATCGGGGTGGGTGAGGGGTCCACCAAATCGGACTTCGACGCGCTGGGGATTCCTTTCGAGGAGCGCCGGAAGATGCTAGTTGACGGCGTGGTTGCCCTTCGGGCTCTTCTCAGTGAAACCGGGGTAACCCACCGGGGCCCGTACTACACGTTCGAAAACGTCACCATATCTCCGGGCAGCGTTCAGAAGCCGTGCCCCCCCATCTGGCTTTCCAGTTGGGGCTCCCCCGGAGGAATGCAGCGAGTCGCCCGCCTGGGTGACGGATGGGTGGCCTCAGCCCTGCACTCCACACCGGAGGAGTTCCACGCCGCCTTGCAATCGCTGAATGTCGCGCTACAGAAGCGAGGAAAGGACCCGGAAGCCTTCCCCAACGCCGTCGATACAATGTTCATGTTCATTGACGAGGACGGGAAAAAGGCCAGACGGCTGGCGGCGCCCATCATCGAGGCGGCGGCCCGCGCTCCCTTCGACGCCGGAAGCGGACACTACCTGGTGGGGGATTACGAGGAGTGCAAAGCCCTGCTGGCGCGATGGATCGAGGCGGGGGCGAAACAGGTCTGTCTCTGGCCGGTGGCGGAATCAGCCGAACAAATTCGGCGGTTTGGCGCCCACGTGATGCCGGATCGGTAACATCGTAACCCGCGCCGTGGCCCTCCAATGCACCCTGATTCCCAGTTGGCCGGCTAGGGGCCACGGCAGCGGCCCGTGGGTTAGCCCGTGTGTTAGTATGATGGCCGGAGCCGGGAAACGATTGGACCGGTCCGGATCAGGCATTCTTCAAGAGGCGGAGGTAAACCCATGGCAGGACAGATGACGCATCGGGAGCGCACGATGGCCGCCCTGAACGGGCAGCAGGTGGACCGGCCTCCCATCAGCATGTGGCGCCACTTTTTCACTGAGGAAAAGACCGCTGAAGAGCTGGCCGCGGCCATGCTGGGCTTCCAGCAGCGTTACGACTGGGACTACATGAAGGTCAACATCAGGGCGTATATTCACGCCGAGGCCTGGGGTGTCAAAATACGCTACGACGGCGACCAGCCTCCGACGGTGGTGGAAGTGCCGATTCAGGAGCCCGACGACTGGCTGAAATTGGAGGTCCCGCCCCTCGACCGGGGTCCGCTGGCCGAGCACCTCCACGCCCTCGAACTCATCGCCGAAGGTCTGGGTGGGCAGGTCCCGTTTCTGGTAACCGCCTTTACCCCTTTCTCCAACCTCTCTCGCCTGGTCGCCTCGGAGGATATCTTCCAGGAGCACGTTCGGGAGCACTTCGACAAGGTCCAGTACGCTCTGGAAGTGGCCGCTGAGTCGACTATCGCCCTCGGACGGGCCTCCCTTGACCGGGGGGCCAGCGGCCTCTTCTACGCCACCACCGCCTGGGCCACGACCGACCGCATGCCGGTCGAGGAGTACCTTCGGGTGGCTCGGCCGAGCGACGTCAAGGTGCTGGACGCTCTCGCCGACGCCGAATTCAACGTCCTACACGTGTGCCGGGACCACAACATGCTCTCCGATCTGGCCGACTATCCCGCCCAGGCGGTCAACTGGGATGCGCGAGGCCAGGGAAACGCCAGCTTGGCCGAAGGGAAGAAGCTGCTCGGAGGCCGCACGGTCGTCGGCGGACTGCAACACCGGGGCGAACTCGTGGGGGGCACTCCCGAAGGTCTCGCCGCGTCGACGCGGGAGTTGGTAGAGGCCATGGGCACTCAGGGCTGGATGCTGGGCAGCGGATGCACCTATACGCCGGAATCACCCGAGGCCAACATCAGAGCCGTCCGCCAGGCGGCGGAGGGGGCGTAGGCCCACCCCCCTCCCATTTACAAGGGGGTTTTTCCGGGACGCCTTCTCTGAAAACACTTCCCGGCTCGGTCTCGCCAGCAAGATTGCCGGTTCCCGGAGACGCTTGCACCGGCGAATCGAAGGGTGCTAGCCGGGGATTCCAACCCGCTGGTCCGATGAGTTCGTGTGGGCCGAGGATTCTCTTTCCTCTGGCCTATTCCGGCGCAGGGTGCGCACGCGGTTGCCCGCCTGATGCCGGAGATTGTCCAGCCGCGACGCCACGACGTGCCGTGCCTCTTTCCCCGGCTTGGGCGCTAAGAGCAGCCCGGCGGCGGCCCCCATGGCGGCCCCGACCAACAGTCCCGCAACGAGCTTATTACGCTTGGCCATTGTCCACTCTCCTCTACACATCAATTCTATTATTGAAGATGCCGATCACACCGTACTCGCACGCCCCTACACATACTATGAACTTGGCCTACCATCCGAGGACACGGGGCTTCCACCTGTATCGATGCGAGGAAATTGCACACTTGTGGATAGCGTTGGCACCGGTGCAGCGCGAGGCTTGGACGCGAAACGGAAGGCCCAGCGGCGATCGGCCGGCCCTGACCTGGAATCATTTTCGGCTAACGCTCGCGCCGGTTGTGCCCATGGATGGGGGATCGAGCGCCTGGGAGGTCCCCCGCCGGAAGCCCGCGAGGCGTTGACCGCCTGGCGCGGGCCTCACCGTGACGGTGCTCCAGCGTGACGAGTTGCTGGGCATCGCGGAAGCCTGCGAGCACGGCAGCCGCACTCACCTCAAAAAAGAACGGGCCGCTTGTCGAAGGACCAGCGACCCGGCGTGAAGGGGATTGGGACACCATAGTACCGCCGGGGTTCCCGGACCGGCAAGGGCCTGATGTCAGTAAAACCCAGCCGGGCCGGCTTCGCGGTGTTGGTGCTCCAGCGTGAGGAGAGGCCTTTCCGGCTCTGGGAGGAAGCCCTGCGCATTTCAACGCGGCGACCCGGCAAGAATCGTCCCCGGCGGCTGCAAGACGGGTGTCGTTGACCGCTTGGTATTCCGGACGGCCGTAGTTTGTCTTGACAAGTTCGCCCCAGGCTGCGGCGTGGCGGTGGACGAGGAACGATGGCTGACGGCCGGCGGATTGGGGGAAATCCCTCACCGAATTGCTGGTTGCCCACCATGCATATTGCTCTCCCTTGAAGTAGTATGAGTGTGTAAAAGACGCCTCAATACAGCAGTTAGGCACTAGATTGATGCCAGAGAGCTGTAAGTATTGAGGCATCTTTTCGTTCAGCGGCCAAAGCCTCGCCGCTCTCCTCCGCCTGGTTCTTCCAGAAACCACCGGCACACCACCGGGTCTACTTCACCGTTGGTCTGCCAAGACCAGGCTCGCGAAGATCACTCGGTTCTCAACGACGGGCCGGTGGTCGCGGTGCGGTGGCAGAGCGACAATGGGGAGCGGCCTCATGGGGCGCTCGGGAACCTGACCCACCGAGCCTTTGGCCCTGGCGGCCTCGTCGGCTGGCTTCCCTGTAAAACCCGCGTCATCTGTGGTAAAAGAAATGGGGCAAGACCAATCGACCGCGGGATTTCGGATTCACCCGGCACCGGTAGAGGGGTGCAGCCCTACGAAATCAAGTATAGAATCCGATGGATCGCCACACCGCTAGAGGCGTTCTCTGCGATCCAGGTGAACTCCAAAGGGGCATGAACGAGGTTTGATTCCATTCTTGCTGGTAGCAGTCGGTGGCGCGCTGGGGGCTCTTTCCAGGTACTATCTGGACATCACGGTGACAAGGCTGCTTGGCCCCACCTTATTGGGGATATTCTTCATCAACATCACGGGTTCGTTCTCGCTTGGCGTATTCATTTCCGCCTCTGGGAACCACATAACCTGGCCAAATAATGCCGGCGTCTTTGCATCAATCGGATTCCTCGGCTCATACACGACATTCTCGGTACTCACGGTAACCACTGTCTCGCTCGTACAGAGCGGCGACCTGACGCGGGCGGCACTCAACATTAGTGGCAGCATAGTAGTTGGTCTGGCCGCAGCACTGCTGGGCATCTATCTAGGCAGGCTATTATAGCTGGATCTGATGGATCAGTAGATTCCTGCGAACAGCTCCTCAGCATCGTCTCTTTTCATGCCCGCGGTTCCGAAGCTCCCGGCCCGGACGGCATTCCACCCACCGGGTAATGATTGATCGTCAACGGATAAACGGGATCGTGGCTCCGATCTCTCGTGGCCCTAGCCTCAATTGCCGACCCTTGAAGCTCCGGAGGACAGGATGGCCCTACCTCGCGCGCCTCAACGTCAGACCCCGGCATTCGCCTTCTCGTTCGTGGAACGGGCTATTCGCGAGGGCATCGGGCTTAACAAATTCAGAGCACCGGAGATGGCCGAAGTGGTCCGGTTCTTCTACGGCGATCGGGAACCTGAGTGTGTTTATTGTGGCGATCGAGACGTGCGCAGGTGGGACCATGTCGTGCCCGTTGCGCGAGGCGGGGACACCGTCCTCGGTAACATGGTGCCGGCCTGCGCTCGGTGCGACGACTCCAAGCAGGCCACCGTTTTCGAGCAGTGGATGACCGGCGGCGCTCCCCTCTCCCCGGTAAGCCGAGGCGTCGGGGACATTGCCGGCCGGGTCCGGCGCATCCGGGATTACGCCGGGCATTACGGCTACAAACCACAATCGATTGAACAGCGGCTTGGCGACGGAGAGCGGGAAGAGTTACAGGCGATTCGACGGCTAATGGAAGAAGGTCGGCGGCGCTTGGAGCGTCTCATTTCTGACCACCGGGCACGGGTACGGCAGTAACCCTATGGCTTAGCAGGGGCGGCGGTATGACCGGGCATGGCTCGGGACGGGTAGGTCATTGCTCACCCCAGTGCCGGGCCGCGTGGCCAGCCGCTACCGTCCCCGCGCGCGCCACTACCACAAGTTTCGGCGCGGCGGTGAGGTAATCGTCAGCTCAGGCCGCCACCTGGGGTGCCGGTGGATCGTCGCTAGTGCCGTGTTCTGGCGGGCCGTGGACCGGCCGGCGGAAGCGGGTCCGGTCGTGAGCCCGCCAGCCGGCTCGGGAGCCTGGGCCTGGGGAGGTTCCAGAACACGAGGGTTGACGCCAGGTACACCCCGGCCATGGGGATCAGGGAGCCATAATAGCTGCCCGTACTATCGTAAACCCAGCCCACGAACACCGGCGTTCCCATGGATAGAAAGCTCTGCAACATGGAAACCCAGCCCCTCAGGACGCCAAATCTGCTCCGGCCAAAGAAGTCCCCCACCAGCGACCAGCCCAAGCCGTTGCTGGCTTCAGCGGCGGCGATCATCACCGCGAAGATG
Source organism: Dehalococcoidia bacterium (assembly GCA_030740155.1). Taxonomy (GTDB): domain Bacteria; phylum Chloroflexota; class Dehalococcoidia; order Lucifugimonadales; family UBA3495; genus CAJWBT01. The sequence continues at coordinate 5,703 of JASLXV010000096.1, read as the reverse complement.
AGCAGTTGCCACATCTCCCCTCCGCTCAGGAGGAGGACCACCAGGCTGGCCGCTCCCAGAAGCATCGTGATGCCGATTATCTTCTGTTTGGCCCACATGTCTCCAACCCAGCCCAGAAGGAGCCGGAGCGGCATGGTGGCGAAGGCAAGGAAGGCCACGACAAAGGCTCCGGAGGCCTCCGATTGCCCCTTCCACACCATCAGCGGCACCAGGTGCACGAACACGCCAATGATGGCCGCGGATCGGAGGCCCATGGCCAACGCCAGGAGCCAGTAGGCCCGGGTCCTCATCGCCTCCTTCGCGTGGAAATCTGCCGCCGCATTGTGGCGTTCGAGCCGCGACGATGCCCTGCCGGTGCGCGCCTGGCTGGCAATAAGCGGAGCCCGGTCACCATCAGGCAGCAGGCCCATGCTCTCCGGTGAACGGCGCATTACCAGGGACAGGGGGACCGCGACAGCTAGTATGACCAGCCCCGATGTGGCGGCTCCGGTCCTCCAGCCAAGATTAAGCACTAATGCGGCGACCGCTGGGACGATAACAAAGCCGCCCATGGAGTTACCCATCGAAGTAAGGGACATCGCGAGGCCTTTGCGACGAATGAACCATTGATTGACCGCCGCAAAGACGCCGTGGTTGAAACCCGTGTTGATGCCGAGGGCAAGGACACCGACATACACGACGAGGAACATCCCGAAACTGTGGGTCACGGACAGCAGAATGAACCCAGTTCCGGCCAGCGCACCACCGATGGCTATCATCGTCCCGGGGGGGCCCAGGCGGTCCACCAAATACCCCGCTACAGGCCCTTCAAAGGCCCCTTCCAGGCGGCCCAGACCGTAGGCCAATGACGCGGCCGCCCGGCTCACTCCAAAGTCGCGGGTCACGGGAAGAAAGTACACCGAGAAGCCGTGCCAGTAGGTACCACCGGCCAGGGCATTGAGGATGCCCCCTGCCGCCACGATCCACCAGCCATAGAAAACCTTGGGGCTTGGCCTGGAATCGCCGGCGGCCGTTGATCTATCGTGCATATAGTTTCGCTTTTCTACCCCGGGAAGTCCGCATGCCCGGCCCCTTTCGGTTTTAGAGGAGACGGGCATAGCTCCGTTCGCTGGTTCAACAATCGTATGCTCCCGGCCAGCACAAACCGAAGACCCGGCCGCGCTGACCATAATTCGGTCGGCGATATGGAGAGCATTATGCGCTCCCTCGGTGCGCCGGAGCGGTCGTGGGCGCCGACCTCTGATAGACCGAGAGCGATTCGGAAAGCCCCTTCCACTTCAAGACCAAGGTCCACGCGGGTGATTGTGGCGCTCGGCCATTGGCAGCGGAGCGCCAAAACTAGTTCCACTACTAAGATGAACGCGGACGCCGTAACCCCAGATTAGACCGGAGTGAAGCCTCTCAGACCTTCATCGACCAGCATTCGAGAGTTACTTGAGGCGGGCCCCATCACTCGGGCAGGATAGGGGCCGTATTCGGCAGGTTACCACGGGGCGCCCGGCGACGGGCTGGCGGTTACGGTGCGGTGAGGCCAAGTCCGAGTTCGACCGTAAGTCTACGGTACCCCGGCGGGACATTACTCTCCCGGCCTCCACAGTATAGCGGGTTAACGGAGGAGCCATTCCTGGGTTAGTCTTTCAGGGCCTCATCCAGCCGGACTTGATAGCCGTTGACCAGCCCGTTGGTTTCGTTAGCCATTCCCACCACTGCCATCAACTCTCCGAGCATGTCATCCGTCATCCCCCTTTGCCGGGCCGCGGCCGTATGGGAGCGGATGCAGTATTGGCAGTTGTTGGTCGCGCTGACAGCGACGTAGATCATTTCCTTGACCAGCGGGTCCAACGCGCCCGGCGCCATCACTTCTTTGAGGCTTTCCCAGGTACGCTTCAGTGTGGCCGGATGATGCGCCAGAAACTTCCAGAAGTTGTTCACGTCCTCGACGTTGCGGGTGTGCTTGATGTCGTCGTAGACTTCCCGCACGGACGGCTGGGCATCGGGGTATTCGATCGGTTGCAGTGGGGCCATGTTCTTCCTCCGATACTATTCGGTTCTTGTCTCAACTTCAATCGCGTCCCCATGCTCGTCGTCGATGGCACGGATGGTCAAGCTGATTTTGCCCTCGCCCGGTTGTAGGAATTGAAGGCCTTTCACGATTCATCAGCGAGTCCAAGCAGCTAGAGAAGGCCGTCAAGGAGATGGGTGAGGGTCTTGACCCCGGTGAGGTGGTGCGGTGTCGGTTAGCTCAGGGACTCCGTCGACGCGGCCTATCCTCAAGCAGAATCCCCGGCTGTCTTGCCGGATTTTTGATCTCGAACGGATTCGATGGTCCGCACCAATGAGTCGGCCAGGTCTCGGTTTGCCCACTCCATCATAATATCCAGGGATCTCAGCCCCATCAGAGATACTTCTTCTTCTGAGAGTTCGGAGATCTGCTTGAGGCTGCGGAAAAGGGAATCCTCATCTGGATCGACTGTGTAACCATTTTGGCCATCAATGACCAGGTCCATTCCGGCGCCTACCTGATGGGAAACGATCACCGGTAGCCCGAAGCACATCGCCTCGTTAACCACGATGCCCCAAGTTTCTCGAACTGACGGCAATACGAGTACGTCGGAGATGGCGAAGTACTTCCCAATCTGATCCCTATTCTGGAAGCCGAAAAAATGCACTGAGCCGGCGCCGATCTCATTGACATAATTCTGCAAAGGTTGTCTAAGATCACCGTCCCCAACAAATATAAGAGATTTTCGCTCATCGTCTAATCGATGGTAGGCCTCCACCAGATTGAACAGGTTCTTTTCCGTGCTCAAACGGCCGCAGTACGAGATCACGAGACTGTTTTCCGGGATGCCCAATTCGCTTCGGAATCGACTGCGCTGGGGCTTTAGCTCTGCAGCGATCTTGAACAATGGGTCGTAACCCCATGAATAGACGAAAGGAAATAATTTATGATCAGGGACCCCGTACAGTTTATAGAATTGTCTGTTTGCCCTTCCGGCACAAAGGAAACCTGAGCACAACCTAAAGAGCAGCTTGCCCAGAACCAACTGCTTGATCCGTCTCTTTCGTCGCGATCGAAACCGCTCGATTTGATAGTTTGCATCGGTCATGTAGAAAAAGGGGATTTTCATGAGCGCACAAGCCGCGAGAGCCATCCACCATGTCGGGTTCATCCAGGACATCAAGACAACGACATCGGGCCGGCGGAGGATAATCTCTTTCAGTATTCCGATGTTGATCAAGCCGAAAGGCCATTTGAGATAAGACGGCCGGAGGGAGTAGTTCCTCAAGAATTTGAATCGGTATCCTTTTAGAAACTCCTCACCTCCACCCCAGTCCTCATCGACCTTGTACATTTCCAGGACGTCTCGCGCAAGAAGGCCCTCATCGGAGCAAAAATATACGGTTAGGTCTAGCTTGGGGTGGGCCGCCAATTCGCGAAACAGAGCTGCTTGATAGTAAAAGCAGGTTGGGGCGATGATGGCCGCCTTGAACCGGGGTTTGGTTGAACTCACTCAGGGAACTCGCTTCTACACCCTTCTTATCGGTAGGTTTGAAGGGGAATTTGGGTAGTGTATCGCCGGTGTGACAGCACCCATTATAGACCCCGGCCTTCCGGCAACCGGATTGGGTCTGTCCGGCTGGCCGGGTCTTGCTGGCGGCGGTTACGGCGCGGTGAGACCAGTTACTCTCGCCGGGCGGTTGAAATGCTGCGGGGCACAACCTAAAAAGGCTCTCGGGCACCTAACCCCAGGGCTTTCCCCATGGCTCCTGCCGCGGCTGGATGACCTGCGAACCCGCATTACCGGATGCACGGGCGAAGGAGTAAAGCCGCACCCGAGGGCACCCATCACCACACCGCCGGGACTCCAAATAGCAACCCCAATAAGATGATCTCACGGCGGTCTCGCCGAACCGCGTCATGCATCCTCCCCTCCGGTCTGTCGGCGGTTCCGGTGCCCTCGGGCGTCTTCCCAGACATAGACTCCGACGACGACCAACAAGGTGCCGACGGCGCTCCCGAAGACCATGGCCTTCCACCACAGCTCGTCGGTACGTTCCATGTCGATGGAAAAGTCTTGGGTGAGCACGGTGGAGCCGGTGGTTTGGCCCAATTTAGCCACCGTCAACCTGAAGTCCTCAATTGCGGACTCGCCGGTCGATCGACGAATCGGATCAATGGCAAATGTGACGGTTGAGGGTGAGCCTTCGCCGGTGTATTCTGGTTCTTCAAGAAGCAGATTGGCCGTCACGGTGTATCGCATAGGATGATCCTGGGTGGAGTAGTAGCCGAGACCGAGAGTGGCACCCAAAACAAAGCCCATCAATAGCAGCCGCCATCAACCTCGCAAGTAATCGTACAACAGCCAAGTGTCTTTCATACGAAGGCAACCTTCGTTGCCATAACCTCCCAGGGGGAGGGCGTCGGCCCACGGCCCCGCGTGAGAATACCGTGGATCTTCCAACGATTGCTTGTCGAGATGAAATGTGTCCCGCTCTGAAAGATGAAGCGCCTATCCCGGCCCCACGTTAACGCACGAATGCCGCCTCCTGGCCCGCGAAAGAATCTGCAACCTGCTCGTAGATGGGTTGCATCAAGTCCATGGACCTCATCTCTTCCGTTGAGAAGTATCCAATTTCGGTCGTCTCATCACTGATGCAGAGTTCCCCGCCGATAGGCACTGCTTCAAGACTCAGCGTGAGCCCTTGGTACCGGTTCCCATCGGCGTACTCGATGATGTGGTGTGGGGTTGTGTACACACCAATCAATCTGCCAACCTGGACCACCAGCCCGGTCTCCTCCAGCACCTCCCTCGCACATGCCTCGGCGGCACTCTCGCCCGGGTCCATGGCGCCACCGGGCAAACACCACTGGCCGTTGTCAGACCGGCGGGTGAGCAGCACTCTTTGCCCGGTGGCGTCGAAGATTGTTGCGCTGCACGCGGGACGCAGCCTTCCAAGTCTGCCGACGCGGTCGCCGTAAATCAGTCTTGCCACGTTTGTTGGCTCCTCCGGTTGGGTCTCCGCGTCCAAGCGCACGACCACCGAAAGCATAGCAGCATTGGGCAGGATTCTCCATCGGCCAGGGGGGGACGGGCAGAAAATCGCCCAGGAAGCAGCTCACCGCCAAGAAGGTCGGCACTCCGCTTGAACCAGACCAGACCGGCCCACTACTGGCCGGGAGCACCAGACGCCGATCAAGCAGCACGGCCGGGGCGAGAATGTCTGCTGGAGCCACTGACAGGTGGGCAACGTAGTCAATGCGGCGGGAAAACGAGCGGAGGCCAACAATGCAGACTAAGACGCCATCACTGCGGCAGATAGCTGCCGAGCTAGAAATCTCCCCGGCTTACCTGTCCTACATGGTCAACGGGAAGCGGCCTTGGCGGAAGGATTTGTACCAGCGGTAGATGGGCGTTGTTAACACTTTTGTTAACAGTGAGGGGGCGAGTGTTAACAAACAAACGGAAACGCCACCGGTGACAGTAGCGCCTCTTGATGAATTCACGCCTAAAAAGGTTGGCGGGAGTGCGAGGGAGTCGAACCCACCTACCCCGCTATTCACGAGGCATAACGGATTTGAAGTCCGCAAGGGCCACCGGGCCCCATCCACTCCCCCGTCCGGAGGGGCGGCCGCCTAACCAGCCAGCACCGCATCTACCTTGCTCTTGAGTCTACCCTTGGGCACTGCTCCGACGATCT
>JASLXV010000095.1:0-63160 GCA_030740155.1 Dehalococcoidia bacterium | reverse complement strand
GAGTCACCCAGCTATCTGCTTGAAGGTTCTCGATCACCTCTAATAAGCTCAAGGCCCTGGCCTTGTCGCGCTCGAATTGCTCCTCCGTCCTGCCAGGCAACTTGACCGTGAGCATGAGCGACACAGGCGGGCCCGGATCGTAGACATACATGCTTAGCGGCGGTGCCGTGGGGTTCCAAGTCGACTCGTGCTCGGTTAGAAGAAAGTGGTGGTCGATAATGGCAGGCACCGCCCACCAAGCCTTTAGTCGCCAGCGGTCACAAAATGCGGCGACATCTTGGCGGTACTTGGCTATCGTGGCGGGACGAACCCAACAGGCTTTTTCCTCGGGGGTGAGGGGCCTCGGTTCTGGATATTCGTCGCTTCGGTGGTCACATTCAAGGTTGTCCAGGTCCCGGTCTATATCTTCGATCCCTGCGAAGGGCGAGCCGCGTTTGCAGACGATGATGCCTCTTATAGGGCGCCGCCACCGTTGATATAGACCCTCGCGGTCATGAGCGAACCGCTTGCCAGCCGGGGAGGTATCGGACCACATGGACTTGAGCAACAAGTGAGCGTACTTGAGATCCCGCCCCTGCGGGGGAGTCAATGGCCGTTGGTTTCCACCTCGCCCAGACACGCCTGACTACTCTGCTCCATTTCGACGTAATCTGCCTGGAATGGTAAATTCCCAAGAGAATGGGAACCCCCGGTTTATACTCACCACTGAACAAACATCGGCATGACCACGTGGATGTAATCTTCCGAGTCGATGGGCTTGAACACGCCGGGGCTGGATGAGGTGGTTGTCTCCAGCGCCACTTTACCGCGTTCCAGCACCTGTAGCACATCCAGCAGATACCGGCTGTTGAAGGCGATCTTGCCCTCATCGCCCTCAATGGCTTCGACATCAACCTCATCTTCGTTGTCGCCGACCTCTTCGGACCGCGCTGAGATGATGAGCTTCCCGGAACCTTCTCCACCATCGGCCGGCACAAGCTGAACCCGGATGATGTTGCTGCCGTCCCGGGCGAAGATGGCTGCCGTTCGGGCCGCCCGCAGCAGCGCCGGTAAATCCAGCACGGCGCGGGTCTGGTAGCCCTTGGGAATCAGCTGTTCGTAGTTGGGGAAGGCGCCCTGAAGCAGCTGCGAGACCACCTCAACTGTCTCGGCGCCCCGCACGCGGAACATCACCTGTCCTTTGGCGGGGGTCATCATGATCTCCACCGGTTCTTCCTGGTCTCCCAGCAGCCGGTTCAGCTCGTTCAGCGTCCGGGCTGGAACGATGACCTTGATCTCTGCCTCCACCGGTTGCTGCAACTTGCCGTGCTGGACGGCCAGGCGAAACCCGTCGGCCGCCGCGAGGCTAAACCGGTCGCCCTCTAGCTTCATCTCCACCCCGGTCAGGACCGGCCTGGATTCCTCGGTGGCCGCGGCGAAGGCGACCCGGGAGATGGCCGACTTCAAGGCCCGCGAGTCCACTCGCGCCGCGATGGCTTCGTCCACGGCGGGGATCGGCGGGAACTCGGCGGCGTCGGTCCCATGAATGGTAGCCTTCGAACGGGCGCAGGAAAGCTGGAGAATGCTGGTGCCGGGCTGCAACTCAAGGTCGATCCGGTCGTTGGGCAACGAACTCACGAACTCGGTCAGCAGCCGGGCCGGAACCGTCACCGACCCTTCATCCTCTATCATGGCGCCGGTCCAAGTGGTGATGGCCACCTCTAGGTTGGTGGCGGAAAGTTTGAGCATCGACTGATCGACGCTGAGCAGCACATTTTGGGTCACCGGCAGGGTGGCGCGGGTGGCTACCGCCCGGCCCACTATGGCCAACCCACGGCTTAGGTTTTCCTGTAAGCACGAAATCTTCATTCTCGGACCACCTGCTGAAATGCTGATATTTGGCGCTCTGGAACAGTAGTTCCCTGCCCGGCCAGGCAAGAACCCTGCTAGCATCGGTATTATGTCACTCCCGCAAGGCAAAAACAACGCATTATTGCGAGAACCAAGGCGGATATGGGCAACCGGCAACCTTCGCCGGGGCCGGTCTCCGGCCAGCCGATAGAAGACACTTTGAGTCTGCTATAATACCATCCGGCGCCACTGAAGAGATCGGCCGGCGGTCATCGAAGCTTCGCCTACGGCGGGTTTCCTCGCGGGCGACTGTCTTCAATCACTCCGGCACTCCGGTCAAACGACTGACCGTCGCGTCAATATCCAACCATCAACCGCTACGCCCCCTGAGCCGGAGCGCGTGGCGCGTTCGGCCACCGGGCCGGCGCGGCAAACTCGGGGCCCCAGCCGAGACTCAGCAAGTCCGAGGGGCTTTTGAAGGGTTCGGCCGCTGGGACGAAGCTCCGGTGTTACCCCAATTGGCGGCGCAATCGGCGGGTTCCGGCCATACCCTTCTACAAGATGCGAGGCTGCCCGCGAGAAAACCAGGGAGATAGAGGCAACGGATGACCAACCTTCTGTTCCATGACGACAGCTACTTGAAGGAGTTCTAGGCCACCGTGACCGAGGTGGTGGAAGGTGGCGTGGTGTTGGACAGCACCGCCTTCTACGCCGGCGGCGGCGGTCAGCCGTACGATACCGGCGTCCTGATATCCGAGGATCAGGAACATCCGGTCACCCAGGTGGGCCGGTCGGAAGGTAAGATAGTGCACCGGATTGAAGGGCCGGCGCCGGCGGCTGGGGCCTCGATCACTGGCCGGATCGATTGGGAGCGGCGCTATCACCTGATGCGCACCCACACCGCCCTGCACATCCTTTGCGGCGTGATCTGGCGCGACTACGGAGCCAAGGTAACCGGCGGAGACATGCGCCCAGGCGAGGCCCGGATGGACTTCGAACTGGAGCAGATGAGCGCCGAGTTCGCCCAGGAAGTGGAGGAGAAGATCAACGCCGAGGTTGCGGCGGCCCGGGACGTGCTGGTGGGCAACTTGACCCGGGAAGAAGCCGAACAGGTCCCGGACCTGATCCGCACCAAGATAAACCTGCTCCCACCCGGCATCCGAGAGGTGCGGACCATCGAGATAAAGGGGCTGGACACCCAGGCCGACGGCGGCACCCACGTTGCCAACACCCGCGAGGTAGGCGTCATCAAAGTGGTGCGTCACGAGAGCAAAGGGCGCATCAACAAGCGGCTGAGGATCGGCCTGGAGGACTCTCAGTAGCCGGCTCACCTCTCCATTGGGTCCGGCTTTGTTTACTGAACTATGCACAAATTCCTGAGCCCTACATGGGCATACCCTGTCAGGAACACTCCCCAGTCTCCCTTCGGTGAAAGGATACAGGGAGATATTGTTCACCATCGATGCCTTGGGGTAATTAGCTGCTATGTCAACCAAGCCACGGAATCTCGAAGACCAAGGCGTCTAGCTCGATGACCAGGACCATAGTGGGCATCGACGTCGGCGAAACCTTCACCGACATCGCCGTGCTCGAAGATGGCCGGCTCCGAGTCCACAAGCTCCCTTCGACCCCCGACGACCCCACCCGGGGCATCCTCCAGGGAGTGGCCGAAACCGGGGTGAGGGTGGGTGAGGCCGACTTCGTCCACGGCTCCACCGTCGCGACCAACGCTCTGCTGGAGGGCAAAGGCGGCCGCACGGCCCTCGTCACCACCCTGGGCTTCGAAGACGTGCTGGAAATCGGCCGCCAGGCCCGCACCGAGCTTTACAACCTGAATATGGACCGGGCTCCGGCCCTGGCGCCCTGGGAGCTGCGCTTCGGGCTGCCGGAGCGGGTCGACCATACCGGGACCATCATCGAGGACCTGTCCCCCGCGGCTATAGAAACAGTGGTCCGATTGATACAGGAAGCCCAGGTCGATTCCGTGGCCGTCTCTTTCCTGTTTTCATTCCTCAACCCGGCCCACTAAGAGATGGTTCTCAAAGCTCTGCAGAAGCTACCCGAGCCTCCCTTCATCTCCATTTCCAGCCGCGTACTCCCCGAGTTCCGCGAATACGAGCGCACCGGCACAGTGGTGGTGAACTGCTACGTTGGGAAGCTGATGGCACACTATCTCGGCGAACTGGAAAAGTCCCTCGGTAACGAACTGCGGATCATGCAATCCTCGGGGGGCAGCATCACCGCCCGGTTGGCGTCGGAGCAGCCGGTGCGCACCATCCTGAGCGGCCCCGCCGGCGGAGTCGTGGGCGCCTTCTACGCGGGGGTCCAGGCCGGTTACCCGGACATCATCACCCTGGACATGGGCGGCACCTCCACCGACGTCTCCCTCTGCCCGGGGACTATCAAAGAGACCACCGCCTCCAACGTTGGAGGGTATCCCATCAGCGTTCCCATGATCGAGATCCACACCGTGGGGGCCGGCGGCGGTTCCATCGCCCGGTTGGATGCTGGTGGCGCGCTGGTGGTGGGGCCCCAGTCGGCGGGGGCGGACCCCGGCCCGGCTTGCTACGGCAAAGGTGACCAGATCACGGTCACCGACGCCAACCTGACCCTGGGGCGGCTGTTGCCCGACCAGTTCCTCGGGGGGCGCTTGACCCTGGACCGGGCCCGGGCCGAAAGCCTGATGTCCGGCCTGGCGTCGCAGATAGGCGCAACGATCCAGGAAACGGCCCTGGGTATCAACCGCGTGGTCAACGCCAACATGGAGCGGGCCATCCGGGCCATCTCCCTGGAGCGGGGCTACGACCCCCGCCGCTTTACACTAGTGCCCTTCGGCGGCGCCGGCCCGATGCACAGCTGCGAGCTAGCCGAAGAGCTGGGTATCCCGAGGGTGCTGGTGCCCCCCAGACCCGGCATCCTCTCGGCCCTGGGGGTGGCCATCGCCGACGTGGTCAAGGACTACTCGCGAACGGCGATGCTGCGGGGCGACGACGTGACCCGGCTCCGCCTGGACGAGGAGTTCCACGGCATGGAGCGTCTGGCCCGCGAGGAGCTGCGGAAGGAAGGCCTGCCCATTGACCGGATGGAAGCTCGCCGCTTCCTGGACGCCCGCTACGTCGGCCAATCCTTCGAGTTGACCATCGACTACCCGTCACCATCCGGTAGACGCGACCTGCAGCGCGCCGTCACCGACAGCTTCTACCGGGCCCACCTTCAGAGATTCGGCTACGCCGACCGGGGCGAACGCGTGGAGATCGTCAACCTGCGGCTGAAGCTTCTGCTGGCCGTCGACAAGCCTCAGGCCACCCCGGAGCCCCCCGGAGCGGCCGATCCGTCCGCCGCCAAGATGGGCGAAGCGGAGGTGGTGTTCCGCGACGGCTCTCTGGCCACACCCCTGTACCAACGGGAAATGCTGCGGAGCGGAAACCAAATCCAGGGGCCGGCCCTGGTGGTGCAGATGGACAGCACCATCGTGGTGCCACCCGGCTGGGGCGGCGCCGTGGACCCCTACGGCAACCTGGTGCTGGAGCCGGAGTAGGGGGACAGAGCTTGCTCCAACGTGACCCATGTGATCCCCGGTTCGGCCGGGTGACAAACTCTGAGCAGGAATTCTTGAACGGCAGGATGCGATAGTGTCGAACGAACCCGCTCAAGACCTCCACAGCCTCTCCGTGCTGGCCGCCTTCGCCCACCCCGACGACGAAGGCTTCGGCTGCGGTGGCACCCTCGCCATGCTGGTGGAGCGAGGAGCCCACGTTACCCTGGTGTGCACCACCAACGGAGACGTGGGCGAGATCAGCGACCCCTCCCTGGCTACTCCGGAAACCCTGGCCCAGGTGCGCCGGGAGGAGTTGCGCCGGGCCATGGCCGTAACCGGCGTGCAAGACCTGCGCTTCCTGGGCTACCGTGACTCCGGCATGGCCGGCACCGACGACAACACCCACCCGGACTCCCTGTCCCAGGCCGACCCGGAGAAGGTGGCCGGCGAACTGGCGGAGATCATCCGGGAAACGCGCCCAGAGATGGTCTTCACCCACGACCCGACGGGGGGTTACGGTCACCCGGACCACACGGCGGTCTACCGCCACGCAACCCGGGCCTTCGCCCTGGCCGGTGATCCTGGCCACGAGGGAGACTCGACCCACGCCCGGCAGGCCTGGTCTCCGCGGCTGCTCTACTACGTCTGCTTCCCCCGCAGCAACTTCCGGCGGATGTGGCAGCAGATGCTGAACGCGGGCATCACGCCGCCCTTCGCCAGCCTGGACATCGAGACCATCGGGTCCCCGGACGAAGACGTGACCACGGTGGTGGACGTCGGCGCCTACGTGGAGACCAAGGTCGCCTCGCTTAACTGCCACCGGACCCAGATTGACCCCAACGGGCCTTTTGCCAAATTGCCCCAGGAAATGATGCGGGAGATCATGAGCACCGAGTACTACACCCTGGCCGTTCCCAAGGAAGGGGACAAAGGGGCGGACCTGCTGGCCGGGTTGTAACCGCGGCATTGACTAACGAGAAGGGGTGACCGATGCCCGTCGACCCGATAAGCCTGGAAGTCTTCAAGAACATGTTCATTTCGGTGGCCGAGGAGATGGGCGTGGCCCTGCTGCGCACCGCCTACTCGCCCAACATCAAGGAGCGGCGGGATTTCTCCTGCGCCATCTTCGATCCCCAGGGGCAGATGGTGGCCCAGGCAGCCCATGTGCCGGTACACCTCGGCGCGATGCCCGCCTCGGTACAGGCGGCGCTGACCGCCTTCCCCAACACCCTCCGCAAAGGGGACATGGTGATCCTCAATGACCCCTACCTGGGCGGCACCCACCTTCCGGACATTACCCTGGTCGCCCCGGTGTACGCTGAAGAGGATGGCGCCAAGCGCCTGGCCGGCTTTGTCGCCAACCGGGGCCACCACGCCGACGTGGGCGGCATGACCCCCGGCTCGATGCCTCTGTCCACCGAGATGTACCAGGAGGGCACCATAATTCCGCCGATCAAGCTGGCCCGTGGCGGAAGGCTCAACCGGGAGGTCATCCAGCTCATCTGCCGCAACTCCCGCACGCCGGAAGAACGCAAAGGCGACCTGGCAGCCCAGATGGCTTCCATCCGAGTGGGGGAACGCCGCCTCCAGGAGGTGGTCCAGCGCTATGGCAGCAGCGAGACTCTGGAGCACATGGAAGCGCTGCTCGATTACTCGGAGCGGGTGACCCGCCAGGCCATCCAGCGCATCCCCGACGGGGTGTACCGGGTGTTGGACTACATGGACGACGACGGCGTCACCGAGGAACTCGTTCCCATAGCCGTGGCCATAACGGTGGACGGCGACCGGATCACGGTGGACTTCACCGGCACGTCACCCCAGCGGCCCGGCTGCATCAACGCCCCCCATGCGGTCACCGTGTCGGCCTGTCTCTACGTGATCCGCTGCCTGGTCGGCGGCGATGCCCCGGCCAACCAGGGCTGCCTCCGACCAGTGCACATTATCACGCCGCTGGGCTCGCTGGTGAACCCGGAGCCCCAGCGCGGAGTGGCCGGAGGCAACGTCGAGACCTCCCAGCGCATCACCGACGTGCTGCTCGCCGCCCTGGCGCAGGCGCTCCCCGAACTGATACCGGCGGCCAGCCAGGGCACCATGAACAACATGATCATCGGGGGGCACGACCCAATTCGAGAACGGCCCTACGTCTACTACGAGACCATCGGGGGCGGGATGGGCGCCCGGCCCACCAAGGACGGTATCTCGGGGATCCACACCCACATGACCAACACCATGAACACCCCCATCGAGGCGATGGAGTTTGCCTTCCCCCTGCGCCTGAAGCGGTACGCCCTGCGACGCGGCTCAGGCGGCGATGGAAAGTACCGGGGCGGCGACGGCCTGGTGCGGGACGTGGAGTTCCTTGCCCCGGCTCGGGTCACCGTTCTGTCGGAGCGCCGGAAGCGTCCGCCGCCGGGCTACCACGGCGGCCACCACGGCCACACGGGCGAGAACGTGCTCTTCCGGGGCGGCTACGAAGAAGTAACACTGGCCGGCAAGGAAATACTGGACGTGGAGGCCGGAGACATTCTGAGCATCCGCACCTCGGGAGGTGGCGGTTGGGGCACCCCAGGTACAGACGAATAGCCACCCTCATGGTCTGGTCATTGGGGGCGATAATCGCCTTCCTGGCCGCCTGCTCGGGAGGGCAACCCGAGGTCCGGGACCTGCTGCTGAACGCCGGTGATTTTTCCGGCCTGGCGGTCACGGAGAGCAAGGCCCTCGTCAGTGAAACGACGCAGGGCGAACCGTCGGCCCAGTCGGAGCTTACCGGACCGGACTTCGTGCTCGGCCAGAGCTTGGTGTTGTTCGAGAGCGAGGATACGGCCCGGGCCGTTCTGGCCGAAATCAAAAGGGGTCAGCTTGCCCGGAGCACTTATCCAATAGAGCAAGGCAATTTCAAAGACGTCGCCGAGGTTCTGATCGAGGACCACGGAGGAGATGAAACGCTGACCCTGATCTTCGTCGAGGGCCGGGCGCTGGTGCGGGTTACGCTCTCCGGCCCCGACCGGCGGTCCCTATTGCCGGTCTACGCCGAAGAGGCGCGGTTGAAGGCCGGCAAGCAGTAAGTAAGCATCCCAAGATGTGGTTCGACAAGCTCACCGCGAACGGTGGAGGGGGTCTCCGTCAGTCCACGTACTCGGTTGTCGGATTGTCCGTGGGGAATATGGTGTACATCCTCGCCGGCGCGCCGGAATTGTTGATCAACCGATGGGGCGTGCCCGGCGGCGCCAGCAGGGTATGCCCCGCCACCACCACCCGGTGCTCGTCCCCCACCACCATCTCCACCTGCCCCTCCAGCAAGAATATGGCCTCGTCGGTGGGATGGGTATGCAAGCGCAAGGCGGAGCCGTCCTGCATCACCAGCTCGCCGATGGTCAAGTTGGCCGCCCCCGCCTCTTTGTTGACAAACCGCCGGGAACTGCGCCCGTCTTCCGGCTCCGGCATCGGTGTAGCGTTATTGTCGATGATGGGCATGGGTATCACCTCTTCGTCAGCGGCCGTCATCAAGGCTGATGATCACCGCGGCGTTGACAATAACCATGGCGTCATTACCGTCCTGATCGGGCACTTCCAGCCCGCCTTGGACCGCGCGGACCGTCCCTTTGCCGTGGGGGAGGGTCGCGGCCACCTTGGCGCAGTCCACCGCCTCAGGCTTGGGCACTCCGATGGTTATGTCAATAAGCATCTCGCCGCCCTCCGGACCCAACAGGCGTTGGAAACCCAGACTGGCGTGATGCAGAGCGTCGTCCACCGCCCGCGTGGCGGCGGAAGTGTAGTTGCGGCCGTGAACATCGACCCCCATTCCGATTTCGGTCAGGCAACGTACCAGCGCCATGGCTCGCTCACCTCCCTCGAATGAAATGCTTCTGCCCTTCGCAAAACGGTTGTTCCCGAAAACCTCTTCGCGGATTGTCCTCTCCCGAGCCCCTCAACTCGGCCATCAGATAAATTCCCAAGGCCAGGAACGGGAAATGACGGAACTCCGGCGAATGATGCACCGATTCCTCAGCCGCGGGCCTTCGCCCTCTGGCTGAAAACCCATTAAACCGCAGAAGTGATGCCCAGTCAAGACTCCGTGGGGTGTCAAAGCGCCTGCAGGTGATTTTCTTGCTGATGCCGGCATTAGTGAGCGAGGTTTCTGGGCTGGCCCTCACCCTCGGTCCCTCTCCCGAAGGGCGAGGGATGCCGTTAATGGGAGCGGGGCCTATTCAAAACTACAATTCGTTCCAAGAAGGGATGACTGTGGCGAGCCTGTCTGTGGGCGATACGTGGATAACCCTGGGGCGGGTCAGGCTCCCGACACCGGGAGGCCCATGCCCGACACGTCGTATCCCCCGAGGGCCTCGACCCGGCGGCGAAGCCCGGGCCGCCGGAGCAGGTCCAGCAGGGCCTGCACACCGGGCTCGTCGATCAGGTGGTTGGGGATTACCAGGTCGTAGCGTTCTTCCTCGATGGGGACGAAGCCCAATCCCAGGGCAGCGGCAGCCGCCTGCACGCCGATCCCGGCGTCCGCGTTCCCGGAGGAGACGGCTCGGGCCACCGCCAGATGTCCTCCCGCTTCCCGGTCATACCCGGCCAGCGTGTCAGAAGGGATACCCAACCGCTGGAGCAGCCGGTCCAGCAGCGACCGGCTACCGGACCCAGCTTCACGGTTGACGATGGTGACGTTCGGCGCTGACAGGTCTGCCACGCCCTGGATACCCTTGGGGTTGCCTGTCGCCACTATCAACCCCTGCCGCCATGCGGCAAATGTCACCAGGGTGCAGGCGAAGGGAACCAGCCGCCGCACCCAGGGGACGTTGTAGAGGCCGGTGGCCTCATCTTTCAGGTGGCACCCCGCGACATGGGCCTCCCCCCGGGCGAGGCCGGCCAGGGCCTGGCTGCTTCCCTCCTCGGCCCACACCAGCTTGACGCCATACCGGCGCAAACCCGGCTCCAGCAGGACCGCCGCGGGGTCGCATCCCAGCAACACCAGGGCGGGCGCCTCCGCCTCCTCTTCGTCGAAGGGTTGGACGTTCACCCGCTTTCCACCTCGGGAGGTGGAAACGATCACTCCTTCGGCTTCCACCAGAGAGTGACGGGCCGCGGCCGGGCCGGTCAGGGGCCGGGCCATCAGCCGGCTGCCCACCCGCGCCAGACGGGCCCGCCGGGGCCAGGGGGTGAGACGGGAGCGCTGCTCCGGGTCCGCGGCTTCCACCAGGTCGGCCTGCACTACCCCGGGACGCTCCTCAGCCAGGGAAAACAGCTCTTCGACTGTGGTCCCCAGGGATCGAGCCAAACGCAGCGCTACCTCGGTGGAAGGGCTGGACCTCCCCGACTCCAGACTGGCGTAGGCCTGCCGGCTGATGCCGGCCCGGCTGGACAACGCCTGTTGAGAGAGGCCGGCGTTCCGCCGGTGGGGCTTCAGGTGGTTGCGCAAATATGACACACCGCTAACGTACTTCAAACTTGTTAATATATCAAGTATACTTTACAATCTTACGGAGCCAACCAGACCGGCGTACTCGCTGGCCCACCAAGTAGCCCGGTTCAGCGCGGAGCCACGGCCGAAAACCCGGCATCGGCCTCCCGAAAGCGGGCCGATACCAGGGCAAGGCCAGCTACGTAACAGGAGATTGATCCTGGACATCATTCCGCGCATCGGCCGCTACCGGCTGACCACTGGCGAACTAAGCGGGGCCTTCGCCGATCTGGGCGTGCTCATCCCTCTTGAAGCCGCCCTTATTGCCATCAACGGCATCAACCCCACGTCCACGCTCCTGGGAGTCGGCGTCGCCTACATCATCGCCGGGTGGTACTTCCGGCTGCCCATGCCAATCCAGCCGCTGAAGGCTTTCTCGGTAATCGCCATCGCCCAGGCCCTGAGTCCCTCGGTGATCGCGGCCGGCGCCCTACTCATGAGCCTGTGCTTATTTCTGCTGGCCTCTACCCGGGCCATTGAGTATCTGAACCGGGTGGTCCCCCAGGAGGTGGTCCGGGGGGTCCAGTTCGGCCTGGGAGTGTTGCTGATTCGAAGCGCCGCGGGGATGGTGTTTACCAAGCCGTTCCTCGTGGGTGGAGAGGGACGCCGCTATCTGGACCTGGCCGGGTTCGACGTGTCCGTGGGTGTTCTGGTGGGGCTGCTGAGCGTATTGCTCCTGCTCCTGTTCATCTGGCGGCCCTTGCTCCCCGCCGGGGCCGTCGTCGCGGCGTTCGGCGTGGCGGTCGGACTGGCCATCGAAGGTGACGGTATACGCCTTTCCCTGGGGCCGGCGCCCTTTGGATTTGCCTGGCCTGAAGCTGGGGATTTCTCCAAGGCTTTCGTGGTCCTGGTCATCCCCCAGCTTCCCCTTACCGTGACCAACGCCGTCATCGCCACCGTGGACACGGCCCGCTCCTACTTTGGCGAGGATGCCCGGCGAGTTACGCCGGTCCGAACCAGCCTGAGCATGGTGGTAGGGAACCTGTGGGCGGGGCTGGCCGGAGGTCTACCCGTGTGCCACGGATCCGGAGGCCTGACGGCTCACTTCCGGATGGGCGCCCGAACCCCGGTCTCCACCAGCGTCACGGGAGCAATGCTGATCACGGTGGCACTGCTGTTTGGCAGTTCGGCGCTGGAGGTGCGGAGCCTGGTGCCCTACGCCGTGCTGGGGGCGCTCCTGCTCTACGTGGGAGTGCAGCACCTGCTATTGGGCCTCAAGGTCAAAGACCCCCGGCACCTGGTGGTGATCGCGGTGGTGGGCGCCATCGCCGCCGCGCCCTTCGGGAACCTGGCCACGGGAGCCGGCGCCGGATTGGTGGTCAGCTGGGGCGGCCGCCTCACCGGTCATCTGCTGGAGGGACGGAGAGGACAATCGACCCACGGACCTTCCCGAGACTGAGAGATACGGACCGGGCCGGCCAGGTGACCGGACCCACTCGGGCCAGCCGGCCGCGGACTGATTTACGAAATCAGAAGGCTAACATCCCGGCTCCCCCAGAAAAGTCCAGGCGCCGCACCGAGCCCGTGGAGTCCCCGCTCTCGACTTGCGGGACTACCGCCTCGTTGAAGTGCCGGTTCCACCCTTTCCACCGGTCGTGGATCAACTGCTTTTGTCCTTGTGCTCGGCCCGGAACGCCGCGAACCCGCCGTGACGGCAAGTTCCGCACCCATAGAGAGAGGCCGAGACGTAATCTGGTGATCATCTCCCATAATGGGTTGCATATATCGCGACAGTCAGTATAATGGGTGGCTAGGCAAATGTTAGGTTACCCGTGGCAGCTGTCTCTAGTCAAATCCGAGGGGTTTTCCACACCCGGCGCCGGTTGACCTACTGAGCCAAACTCACGCGTCCCATGACCGCAAGGAGGTCAACCAGTGGCATTGTCAGACAAGACCCTAGTTTGTACGGAGTGCGGCGGGGAGTTTATCTTCACCGTCGGTGAGCAGGAGTTTTTCAACGCTCGCGGCTTCTCCAACGAGCCCAAGCGGTGTCGCAGTTGCCGCGCCGTGCGGCGCACCGAGCAACGCGGCGGAATGTACCAGGATGCTCCTCGCGAGATGTACCCGATCGTGTGCGCCGATTGCGGCGCGGACGCCATGGTTCCGTTCCGGCCACGGGGTGACCGCCCGGTATATTGCAGCGATTGCTTCAGCCGGAACCGTAACGAATCCACTGGATTCTAGCCAATCATCGAGTAGCCCCGACCGAGGGGCCGGCGCGGAGGCCAGCCCCTCGTTAAATCCCGCGCCATTTCGTGCCACCCCTATGGGTCACCCAGGACACCCAGGCAGTGACCCGCGGCCTCGTTCGCCGGTGAGGCCGGCGCCCCACACCTCCCTTGCCCCTGAAACCCTATGTCCCCAACGTGTTGTGCCCCCAAAGCCTCCTGTCCATTGAACGTTGGCGGCGAAAACCGGTACAATGGCACCACCGATTCTCCTCTGATTCCCAGCTTGGCCTCACTGTCGTTTCCAGGCGGCTAAAAATGCGGCGCGGGGGTCTCACCGAATCCCATGGGACAGTAGCATGAAATTCAAAGACCTCCGGGAGTTCATCGCGTTTCTGGAAGGGAAAAAGGAGTTGCGCCGCATTCAGGCCCCGGTCAGTTGTGAGCTGGAAATTTCCGAGATCGCCGACCGGGTCATCAAACGAGGCGGTCCGGCCCTGCTCTTCGAGAACGTCACCGGCTACGATGTTCCGGTGCTCCTCAACATGTACGGCACCGAGCAACGCACCGCCTGGGCCCTGGGAGTGGAGCAACTGGAAGACCTGGCGGAGCGGGTTCAGGGCCTGCTTCGACTGGCGCAAAGCCCGCCCGAGGGGCTGGTGAACAAGCTCCGCACCCTGGGCCAGCTGGTCCACCTGGGGTCGTTTCAACCCAAGACCGTCCGCAGTGGGCCCTGCCAAGAGGTGGTCCTCCACGGCGACGAGGTTGACCTCAACAGGTTTCCAATCCTCAAGTGTTGGCCCTTGGACGGCGGCCGCTACATCACCCTCCCCCTGGTTATCAGCCGGAATCCGGAGACCGGTGTGCAGAACTATGGCATGTACCGGCTCCAGGTGTACGACCGCAACACCACCGGCATGCACTGGCAGACTCAGAAGGTGGGCGCCCACCACTACCGGCTGAACCAGGAGCGGGGAGACTCTCGCATGGAGGTCGCCGTCGCCCTGGGCGGCGATCCGGCGTCCATCTGGACCGGTTCGGCTCCCTTGCCCCCGGACATGGACGAGATGACGGTGGCCGGTTTCCTCCGGGAGGAAGGGGTGGAGCTGGTCAAGGGGAAGACGGTGGACCTGCTAATCCCCGCCCAAGCCGAGATCGTCTTGGAAGGCTACGTAGGTGTGGGCGAAAAGCGCATGGAAGGTCCCTTCGGCGACCACACCGGATATTACTCGATGGAAGACCCCTACCCGGTGTTCCACGTCAACTGCATCACCCACCGGCGCAATCCCATATATCCCGCCACCATCGTGGGGCGGCCTCCCAAGGAAGACTACTGGATGGGCAAGGTCTCGGAGCGGGTCTTCTTGCCCACGATCCGCATGATTCTACCGGAAGTGGTGGACATGAACATGCCCGCCGAGGGAGTCTTCCACAACCTGGTCATCGTGTCCATGAAGAAGGAGTATCCGGGGCAGGCCCGCAAGGTGATGTACGGCCTGTGGGGCCTGGGGCTGATGAGCCTGACCAAGACGATTGTGGTGGTGGATCACTTCGTCAACGTCCATGACCTTTCGGAGGTCGCCTGGCGGGTTACCAACAACATCGACCCCGCCCAGGACCTGGTGATGGCCAGCGGCCCGCTCGACGACCTTGATGTCGCATCGCCGACGGGCCGGTTCGGCAGCAAAGTGGGCATCGACGCCACCCGCAAAGGCCCGCTGGAGGGCCGCCAACGCATGTGGCCTCCCGACGTGGTGATGAGTCCGGAGGTCAAAGAGTTGGTGGACCGTAGGTGGAGCGAGTATGGAATCGAGTGACGGCAAGGATGCGGCCCTCGTGGCGCTCCGGCCTCTCATCCTCTCTTAGACTCCGTCCAGTTGCGATTTTAGCCTGGCCGGGAGAGAATACAAGTTACTATCGGATCGCGAAAGTATGGCTAGGATTGGAACACACGAAGCTGCCGCTCTAACCAGGACAGCGGCCTTCAAGCTGCCCGTTTACCTCGGCTCCATACGGGTATGGGAATCCCTCTACGCCCTGCCCTTCGCCTACATCGGCATGATTCTCGCCGCCGATGGGTGGCCCGGATGGGACGCCTTCCTCTGGATTACACTGGCCATGTTCGGGGCCCGGACCCTGGGCATGTCCACCAACCGGTTGGTCCACCATAAAGAGGACGTGGCCAACCCCCGGACGGCCGGCCGCCATCTGCCCCAGGGCCTGCTCAAACCCCGGGAAGTGCTGGCCATGATGGTGGTTTCCATCGGGATATTTTTCATCGCCGCTTCCCAGCTCAACGGCTTGGCCCTGGCCCTGGCCCCGGTAGCGGCGGGTTATGTCGTCCTCTACTCCTTCGCCAAGTACCACACCTGGGGATGCCATTTCTTCCTGGGCGGGGCCCTCAGCATCTCCCCTTCCGCCGCCTGGATCGGGGTCACGGGCCGGCTAGACCCGGAGCCGGTGCTACTGTCCTTCGCCGTGGCCGCGTGGGCCGGCGGGTTCGATATCATCTACGGCTGCGCCGACTATGATTTCGACCGAAAATACGGGGTGCACTCGGTGCCGAGCCGGTTCGGTATCGCAACCGCCCTGTGGTTCACCAGGAGCATGCACCTGGTGTCTTCGGTGGCGCTGCTGGCCCTGGGCCTGTGGCTCAATTTGAACTTCTACTACTTCATAGGTTGGGGCATCGGCACGGCCCTGCTGGTGTTCGAAAATAGCCTGGTCAGGGCCGGCGACCTATCCAGGCTCCACTCGCCCTTTTTCAAGTACAACAGCACCATTTCCATGATGCTCCTGGTGTTCACCATCCTGGCAGTGGCAACCTAGCTTGCTGGGCCTACACGCTAGCCGGCGCGGCGCCGCCTCCCTCACCGTGGCGGCGGCAGACCCTGGAAGCATCTTTCGGGCTGCATCGCCCGCTCCTGGGGGCCACCTTTGATACCGGTAGTGGTTGGAATCTCCGGCGCCAGCGGGTCGGCGTTGGCCTTGCACACCGTGGAAGAGTTGCTGCGCCGCGACGTGCCGACCGTGGTCGTTTGCTCCAACGGCGCCCGCCTGGTCTGGCAGGACGAGATGGGGGCGCCCTTCAATAATTCCCTCGCGGTGTGGCGAGAGCATCCAAGTTTTACCTTCTACCCGCTAAACGACCTTCGAGCCCCCATCGCCAGCGGCACCTACCCCACCCGCGGCATGGTGGTGATACCGGCCAGCATGAACACAGTCGCCTCACTGGCCCACGGAATAACCGGCAACCTGTTGCTCCGTGCCGCCGACGTGTGCCTCAAAGAGCGGCGCCGGCTGGTGCTGGTACCCCGGGAGACGCCGCTTCACAGCATCCACCTGGAGAACATGCTCACACTTTCGAAGGCGGGCGCCGTGATGCTGCCGCCCGAGCCGGCCTTCTACCTGCACCCCAAGGGCATCGACGACATCGTTCGCTTCGTGGTCAGCCGGGTGTTGGTTGCCCTGGGCCTGGATGAAGCCCTCCCCGAGGACCTTCAGTACCGGGATAAAGAGGACTGATGGGTCTGACCCCATGGCGCAGCTAAAGGGAGCGGCGAAACAGCGATACGTGGCAGCCCTTTTCGCCCGGATAGCGAGCCGCTACGACCTGATGAACGACCTGATGACCGGCGGGCAGCACCGGCGTTGGAAACGAAAAACGGCGAAGCTGACCGCCACCGGGTTGCAAGGGAAGGCCCTGGACATCGCCACCGGCACCGGAGATTTGGCCATGGCCCTGGCCCGCCGCCCGGGGATACAGCATGCCGTGGGCGTGGACCTGCTGCCCGACATGATCTCCTTGGGCCGGACCAAAACCCAAACCAGGGGTCTGGCCGGCAGGACGAGCCTGCTGCTGGGCGACGCCGTGGAGCTGCCCTTTCCCGACGGGGCCTTCGCCTGCGCGACGGCTGGCTTCAGCCTCCGCAACATGCCGGACCTGCGCCGCGCCCTGGCGGAAATGGTGCGGGTGGTACGGCCCGGCGGACGCGTGACCACCCTGGAACTGACCCCGATGCCCCACGGGCTACAATCTCACCTGTTCCGCTGGTACTTCCATCGGGTAGTGCCTCTGGTGGGGAGGGTGGTGGCCGGGGACCGCTCGGCCTATACCTATCTGCCCCAATCGGTTGATTATTTCCTGGAAGCCGACCGATTGGCCGAGCTGTTTCGAGAGCTGGGTCTCGTCGAAGTCGGCTACCTCCGGCTAGGTATGGGCACGGTGACCCTGCATTGGGGTAACCGGCCGCCGGCCTAGCCGAAATCGCCCTCACCCTCGTTCCCGCTCCCAATGGTAGAGGGATACCCTGGCGCCGCCCGGGTATGGTGAGGGCCTGCCTGTTTAATCAAAATCCCTTCCCGGCAAGATCCCTTCCCGGCGGCGCATTTGCCCTTGTTACGCCAACCCGGCTGAGATACACTGGAACGACGATGGTGGATTCCGTTTGATTTCTACCATTATGAGTCCGTTTCAGGTATCAGCATGAGTTCGATTTTTGACAAGCTAGACTCCATCTTAGCCCGCTACGAGGAGATCGAAGAGACGATGGCCCAGCCGGAGGTGGCCATCAACTTCGAGCGGGTTCAGGAGCTTGCCAAAGAGCGGGCTTCCCTGGAACATCTCGTCGATATCTCTCGCCAACGCCGGAAGCTGATCCACGAAAAAGAGGACCTGGAAGCCCTGGTCAGGGAAGAGTCAGACCCGGAGTTGGTCCGCATGGCCAGGGAGGAGTTGGAGGCGGTTGAAGGGCAGCTGGTCCAGCTAGAGCAGGACCTGCGGCCGGCCCTTTTGCCCCAGGACCCCAACGACGGGCGAGACGTGATCGTGGAGGTGCGGGCCGGGGCCGGAGGGACTGAAGCCAGCATCTTCGCCGGCAACCTCTTTCGCGCCTACACCCGGTACGCCCAACTTCACCGCTGGAAAGTGGACGTCATGGACTCCAACGCGTCGGAGTTGGGCGGCCTCAACAAGGTTGTCTTCGAGGTCCGGGGAAAGGGCGCCTTCAGCCGCCTCAAGTACGAGCGAGGCGTCCACCGGGTGCAGCGCATTCCCGAGACCGAGGCCCAAGGCCGCATCCACACCTCCACAGCCACGGTGGCGGTGATGCCGGAACCGGACGACGTGGAAGTCAACGTCAACCCCGGCGAACTGCGCATCGATATCTACCACGCGGGCGGCCACGGCGGTCAGAACGTCAACAAAGTGGCCACGGCGGTGCGCATCGTTCACGAACCCTCGGGGCTGACGGTGGTCTGCCAGGACGAGCGCTCGCAACACAAGAACAAACAGAAGGCCATGGCGATCTTGCGGGCCCGGTTATATGAGGCGGAGTTGGAACGCCAGGCCGCCGAGATATCCGAGACCCGCCGCGCCCAGGTCGGCGCTGCCGATCGGTCGGAGAAGATCCGGACCTACAACTACCCTCAGGACCGGGTCACGGACCATCGGATCAACACCAGCTTCCACGACATACCGCGAATCATGGATGGCGACCTGGACAATATCATCGACCGGCTCGTTGCTTGGGAACAAGAGCGGCTGCTGGAAGAGAGCCTGGCCTGAGCCGGCCGCCGCGACGTGGCATCGCTCCGAGAGGTCATCCAACAGACCCATAGAGTTCTGGAGTCAGCAGGCATACCCGACGCCCGCCTCGAGGCGGAGGTGTTGGTGATGGACCTGATGGCGATGCGGCGCCACGACATATACGCCAATCAAGAAGCCGAAGTCGGAGCCCCGCGGGAACTGGAACTGGACCGCATGGTGGAGCGCCGGCTGACCCGCGAGCCGCTAGCCTACATCCTGGGCCACTGGGAATTCTACGGCATCAACCTGCTGGTTACGCCCGCGGTGCTGATCCCCCGCCCCGAGACCGAGACCCTGGTGGAGCACGCCCTGTTCATGGCCCTCATGGGGATGGAGACGCCCCAATTGGCCATCGCCGACGTGGGAACCGGCTCCGGGGCCATCGCCATCAGCCTGGCACTTCACTTGCCGGCCGCCCGGATCCATGCCCTCGACGCCTCCGACGGGGCGTTGGATGTGGCCAGCTACAACATCCTGACCCACAACGTCGCCGACCGCGTCGCGCTGGGGAAGGGCGACCTGCTGGAGCCGCTGCCGGAACCGGTGGACCTGATCGTGGCCAATCTGCCCTATATACCATCCGAGCGTATCGCCACGTTGCAGCCCGAGATCCAGTGGGAGCCTCGGGAAGCCCTGGACGGCGGTCCCGACGGCCTGGACCCGATAAGAAGGCTGCTTTCCCAGGCGAGCGACAAGCTCAACGACCAGGGAATTATCCTGCTGGAGCTGGATCCGGAGCAGGTGCCCGCGGTGGAGGAGTTGGTCCACCGGTACCTGCCCGAGGCAACAATCAACGTGGAGCAGGACCTGGCCCACCTGGACCGGGTTTTAGTGATCAACCGGGGCGGGGAGTAGCACCAGGTCAGGAGCTAGCGGAGAAGACCCGCCAACCCGTCACTCCAGTCCATCTCGCGGCTATGTGCTCACAACCCGCTTATCTCCAGCGTCGCAACCTCTCCGGTCTCCAGGTCAGCCACCCGGATAACGTGATTGTTGGTGTCGGCGATGTATATCTTGCCGCCGGCGATGCTGAGGCCGCTGGGCTCGGAGAATTGGGCCTGGCTCCCCGGACCGTCCCGGTGGCCCGGCTCCCCGGCGCCCAGCAGGGTGAACGCGCTACGCTCGGCCGGGAGCACCCGCTTTATCTTGTGGTTGTAGGTGTCGGCGACGTACAGTGCGCCGTCGAGGTGGGCGATGCCTAGGGGGTGTTGCAGGCGGACTTCGGGTTCCGCGCCGTCAATGTCGCCGAAGGTGAAAAGGCCCTGTCCGACGATGGTGCCCACCCGGCCTGCCGGGTCCAGGCCGGCGGACCGAACGGAGCTGGTCTCGCTATCTACGAAGTAAACCATGACACCATCAGACGTGATGCCGCCGGGCTGAGCTAGGGCAGCCGAGGCCAGGGGTCCGTCGGACAGAAACTCTTGGCCGCTGCCGGCGTAGGGTCCGATGGACCCATCGGCCAGGGTCATCGACCAGAGCTGGTGAGTCCCCGCCATGGCGATGTACAGGACGCCATCGTGAAATGTCAGGTCCCAGGGCGAGCTGAGTTCCATGCTCCGCCCGGCCCCACGCCCTGGCCGGGAGTGCCCCTGCTCCCCGGTGCCGGCGATGGTCTCCACAGTCCGACCGGCCAGATCAACCCGGCGGATAGCATGGTTCTCCGTATCCGCCACGTACAGGCTATCCCCCGCCAGGGCCATACCCTGGGGCTGGTTAAAAGCGGCCGAATCGAAGCCTCCGTCGGCAAGTCCTTCCTCGCCCGAGCCGATGACCGCTTTGAGCCCGCCGTCCAGCGAGGTGACCAGGATGCGGTGGTGGTTGGAGTCGGCGATGAAGAGGCGGTCCCCCGAGGCGTCGGCCAACACTTTTCCGGGAAACGAGAGGGGCGTATCCGGCTCCCGCTGCGGAACGAAGGCCAGCGGCGTCCGGTCGAGAACCCCCGCGGCGTCGAACTCGGCGATCATCTGGCCAAGAAGGTCGTCGAAGGGCTCGTAGGGAAGCTCCCCCTCGTGCTTGCCGATGACCTTTCCCTGAGGATCGATGAACATCAGGGTGGGCCAGGCGCGGCAGGCGTACTGCTGCCAGACCTGAAACTCCGCGTCATTGACCACCGGGTGCTCCAGCCCGTAGCGTTGGACCGCCTTCAGCAGGTTCCCGGCATCCTTTTCATTGGGAAACTTGGCCGAGTGAACGCCCACGACGGCCAACTCGTTGGCGTACTTCTTCTCCAGCTTCCGCAACTGCGGAAAGATGTGCATGCAGTTGATTCAACAGTAGGTCCAGAAATCCAGCACCACCAGCTTGCCCCGCAACTCGGCGAGGGTCAGCGGCCGACTGGTGTTGACCCACTCCAGCCCCGGCGGAAACTCCGGAGCGTTGGTCTTTCCGGCGAAAGACGTGCCTGCCACGGTGCCCTCCACAGGCAGCGGCCGGCGTTCAGCCATCAGCTGTCAGCCGGCCCTGCGACTCTCCTTCGAGGTCCAAAACAGTTAGATGCTCTCCGCGGGCAAAGTGATTGAAATTTGAACCTCAATTCCAGAATCTCCCGCCAAGGGCCTTGCAAACTCGTCCGGTGTCTCGAGAATGGCAAGATGCCCGGCCCGTCATCTCAGTGATGGCCGGGATTCAGGTAGCACGTCTCTGGATTCCGGTTTTCGCCGGAATGACGATTATGCAGAGATAATATTGCGCGCTTTCGTCACTACGACGCTATTCACCACAAAATACACCTGCGATCCTCCTTTTCTTTGATCCCCCTTTCGTAAAGGGGGACTCAGGGGGATTTCGCTCCAAACAGGGACCCTCGGCAAGAAAAGCAGCCGGTGCTCCCGTTGACCGCTGACCGCTGACCGCTACACCAGCCCCTCGGCCCGGACCGCCGCGAGAACGCCCTCGAAGGCTTCCAGCGTATGGTCTATCTCCTGCTCGGTGTGGGTGGCCGACACCAGGAAGGAGTCCCGGCCCATCATGTCCACTCCGGAGTTCTGCAGCCCCCGCTTCAGCTCGGTCATCGCCGGGGAGCCGACGGCCTCCTTGATCTTCCCGTGGGGCATGGCGCAGATTTCCCGGTCGCAATCGCAGTCCGCCAACACCACGTGGATCATCGACGCCACGCCGTGGGCATGACCCGAAACCTCCAGCTTGCCGAATATCTCGTTGAGGCCCGCCTTCAATCGGGAGGCCATGGCGTCGGCCCGCCGGTTGATGGGCTGGCTGGCAATCATCTCCAGGCAGGTAGCGCCGGCCACCGCCGATAGGGGGTTCCCATTGAAAGTGCCCGGATGGGAGATGCGGCGCGTGCTGTCCCACTCCGGGTCGCCCCGATGAGCGATCATGTCGATGATCTCCGCCCGTCCGCCCACCGCACCTCCCGGCAGGCCACCGGAGACGATCTTGGCCATTGTGGTAAGGTCCGGGTTCACCCCGTAGAGAACCTGAGCCCCACCGGGGGAGGCTCGAAAGCCCGTGACCACCTCGTCGAAGATGAGCACTACTTCGTACCGGCTGGTCAAGTCTCGCAGGCCTTTCAAATAGCTGCTGGTATCGAAGGGCAACTGTCCGAAGTGGGCTCCCGTGGGCTCCAGAATCAGCGCGGCGATATCCGAGTCATGGCTCAGGGCATCCTCTACGGCCGCCAGGTCTCCCGGGGGCAGCACCACCATACTGCCCCAACTGGCTGCGGGGATTCCCGGCGCCGAACGGTCGGAGCCAGCCATGGCGTAGTCGTGCCAGCCGTGAAAGTGGTCCTGGAATTTTATGACCTTGTTCTTGCCGGTGTAGGCCCGGGACAGCCGCATGGCCATCAGCGTTGCCTCGGTGCCGGAGCAGTGGAATCGCAGCTTCTCCACCGAAGGCATCAAGGCCTGAATCGCCCGGGCCCAGCGTATCTCCTCGTCGGTGGACGCGCCCAGGTGGGTGCCCCGGAGGATCTGCTTGGATACCGCCTCGGCGATGGCCGGGTGGGAATGGCCCAGCAGCAGGGCACCGTGGCCCGACACATAGTCGACGTATTCGTTGCCGTCCACGTCCCACTTGCGGGGTCCGGACCCGTGGGTCATGTACAGGGGGAAAGGCTGGGCGTACCGGGTATCGTGGGTCACGCCGCCGGGAAACAGTTTGGCGGCTTCGGCGTAGCGCTGAGCCGAGCCCGGATGTTTGGCGATGTACTCTTCCAGTATGGTGGCCATGCTGCCTCCTCATGTCTCCCAGCCCTCATGTCGATGAAGGCAAAGAGCGGCGCCTTGAAATTGGGACCAGAGCGGAAACCGTCTGCAACGGGTAAACCGCCATGGGTCCCGCATAAGGAACGGCGGCCCGTGGGTGCCGTTCCGGATATTCTAGCGGTTCCGCGGCGGTTCCGCCATCGGGGGGACCGGGCGGCTCCGGATGGTCCGCCATGCTGCCGGTCAGGCGCCGTCTCCCTCGTCGGCGGCGGCCGGTTCCGAACCAAGAGCCCCGCCGGCGATGGCTCCGTAGCCCGCGGGTGCAAGCAGCTCTTCGGGCTCGGGCTCCACGTGGAACCTGGGCAGCAGCCGGTCCAGCCAGGCGGGGAACCACCAGTTCCAATCGCCAAATAGATGCATGATGGACGGTACCAGCACCATCCGGACCAGCAGGGCGTCGGCCAGGATGGCGATCCCCAGGCCAAGGCCGAACTCCTTGATGACCCGCTGGTCTCCCAGCACGAAGCTGAGGAACACCGCGCCCATAATGGCGGCCGCTGCCAGGATCACCCGCATGGTCACACCTTGCCCCCTCGCCACCGCCTCGCCGTTGCGCCGGGTCCGCTGGTGTTCCTCATGGATGCGGGTTATCAGAAACACTTCGTAGTCTGTCGACAGACCGAAGAGAATGGCGAACAGCATCATGGGCAGGAAGGACTCCACCGGCCCTTCGCCCCCGGTTCCCAGCACGCCCGACAGCCAGCCCCACTGGAACACGGCGACGATTACTCCGAAAGCCACGCCCAACGATACCAGAGTCATGAGAGCGGCCTTGATGGGGATCAGGATGGAGCGGAAGACCATGGCAAGGAGGACCATGCTCAGACCAACGACCAGGAAGAGGAAGAGCGGCAGGCTCTGGGATATCTTGTCGGCGATGTCGATGAATGCCGCGGTCTGGCCCCCGACCAACGGCGTCGCTCCGCTGCCCCTGAGTTCCTCGGGCAGTACGGCCCGCAGTTCCTCGACGAGGGCGTCAGTCTCCGGGTCCTGGGGCGCGAACTCCGGGAAAACGCTGACAATTGCCGCTGTGGAGTCCCGGTTGAATATCACGGGCGAGACGGTGGATACACCGTCCACCTTCCGGATAATGGATGGCAAATCCTCAACTGCCGGTACGGCTTCGGGAGTGTCGATGGCCACGGCCACCAGCACCTGGCCGTTGAAGCCAAGGCCGAAGCCCTGGGCCAGCAGGTCATAGGCGCGGCGGGTCGTCGAGGACTCGGGGTTGTTGCCGGCGTCGGAGGAGCCAAGACGCATGCCGAGGGAGGGAGAGGCGATCAGTGCCGCGACCGCGAGGCCGGCCACGAGGAATATAGCGGGCCGGCGCTGAATGCTGCGGGCCCAGCGCATGGTCAAGCTGTCCTCGCGGACGGTGTTCCGGGTGGACAGCCCCGGCAGGGTCCACCGGTCCATGCCGCGTCCCACCAGCATCAGCATGGCAGGCAGGAGAAACACGGCGATCAGGGCCGTGCAGCCCACCAGAAGAGCCGCCGCCGTCCCAAGAAAGGCCACGAAGGGGATGCCCACGGCCCAAAGCCCCATGAGCGCGATGATAACCACCGAGCCCGCGAAAAGCACGGACCGGCCGGCGGTCGCCGAGGCCATCACCACCGAGTCCTCCACACTCTTGCCGTTGTGAATGGACTCCCGGAACCGGTTAACGATCAGAAGTGAATAGTCGATCCCAACACCGATGCCGATCATGGCGCTGAACTGGGTAGTGAATGAAGGCATGTCCACGAACGCGGCCAGAATCGTGGCCAGCATGAATCCTGGAACGAGCCCCATCAGAGCGGTCAGGATGGGCAGCCCCATGGCCACCACGGACCCGAAAGCGATGAGGAGAATGATGGCGGCCGCGATAACGCCTATGATCTCGGAGGTGCCCGGCGGCTCTTGCTCGATCGCGCTCGCCACCGGCCCTCCCAGCTCAACCTGGAAGCCGTCGGCGTCGGATTCCTCCCGAAGGTCCACCAGGGCGTCCAGGCTATTGCTGTCGATCTCAAAGCTCTGGCGCGCGTACTGGGTTGAGATCCGCGCGATGGTGCGATCATCCGACATGGATCCCCGCTGATCGTAGGGGTCGGCAACCTCCACGACTTCTGGGAGGTCCCTCAAGTCCGCGGTAAGCGCTTCGACCCGCTGGCGCGTCTCGGGAGTTTCCAGCCCATCGGGAGCGTAGACCACCACTGTGGCGGAGCCCCCGGACTGACGCGGGAAGCGCTCCTCCAGCAGGTCTATAACCTCCTGGGATTCAGTCCCGGGAATGGAAAAGCTATCGACAAGTTCTCCCCCCATCGACCTCGCAATCACGACGAGGATGATGATCACACCAAGCCCGCCCAGAAATACCCGCCAGGGGTGGCGGGTGGCAAAGCGGGGCCACCTCTCAAACAGCAGTGACGGTTTCTTACCCATCCTTTCGGTCTCCTTCATCATTTCGCAGGGGTGCATCGGCGGCAGGGGTACACTTGCCTTCCGGGTGGAGTGCTCAACGGGAGATAACAGCCCTCAGATCTTCTCCCTCTCCGTTCCCTGTGCCACCCTCATCCCCGTAGAGACGGGAGGGAGAAGATCAGTCGTCATCGGCGGCGGCGGGTGCGGCGACCGTCGCGGCGGGCTCCACCCGCAGGTCCGGCATCCATTCGAGCCACCGGGGCAAATACCAGTTCCAGCTACCCAACAACCGCATGGACGCCGGAACCAGTACGACGCGGATGATGGTCGCATCCAGAAGAATCGCCGTGCCCAGGCCGAACCCCATCTGTTGCAACATGACCAGGTCGCCGGAGGCGAAGGCCAGGAAGACCGCGACCATGATCAACGCGGCGCCGGTGATCAGCCTCCCGGTGGTGCGGATACCGAAAGCTACCGAGCCGGTATTGTCCTGGGTAGCGTCATAACGCTCGCGGATCCGGCTCAGCAGGAAGACGTGATAGTCCATGGGCAGCCCGAACAGCACCGCGAAGAGAAACAAGGGGAGCCACGCCTCTACCGTGTCCACTTGCTGAAAGCCAAAGGCGTCGACGAGCCATCCCTTCTGGAATACCATGACCAGGATGCCATAGGCTGCCGTCACCGAGAGGAGGTTCAACATAATGGCCTTTAGGGGGACGACGATGGAGCGAAAGACGAGGGTCAGCAGCAGAAAGCTGATCCCGAGAACGAAGGCAAAAACCACCGGCGCCGAGTCTTTGGCTATGTCGAAGAAGTCCAGGTTCATCGCTGTTTCGCCGGTTACGTAGACGTTAGCCGGGACCTCGGCGAAGGCGGCCGGCACGTAGTCCCGGCGAAGCCGTTTGATGGCGTCTTGGGCAACGGCGCCGACGGCATCACCGGCGACGGGAACGGATAAGAGCGCCAAGTCCCCGGCGTCATTGACTTCCAGAGGGCGGGGGCCGCCGAAGCCCTCATCCCCGGCCAGTAAAGCTTGCAATTCCTGAATCCCGGCCTGTACCGAAGCGGCGCCGATTTCGCCGTCGATAACGATCTCGGCCGGGGTAACCTCACCGGCGAAGAATTCGGCGTCCAGAATGAGAAACCCTTCCTTGGATTGGATTCTGTCGGGCATGTCGGAAACTCCGGCGAACCCGGTGTTGAGATCGAAGAAGGAGAGTGCGGCGGCTACCAGGAGCCCGCCGGCCAAAAGCAGGCTAATCACGGGCTGGCGCATGACTCCCCTGGAGATGCGGTCCCAGAATCCACCGGGGCGAGTCTCATCGCTCCCGGCCCGGGCCCTGCCGAACCACGGAATCGACAGCATGTTGACCCGGTCTCCCACCAGGCTGAGTATGGCGGGCAGCAGGGTCATTGAGGCCAAAACGAAAGCAACCACCACGAAACTAGCGCCGACTCCCAGGCTGATCATGATGTTGGAAGGTGCCAGCAACAGCCCAAGCAAGGCCAGGACCACCGTCATGCCGCTGAAGAACACCGCCCGCCCAGCGGTCGCCCCCGGCCCTGGCGATAGCCTCGGCCTTATCCCGGCCGTTGGTCCGCTCCTCCCGGTAGCGGGCAACCACGAACAGGGAGTAGTCGATGCCGACGGCAAGCCCGATCATGGTTATCATGTTGGTTACAAAGAAGGAGAGCTGGAAAACCTGTCCGAGCAAGGCCGCCACGCCGAGAGCGACGATGATGGAGATTCCGGCCAGCACCAGGGGCACCAGGGCGGTGGCCACGGCCCCGAAGACCAGCACCAGAATGACGAGGGCGATGGGTACGCCGAACATCTCACCAGTCCGAAGGGCCTCGTCGGCCACTTCCCGGAAGTCCTGGCCCACGGTGGCCTGTCCGGTCATCAGGACCCTCACTTCCCGTTGATCCTGGTGCTTCCTGGCCACTTCCAATACCTGCTCGATATTGTCGCCGGCGTCGTCGAAGTCTCCAGCCATGGTCAAGGGCACAATGGTCGTGTGCCGGTCTTGGGAAACCAGGGACTCGGCGCCGGTTTGATAGTAGCTGTACATTGTCTCGGGCCTGATGACATCGGGGACCAGAGCCGCCAGGTCCTCCATCAGGGCTTCCACGGCTTCCCGGAACGCCGGATCGTCGACGGTCAGGGACTCCGACCGAAATATGACCATCTCGTTGGTCTCAGCCTCACCCCGCAGCCGCTCCTCCAGCAGGTCGAAACCCACCTTGGAGTCGGGATTGTTCATGAAAGCAAATTCCGTGGTCAGGCCATCTTCAAGGATAGTGGCATTCAGGACGAGGGCGGCCACCAACACGCCCACCCAAATCAGAATGGTGGTCCAAGGCCTGCGGGTGCTCCGGCGGGCGAAGCCTTGGGTAGAGAGGTCCAGTGCCATGGTGTCACTCCTTATTTCGATAAGGTGGGCCGTAGCCGGTAACGGCCCGTCTTCCTGGTCCGGCTCGTCGGGCGATACTTCTAAACCGAGGGGCGCGAAGGGGGACCGGGAAGCTCCGGCGGGCCGGTTTCTAAGATTGGGCCCCCGGCCCCGACCAGAAGCGGCCGCCGTACATAGCTTTCAAAACGGCGGCGTATTTTGAAACATCCATCTGAGGATCGAAAGCCTTCTGGAGGAGCAGGCCAAGCCAGGATGATAGCAGCACCTGGGCCGCCGATCCCGGCTCCAGCGAAGGGTCGATCTCTCCCCGCTGTTGGGCCCGCTGGATGATCGCCGAGAGGGCATTTCGCCAGGTGTCAAAGCCGGAGCGGCTCAACACCTCCATGACCTCGGCGCTCCGCAGCGACTCAGCCCAGAGTTGAATGTTCATGCGTATGTGCTCCTGGGCCTCGGGTTCGTTCAACTGCTCGAAGCCGCGGTCGGTCAGCCGGTCCAGGACCTGCAGGGTGTCGTCGCTCTGCCCCGTGACGGATTCGAGGAACTCCAGGCTCTGCCGGTGGCAGTCTTCGCAGCTTGCCTCGATGATCTCCTCTTTGCTGGCGAAGTAGCGGTAGACCGCGCCGGGGCTCAGGTCCGCCTCCCGGCAGATGTCCTGCATGGTGGTTTGGTGGAACCCCTGCCGGGAGAAACAGGCTGAGGCGGCCTCCAGTATCTGCTGCCGTCGTGCCTCCAGATGGGCTTCGGTTACCTTCGGCATAAGTCACCTCGCTAAAAAGAACGAACGTTCCCTTCTTAAAACGAACGTTTGTTTTTTATACTACACGTCGACCGTAATGTCAAGAACTCCGGAGAAGCAAGGTTGTTGCCAATCATTCGAATGCTCTCAGGGCGCCGGCTTCCCTCCCCGCCAAGGGAGGGATAGATGGGAGGTTGTAGCGGCTCACGGCGACGGGCCACTGAAAGGCCCCGGCTGACCGCAGACCGTCCGGCGCTGTAGAATACACTCACCAGGGAGTCCGGGGAAGGTAGACGACCGCGCCATGAACGACGTCCCTCAATCTCGTAAACCGGCTCGTAAACCGGCTCGGGAACCGGCGGACCGCCCGCTGCGCCACATAATCCACGCCGACCTCGACGCCTTCTACGCCTCGGTGGAACAGTTGGACAACCCGGACCTGCGGGGTAAGCCGGTGATGGTCGGCGGAAGCCCGGAGGGCCGGGGTGTGGTGGCGGCAGCCTCATACGAAGCCCGGGTTTTCGGGGTCCACTCGGCCATGCCGATGCGGTCGGCGGTGCGCCGCTGCCCTCAGGGAATCATCGTCCGGCCCCGGTTCAGCCGCTACAAGGAGATGTCCGGCATGGTAATGGAGCTTTTCCAGGAGGTGACCGGCCTGGTGGAGCCCCTGTCCCTGGACGAAGCGTACCTGGACATTACCTCCCAGGTGGAGGGTGGCCTGCCGCCCCTGGCGGTGGCCCTGGACTTGAAGCGAAGGGTCAACGAGGTGACGGGCCTGACCCTCTCCGTGGGCGTGGGCACCAACAAGTCCGTGGCCAAGATCGCCTCCGAACTGAACAAGCCGGACGGCTTGGTGGTGGTGCCGCCGGGGGAAGAGGCGGAATTTCTGGCGCCCTTGGGTGTGGGCAAGCTATGGGGCATCGGCCCCAAGACGGCGGAGCGCTTGCGCCAGGAGGGCGTCGACACGATAGGCCAGTTGGCGGACCAGCCGATGGACTGGTTCAACCGCTGCTTCGGAGCGAGGGCCTGCAGCGTCCGGGCCAAGGCCCGGGGGGAGGACCAGGAGCCGGTGCATACCGGACGGGAGACAAAATCGGTGAGCGCCGAGACCACCTTCGCCGCCGACCTCGGCCATCCGGAGCGCTTGCACGCTGAATTGGCCGGCCTCGCCGCCAACGTGTCCCGCCACCTGGAACGCAAGGGACTGCAGGGCAGGACGGTGACCATGAAGGCCCGGCTGGCCGATTTCACCACCTTTACCCGCCAGGTCACCCTTCCGGCACCCACCGGCTCGGAGCAGACGATCCTCGATACCTCCTGGCGGCTCTTGGCTCAGGAGTTGGCGCCGGGCCGATCCTTCCGGCTGCTGGGGGTGGGCGTCGCCTCATTCCAGGAGGAGTACCAGCTTCTGTTGCCGCTGTTCGGGGCTACGGCCGCGCAAAACGATGGGGAGACGGGATGAGCTGAAGGGTAGGTGGCCCAGCTACCGGAACAGGTCTTTGTCCGGCGGGCGGATCAACGCTTCGAGGCTGGCGTCTTCCATCGGCTCGTAACGGTAGCCTTTGATGATGGAAACCGGCACCCCGTCCACCTTGCCCGTGACCAGTTCCGCGGCCGCCGCCAGCTCATCGGCCACCGCGATCACCGTGGTGTACATCATGTTCCCGTGGCTGTCCTCGTGGCCCACGTAGCTGAGCATGGGGTCGAAGCCGGCGATGCCGATGGCCACGTTGGCCGCCCCGTTGCGCCAGGGCCGGCCGAAGGTGTCGGAGACGACCACCGCCACCTCGAACCCCAGCCGGGCCTTGATGGCATCACGTATGCCCCGAGCCGAGGCGTCGGGTTCCACCGGCAGCAAGCAGACGGTGTCGGAGCCGGGAATGTTTGACGCGTCGATGCCGGCGTTGGCGCAGATGAAGCCGTGGTGCGTCTCACTGATTATCACGCCCCGGTCCATGCGGACGATCCGCCGGCTCTCCCGCAGGATGAGTTCGGTGTGACGGGGGTCGCGGCGATGGCCCTCGGTGATGGTCAGAGCCAGGGCGGACGGCTCCACGCCCTCAACGCTCATCACCCGGCCCTCGGCCTTGGACACGATTTTCTGGGTGACGACGACCACGTCCCCGGACTCGATGGGGGTCCCCTGCCGCTGGGCGGCATCCATCATCAGACTGCCCAGATCGTCCCCCGGCTGGATCTCTGGCATCCCTTCGACGCCGATAACGCGGACCTCCGGCGGCATAGCTTCATACCTCGGTGATGGAGTGGGCTGCGCTGAACATGCGGCGGCCAAGCATTGGAACCTCAGTATCAGCTTTATTCACGGTCCGGTCAACGCCTTGAATCAGTCCCTTGCCCGGCGCGCGACGGTCAACCGCGCTCTTCCCCCCGGTCCAGCACGTACGGGGCCAAGAACACCAGGCACCCAAGCAAGAAGACCAGGCTTGCGGCGAGCCCCAGCATATCACCGGCGCGTATGCTGTTTATGATAAAAAGCCCGCTGCACACCAGAAAAATGATCCATCCCGCGATCTGGAAACGTAACTCCACTTTGTTGCTCTCCCCAACGTGATTCGCCGTCCAGGCGGCCAAGGGCCAGTGTACTACACCGGCGGCAGGGTGGTAACCGCTTGGAGGGACCGCCGAACTTGAATGAAGGCCTGAATGATGAAAGAAATCCCCCTGTATCCCCCTTTACAAAGGGGGACTGAGAGGTACCTTGTCCACGCACGCGATGCCCGCGGGTTTCCAAGCCTCGGCGGTAGGGGTGGCCCCGGGCCCGGGCCGATCGATCGCTACCAGGTAACGACGTTTTGGGGGCGGCCTTCCAGGTAGGCGATCACGTTGTCCACCGCACCCTCATGCAGGGCCTCGATCCCCTCGGGGGTGTTGTCCCCGCTATGAGGTGACAGGACCACCTGCTCGCAGGAGAGAATAGGGTTGTCCGGGGGCAGGGGCTCCTGGTCGAAAACGTCGATGGCCGCGCCGGCCAGGTGGCCCGAGTTCAGGGCATCGACGAGGGCCAATGTGTCCACCAGGCCGGCCCGGCCGCCGTTGACCAGGAGGGAACCCTGTTTCATCATGGCCAACTCCTTCTCCCCCAGCATGCCCTTGGTCTCGTCGCTGAGCCTGACGTTCAGGCTAACCACGTCGGACTGCCGCAGCAGGTCGTCCAGCTCCACGAAGCGGACTCCCAACCGGGCGGCGCGCTCGTCTGACGGATGGTGGGTCCACGCAATGACCTTCATTCCTATGGCGCTGGCCAGGCGCGCGACCCGGCTCCCGATGTTGCCGGTGCCGATGACGCCCAGCGTCTTCCCCCGCAGGAAGATGTTATCCACTCGGGTCCAGCGGCCCGCCCTGAGTTCCGCCGTCTGAAAGGGGAACCTTTTGGAAGCGGCCAGCATCATTCCGAGAATGTGCTCCGCCACGTGGTCCGCCGTGGCGCTGGGCTGGTTGCTCACGACGATGCCCATCTTGGATGCCGTCGCCAGATCGATGTTATCGGTCCCGATTGAACAAGTTGTTATCATGCGAAGCTTGGGCAACGCCCTGAGGTCATCGCCAGGCCAGGAAATCAGTGCTTTGGTGTTCAGGATGATGTCGGCATCCCGGACCCTCTCCATCTTCTCCTCCGGGGTTGCCGGGCGGCCCGAGTAGAGGACCAGGTCACCATAGGGCTTTAGCCGCTCTAGCTGCGGACAACCCTCGATCCGAATCGGCTGGTCCGCCGGAACGACAAACGTTACTCGCTCGTTGGCACTCATACTCGCACGCTCCCAAACATAGTCAGCCATGAGGGGTCCCACCGGATGGCGACGGGAATAGGGCTGCACCACGGATGGCGCCTCTCCCAGTCAGTGCAGGTGAAATCCCACTCGAGTGGAACGGCCGCCCACCAAATATAGGGCGTCGGAGAAGATGGGACAAGGGGGGACATCGACCCGAGGAGGCATCAATGCCCACCAGCGCCATGAAGGTTTCGAGAGAAGGTGAAGCTCCCTCCGGAGCCCTTTGCCGCCTGTTCACCGGCGAGAACGGGCATGGGCCGGGGTCTCGCCGGCTGTTTGACGCGGTCAGAGGCCGCTGCTAGACTCCGACCCAGCCGTATCCCCAGTCGTATCCAATCTGAGTCCGGAGAGAAGCCTCTATGAAGATTGGCCTTTTCGTGTCGGTGACCGACTCTTCCCTGGACCCCGCCGTGCTGGCCCAAAGAGCCGAGGCGCTGGGCTTCGAGTCGTTCTGGGTCTCGGAGCACTCCCTCATCCCGGTGCACACCACATCGGACCCGTTCCGGCGTCCCGCCGAAGAGGGTATCCCCCCGGGCTACGCCCACATCGTCGATCCGTTCGTGGCGCTGGCGCGGGCCTCGGCGGTCACCGAGACGATAAAGCTGGGGACCGGGGTCTGCCTGGTCCCGGAGCACAACCCGCTGCGCCTGGCCAAAGAGGTCGCCACCCTGGACCACTTCTCCGGGGGGCGGTTCATCTTCGGCATCGGCTCCGGCTGGCTCAAAGAGGAGACCGAGATCATGGGGGGAGACTTTCCCCACCGATGGACCCAGACCAAAGACGCCGTCATGGCGATGAAGGAACTCTGGACCAAGGAGCTGCCCGAATACCACGGGAGGTACTTCGATTTTCCGCCGGTCCACTTCTACCCCAAACCGGCCCAGAAGCCCCATCCGCCAATCTTTCTGGGGGGCAGCGCCAAGAACGTGTTCAAGCGTGTGGTGGAGTGGGCCGACGGGTGGATGCCCACCAAGCCGTCGGTGGAGGAGATAGAGCAGGGCCGCAAAGCCCTCGACGGCCTCGCGGCCCAGGCCGGCCGGGACCCGGCTTCCATCGAAGTCGTGGCCTTCGGACGCCCCGGCCTCTTCCGGGACCGGACGATAATCGACGACCTGTTCCGGGCCGGCGCGAACCGAGTGGTGATACGCCTAGACCCAAGCGGCGGCCCAGAGGCGCTGACCACGATGGAGGAGATCGCGGGGAGGGCTGGGGTGTGACGGGGGTGGGGCGGCTCAGGGTTAGATTTTTTCGATATGCGCGGGGTGTCTTATTCCTGGTGCCCATTGCCTACAGAGGGGGGTGGCCACCCAGAAGAGCAGTGGTAAACTGTGGAGGGACAGCGGGACTCTCGCTTGGTTTCGCCCAGATCTTGTCCGACTGATGGGGTCCACCTCACATTGAGGAGGACCCGGTGAACCGGACAGGTAGCTTAGCGTGAGTCCTGCTCCTAGAACCAGGTCAGATGTAATGGAGTGCTGGGACCTGTCACAAGGACGAAGGAAACACGGCGATGGGAGCGGAGTGCTTGGCAAGCATTGTGGAGTATCCGCGATGATGGTCCGATACTATTTCGCAACGACCTAAGCATATCCCCCTCCCTCACCCCCATGCTACAATTTCTCCTACACGCGCGGGTCCACTTCCGCTGCATTATGTAAACCCAACCCAGTCCGCGCGTAAAGGACCATCCAGTGTCGTCGTCATCTTCGGGATACCGAAAGAAAGTTTACACCAAGTTCGGGGACCAGGGTGAGACCAGCCTACTCTACGGGGGCCGCGTCTCCAAGTCCGACCCCCACTGCGAGGCGTACGGGATCACCGATGAGGCGGTCTCCGCCATGGGGCTGGCCAGGGCCTTGACCCAGGACGCCCGGCTGAAGGATACCCTTAGGGACCTGCAACGGGACCTTTTCACCATCGCCGCCGAGCTGGCCACCGAGCCCGAGAAGTACGAGCTTTTTCAGAAGCACTTCCAGCCGGTGACGCTCCAAATGGTCGAAGCACTGGAGCAGACCATCGACTCCCTGGAGGAGGACGTGGAAATGCCCAAGGTGTTCATCCTGCCCGGCGGCTCCCCGGCCTCGGCGGCCATCGACCTGGCGCGCTGCGTCATCCGCACCGCCGAGCGAAGGGTGGTGGCGCTCCAAGAGGCGGGGAAGCTGACCAACGGCCTGATCATCACCTACCTGAACCGCCTGGGGGACCTGCTCTTCGTGGCGGCCCGCTACCAGGACCGGGACCTGCCCTTGGAAAGGGCCACCGGCGAGCGAAGCTGAACCAAATTGACCGGCGCCATCACCCCGAGAGCGGCGCTCACATCTAGCAATGCCGATCCCGAGGAGAAAAAGAACTACCGAACCCTAAACAAGCTGCCAACCCTTCCCGGAGTGACTCCCCTTCTGTCCCCCTTTGTAAAGGGGGATTCAGGGGGATTCCACCCCCCGATCAAGCCCAGGAGTCTATCCAAGACCCAACCCAACGTGCCCCTTTCCGTTCTCGCGGTGACACCCCGGGGCGGGCGAGATGTTAAAGTAGATTTGCCAGAACCCTGAAACTAGTGGAACGAGTGCAATGAAACTGGTGGTGATCGATTACGAGTCCGGCAACCTGCGGAGCGTCGCCAAGGCGCTGGAGTCGGCGGGCGTGACTCCCCAGGTGACGGGCGACCCAGCCCAAATCAGGACGGCCGATGCGGTGATCCTGCCTGGGGTCGGCTCCGGCCCGGCGGCGATGGCCGCGCTACGAGAGCGGGGGCTGGTGGAGCCGTTGCGGGACTATATAGCCTCGGGGAGGCCCTTCTTGGGGGTGTGCCTCGGCTTGCAACTGCTGCTGGAGCGCACCGACGAAGGCGACGCCCCGTGCTTGGGAATCATTCCCGGCAAGGTGCTGCGGCTGCCGCCGGGATTGAAGGTGCCCCACATGGGCTGGAACAGCGTCCGGTTCAATGCCGAGCACCCGGTTTTCAAGGGAATCCCCCAAGACAGCTACTTCTACTTCGTCCACAGCTATTATGCCGCGCCGGCGGATGGGGCGGGGGTGGCCGGCGTGACCGAATACGGGGTGCCTTTTTGCAGCGTTTACGCCCAGGGCAACCTGGTGGCCACCCAGTTCCACCCCGAGAAGAGCGCCGGTCTCGGCCTGCGCATCTACGAAAACTTTGTCGCTTTAGCCGCCCGCCAACCGGTGAGCTGACCGCTGAATGCCGATAGCTGACAGCTTGTGAGCCCTATGGAAGTCATCCCCTCCATTGACCTGAGAGCGGGCCGCTGCGTCCGGCTGTACCAGGGCGACTACCGGCGGGAGACGGTGTACTCCGAAGACCCGGTGTCGGTGGCCCTGGGCTGGGAGCAGCAGGGGGCGCCCCGGCTGCACCTGGTGGACCTGGACGGCGCGGTCCAGGGGAAACCGGCCAACCTTGAGATCATCAGCCAGATCATCCAGCGACTGACCATACCGGTCCAGATAGGAGGGGGCATCCGGAACGAGGAAACCGCGGAAAGCCTGCTGGCGGCGGGCGCGGACCGGGTCGTCATCGGCACCGCGGCGGTCCAGGAGCCTTCCCTGGTTGAGGGCCTTTGCCGGAAGCACGGCAGCGGCAGCGTGGTGGTGGCGGTGGACGCTCGGGACGGCCGGGTGGCCATCAAAGGTTGGACCGAGGGGAGTCCCCTCACTGCCCTGGAGTTGGCGATGCGGATGGCCGGGCTGGGCGTGAGCCGCCTGCTATATACCGACATCTCCCGGGATGGGACCATGACCGAGCCCAACTTCGCCGCCAACGAAGAACTGGTGCGGGACACCGGAATGGCGGTCCTGGCGTCGGGAGGCGTCACCGCGCTGGAGCACATCCGGCGTCTGGCCGGCACCGGCGTCGAGGGGGCCATCCTGGGCCGAGCCCTGTACGTCGACGCTATCCGCCTGCCGGAGGCCCTGGCCGTGGCCCACGAGGCAGCCGAGTCCGGCCAAGTCCCTCTTTGACAGGTGAGTTGGGGGAATTCCCCGCCCTCTCTGAGCCCGTCAGCGGGCGAAGAACCGGGGTGGGACACCACATGCTCCCGCAAGAGGGGTATCTGGAGCCACCGGGGCTACCGCATCGCCCCCCTTTCGTAAAGGGGAGTTGGGGGGATTTCCCCTCTGAACCTCTCACCGGGCAAAGAACCTGGGTAGGAGACCGTGTGCCCCGCGAGAGGCTGTAGGGGCGACCGGGGCTACTGCGAGTTGGAGTTTTCAGACCCGGCGGCGCCACCCCGATGCTGCCACCGGGCGGCCAGGCGCTCTTCGGCGTTTTCGAACCATCCTGCCCGCCACACTTCCATCAGAATGAAGTCATGGGAGAGGCGGCGAACCTGCCTGACCCGAATGAACCCGCATTTCTCGAAACAGCGCTGGGCGCGCAGGTTCCATTCCAGCGTATGCAGGTAGACCCGCTTCAATTTCTTCTCGGAGAACAGGTAATCCAGCAGCGTCGTAACCACGTCGTACCCGTAGGAGTTGCTCCAGTAGTCACGGTCGCCGATGACTATGCCCAGTTCGGTTTCCAGGTTCACGTTGTCCAGGTCATAGTACATGCAGTTGCCGATGAACACCCCGTCGGTGGTCTCGGTGGAAAAGTGATGGGATCCGGGTGTGGGAAAACGCAACTGGTCCTGGAATATCTTCTTGTAGCGCTCGAAGCTTATGGTTAGCGGAAAGGCCGCGTCCAACGCCGCCAACTCGGGATCGCTACGCCAGATGTAGTCCTGCTCAGCGTCATCCAGGCGTTTGTCCCGAAGCACTACCCTTGCGCCCTGGAGTTCCACCATATTAGCGGTCCCCCTTGGCCTTCCCAATGGTCTCCAGCGCCCGGCGCAGGACGTCAGCTTCGTTGGGATAGGATATCGTGGTGAACGCCTCGTCCAGCGAGAACCATTGCACTACGTCGAACTCCGGGTCGTGGAGCCCCATGTCGCCGCCGACGGTCGCCATCAGATAAAAATGCACGGTCTTATGATACCGTACATCCGCTTCGTAGTCCGAAAACCAGTACTCGATGCTGCCCAGGGATGAGTTGATCTCCACTTCCAGGCCGGTTTCCTCCCGGACCTCCCGCAGAGCCGTCTCCTCCAGGGTCTCTCCAGGATCGGGTGTGCCTTTGGCCAGGCTCCAACGGATTCTTTCACTCGAAACGCCACTGACTTCGGTTCGCCGACGGGCCCAGGCACGGCCGCCCGCGACTGGCATGACCAGGCCGCATAGCACAACCTCAATCAGTCCGTTCACCTGTCGATAGACCACTCCTCCGGCCGACACCAGAGTCTCCGACCGGCGCTTGGCCCTTCTTTCCGTCAAGACAACATCGCCATCATCACACTCATTGCACCATTCTACGAGGCGTTCCCGCAAAGCGTCAACGCCGCGAATTGACTCACAAGAAACGTCGCCAAAGGGAGTATCGTTGCCTCGCAAAGAACGTTACTGAGGGGTGGCATGACGCGAGGCGGTTCGGAAGGGGGCCCAAGAAGCGGCTCAACGAAAGTACTTACGAAAGTAGTTACGGTTGAACCGGAAAGGAAAGTGGAAAATCCTGGCCGGGTTCACCGTGGCGACCGGCCACCTGGATAGGGCGGCGATCCAACCGATGAGACATGGCTACCGGAGCGGCCTCAGGCCCCGCCGCCGATGGCGGGCACGAAATGGACCTCGCTGTGCTCGCCCACCTTCTCCAACAGGCCCATCCGGGCCACCTCGCCGTCGATGGCAATGGCCAGGTTGGGCTTGATTCGCCCCTCCACCACCAGGTGGTCCCTCATCCCCGGGAAGAGCCGGTCGAGACCGTCGACAACCTGGCGGACGTTTTCAGCCGCCAGTTCGACCCGC
This sequence comes from Dehalococcoidia bacterium, assembly GCA_030740155.1. Taxonomy (GTDB): domain Bacteria; phylum Chloroflexota; class Dehalococcoidia; order Lucifugimonadales; family UBA3495; genus CAJWBT01. The sequence continues at coordinate 25,159 of JASLXV010000095.1, read as the reverse complement.
TTGACCCCACCGGTCATGGCCTGGAGCATGGTGGGTATGAACACCGTGGCCAAAGCGCCGGGCTCCTGCTATCAGCTATCAGCCAACGGTATTGACCGACGGCTGAACACTCAAGTTCCGTTGGCGACCCGCCTCCTGAACTACGGAAGACCTTCCAATTTTCACAACGAAAAACCCTTACTCCAAGAACATACTAACTCGGTCCCTCTTTCGCAAAGGGGGATTAAAGGGGGATTTCGCCACACAATCAGAAAGTCCCGGCGGAAAGTCCCGGTTCCGGCCGCTCCGCCTATCCGCCCAGGGCCTCCAGTATCTTGCCGGGGCTCAAGGGTAGGCTGTTCATCCGGACCCCGGTGGCGTGAGAAACGGCGTTGGCGACGGCCGCCGGCGGCGCGACGATGGCATTCTCGCCCACTCCACGCACGCCGTACGGGTGGCCTGCATTGGCGACCTCCACGATCACCGTGTCGATCCAGGGCAGGTCAAGGGTGGTGGGCATTCGGTAGTCCAGGAAGCTGGGGTTCATCATCTGGCCCCGGTCATTGAAGAAATACTCTTCGTTCAACGCCCAGCCGATACCCTGGGCCACGCCGCCCTGCATCTGGCCCTCTACGAAGCTGGGATGGACGGCCTTGCCCACGTCCTGGATTGCGGTGTATCGCAGGATGTTCGTCTTGCCCGTCTCCGGGTCAACCTCCACATCCACCAGGTGGACGCTGAAGGCGTTGCCCTCACCGGAGGGGTCGATGTTGCACTTCCCAGTGATCGCGCCGCCGGTGGACAGCAGCCGGCCGGCCAACTCCCGGAAGGTAAACCGCAGCTTAGAGTCCGACTTGTGACTGATCACGCCGTCCACGTACTCGACGTCCTCGGCCGATGCCTCCCAGATTCTGGCCGCCCGCTCCACCATCTGCTGCTTCACCTCTTCGGCGGCGTTAATGGCGGCCAAGCCGGTGGCGAAGGTGGTCCGGCTACCGCCGGTTACGAAGGTAAAGGCGATGGAATCGGTATCCACAACGGCGGGCCGCACGTCTTCGTAGTCGATCCCCAGTGCCTCAGCGGTCTGCTGAGCGATCGTGACTCTGGTGCCGGAGAGGTCCACCGACCCGCTCGCCACGCCTACCGAGCCATCCGGATTGACGGTGACATGGCAACTCGAAACGAAGCCGCGGTTGTGCCAGAACCCGCAGGCCACGCCCCGGCCGCGGTTCTTGCCGGTGAGGGGTGTTCTGTAGTGATCGTGGTTCCGGGCAGCCTCCAAACACTCCACCAGGCCGACGCGCCGTATGACGGGACCCTCAATGCGGCGGGTGCCCTCTTTGGAGGCGTTGATCAGGCGAAACTCGATCGGGTCCATCCCCAGCTTCTGGCAGAGTTCGTCCGCCACCGATTCCACGGCGAAGTTCGCCTGGGGGCCGCCGGGAGCCCGGTACGCGCCGGACTTGGGCTTGTTCACCACCACGTCGTAGCCGTCAGCCAGCGCGTTGGGGACGTCATAGCAGGCGACGCCGGCGCCGATACCCTGGGAGATCGGAGCGCCGGGGTAGGCCCCAGCCTCATAGGCCAGGGTGAGCTGGATCGCGGTGAGCCTGCCGTTTTTGGCGGCGCCCATCTTCACCTTGACCCAGGAGCCCGATGCCGGGCTGGAACTCTCAAACACTTCGGTGCGGGTCATAACCAGCTTGACCGGCTGGCCGGTTTTCCGGGACAATAGGGTCGCCAGTGACTCCAAGAACGCCGGCAGCTTGCCCCCGAAACCACCGCCAACCTCCATCGGGGTGACTTTGATCTTCGACACCGAGTGGCGCAGCACGCCGGCCACTTCGGCCCGCACCCCGAAGGCCCCCTGGGTGCTGGACCAGATCGCCAACTGACCGTCGGCGTTCCAGCAGGCAGTGCTCGCCTGGGGCTCGATGTAGCCCTGATGCACCCAGGCGGTCCGGAACTCCCGCTCCACCACCACCTCGGCCTCGGCGAATCCCCGCTCCGCGTCGCCTTTTTCGAAGCTCAAGTGGGCGGCGATGTTGCTGCACTGCTCGGAGGTTTCACCCATGAAAGAGGTGTAGAGGTCCTCGTGAAGCAGCGGCGCCCCCTCCTCCATGGCCGCGAGGACATCCAGCAGGGGGTGCAGTTCTTCGTACTCCACTTCGATCAGCTTGACCGCTTCCCCGGCCACATGGGGATTTGTAGCGGCCACGGCGGCCACGCCTTGGCCCTTGAAAAGGACCCTATCGCTGGCCAAAACAAGGTCGCTGGCGATCTTGAGCTTCTGGTATTCACCCCCCAATTGCTCCCGCGTCAGGGAAGCGAGGGGCAGGTCCCGCGCGGTGACCACGGCCTTGACACCAGGGTAGGCCTCCGCCCGGCTGGTGTCGATGGACTTGATCTTCGCGTGGGCGTGGGGGCTGCGCAAGACCTTTCCGTGCAGCAGACCGGCCAGGTTGATGTCTGCCCCAAATTGAGCGCGGCCGGTGACCTTGTCCACGCCATCGGGCCGGGGTACGCGCTTGCCGACGACCCGGTACTCAACTTGAGACAGGACTACATTCGAGGCCACTAACCGGTCACCCTGATTTCATCTTGACGCTGGCATCCAGCACGGCGCGGACAATCTTGTCGTAGCCGGTGCAACGGCACAGGTTGCCGGCCAGCCAATGCCGGACCCGGGCTTCATCCACCTCGGGTTCCTGGTCCAGCAGGCCCTTGGCCGCGACGATGAACCCGGGAGTGCAGATCCCGCACTGGAGGGCGGCATGCTCCAGGAAAGCCTGCTGCAGCGGGTGGAGCCCCTCGGCGGTGGCCAAGCCCTCTATGGTATTGACCTCCTTGCCCTGGGCTTCCACGGCCAAGACCAGGCAGGAATCGACGATCCGGCCGTCGAAGTTTACGGTGCAAGCCCCGCAGTTTCCGTCGTTGCAACCTTCTTTGCTGCCGGTCAGGCCCAGAACATCGCGCAGCACTTCCAGCAGGCTCTGGCGGGGCTCGCATAGAAAATCAACTGATTCCCCATTGATGGTCGTCTGAACGTGAACCACTCCGGGCATTTTAATTCCCCCTGGCGCGTTGAATAGCGGTGTTCAGGCTGCGGCGGGTCAGGACACCCACCAGGTGAATCCGCTGGCGGATGGTGCCCCGCATGTCGTCGATCGGTTTGGCGACGGCCATGGCCTTCTCCGCCGCCTCCTGGATTGCCGCATCGGAGACCGGCTTGCCCGCCAGGCTATCGCCGGCTTCTCTGGCCAACACCGGCGTGGGCGCCACCGACGCCAAAGCGATTCGGGCCGAGACGATGTTTTGCCCCGAAGCGTCCAACACCACCGAGCTTCCTACCCCGGCGACGGCGATATCCATCTCGTTTCGGGGAGTAAAGCGCAGGTAGCAGGCGCCGGAATGGGCCTGGGGCGGCGGAATATTGATGGACACCAGGATTTCGCCGGGTTGCAACGCGTTCTGGCCCGGCCCGGTGCAAAACTCTTCGGCGAGCAACTGGCGGGTGCCGCTCGGCCCGGCGATGTGACAAACCCCGCCCACCACGATGACCGGCGGTATGGAGTCCCCGCTGGGAGCGGCGTTGCATAGGTTGCCACCGATGCTGGCCCGGCCCTGAATCTGGATCCCGCCGATCAGCGACGCGGCATCGATAAGCCCCGGGTAGTTCGAGATCACCACCTGGTCTCCGTAAATGCGGAAACAGGGTACCGCGGCACCCAATACCAGGCCCTGTTGGGGGTCATAGGAGATTTGGTTAAGCTCTGGAATCCCTTTCACGTCAACCAAAAGACCGGCGCCGCGACGCCCGGCCCGCATCTGGACCAGGATGTCGGTGGCCCCGGCCATAACCCTGGCCCGGTTTTCCTTGGAGGCCAAAAGCCCGACGGCTTCGGTGATGGTCTTTGGTGCGGCATAATCAATCCATTCCAATTGGCCACCTCCTTAGATGAAATATAGTATCACTCGCATCATTTCGCAGCAACCGGCGGCGGCGGGCCGGGACACGCCCTCACCCTCGTTCCCTCTCCCAATGGGAGAGGGAACGAGGGTGAGGGATTCCTAATGAGGTTCACTCGATCATCGTTCAGCTACCACTTGGAGGGGAATAGGGCTGTGGCGGGCGGGGCGCGGTCGACTGATCGTGCTCCCGTTCCTCCACGCGCACCGGCGGCGGTGGCGGCCGGCGGGCCAGCAGGAACATCAGGCCGCTGGCCATGAACAAGGGTGCGAAGGCGATCAGCACCAGGTTGTAGCTCCCTGTCTGGTCTTTCACCCATCCACTGAAGATGGGAGCGACGAACATCCCCATGTTATGGAACACGCTCATGAACCCCATGAGGCTGGCGAAACGGCTCCGGCCAAAATAGTCGCCCAACATTATCCAGTTGACCGCGGTGACACCCTCTACCACCCCAAAGGCCAGGATGAAGATTACAACCCCGAGCGTTCCATCCAAGCCGCGCAGCGCCAGCAGGCCCAGGGCTCCCAGGTTCATCCCCACGAAAAGCAGCTTGCGGGGAGACACCCGGCCGCCGGCGACGCCCAGGATGAAGCGCAACGGTATCGCCATGAAGAACATCACCGACACGTAAATGGCCGCGTTACCCGAGGACATCCCTTCGTCTTCCAACAAGGGGAATATGTGAATGATGATGGCGTTGGTGGCCGATACCCGGGCGACAACTCCCAACAGCATGAACCAGAATGTCCGGGTGCGGGTGGCCTCGCGAACAGTGAAATCCCCGGGTTCTCGACGGGACCTGGCCCCTGCCGGGCCACCCAGCCTCTCCACCAAAGGCGCGGCATCGCCGTCCGGCCTCAACCCCTTGTCCTCCGGCCTGCTCCGGACCACCAGGGCCACCGGTATAGTTAGCAAACCAATGAGAATTCCGGTGATCTGCAGGGTATCCCGCCACCCTATGCGGTCGATGCCCAGACCCAGCAGGGGCACCACGATGGCCCCGCCGCCCGCGAAAGAGGTCATCAACGCCGACATGGCCACCGCCTTGCGGCGAATGAACCACTGGTTGACCGTGGCCATTAGGGTCTGGCCCAGGCCCGCGGTCTTGCCAACCGAGACCACACCGACAAAAAGCAAGACGAATTGCCAATAGGTCTGCGCGTGGGAAACCAGGACCAACCCCACGCCGGCGGTTAGCCCACCGAAGAGGATCATGGGCCGGCCGCCAAACTTGTCCACCAGCCACCCGACCAACGGGCCACCCATGCCACCCTCCGCCCGGGCCAGGCTCAGCACCAGGGACATGGAGGCGTAGCCGATCCCCAAGGTCGTGCGGATAGGCTCGAAGAATATCGGAAATCCGCTGGAGATAGCGCCGTTACCGATCATCCCCTGCACTGAAGTAACGGCGACTATCCACCAGCCATAAAAAATGCGGCCGCCTCGCCGCGATTCGCTAGACTGGGTGGAGACCTGCATCTAAACCTTCGAACAAGCTCTTCCACCCATGTTAACTTCAGGCCGGTAGGCGGTCAACGCGTGTCATCGCATTCAGCACCTTTCCAATCGAAACCTGCTCTTTTGCGGAATACATCCACAATAATCCGCATCTACTTAATAACACATTGCTCTACTCGGCGTAAACCGTCGGAATATCTACTAGACACCGACTATCATGTGCGATATAATCAATCTTTCCCGTGCCTCCAGGCAAGTGCCACCGGTGAATCTACTGGGCATTGATCCTGCTCAGTCTTTCAGATACTCATTTGCATACATGCTAGACACCCAGTAATAGGTGCGATATAATCAATTTTCTCCGGGTCCATTGCGGGCTCACGGTCTGCCTCGGAAGGGACCTTCCAGCGGGGGCTGGTCGGTGGGAGGAACGGAGCAAGGTCTGGATCGCGCGGTACGCGGTACCTGGATCGCGCGGTACGCGGTACAAGGTGGTCACCGCGCTGGCTTCACAGACCCTGGCCGCCGCGGAAAACGGTACTCTCGACCGCCCATGGGAAGTAATCAGAACAAGTTCAAGAAGGAGGGAATCTCCATGACACAAGCACATACACCTTACCGGCTACAAGGCAACTGGCTGGAGACCTGCAACTGCGAAGCAGGTTGCAATTGCAACTTCGGCGGCTTCCCGGACCACGGTTCATGCCAGGCAATCATTGGGATAGCGGTCTCGGAAGGCAATTTCGGCAGCGTGGACATGGCAGGGGTGCGGGCCGTAGTGGCCGTGAACTGGCCGAAGGCGATCCATGAAGGCAACGGAGTGGGGGTCCTCTTCGTGGACGAAGGGACCAGTCCGGAACAGGTGACGGGCGTAGCGACCATCCTCACGGGACAAGCCGGCGGAATGCCCTGGGAACTTCTGGCCACCACCCTGTCTTCCGTCGAGGGACCGGTCCTCAAACCCATCGAGATGAACGTGGACGGCCGAAATTCCAGCTTCCGAATCCCAGGCGTCCTTGAGGCGAGCTTGACTCCTCTCAAGAACCCGGTCACCGGGGATGACAACGAGGTGCACATTGTCTTCCCCAAGGGCGGCCTCATTTGGGACGTTGGCGACACCGCCACCACCAAGACCATGCGGATCGACCACGGCGCTGTTAAGTTCGAGCATCCGGGGCAGAGCGCTTTCATTTCCGCTTTCGACTGGACCAATCAGAAGTAGCCGCGTGGCTCGAACCTGGGGCGGGGGCCTCCAGGCGGATTTCCGCCTGGCCCCTCCGTGCCCTGGTGGGGGCCATCGCGGGGAAGATCGATGCAAGCGATAACCCCTCAAGCAGAAACACCCATAGAGGCGATCCTCAAACGTGACCGGGCGGTGGTGCTGGCCGGCGTCGTGGCAGTCTCCGCACTGGCTTGGGCGTACACGGTCTACCTGGCCCAGGGCAGCAGCCTGGATATGACTATGGCCCAGTTGCAGTCCTGGAGCATCGCGGATTTCGGCCTGATGTTCCTCATGTGGGCGGTGATGATGACGGCGATGATGGTGCCTTCCGCCGCCCCCATGGTCCTCCTGTTCGCCACGGTCAACCGCAGGCGCCGCGAGCAACAGCGCCCCTACGTTCCCACAGGGGTGTTTCTTTCGGGGTATGTTTTGGTCTGGTGCGGGTTCGCCGCCGCGGCCACCCTGGCCAATTGGGGCCTCCACACCAACTCCCTGCTGTCCTCCATGATGGGAGGAAGCACCAGCGCCTACCTGGGCGGAGCCCTTCTCATGACGGCGGGGATCTTCCAGTGGAGCACTTTGAAGTCCATTTGCCTGACCCGTTGCCGCTCACCTCTGAGTTTTCTCCTGAGCGACTGGCGGGAGGGGACCGGGGGCGCCCTGAGGATGGGGCTGCGCCACGGCATTTACTGCGTGGGCTGCTGCTGGATACTGATGGGCCTGCTGTTCGTCCTGGGGGTAATGAACCTGCTGTGGATCGCCGCCCTCGCCGGGTTCGTCCTATTGGAGAAGGCCGCTTCGGGGGGCCGCCAGGTCGGCCGGGGGACCGGGGTGCTGCTATTCGCCTGGGGCGCGCTCATGGCCGCCGGGGTCCTTGGATAGGCCGCGGAAGAAGCCGGGGCAGGCCGGAGGGTCCGCCTCCTGCTTTCGCGGAGCTCCATCTACCGGCTCGTACCGAGGGGGTCAAGGCCGACGCCGAAAGGCCGCCAGCCTCCCGGCCGCTGAAACGTCCGCCAGCCTCAGCCGTGGCCGTCGATCTGGACCAGAATGCCGTCGGGATCGTAGACGAAGATGCTGCTGACTCCGCCCTGGGTGTTGGTGAAAGCCTCCATGGGGGCCGCCAGCCGAACTCCATTCTTGACCAGCTCCCCGGCCAGCGTTTTGACATCTTTGACCGAGAATGAAAAGTGGCTGATGCCGATCTGGTCCAATTTGATCGGCTCACCATCAGTCTGGTCGCCGGGATGGCTGGTCAAGATGAGGGCAGGGGTGGAGTCGCCGTCGCCGTACCTGACGTGAACCGTCCTGCGGGTGTTTCGATGGTGCTTGTAGACGCTGGGGAGCCCGCCGCTGGTGGTGTCTTGCACCTCGTCAAAGGTTACCCTCATACCCAGAATGTCGCGGTAGAACGCCAGGGATTTATCCAGGTCGCGCACGCATATCGCGATGTGGGAAACTCCGGTAGCATCCATGTTATCGCTGCCTCCTTTCCGGACGGCGCCGGAGCGGAGCAAGTCCCGCCGGCGCGGTCCGCCTTGAACCGCACTTGTCCCCCGCTCAAGACTTCCCTTTTTCGAAGGGCTTGAGCATAGCGTAGATGGTGTCGTTAATGGGCGTGGGCACCCCGGCCGCCTTGCCGGCCCGGATTGCCGCGCCGTTGAGCGCCTCGATCTCCAGGGGACGTCCCGCCATGATGTCGGCGTGCATCGAGGCGTGCATCTGCACTAGATTGGCCTCGACGTAGTCCATGGTGCGCTCCACTATCCCGGGGTCCAGGTCGATTCCGCTAGCCCGGCCCACTGCCTCGATCTCCGCCATGCAACCGAGGATCACCGGGCGCCACTCGGGACGCGACGCCATCTCGGCCATCGTCTCCCGCGACATGCTGGTCACGCCGGCCACGGTGGCGATGAATAGGAACTTGGTCCACAGGGTCTTGTGGATATCAGGGACGAATTGGGTGGCGATGCCGGCCTGTTCCAGGGTCCGCAAGATCAGCTCACCCCGCTCCGATTCGCTGCCGTCCAGCTCCCCGAAAACGATGCGGACCACCTTTCCCGTCTGCTTCACCACGCCCGGCTCCTGGATTCTGGCTTCGATATACGCGGCGCCAGGCAGCACCTTCTCCGGCCCCACGGCGGCGACGGCAGCCTGGTAGCTGTCGATGCCGTTCTGCAGACAGAGGACCACGGTGTCCGGTCTGACCATCGGCAGCATCGCGGTGATGGCCTGCTCGTTGTGGTAGGTTTTCACCGCGAGCAGCACCAGGTCCACAGGCCCCACCTGGCTGGGATCGTCGGTCGCGGCGCAGGCGATGGTGAGCCGCTCCTGGTCCGTGATGAGCGTGAGCCCGTGGGCGGAGATGGCGCGCAAATGAGGCCCCCGGGCGATCATCGTCACCTGGTTGCCCCCCCGAGACAGCATGCCCCCGAAGTAGCCGCCCACGCCGCCGGCGCCCATGACTGCAACCCGCATAAATAGCAACCCTCCAGCCGAATACCACCAGTCTTTTTGGTGTCCCTCAATGACGGGCGAAGGCCGCCCGTTGAAACCGCCTGTTAGCCGTACACGGAGCCCTATTTGCCGATCTCAGGCAGGCCAAGTTGTCGACAGATGCGACGCGCAAGTTGGTTCTTAATCTCAGCATGGCGAGGGATGGTCTGCCTCCGTCCGTTACCTGTGTTGATCCAAATCGAGTGGGAACGGCCTTCCCTGACCATCTGACATCCGTGACGCCGAAGGTGGCGAATGAGTGCCGACCGCTTCATCCGACGGTCAGGACAGTCGTATCCGCGTCGGCTGGAATCCCTCGCAGCCCTTGCTCACGCCGGTCTTCGAGGACCAGAGAGATCGCATCTCGAAGGTTATCCAATGTCTCTTCCCTCGTTTCGCCTTGTCCGTTGGCTTCGGGTACCTCTGGGCAATAGGCGAAATAGCCGCCTTCCTCGGCCGGCTCAAGCACGGCGGTGAATTCGTTCTTCATCTCGTTGTCCTTCAAAACTCGGTGGCAATTGATGCGCCCGCGAAGAGGTGCTGCATCTCTACTCTACTCCTCATACTGAGGCATGGGGAAGATGTGCTGACCTCCCACGCCGCCGGCGCCCATGACCGCAACATGCATAAATAGCAACCCTCCAGCCGAATACCGCCAGTCTTTTTGGTGTCCCTCACATTAACCTATGGCCGGGAGGGACGCAACCGCCGCCGGCGCACGTCGCCCCGGCCCACCCGCGGCCGGGCCCGGTGAAACCTTGACGGCGGTTCCTTTTGTCCCTATCCTCTAGGTGCTCTGAGCTTATTCAGAAGCACAGGAGATCGGAACATGACCCAGCAAGCCCAGGAACTGCCGCCAATACCACCGCCGGTACCCCAGCCGGAGTCGGATTTCTACTGGGAGAAATGCAAGGCCCACGAGCTGTGGCTGCGCCATTGCAAGGCCTGTGACACCGCCTACTTCTACCCCAGGGACATCTGCCCCGAGTGCTTTTCCAGGGATACCGACTGGATACACAGCAGCGGCCGGGGCACCTTGCACACCTTTTGCATAGCCCACCGGGGACCCACCGCCGCTTTCCGCGACCGCGCCCCTTACGTCTGCGCCATCGTCGAGCTGGAGGAAGGCGCCCGCATGCCCACCAACCTGGTGGAGGTGGAGCCCGATCCCGAGAGCATCAAGGTGGGCATGGCCCTTGAAGTGGTTTTCGACGACCTGAACGAGAAGATCAGCCTGCCCAAGTTCCGTCCGGCCCGCTAAGCCGGACCCGGGAACGGGAAGGCTGATAGCTGACTGCTGATTGCTCCGAAGATGAGACTAGACGGCAAAGTAGCCATCGTCACCGGGGGCAGCCGGGGTATCGGCCGGGCTGTCTGCCTCGGCTTGGGCGCCCGCGGCGCCAAGGTGGTGGTGGCCGCCCGCACTGAGGCGGACACCTCGGCGGGTAGCCCCTTCGAGAAATTCGGCTCCGGGACCATCGGCGACACCGCGCGGCGCATTCTCAAGGCCGGCGGAGCCGCCCTGCCTGTCCGGTGCGATGTCACCGAGGCGGACGACCTGCGCCGGCTAGTGGACGCCACCCTGGAGCGCTTCGGCCGGCTAGACATCGTCGTGGCCAACGCAGGCGTCGACTGCGAATCGCCGGTGGTGGACCTGGACATCGGCCTCCTGGACCGGTGTCTAGCGGTGAACGTCCGGGGGCCACTGCTCCTGTGCAAGTACGCGTTGTCCCCCATGATCGCCCAGGGCTCCGGCGGCTCCATGTTTTGCATCACCTCCGGGTCGGCCCAGGTCTATCGCCAGGGACGGGTGGGCTACTCCATGAGCAAAGCGGCCCTGGAGAGAATGTTTCTGAGCTTGGCCGAGGAAGTACGCCCCCACAACATCGCGGTCAACGTCCTGGGTCCGGGAAGGGTGGACACCTGGATGAACCGCCACGGGGATTGGCCGGGCACAGAGCATATCCCGATGGCGCCTCCCGAAGAGATCATCCCCTCGGCGGTCTGGCTGGCCGGGCAGACGGCCCAATCCTTCACCGGCCAAGTAGTCCAGCGGGCCCAGTTCGGCGCCGCCTGGGGTCCAGGAGCAACGCCCTAGCACCTCGATTAGGCGATTCCCACCGGAACATCTGATCGCGGCGATGAAGCGGCCGGCGATCCTGTTGCCTCTCAATTCCTCCCCGTATGGGCCTGTGTTTGCTCCTCACCGGTCCGGCGAAAGCCTCACGTCAAGAACTCCCGCCACCATCGGACCCTCGGCTTCCTTTGTCCTCGTTCGAGTCCCATTGCCGCTGACGGTCAAGTATTTCCTTCACCTCACCGGCGAACCTGTCGTACACCTGGTCGATATCCAGGGTGGAGGTTATGATCCTGGCAATCTCTTGGACCACGGCCCGCTGTCCGGTACTGGCCCGGAGTAACTCATCCAGGCGGGCGTTCTCCACCACCGGGCCGATCTGGTTTGCCAGCCGCTCCAAGATGGCCTGCTCTTTTAACCCGTAGGCCCTCACTCCGGAGCTGTAAACGCGGAGGGTGCCCGTAATTTGGCCTTTGCAGTACAGCGGCACCATGAGTTCGGAGCGCAGGCCAGCCCTGATTCGGGCCGGGTCTCCCGGGATGCCATCCTCGGAGTTAATATCTTCCCGCATGAAGGGCGTGCCCGTCCGCAGTATCCGCTCCACCATCGTCCCTTCGAGGAGAAAGGTTGCGTGGAGTTCACTCTCTGAGAAGTGGATCCCCCCGATATACGTGGGGCGGAACGTGCCGGCTTCTTCATTTATTGCGCTGATGGCGATGCGGTCGAAATCCACCAGCTTCTTCAGCTCCCCGGCGAACTTTTCATACACTTGGTCGATGTTCACTGTGGAGGTGATGATGTTGGATATCTCATCTACGACCGCCTTTTCTTTGGTACTGGCCCGGAGTGACTCGTACAGACGGCTATTCTCCACGGCCGGCGCGATCTGGTCCGCCAACCGTTCCAATATGGCCTCCTCTCTGGGCCCGTAGGCGCCCGCGCGAGCGCTGTACACGCCTAGCGTTCCGGATACCCGGCCCTTGCTGACCATCGGCACCGAAAGGTAGGAACATAGACCCGCCTCCACGCGTGCTGGATCGCCCGGAAGGTCGCCACCAGTGCGCATGTCGTCACGTAGAATGGGCCGGCCCGTCTGCAGCACCTGCTCCACAATCGTCCCGCCCAGATACACAACCGAGTTGGCTTCACGTCCTGCCACACCCACGCCGGACAGATACGTTGGGATGTAGGTGCCGGCCTCGTCGTTTATGACGCTGATGCCGATCCGGTCGAAGTCCAGCAACTCCTTCACTTCGGCGGCGAACCTCTCGTACACCTGGTCGATCTCCAGGGTAGAGGTGATAATCCTGGAAACCTCACTCACCACGGCTTGCTGTTCGATGCTGGCCTGGAGTGCCTCATACAGCCGGGCGTTCTCCACCGCCGGGGCGATTTGGTCTGCCAGCCGTTCCAGGAGGGCCTGCTCTTTGGGACCGTAGGCCCCCACCCTAAGGCTGTACACGTGGAGCGTGCCCGTAATTTGGCCAGAACAGAATAGGGGCACCATTAGTTCGGAACGCAGGCCGGCCCCGATCCGAGCCGGGTCCCCCGAGAAGATATCCGCTGAGCGGATATCGTCACGCATGATAGCGGTGCCTCTCCGCAATAGCCGCTCCACCAGCGTCCCTTCAATGGGAACGACAGCGTGGATTTCGCGCCCTGCATATTGGACCCCCGAGACGTACGTGGGGCTGAAGGTGCCGGCCTCCCGGTCTAGGATGCTGATGCCAATCCGGTCGAAGTCCAGCAACTCCCTCACTTCGGCGGCGAACTTTTCGTACACCTCATCGATATCCAGGGTTGAGGTGATAATCATGGCAATCTCATCGACAACGGCCTGCTGTTCGGTGCTGGCCCGGAGTGACTCATAGAGCCGGGCGTTCTCCACCGCCGGAGCGATCTGGTCGGCCAGCCGATCCAGGATAGCCTAATCTCGGGGGCCGTAGGCCGCAACGCGTTGCGAGTGTACCGCTAGGGTGCCCGTAATCCGGCCTTTGCTGAGCAGCGGCGCCGCGAGGCGGCAACGAATATCCAAGTTGGGCGGGGCCGAATCAGACGAGAGCGGGCGGCCGGTTTGGACGTCCTCCCCTGGGAAGGGCCAACCCGTCTTCGGCGCCGGTTGAATTAGGCTTCCTGCAATGGACCCAATCTCTCGGGCGATATGGCCATCATAGGCTACTCCGGACCAGCAGGTCTGCTCCATGTTGTTGGCTTCCTGCCCTACGGAGTTGAGGACCAGCCGGTCGAAGTCCACCAGCCTCTTCACCTCGGTGGCGAACTTCTCGTACACCTCATCGATGTCCAGGGTCGAGGTTACGATGCGCGCCACCTTGTCCACCCCCGCCCTCTCTCTGGTGCTGGCTTCGAGTTCCCGGTACAACTTGTCGTTCTCCGCCGTGCGGGCCTCGACCCGTGATTCCAGTTCATCGTGAGCTTTTTGGAGGTCCGCATACAACCGGGAGTTCTCCACCGCCGGAGCGATCTGGTCCGCCAAACGCTCCAGAATGGCCTGCGCTTTGGGTCCATAGGCCCCGAGCCGGCAGCTGAGGACGTTGAGGGTGCCATGGATTCGCCCCTTGCTAAACAACGGCACCGTCATGCTGCCCCGAATGCCGGCCTTCATACGGGCTCGGGAGTTCGAGAATTCGTCGCCGGACCCAGTATCCTCCCAGAAGAAAGGCTGGCCGGTTTGCAGCACCCGATGCGTGGTAGTTCCCTCAAGAGGCACCGTCCTCTTGCTAGTTTGGTTCTCATATGAGATGCCGAATGAGTTCGTTTGCTGGATGGTTTTGGATTCGAGGTCGATCGCGTTGATGACCAACCGGTCGAAGTCCACCAGCCTCTTCACTTCGGTGGCGAACTTCTCATACACCTGATCGATGTCCAGAGTGGAGGTGACGATACGCGCCAGCTCGTCGATGACGGCCTGCTGTTCGGTACTGGCTCTGAGTTCTTGATGCAATCGAGCGTTTTCCACGGCCGGAGCTATCTGGTGCGCCAGACGTTCCAGAATGGCTTGATCCTTGGGTCCGTAGGTACCGGCTTTGCAGCCGTGCACTCCCATTACGCCTATGATGGCCCCCTTGCTGAACAGGGGCACGGTGAGGTCCGAACGCAGACCTGCCTGGAGGCGGTCCGGGTCAGCTGATAGGGTCCTCTCAGCCTGGATGTCTGGCCTCAGAAGGGAATGGCCCGTCTTCATCACCAGTTGGCCCTTGGACCCTTCGAAGGGGACAAGGTTGTCGACGGCCCGTCCTCCCCGATGGACCCCGGACATGTACATGGATCTGAAAGTGCCCGCTTCGCGGTCGAAGATATTGATGGCGATGCGCTCGAAGTCCACCAGTTTCTTCACTTCGGAGGCGAATCTCTCATACACCTGGTCTATGTCCAGGGTGGAGGTGACGACTCGTGCCACCTCATCTATTACTGCTTTTTCTTCAGTTCTGGTCTGCAGCTCCTGGTAGAGCCGGGCGTTCTCCACCGCCGGGGCGATCTGATCCGCCAGCAGTTCCAGTAAGGCCTGCTCCTGCGGCCCATAGGCGGCGGCTTGGCGGCTTGTCAACGACATGTTGCCAAGAACCTGACCGTGAACTACCAGAGGCACCAAGATTTGAGAGCGGAGCCTGGCATCGAACCGAACCGAGTCGTGTTTGAAGCGATTATCGGTCCTTAGATCCTCCCGCGAAAAGGTCCGGCCGGTTTTCAGCATCTGCTCTACCACCGTCCCGGCGAGGGGCACCACTTTTCCCAATTCGCGTCCTTCGACTTTGACACCTGACGCGTACGTTGGACTGAAGGTCCGGGCCTCACGGTCGATGGTGGTGACGGTCAGCCGGTCGAAGTCCACCAGCTTCTTGACTTCGGCGGCAAATCTCTCGTACACCTGGTCGATATCCAGGGTGGAGGTGACGATACGCGCCACCTCACCTATGACCGTCTTCTCTTCGGTGCCAACCCTGAGTTCTTCGCTTAAGAGAGCGTTCTCCCGCGTGCCGGCCTCGACCCGTGATTCCAGTTCGTGGTGTGTTTCTTGCAGGGACTCGTACAGTCGCGCGTTCTCCACGGCCGGAGCTATCTGGTCCGCCAACTGTTCCAAAATGGCCTGCTCCGGGGGGCCAAAGGCGCCCACTCGGCGGCTGAGTACCTGGAGGGTGCCCACAATTCCGCTCTCGCTCCTCAGGGGCACCATGAGCGAGGAACGCATGCCGGCCTTGAGACGAACCTCGTCCCCGAAGAAGCTCTCCCCGTTGCGGAAGTCCTGCCGCAGGCAAGGCTGTCCCGTCTGCAGCGTCCTCTCTGTCAAAGTCCCTGCCAGGGGCACGACGGTACCGACTTCCCGTCCTGCCCAGTGGATTCCGAACAGGTACGCGGTGGTGAAAGTACCGGCATGACGGTCTACAACGCTTACGGAGATCCGGTCGAAGTCCAGCAGCTTCTTCACTTCCGCGGCAAACCTCTCGTACACCTGGTCGATATCCAGGGTGGAGGCGACAATCAAGGCGATCTGCTGGATCACCGCCACCCCTTCCGGCAGGACACCGCTGTTGCCAACTGTGCCAGAGCTGAACGCTACAGGAGCTTCGCCACCGGCGAGGGACGATTGAGCTGTAGCGAGAAGGTTCCCGCGGCCCGTGGAACTGACACCTTTTCTGCCCATTGTCATACCTCTTTACCGCAGGATTATCGGAGCGACGGGAAGGGTTCAGAAGGCCGGGCGGAGGCCTCAGCCCTGTCGCGCCAAGCCCCGGTTGTCCATCGCCGTCCGCCAGATCGCTCCATCGAGAATCGGACCGACCATGGAATCTGGGTATTTGAACTGCCTCTGCCCGCTCCCAGATTCACCGATCAGCCAAATGGGAAACTGGATTTACTCTCACACGGGCCCGGCCAGAAACCAGGGTGGCCCAGCGAGACGAGGCCTCATCGCTCCGCGGAATGCGCGGGGTCAGGCGACCACGAAGCTGATGCCACCGAGAACCACTATATCCCCCGCACTTTGCCGTTTCAACCCAGTCGATGCAGGAAGATTTTTTGCAGGAATCACGCTGTGGGGTGTCAGCAATAGCTGGGTGTTGACTCCGAAGATTCGGGGCGGCAAGAGCTTCGACCAAATCAGCGGGCATGGAGTAGTCATCCATCACTGTAACCAGGCAGCAGTAGCCCCAACCACCACCCGGAATCGGGACGCGTCGTTAGCCCGGCATTGGTGGCGACCAGTGGTCTTGCGATGACCCTCTTGGCCGGGCTTTGGGTTTCCAGGGTGCCGCTGCCCGGCGTACCGGCGGGGCGGATTCAAGTAATGATGGTTTCTCCGCGCCTCGGGAAGTGATAGCCTGGGCGCAGTGGACTCTGAGGCGGAATGGGCCAATCCTTGAATCACCGGAAGAACCCGCCAACCGCCAGTTCACTCCACGGATGCAGTGGGCGGACCGGTTCGGACCGCTTTCCCAACCAGCGGTTCCGTAGTACCGTGGTTTCGTAGTACTAGGAGGTGAAGCATGACTCTGGGCGCGAATTTTGCCGGCGGCAACGGCACGGCACTTGAAGGGTTGAAGATTCTGGACACCAGCCAGCTTTTCGCCGGGGCCATGCCGGCAACTCTTATGGGGGATTTTGGCGCCGAGGTGATAAAGGTAGAGCATCCAAAGTATGGAGATAATCTGCGGTCGGTGGGCGCGGTCAAAGATGGAGTACCGCTGGCGTGGAAGTTTCACTCCAGGAACAAGAAGTGCATTACCTTGGACCTGGGCAGCCCGGAGGGCGGCGAGATATTCAAACGGCTGGTCAAGGACACGGATATCCTGATCGAGGCCTTTCGCCCCGGCACGATGGAACGTTGGGGGCTTGGGTATGAGGACCTGAAGGCCGTCAACCCCCGTCTGATAATGGTGAGGGTCAGCGGCTTTGGCCAGACCGGCCCTTACAAAAGCCGGCCGGGGTTTGGCACATTGGCCGAGGCCATGAGCGGATTCGCGCACATCACCGGGCAGCCGGACGGTCCCCCGACACTACCACCTCTCGCCCTGGCGGACGGCATTGCCGGCTTGTTTGGCTTGTTCGGCGCCATGTTCGCTGTTTACTACCGCGACGTGGCCGGCGCCGGGGTTGGCCAAGAGATCGATGTCTCCCTATACGAGCCAATGTCGTTCATCCTGGGAGCGCAGCCGTTGGCGTACGACCAGACCGGTATTATCCAGAACCGTCGTGGCAACCGCAGCGGAGGCGGCGGACCTCGGAACTTATATCTGTGCAGCGACGGCAAGTGGGTTGCGCTTTCCGCGACCACGCAATCCATCGCCCGTCGGGTGATGCAGCTCGTGGGCGGCGACGAACTGGCCGACGATCCCCGGTACGCCACGCCCGCGGCTCGCGCCCAGCACGCCGACGAGGTGGATGCCCTGGTGACGGAATGGATTCGCCAATACCCCAGGGAAACTGTACTCGAGCGGTTTGAGCAGGCGCAAGCCGCCATCGGCCCAGTCTACAACATCGCCGAATTCATGGAGGACCCGCAGGCCAAATCCCGCGAATCGATAGTGCCGGTGGAAGACCCGGATTTGGGAACGATCCGCATGCAGAACACCTTCCCGCTAATGAGCCAGACGCCGGGCAAGATCCGCTTCACCGGTCCAACCGAGATGGGGGCGCATAATCACGAGATATACGCCGAGCGGCTGGGAATGTCCGAGGACGACGTTCAACGGTTGAAACAGGAGGGGATCATCTGAGGCTTGCCTAATGCCTGACCACCAACGTCCGCGAATTGCGTGACGAGTGTATCTCCGATCCAGCAGTAGGTAGTTAACCTACCAGGATCGAACTGCGCGGCTGAGCCCGGGAGCTTGACCGGCGGCGGCAGCGGGAGCAAGATAGCCACAGTTCCCCGGCGGGCTGGGTCCGCTTCTGTCGCTGATACCTCCCGGTATCCGGCGAGACGGGCCGTTTCGTTCGAATTAGTTCGGCGCCGGCGCACCCGGGCCAATGCCCGGCCGGCGGCGCGGCCAACTTTTCACTGGAGGTCAAACCATGCCAAAGATGACCGGGGGCCAGTTCCTGGCGGAGACCATGAAAGGGTATGGGGTAACCCACGCTTTCTTCGTTCCGGCCGTCGTCAGGAAAGCTCTGCTGGAAATGGAGCGGGTGGGCATCCAACGGATCGTGACCCACGGCGAAAAGGCCGCAGCCTACATGGCCGACGGCTATGCCCGCGCCTGCAACCGGCCCTCGGTTTGCATGGCTCAATCGGTGGGAGCGGCCAACCTGGCGGCGGGGCTCCAGGACGCCTACTTGGGCGGCTCCCCGGTGGTGGCCATCACCGGTCACCGCCCTCTGATGCACCAGTACCGCAACTCCTACCAGGAGATATCTCACGCCCAGCCCTTCAGCTCCGTCACCAAGTACAGCGTGGTGGTCGACAGCGTCGAGCAGTTGCCCCACCTGACGCGGCAGGCCTTCCGGGAAGCCACCACCGGCGCCCCCGGCCCGGTCCACCTGGATTTCCAGGGAAACTCCGGCGAACTGATAGTTGAAGCGGAAGGAGACCTGACTGTGCTCACGGAGCCGGCCTTCGCCCAACGGCCCGCCTTTCGTCCGGTTCCCGAGCCGGAGATCGTGCGGGAGGCGGCCCAGGTGCTGGCTAGCGCCCGGCGCCCGGTCATCGTGGCCGGCGGCGGAGTCACGGCCTCCCAGGCCCAGCAGCAGGTGGTGCAACTGGCGGAGATGCTGTCGATTCCGGTGGCGACATCCCTCAACGCCAAGGGGGCCATACCCGACGACCACCCGCTGTCGGTCGGGGTTTGCGGCTCCTACTCCCGGTGGTGCGCCAATCGCGTGGTTGCCGAGGCCGACCTGGTTCTGTTCATCGGCAGCCACACCGGAGACCAGGTCACTTTGGACTGGAGGATACCGCCCGTGGGTACCCCGGTCATCCAGATCGACATCGACCCGACGGAGTTGGGCCGCAGCTACCCAACCAAGGTGGCTTTGCAGGGCGACGCCAGGGCCACCCTGGTCCGTCTGATCGAAGCCCTGGAGCCGATAGCGGGGCGGGCCGAGTGGGTCGGCCGGGCCCAGGAGTTGGTGCGGGAGTGGCGGGCCGACGTGGCCCCTCTGGCCGGCTCCGACGCCGTGCCCATCCGGCCGGAGCGCCTCTGCACCGAACTCGCGAAGTTTCTACCCTCTGACGCCATGCTGGTGACGGACACCGGCCACGCCGGGATATGGACCGGGACCATGGTGGACCTGAAACACCCGGGGCAGGGTTACATCCGGGCCGCCGGCTCCCTGGGCTGGGGCCTCTCCGCTACCGTTGGCGCCAAGTGCGCCCTTCCCGACCGGCCGGTGGTGTGTTTCACTGGGGATGGCGGGCTCTGGTACCACATCGGCGAACTGGAGACGGCAGCGCGGTATGGCATAAACGCCGTAATCGTGGTCAACAACAACCACTCCCTGAACCAGGACAAACGCGGAACGGAGCGGGTCTACAAGGGATACTCGGGTAACTCGGACGAGATCTGGCATTTCCGGGAGGTGGACTTTGCCCACCTGGCCGAGACCATGGGCTGTTTCGGCATCCGGGTCGACCAGCCGGGCCAGATTCAGAGCGCCCTGGAGCAGGCGTTGGCCTCCGGGAGGCCCGCCCTCGTTGACGTGGTGACGGACATCGATGGCGTCGCGCCCTTGCCCTGGAGCGGATAGGCGGCTCGCCGGTCAATCTAATAATCTATCTCAAAGCCACATTTTCAAGGTGGATCATCCTTCGACAAGCTCAGGACGAACGGATTCTCCCCGTTCGTGGCGAGATCCGATTCCATTGAGAGTCTCGACGAAGTCGGGCTTGTCGAACCACCGCATAAGACAGTCACTAAACGCGCTTCACCCCCGCCAGCACCTCCTGAGCCGCTTGGTAATCGCGGGCGCCGCCGCGCCGGATGGGCGGAACCAAGTAGATGTCGTGCAGGCCGCTCTCCTGGAACCTCCCGCATAGCTCCAACGCGATTGCCACTCCCGAACGGCCCTGGGCCAGTTCCCGGCGCACGCCCTCGGGCACCGAGCTGAAGATGATGCCGTCAGGCTCTAGGACCTGGAGGCCGAAAAACACCGGGATACCGAGCGGCTCCCCGGCCACGTCGGCGTAGGCGTCCCGGAAGCGGGCGGCGTCTTCCACGTCGAAGATGGGCTGAGTGATCAAGAACTGGGCGCCGGCCAAGACCTTGCGACGGGCCAAACCGGCCTCTTCCTGGATTCCCCGGCCCAGGTCCACGGTGGCGCCCGTGCAGAATTCGGTGGCCGCCCGCAGCTTCGAGCCCCGGAAATCCACCCCCTGGTTCATCCCGGCGATGGCCGCGATCAGGCCGGTGGGAGTGATGTCGCCGGCGGCCTTGACCAGGGCCAGGTCTCGCTCCGTGAACGGGTCTCCCTGGACCACCACGACGTTCTCCACGCCCAGAAGCTGGGCCCCCAGCAACAACGATTGGAGCGCCAGACGGTTCATGTCGCGGGTCGCCAGGGTGAACGACACGCCTTGGCCCGTATGCTGCTTGATCGCGGCCGCCAGCATCGCCGAGTTGACCCGCACCGCTCTACCGGGGTTATAGGCCACGGAGATGAAATCCGCGTCGATGGCGGCCTGCCGGAGCATCGCCGGGTCGCCGGAGCGAGGTGGTGAAAAGTCGCAGATAAACGTGGTGCGGCCGGTGGCCTGGTGGCACCGCTGGGTTACTTTCGCCATGGCTGCACCTCCGGAAAGGCCGGGCCGGCAACCCGCTCACCGGACACGGTATCGAACATGTTACCACGCCGTGAACCAGGCCCGGAAGCGGGCGTGCCGGCGGCCGGCCCGGCCCGGTTACAGCGCTTGATGCGAGGAGTCTGCTCCTTCGACAAAGGCGTAGGTATGGGGTAGACTTGCTCTGAGGGAGGCGTCGTGCGGATATTGGTTTTGCTCCTGATTCTGGGATCGGCGGGTGCGCTTTTTGTTCCTGGGGCCACCATCCGGGCCGACACCCCGGACATTGAAGTGTTGTCCACGGGAGCGGAAAGCCAGTTCCCCGACGGCATCATGTTCTCCATCACGGCGCGCAGCTCCGATGAAATCGACGATATCCGGGTCTTTATCAGGAAGGCGGATCAGGCCGGCCGGAGCGCCTACCGGACAGTGGAGTTCGAGCCAGGGAAAGAGGTGACCGGCGAGTCCCTCTTGCGCAGCGGCAGCGGCGGAGCGGACTACTACCCGCCCGGCACTCGAATCGAGTTTTCCTTCGAAATTCGGGACTCAGCGGGAGGGGTCCTCCGGACCCCGGACGAGGAATTCATCTACTCCGACAGCCGGTTTGATTGGCTCACGGTCTCCTCCGGCTTGATAACCGTCCACTACTACGGCGACTACGTGGAACAGCGGGCCCGGACTGTATTGGAGGCCGCCGATGAGGCCATGGCACTCATGGTGCCCGTATTGGGCATCGAGCCCACGGAGCCGCTGCGCATCGTCTCTTACAACAACTACCGTCACATGTCCGCCGCGCTGCCCTTCAGGGCCCAGGCCGTGCGGGAGCTGCTGCAGACCCAGGGGATGGCCTTCACCGACGAGCGGGTCCTGCTGGTGCACGCCTTCGACCCCACGGTCAAAGGCACGACGTCCCACGAGTTTGTCCACTTGCTGGTGGCGGAGGCCGCCGGCCGGGCCGTTTCCCAGATACCGGCCTGGCTGAACGAGGGCCTGGCCGAGTATGGCAACATCGACCCAACGGACAGCTACGATTCGGCCCTGCGCTACGGAATTTTCACCCGCCGGCTCAAGCCTCTCTGGTACCTGGGGGCCTTCGGTGGGACCCCGGACGATATCATCATCGCCTACGGGCAGGGCCGGTCCGTGGTGGGGCTGATGATCAACCGGTATGGGCCGGAGAAGATGGCTGAACTGATGCAGGTCATCCAGCAGACCCTTGATATCGACGCGGCGCTGACTCAGGTATACGGGTTCGACCAGTACGGGCTGGACACCGAATGGCGGGAAGCCGTGGGAATCGAAACGTTGCCACCCCCCGAAGAGTTGGCGCGCCAGCTTCAGGAGCCGCCGACGCCGACACCGGAGCCCGCTCCGGAACCTACGGCCCCGCCGGAGCCCACTCCCACGACGATGCCGACGCCCACTCCGGAACCCACGCCTCAGCCCGAGCCCACCCAGGTCGCTTCCACGGAAGACGAGGACGGCGGCGCAACCTCGGGCGGAGGATGCACCGCGCCGATGCCCGGCCAGGATGGCGGCGCCGCGGGTCTCGGCACCCTGCTGCTGCTGGGCGGGCCGCTCGGGCTGCTCTCGTTCGGGGCCTTCCGCCGCCGGCGGGTGGTCAGGCAATGCGTATCGACTGAACCGTAGGGGCGGTGCATGCACCGCCCCTACCCGGTGCAAGACCCCTTTTTACTGACCAGCGGCCCCTTCAACGAGTACGGGGGTTGAAGGCGTCGTTCATCGCGTCTCCCAGCAGGTTGAAGGTGAACAGAAGCAACGCCAGCGTCCCCACCGGGAACAGCAAAAGGTGGGGATTGGTCCGCAGGACCGAGATGCTGCCGTTCTCGAAGATCATCAACCCAAGGCTGGGAGTCGGCGGCTGAATGCCGATGCCCAGCCAGCTAAGGAAGATCTCCGACCCGGCTATGCCCGCCAGTCCCGCCGAGCTGACCACGATCACCGGCCCAATGACGTTGGGAAACACGTGCCTCGCCAGAATCCAGGGGGTGGACACGCCGACGGCCCGGGCGGCCTCCACATACTGGTTCTCCCGCACCTGAAGCACCTGGCCGCGCACCAGCCGCGCCATGCCGAACCAGGAGAAGATGGACAATGCCAATGCGATGACCATATAGTCCACGATCCCGAGCCGCACGATATCGAACCCGACGGCATCCTCGATTCCGCGCACCCACTCGGTGATGGGCGGTTTCACCGTTGCGACGATGATCAGAACCAGGAATATCTCGGGGAAGGCCGAGGTCACCTCCCCCACCCGCATGATGATGGTGTCGATGAGCCTGCCGAAGTAGCCGGCCACCAGGCCCAGGGTGATGCCCAGCACCAGGCTGCCGGTGACCAGGGTGGTCACGGTGATAATCACCGTGGTCCTCAACCCGTAGATGATCCGAGTCAGGATATCGCGGCCCAGCCGGTCGGTCCCAAAGGGATGGCTCGCGCTAGGGCCCTGCTTGGCCATGCTCAGATTCTGGTCGTTGTAGCCGTAGGGTGTCACCAGGGGAGCCAGGACACCCGAGCCGTACATCAGCAAGATCACGGCGAGGCAGGCGACACCCAGCTTCTTGCGCAACAGCCGCCGCAGGGAGAGCGCCCAGTAGCTCTGGCCCCGAGTGGGCATGTTGAGGACCGGGGCCCGCGCCTCATCCCGCAACGTAGCTGCCTCCCAGCCGGATGCGCGGGTCCATCAACGGGTAAATCAGGTCCACCACCAGGTTGGCCAGAACGAACATGGTGGTGCCGATGATGATGATCGCATTGATGATCGGATAGTCCCTGGCGAAGATCGCCTCGATGAAGAGACTGCCCACCCCCGGTATGCCGAAGAACCGCTCCACTATGAATGAGGTGAACGCCAAGCCGGCCAAAGAAAACCCCAGCGTGGTCACCACGGGGATCAATGAGTTGCGGAGAATATGCCGGCTCCGCACAATTCGCTCCGGCAGTCCTTTGGCCCGGGCCGTTCGTATATAATCCTGGGTCACCACGTCCAAGGTGCTCGCCCGGGTCAGCCGGGTCATAATGGCAACACCGGGAATGCCCATGGCCACGGCGGGCAGGATGATCCTGGTGTCGAAGAAGCCGCCCCAACCGTGGGTCGGCAGCACATCCAGCTTGAGGGCGAATACCAGCAGCAAAGTTGGGGCGGTGAGGAATACCGGCAGCGACTGGCCAATCAGGGTGGCCACCACGGCCGCAGTGTCCCACAGCGTCCCCTGTTTCAGGGCGGCGAAGAGCCCAATTGGGATACCCAACCCCACCGATATCATCAAGGCGGCGATGTTCAGCTGGCCGGACACCCACATCTTTTTCTTGAGCAATTCACCGACGGTGCGGCCCCTGTACTTATAGCTCTCGCCGAAATCGCCCCGGGTCACGTTCTTCAAGTAGCGGCCGTACTGGAGCAGCACGTTGTCGTTCAACCCCCGCTGCTCACGGATCCGCTCGACGACCCTGGGGTCAGAGTGCTGGCCCATGAGGATCTCCACCGGGTCGCCGGGGCCGAACCGGCCCAGCATGAACGTGATGAAGGTGGTGATGAGCAGTATCAAGGGCAACCAGGCCAGCCGGCGGAAGATGTAGGCTCTCAACTCGGGGTAGCCTCCTACTCTTCGGCTAGGTATACGTACCGCAGGCTGGGGATATACAGGGGAGTCAAGAAGTAATCACGCACGCTAGGCTTGACCAGCACAAATCGCTCGCCGCTGTACCAGAGAGGTATCCAGGGAGCGTCGTCGATGACCATTTGCTCAACCCGGTTGTACAGCTGGTAACGGGCAACCTGGTCGGTCTCGGTGCGCGCCTGCTCCAGTAGCCGGTCCACCACGGGATTGCTGTAATTGGTGTGGTTGTTGCTGCTTGCGCTGTAGAACAGGATATCGAGGAAGTTCTCCGGGTCCGGGTAGTCGGCGATCCAGCCATAGTCGAACAGGTTGTCCACCTCAACCGCGATCTGGTCGAAGTAGCTCTCCGATTCGATCTGGCGGACGGTGACCTCCACGCCCAGGTTGGTGCGCCACATATCCACCGTCGCCCCCATCACAGCGTCCGCGCTGCCCTGGCCAGAGGTCGTGTACACGATGGGCGGCAGCCCCTCTGGGCCGCCATATTCAGAGCTGACCAGAAGCTGGCGGGCCTCCTCCGGATCATAGGGGATGTCTGGAAAATCCGCGAGGTAGCCGGGCATTCCCGGGGACAGAAAGCCGT
>JASLXV010000094.1:0-14350 GCA_030740155.1 Dehalococcoidia bacterium | reverse complement strand
AGGCCGTGTCAGCGGACGGGTGTTCGTATCTGAGCTACCTATAAAAAACTGCTGACATCTTGCTGACAAACGGCGAGGGACACCGAGGGACAGCAAACGCCCATAGATACAAATCGGACTTTGCCGCTGATACGGCGAGGGACGTTATCAAATACAAAATGACGGCGAGGGACAACTGAAAGCGCACTTGAAAACCGCTATACGGGTGACTGTATCGTGGGTTCGAATCCCACTCCCTCCGCCAAGTTTAGGCGCTGACACAGCTTGGCTGAAGCGGAATCGAAGCTTGCCCTCGGGCCGACATCGCAAGGTGTCTCTCCCCTGACTACCCCCTTCCCCCTCTTGCCGGCCGGTCAACGCTAGGCTTGGAAAGGCTTGCCCAGACGCACGGTCCGATCTGCCGGGGCGTACCACCCTTGAGGAGCATAGGTCGAGGTGTGGAGATAGCACCGTACCCGAACCTCGTCACTGCCTTCGGTGAAGGTTAGCAGCCGGCTCATGGGACACAATGGCAAGATTCCTTCCAGGCGGAAGCGATTGGAACCATGGTGCAGGGTCAAAGCCGAAACGTTAATGAAGTTAACGTCCCACTTCCGCTCGATGTGGGACCGCCCGCCGTGGCGGTCGTCGGGGGTGGCGTGGGTGTGGCCGCCAAGCCACAAATCCACGGCTCCGGGATGGCCGGCTAGGTAACTCTCGAAAACCTGGGCGTCGGGCTTATCGTCCAGGAAGTAGAGATAGGACGCGCCTTCCGGCCCGCCGTCCGGGAAGTAGCCGTGGTAGGAAGACTCCCAATTGCCGCTTTCATCCTTGGTGTGTCCCTCCCAAGGGCCGGAGGCGACCGTAGTTGCTTTGAGCATATGATGGTGCGCCGAGATGATGATTTGGTCCGGGTGCTTCTCGACCAGACTCCGCCACCACTGAAAGGTTTCGCTCGTCACGGCCCCTGCCGGGTAGCCTCCCCATTCGCCGCGGCCCACCGGTGGCTCGAAATCGTTGCGGTCGCTCATCATCAAAAACAGCAGGTTGCCCGTTCGAAAGGAATACCGTTCCCATGAGCCCTCTACCGGGTAGGGCATCCTGGATCGATCCACCCCGGAATGCTGGGTACTCTCGCCGGTGGGGTCGATCCACTTTCGGAACCACCACTGGGTCGCCTCACCATGATGGGTAGCGTCATGATTGCCGGCCAGGGTGTAGACATCCTCTCGCCGGTGCTTTTGTAGGGCCCCGAATTGGCGAACCACCTCCCGGCCTTCGGCGTCGTCCAGGGTTGTTTGGGTGGCTGAAAAATCGCCCAGATTCAGCGCGATGTCCCACTCAAACGCGGGCCCACCCTCATCGCCGCCTTGCTCGGAGTGGCGTATCGGCTCGGCCAGGCTCTCTCTCCCGTGGCGAATGTCTGCCCCCACGTGGGAGCATCCCATGGCCCACACCCGAAATTCTCTTGGTCCCATGAAGGCCCTCCCGTATGGTTGATTGGGGACCGTTGGTCTCCGGTCAATACACCCCCTTTGTAAAGGGGGAGATGAAGCTGATCCCCTGGATGACGCGGAACTTGAATAGGTCTAGCCACTTGTTCAGAAGGGGATTACCTTTTCAACCCCCGGCTCCTACCTTCCCTTATAAACGGGCTGGCGCTTCTCCAGGAAGGAAAGAACTGCCTCACGCCGGTCCTCGCCGTACCGGAACGGTTCGTTGGCTTCGTACTCGACTCGGGCGACGCGATAGAGGTCCGGGACTTGGCTGGTAATGAGTTGCTTGGTGGCCCGGACCGCCAGGGGCGGGTTGGAGGCGATCTCCTCCGCCAGGGATTTGGCTTGGTCCATCAACTGGTCCGCCGGGACCACCGTGTTCACCAGGCCCACCTGTTGAGCCCACTGAGCGTCGTAGACCCGGCCGGTGAGGGCCATCTCCGCGGCTACCCCCATCCCAACCAGGGCAGGCAGGATGTAAGAAGCGCCGTTGTCGGGGACCAGGGAGCGCTTGACGAAGATGCAGGAAAATCGGGCCTTGTCTGAGGCGACGCGAATGTCACTGGCCAGGGCTATGGATAGTCCGGCGCCCGCCGCCACGCCGTTGACCGCCGCAATGACCGGCTGCGGCAGTTGCGGAACGTGAGGGGCCAGAGCCAAGATACTCTCGTTGAAGGCCGCCTCCGTATCGTATCTTGGGGACCCCTGATTCTGTGACCCGGACAGGGCCTCGGCCTGGTCGCCCACGTCGGCGCCGGAGCAGAAGCCGCGTCCCTCCCCCGTGATTATCAGCACTCGGATATCGGGGAACTCCCTGGCCACCTCGTCCAGCGCGGTATGAAACTCAAGGGTTAGCTGCCGGCTGAGGGCGTTCAGCTTTTCCGGCCGGTTCAGAGTGAGGATAGCAATGAGGCCGTTCTTCTCCAGGTGCAGGGCTTCGTAGTTCATGGAGCCTCCTTCGGTTCGTCTCGGTTGGCAGTCTTTGATCCTTCTGACCGCGCACCTTACGGCAGGACTTGATTCACGGTCGAGCCGTGGTGCATCCGAGACAGAATCCCGGTGAATCACTGGGCAGGAAACAACTGTCCGTCCTTACAAACCGTTCCGTCTTGGAAACTGACCGACAGTAGCTCAACGATGGCTTGGGTAGCGGTTTCAAAACGGTCGAGGTAGAAGCTGGTGTACGTGTCCGTCCGCCAAATTATGGATTCCACGTTGGAATGCAAAAGCCCGTAGACGCCCGGCCTGGCCTCATCGAATAGCTCATATCCAGGCGGTGGTTCGATGGTCGCCGTGGGGACCAACGTGGGCGTGGGGGCCAAGGTGGGCGCAGGTACAATGGTAGCCGTGGGTATCGCCTCTACCGTCGCTCTAACCGCAACGTCTATCGTCTGCCCGATATTGGGAGTAGGCGGAGTCGCCCCCGAACCGCTGCACTCTATCCCTGCCAATAACAGGATTGATGCGGGGATTTTAGTGACCAACGGCCAATGCATGCTACTGCTCCTTGGGTCGGCGCGGCATGGTAGGCAACATTCTACACTCTCGGGGCGGCCCGGTGTTGGTCTCTCGGCCACAAGTTTACCTTGCTCAAACCCCTTCCAGGGGCCTCGGCGGCCCAATTCTTTCGCGGGATTGTCACGAACACTGGAAGCTTCCCAAGTCTTGACAGAGGATGACTCACGCCGTAGGCTGCGAAACATATTATTTGGCTCCGCGAATGAGCATCAGGAGTTGAACCAATGGCCACCAACACCATTTTCGTCCACGACCCCACCGCCGTCCCCAGGGACCTGAACCATCCCCAGGCGCCACGTCTGGCCAGCCTGGGCGGCCGCAAGATCGGGTTCCTTTGGAACAATAAGGCCAACGGTGACATCCTTTTCAACCGGCTGGAGGAGTTGCTGCGCCAGAAGTACGAGATCTCGGGCGCCGTGCACCGCCACAAGCCTGACGCTTCCATCCCTGCCGACGTTCAAGTGTATGACGACCTGGCAACCATGGCCGACGCGGTGATCCTCGGCCTGGGTGATTGAGGCGCTTGCACGTCGTGGAGTATCCACGACGCCATCGAACTGGAGCAGCGCGGCGTCCCGACCATCACAGTATGCACCGACCGTTTCAGGCTTCTGGGAGAGGTTGAGCGGCGCTCCCTGGGCATGCGAGAGCTACCCATGGCCATTGCCCAGCATCCCTTTAGCGGCCAAACAGTCGGCACAGTGGAGACCAAGGCCGAGCTTCTGCTGGAGCAGGTGGTCGAAGGGTTAACCACCCACTAGCAAGCGAAGCCTCGGGCAAGAAGCCCGGGGCTTCGCCTTTGTCCCCTTCTTCGTCCAAACTGCAAACGGGCGAACGGCAAACGAGCGAAGAGCGAACGGGTTTCCGGCCATCTGAAATGCTGGCAGACTCTTGCATGCCCTTCGCCGGGGGCCGGCGCCAGGTCATAGCCCCACCGGCTTGACCGCCCGGCCATCTGATGCAGCACACTGCGATCCTGAATGCTGCCGGGGAGCGGACGTGCTCCAGGTATGTATCACGACCATCACTGTGGAGGTGTCACGTGTCCCAGTCTATCTCACAGCACATCGAGGTTGATGACGATTTAGAGGCGGTTCAACGTCTCTACCTGGAGCGAGGTTGGGGCGACGGCCTGCCGGTTATCCCTCCTACCCCCGAGCGGGTAGAGGCCATGATAGCGGGGACCAGCCTTCCCCCGGACCACATAGTGGCCGAGGTCCCGCCAAACTACGGCGCGGCAACCATCGAGAAGCTCGCGGTCAACGCCGTGATGGCGGGATGTCTGCCGGAGTACCTGCCGGTCCTGGTGGCCGCCATCGACGCCATCTGCGACCCGGTCTACAACCTCTACGGCACTCAAGCCACGACCCACCCGTGCGCCCCCCTCCTCATCGTTAACGGTCCCATCCGAAAAGCTTTGGGCTTCCACCACTCTTCGGGCGCCTACGGTCCCGGTTGGCGGCCCAACGCGACTATCGGCCGGGCCGTGCGTCTAGTTCTGTTCAATATAGGAGGAGGCTATCCGGGGGTGGGGGATATGTCCACCCAGGGTGCGCCCTCCAAGTATGGCTATTGCGTGGCTGAGAACGAGGAGGAAAACCCCTGGGAGCCGCTGCACGTGGAACGGGGCTTCCGGCCGGACCAGAGCACGGTAACGGTAATGGCCGGCGAGCCGCCCCACAACGTCCACGACCCCGCCGGGCGCACCGCCGAGGAAACCCTGACCGTCGTGGCGGGCGCGATGGCGGTTACCGGGGCCAACAACGCCTACAACGGCGGGGAAACCCTGCTCGCCCTGGGGCCGGAGCATGCTATAACCATCTCCAAGGACGGCTTCGGCAAACGGGAGATCCGGCAATGGCTGCATGAACACGCCCTGATCCCCCTGGAGCGGTACAGCCAAGTCCTGATGGAGGATCGCTTCGAGACCATCCCCGCTGAACCGGTGTCCATGGTGCGCATCCCCGACGAGCTGCTCATCATCGTCTTGGGCGGCCCCGGCAGGCATTCCTCGTGGGTGCCCACCTTCGGCGGCACCACCAAGTCGGTAACGCGAGAAATCATCTAGCGAGGCGGCGGTTCGCGCCCTTTCCACGGGTTGGACCGCCTCCCCGTAAGAGTGCACAAACATCGGCGCGGGTCCGTGAGGTCCCGCCGGTAAGCTTGACAGCGGATGACTGACAGCTTAGGCTGCAAAACATACTACTCAGCCCCGTGACGGGGCTTCAGGAGTTGAATCTATGGCCACGAGCACCATTGTCGTTCTCGATCCGACTGCTCCCATCCGGGACCTGCGTCATCCCAAGGCGCAACTTCTGGACGGTCTGGGCGGCCGTAAGATCGGTTTCCTCTGGAACCACAAGCCCAACGGCGACACCCTCTTCCAGCGGCTGGAGGAGCTGTTGCGGGAGAAGTACGAGATTGCCGACACCATGCACCGCCAGAAGCCTCACGCTTCCATTCCCGCCGAGGTGCAGGTGTACGACGAGCTGGCATCCAATGTCGACGCGGTGATCCTGGGCCTGGGGGATTGAGGCTCCTGCACGTCGTGGAGTATCCACGACGCCATCGAGCTGGAGCAGCGCGGCATCCCGACGATCACGGTGTGCACCGACCGCTTCAGGGTCCTGGGAGAGGTCGAGCGACGCTCCCTGGGCATACCCGAGTTGCCCATGGCCATCGCCGTACACCCCTTTGGCGGTCTGCAGGCCGACGCGGTGAAGGCCAAGGCCGACCTTCTACTAGACCAGGTGGTCGAAGGTTTATCCAACCACTAGGAATTAGGCCTCGGGCCTCCGGCCCGAGGTTTCACCTTTGCCCCCTTCCGGCCGAAGCGCCAACGGTTCCTGACCGTTTGACTCGCGGGCGGGCGTTGTGCCTGCGCCCCGCCGGGGACCTACGGGCGGCGTACCCGGTCAAACATCGAAACCGGGCCGCCGTCTCGCCACGGCAAAGCCGACTTGGTTGCCCGGCCAACTGGTTTAGCACACTCTTACCCTGAAAGCTGTTGTGGAGTTGGCATGCTCCAGCCAAGCTTCAGGACTCTCTCTGCGGAGGTGTCACGTGGCCCAGCTAAATTCGGAGCGTATCGAGGTTGCCGACGAGTTAGAGGCGGTGCAGCGGCTCTACCTGGACCGGGGGTGGAGCGACGGCCTGCCGGTGGTGCCGCCCACCCCGGAGCGGGTGGAGGCGATGATGGCGGGGACCAGCCTTCCCCAGGACCACATAGTGGGCGAGATTCCCCCCAATTTCGGCGCGGCCACCATCGAGAGGCTTGCGGTCAACGCCGTGATGGCGGGATGCCTGCCGGAGTACCTGCCCGTCGTGGTGGCCGCCGTCGACGCCATCACCGACCCCGTCTTCAACCTGTACGGCGCCCAGGCCACGACCCATCCGTGCGCCCCCCTCATAATCGTCAACGGTCCCATTCGGAAAGCTCTGGGATTTCACCACTCTTCGGGCGCCTATGGCCCCGGCTGGCGGGCCAACGCGACCATCGGCCGGGCCGTGCGCCTGGTGCTGTTCAACATCGGGGGAGGCTACCCGGGAATAGGGGACATGTCCACCCAAGGGGCACCCTCCAAGTATGGTTATTGCGTGGCGGAGAACGAGGAGGAGAACCCCTGGGAGCCGCTCCACTTGGAACGGGGCTTCCGGCCGGACCAAAGCACGGTGACCGTCCTGGCCGCCGAGCCGCCTCACAACATCAACGACCACACCGGGCGCACCGCCCCTGAAATCCTCACCATCGTGGCGGGGGCGATGGCCGTGTCCGGGGCCAACAACGCCTACACCGGCGGCGAAACCCTGCTCGTCCTGGGACCGGAGCATGCCGCGACCATCGCCAAGGACGGCTTCGGCAAGCGGGAGGTCCGGCAATGGCTGCATGAACACGCCCTGATCCCCCTGGAGCGGTTCAGCCACGACTTGATGATCGAGCGTTTCGGGAGCATCCCCGACGGACCGGTGCCCATGGTGGGTGACCCCGACGAGCTGCTCATCATGGTCATGGGCGGCCCCGGCAAGCATTCCTCGTGGGTGCCCACCTTCGGGGGCACCACCAAGTCGGTGACGCGGGAAATCATCTAGACGAGTATCTCGTAACCGGCTCGATACCCAATCCGTCACCCCGGCGAAGGCCGGGATCCAGTCCACGCTTACCTGGGTTCCGGCCTTCGCCGGAAAGACGGCCGCGGAGGGTGACGCAGGAGATTATCCAGGCTAGTATCCCGTAACTGGCCCGGTATCCAATCCGTCACCCCGGCGAAGGCCGGGGTCCACTCCACGCTTCTCTGGGTTCCGGTCTTCGCCGGAAAGACGGCCGTGGCGGTGACGCGGGAGAACACCTGGGCTAGTAGCTCGTACCCGGCTCGGTACCCAGTCCGTCACCCCGGCGAAGGCCGGGGTCCAGTCCGCGCTTCTCTGGGTTCCGGCCTTCGCCGGAAAGACGGTCGTGGGGGCGACGCGGGAAATCATCTAGGCTAGTATCTCGTAACTGGCCCGGTACCCAATCCGCCACCCAGCGAAGGCCGGGGTCCACTCCACGCTTCTCTGGGTTCCGGCCTTCGCCGGAAAGACGGCCGTGGCGGGTGACGCGGGAGATCATCCAGGCTAGTATCTCGTGACTCAGCGTTGCCGAGACCGCTCGTGGTGAGCTTGTCGAACCACCGGCCCCGCGCTCTTCGACAGGCTCCAGTGAACGGATGATTGTAACGGCCATATCCGGGCCTGGGCGCCTGCGACTGGAGCCGTCCACCGGCCAACCATGGACCTGACTGCGGCGCGGAGACCCGGGACACCGGCCTCGGACCCGGCTCAGGAACGGAAGTGAGGTATCACCTGCCGAGAGAACATCTCCATCTGGTTGTACATCCCCTGGGCGTCCGAAGCCAAGAATTTCATGTTGAAATCCCGGACGCCGGCTTCGATTCGATCCTCGACGCCCTTCACGCAGTCCCGGGGTGTGCCGGACAGGCATAGTGCCTGGGCAATGGATTCGGCGTTCCGCTCCGGCGTCACGTACCTCTCCCCCACGTTGGCCACGGCCACGGCCAGGGCCTCCTTCGGGTCGTCGCTGATGGCCGTCGGCTGGTTCAACCCCCAGTGAAAGCCCGTCAGGTCCCGTCCCGCCTCGGCGGCAAAATTGCGGACCGTTTCGTTGCTTTGCTTCAGGCGGCGCACTGTAAAGAGGTAGGGATACCATCCGTCACCCTGGAGCGCGGCGCGCCGCATGGCCGCGTCGCTGCGCCCCGACACCCAGATGGGAGGGTAGGGCTGCTGGGCGGGCCTTGGCACCAAGGTCACGTCGTCGAAGTCGAAGAACCGCCCGTGATGGGCGACCTTTTCTTCCGTCCAGAGCCGCTTCATGACCTCCAACATCTCGTCGGTCCGGCGGCCCCGGGTGCGTATCGAGACACCCATGGCGCCGAACTCCGCCTCCGTTCCCCGCTGACCGCTGATGCCGATGCCGAAGTCGAGCCGGCCGCCGGAGATCACGTCCAAGACCGCCAGTTCTTTAGCCAGCATGACCGGGTGGTACAGGGGCACGATGACGATCCCGGTCATGACCCGCACTTTGCGGGTGGCGCCGGCGGCGGCGGCCATGGCCGGAATCGTGAGGTAGGTGGGCCGGGGAGGGTTGCCGTCCATGAGGTGCTCGCCCGTGGTTACCCGGTCGAAACCCAGCTCCTCGGCCCGCCGGGCGAACTCCGCCACGTCCCAGTAATCTTCCACACCGAGATTGCAGCCAAACGTCACTTCCGGTGTCGCC
This sequence comes from Dehalococcoidia bacterium, assembly GCA_030740155.1. Taxonomy (GTDB): domain Bacteria; phylum Chloroflexota; class Dehalococcoidia; order Lucifugimonadales; family UBA3495; genus CAJWBT01. The sequence continues at coordinate 5,587 of JASLXV010000094.1, read as the reverse complement.
ATGGTGGCCCTCCGTAATCGAGTATGGTCCGACCCGCATTGTAGGCGCAGGCGCGGGCGAAGTCCATGGCGCCTCGCCAGGCAGCGCCGCAGCAACTCTCCGGGTTATACTGGGGTGGCAATCAGGAATGGTTACGGAGCGCTCATGAGAGGCAAGACCTGCCTGGTCACCGGCGCAACATCGGGCATCGGCAAGGCGGCGGCGCGGGAGTTCGCCCGCCGGGGGGCCACGGTGGTTGTGGCGGGGCGCAACCCGGAGAAAAGCGCGGCCACCGTTCAGCAAATCCGGCGGCAGACCGGCAACCCGTCGGTCGAGTTCCTGCTGGCCGACCTGTCGTCCCAGGGGCAGGTCTGGCAGCTTGCCGAAGACTTCAAGAGCCGTTACCAGCGGCTGGACGTCCTGGTCAACAACGCCGGGGCCATCGTGCTGTCCCGCCGGCAGAGCGTCGACGGCATCGAGATGACCTTCGCCCTCAACCATCTGAGCTACTTCCTGTTGACGAACCTGTTGTTGGACTCCCTGATATCCGGCAATCCCTCCCGCGTGATCAACGTCTCCTCCAGCGCTCACCAGCAGGCGAGCATCCACTTCGAAGACCTCCAGGGAGCGCACCGGTACCGGGGATGGCGCGCCTACGGGCGATCCAAGCTGGCCAACCTGCTTTTCACCTTCGAACTGGCCCGGCGGCTGGAAGGGACGGGGGTTACCACCAATGCCGCCCATCCCGGCCTGGTCGCGACCAACCTGCTGGCCAACAACGGCCCGGCCGGCCGCCTGATGAATCTCGGCCTTCGAGTGGCCGGCAGGGGCGTCGCGGCGGGTGCGGAAACGATAGTCTATCTGGCGTCTTCGCCCGACGTGGCGGGCGTCACCGGAAAGTATTTCGTGGAAAAGAAAGCGGTCCCATCGTCCCAGGCATCCCGCGACGCCACCGCCGCTGGACGGCTGTGGCGGATAAGCGCGGAGTTGACCGGGCTTGAGCTTCTAGGCTGACCCCTCAAAGCAGGGCTCGTTTGACAGCCTCCGGTTGCGGACGCATAATCTGGGAAATCAACGGCGAAAAGGAAGGAAGCGCATGGCAGAAACCGCGGACGTAGCAGTAGTCGGAGCCGGTGTGATCGGCTGCTCGGTGGCCTACTATCTGGCCCAGCAAGGCGCCAAGGTGATTATCGTCGAGCGTGAGGCCATTGGCAGCGGGGCCTCATTTCATGCCACGGGCTCCCTCCTGATGTTGGGCATGGAGTTTTCGGAAGGACCCCCCTTTCAGCTCGGCATGGCCGGCTATCACCTGTTCCCCGACCTGGTGCGCAGCCTGGAAGAGGAGACGGGGATGGACTTGCTATGCCAGCACCGTCCCGCCCTGCGGCTTGCCCTAGATGAGGAGGAGGAGAAGCTCCTCAAGGACCTCATGGTCTGGCAAGGGAAATACGTGCCCGTAAAATGGATCGACGAGAAGGACGTGCACCAGATAGAGCCCCGGCTAACGCCTAGCCTCCGGGGAGCAGTCTACGAAGAGGAATCGATCCAGTTGGACAGCTACCGTCTGACCCTGGCCCTGGCTCAAGCCGCGGAACAGAAGGGCGCCCAGATCCAACTCCGGGAGACGACCGGCCTGTTGACCCAGGACGGCCGCGTGACGGGTGTCCGCACGGCAGCCGGAGAGGTGTCTTGCGGCACCGTGGTGCTGGCGGCGGGAGCGTGGAGTTCCCGGTTCAGCAAGGAACTGAATTTCACGGTCCCGGTACGCCCCCTGAAGGGGGAACGCCTGATGCTCCGCTACGCCGGAGACCCCTTGCCGGTGCTGATCAGCTCGCCAAAACGAGGACACATGATCAGCCGGATGGACGGTCTGCTAAGCGTGGGCAGTACCGGCGGCCGGGACTACGACCAGAAGGAATGGTTCCTTGGCGAAGAGTTCGACCGGGTCCCCAGCGAGACCGCCAAAGTAGAGCTGCTCCAGCGAGCCATCGACGTGTTCCCGGCGCTGGAAGGGGCCGAGCTGGTCCAACAGCTAGCGGGCTCCCGGCCCTTGAGCCCCGACCAATTGCCCATCATCGGCCCGGTGCCCGGCTGGCAAGGGGTAGTGCTGGCCACCGGCCACGGCACCAAGGGGATCCACCTGGGCCCCATCACCGGCAAGAACGTGGCCGAGTACATCCAGAATGGCTGCACCCAGGTGCCCGAGGAGATTGAGACCTTCTCGCCCGGCCGGTTCAGTGACACCGAGGAGGCGGACTTCTACGCGGCCGGCATGAACGCGGAGGAGTAAATCCGATCCGCACCAACCCCGGCGAAGGGAGGCCTGAAAGTGAAGCGCGCGGTCGAATTCTACAGCGAGGGGTTCAAGCTTCAGGGTGACGTGTTCACCCCGGAGGGCTTGCCCCGGGGAGAGCGGCGCGCGGCGGTCGTGCTATGCCACGGGTATACCGGCGTCAAAGACCTCTATCTGCCGGATAACGCCGCGGCCCTCAATGCGGCCGGCTATGTGGCCATGGTCTTCGACTACAAGGGCTGGGGTGACAGCGAGGGGGCCCGCAGCCGCCTCGTCCCCTACAGCCGGGTAATCGACGTGCAGGCCGCTATCACCTTCCTCGGCCTTCAGCCGGAGGTGGACCCCGATAGAATCGGTCTCTACGGCACCAGCTACGGAGGGGCCACGGTTTCCTGGGTCGGCGCGGTGGACCAGCGGGCCAAGTGCATCGTGAGCGTTGTCGGCATCGGAAACGGGGCTCGATGGATGAGCCGGGTCCGGCGGGTCGACGAATGGTTCGACCTGCTGGAGCGCTCCAAGGCCGATCGGGAGAAAAGGGCGACGACGGGGGCCTCGGAACCGATGGAACGCGCCGAGATACTGCTGCCCGACCGGCAGTCGGCCCGGCTGGCCGAAGCCGCACGGCGCAACAACCCGGCGGCGGTCGGCACCATACCCCTGGAGTACGTGGACGACACCATGGGCTTCAACCCCGAGTGGATCGTCGACAAAGTGTCGCCCCGGCCCATCCTCTTCATCACCTCCGACAACGACCGGCTGGTCCTGCCCGAGGAGTCGGAACAACTCTACGCCCACGCCAAGGAGCCCAAGAAGCTGGTGATCCTGAAAGGCTACGGCCACTACGAGGTATACCAGGAGCCGGCCTTCGGCCAGGTGATGGCCGCAACCCTGGACTGGTTCAACCAGTACCTGCCGGCCCGGGGTTAGACACGGGGTTAGACGCGAGGTTAGACATTGAAAGATGACATCGCTCGGGCCCTCGCGCGGGACCGCACCATCGACATCACCACGACGGGGAGGAAGACGGGACAGCCTCGCCTCACGGAGATCTGGTTCCACAACGTCGAGGGGAGGCTGTATATCACCGGCACGCCGGGCCGCCGGGACTGGTATGCGAACCTGCTGGCCCACCCTGAGTTCACTTTCCACCTCAAGGAGAGCGTCCGGGCCGGCCTCTCCGCCACTGCCAGGCCAATATTGGACGACGCCCAGCGCCGGGAAATATTTGCCAAGATCCACCGCAAGCTGGAGGCCGCCAGGGACCTGGATGCATGGGCAGCCTGCAGCCCCCTGGTGGAGGTAGAGCTGGCGTCGAGAGCATAAGGGACACCCCATTACTTCTCGCCGATGGTGTGCGTTACAAATACCGTTCGTGGTGAGCTTGTCGAACCACCGCCCGGCACCCTTCGACAAGCTCAGGGCGAACGGATGAAGTAACGGCTAATTCCGGGACCTGGACTAGCCAATCTCCGCCAGCATTTCCTCGATGGCCTGGTTGACCGTGTCGGGACGTTCCGCCATGGGAAAATGGCCGGCCCGTTCCAGCTTCAGGTACCGGGACCCGGGCACCGCCTGGTGGATCTCCACCTCGTACTCCGGCGGCGCTCCGGGGTCGTCCACACCCCGGATAAGGACCAGCGGCGGCTTGAGGCCCCCGATGCGGTCGCGCACGTCGAACCGGTCGATGGTCACCAGGTCGTTGTACTGGGAGATCGGCCCCACCTGGGCGTGGCGCTCGAGGAGGCGGTCCCGCAACCCTGGCTCCACCCACTTCATTGCATGGCGCTGGAATTCGATCCATTCCCGGTACGCTTCTGGCTCCTTCGCCGCCTGCAGCCGCATATCCAGGGTGCCTGGCTTCCGCTCTTTGGGCCGCATGGACACCGTCATGAGCACCAGCCCCTTGACCTCGTCCGGGTAGTCCAGGCCGTATTGGAGGGCGACGCAGGCCCCCAGGGTGAAACCCACCAGCACCAGATCGTGGTGCCTGTCCTGGGCCCACAGCCATCCCCGCAGCCAATCGGTGTAGCGTTCCACGTTGGGGCAGGGCTTCCCGGACAGATGCCCCGGCAGGTTGGGCGCGAGGCTGCCAGGAAAGTGGCTGAGCTGGTTTTCGAAACCGTCGGCGCAGGCTCCGGCGCCGGGCCCGTGGATGAAAACGAGCTGGGTCATGGGGCCATTCCTCCCTTCTGCCGTCCCTCTCCGAAACGGCTAAACATGATCGATGGATGGGTCAAGTTCCTCGTTGGCTCAGCCATCCGTTCGCAGAACAGGGGTTCAGCTTCGAAGCAACGACGATCTCCTCGATTGTGCTGCCGCGCCCATTCTAGCACGGGCTCAGTCGCACACTTGGAGCGGTTGACCCGGCGAGCACCGGCCCTTGACACGTCAGACCGCGAAACTTAGACTGCGGGTGCCTGCTGCATTGGCCCGCGGCCGGTCCCGCGTGGCCAATCGAAGAGACCACGACTGAGAGAAAGAGTGACCATAATGGCAGTTAAGAGCCGCTTTCGCGTCATAGTCGATCAGGAGAAGTGTGTTGGCTGCGACCTGTGCCGGCTTCGCTGTTCCTTCAGGTTCACCAGGACGTTCCGGCCCTCGGAAGCAAAACTATCGGTCAACTGGAACGAATCGGACCGCAGCTACGATGTCTTTCTGCACGATGACTGCGACCACTGTAGCCTGTGCGTGAAGTATTGCGTCTATGGAGCGCTCCTCGTCGAGACGGCCGCCAGGGAATAAAGAGGGATCAACGTCTGCGGCGGCCCCCACCAACAGAGTGAGCCGCTTTGAGACCGAGGTGCTCGCCCAGCCGGAGAACCTCGAAGGACTGGCACTCCTGAACGCCCGGTGGGTGCAGCAGGGGATGGCCCGCACATCTCATCGGCGCATCATCTTGGACATGGACAGCTCCGAGACCCCGGAGTACGAGGAGCAGGAAGGGGTCGCCCAGAGCCTGCCCTGAGCTCGCCGAAGGGTGGACTGGCACCAGGATGAGCTAAATCCGAGGGTCGGGTTCGTCGTCACCAACCTCAACCTACCGCTGGAAGGCGCAACCCACTTCTAGAACGCGTGGGGCAAGGCCGGGCAGTGGATCAAGGAAGGCAAATACGCCCTGAACTGGACGCGGCTCTCGTGTCACAGGCTCGTTGCTAACCAGGTTAGGCTGTGGCTGTTTGTACTGGCCTACCCGCCTGCGGCGGAGGCAACTTCATGAGAAGGCTGACTTTGCCAGAGTCAGTGAACCACTGGTCACTGCGAAGCGTGCAGACCAAGCTCATCAAGACCGGTGGACTGTTTGTGCGACTGCTGCCC
>JASLXV010000093.1:0-60865 GCA_030740155.1 Dehalococcoidia bacterium | reverse complement strand
AAACTCAGCCAATCTTGTGAAGAATCTTGTGAAAACCGAATGAGGAATTGAGTAGATTTAGAAAAAAGCTGAAATGCGTGTCTAGAAAAGTGGTGGGCGGTACTGGACTCGAACCAGTGACCTCTTGCGTGTCGAGCAAGTGCTCTAACCAGCTGAGCTAACCGCCCTCTCACTCGAAGTCTATCAACGGCCAGAGGCGAGGTCAAGGGAGCAGGTTCCTTCCGAAGGGGTTTCCTGGGAATCTACTCCAGCGCGACCCGGGCCCGTTTCCGCGGGCTCAGCAAGAACACGAAGGACCCCAAAGCGGCGATGGACGCTCCCAGACGGAAAATGTCCTGGAACGCCGTGATGAAGGCCCGCCCTTCCTGCTCCGGCAGCGTGAGTCCAGCCCCGGCAAGATCGGAGAGGTGCCGCTCTTCGATCAGTGCGAAGAGACCCCCGATGACCGCCACCGACAGCACCGTCCCGAAAGCCTGGGAAAGGGACAGGGCTGCCGAGGCGGTGCCCAGCCGGTCTGGGGCCACACTGCCCATCATCGAGGCGTAGGCCGCCGACTGGAACAGCCCCAACCCCATGCCGACCACGGCGATGCGAACTCCCACCTGGGGGAGGCTGGAATCGGCGTCCAGAAAGCTCATACCCGCCAGCCCGCCGGCCATGACGGCCAGTCCGGTCACTCCCACCGGTAGCGCGCCGGTCCGGTCGCACAGCCAGCCGCCAAATCCGGAGAACCCGGCGTTGAAAAGCGCCATCGCCGCCAACATAATCCCCAGGCTAAACGGCCCCCGGCTCAGGCCGCCGGAGATGTAAAAGGGGAAAATGAACCAGATTACGAATACGCCCAGATGGGCCAGGAACATGCTCGCCCCGGAGACAAAGACCCCCCGGACTCGGAGCAGATCTCGCGGCAGGACCGGCCAGACCGCCCGCCCCTCAGCCCGCCAGAATACGGCGAGGAACACCGGGGCCAAGGCCAGCAACACCAGCACCTCCCGGGAGGTCCACCCCGCCGATCGCCCTAATCTCAGGGCAACCACCAGGCAGAGCACCCCGGCAATCAGCGTCACCGCCCCGGCCACGTCGAAAGACCTTCCGGAGCTTGAGCGCTCCTCCCGTTTCAGGAAACTGACCGCCAGGAACAGGGCCAGCAGGGCGAAGGGCAACCGTCCCAAGAACACCGACTCCCAACCGAACCACCCGACCAGCAGGCCGGCCCCAAGGGTTCCAGTCAGCATTCCCAGGGCCTGGCTGGCCGCGGTGAATCCCATTCCCAATCCCCGGCGTTGGACCGGGAACGCCCTGGCGGCCAGAGCCGGGGAGACGGCGAACAGACAGCCGGTGGCCACGGCCTGAAGCACCCGGAAACCCACCACGATCTCCAAAGTGGGCGAGAAGGCGATGAGGACCATAGCCGCCATGTACGCCAAAACGCCGAACAGGTAAACCGGCCGCAATCCGAACCGATCGCCGAAGCTGCCGGCGCCCAGCACCAGACCGGCCCGGGTGGCGATGAATGCCACAATTATCCACTGAACTGTCTGGAGATCGGTATCGAAATCCCGGGTAATGGATGGAAGAGCTACGTTCACCGAGATGTCCAACGCCGCCAGGAACATCCCCAACCCGGCGGCGGCGGCCTCCATTCGACTCCCCCATCCGCGCCCGGCAGTGGGCCGGGATCCCCTGTTGTTACTTCCGTCCGGCGTCGACATGGTTACCGATTGTACGCTATCCGGCCCAGGGGGGGTATCGAGGGCGAGGTTACCCGAGGCGATCAACCCGGCTCGATCCACCGAAGGCCGGGCCAACGATAACCGTTTACAACAGGGCCGGCTTGTGCAAGAATCCTTGTGCAAGAAACCAATGGAAGACTGACGCTTTGTCTCGGTTGACTTGCCAGTTCAGTCTTCAGCCGAATGCCGGTGGCCTGAGGGCCTACCGCCAATGATGGAGGGATGGGTATGGTTGAAATGAGCGGCGAAATCGAGGCACTGCTTCAGGAGAATCGCACATTCCCACCGCCTGAGGAGTTCCGCAACCAGGCTAATATCTCCGACCCCAACATTTATGAAGATGCCCGCAAGGACCCGGAGGGCTTCTGGGCCGGGTTTGCCGAGGAGCTGTCCTGGATCCGCAAGTGGGATCAGGTTCTGGAATGGGACCCGCCCCACGCCAAATGGTTTGACGGCGGTCAACTCAACGTCTCCTACAACTGTATCGACCGGCACCTGACCTCCGCCCGCCGCAACAAGGCCGCCCTGATTTGGGAGGGAGAGCCCGGAGATTGGCGGGTCTACACCTACTGGGACCTGTACCGGGAGGTGTGCCGGTTCGCCAACGGTCTGAAGAGCCTTGGCGTCAAAAAGGGCGAGCGGGTGACCATCTACATGCCCATGGTTCCGGAGTTGCCCATTGCCATGCTGGCCTGCGCCCGCATCGGCGCACCCCACAGCGTGATCTTCGGCGGCTTCAGCGCCGAGTCCATCCGCGACCGGATCAACGACTCGGAGTCCAAGGTGCTGATCACCGCCGACGGCGGCTACCGGCGGGGCAACATCGTCCAGCTCAAACAGAACGCCGACGAGGCCCTCGAGGGTACGCCCGGCGTGGAGAAGGTGGTGATGCTGCGCCGCACCGGCCACGCCGATGACAAGATGGTGCCCGGCCGGGACATCTGGTGGCACGACCTGGTGGACGGCCAGTCCATGAAATGCGACCCGGAACCCATGGAAAGCGAGGACATGCTGTTCCTGCTGTACACCAGCGGCACCACGGGCAAGCCCAAGGGCATCGTCCACACCACCGCCGGCTATCTCTTGGGCACCTACGCCACCACCAAGTGGATTTTCGACCTCAAAGAGAATGACACCTATTGGTGCACCGCGGACATCGGCTGGATCACTGGGCACAGCTACATAGTCTACGGCCCGCTGGCCAACGGCGCCACCACGGTCATGTACGAAGGCACCCCCGACCATCCCGACCGGGACCGCTTCTGGGCCATCGTCGCCAAATATGGAGTAACCATCGTATATACTGCTCCCACCGCCATCCGCACCTTCATGCGATGGGGCGAGGAGTACCCCCAGAGACACGACCTTTCCACCCTGCGCCTTCTGGGCACTGTGGGAGAGCCCATCAACCCCGAGGCCTGGATCTGGTACTGGCAGAACATTGGCCAGGGGCGCTGCCCGGTAGTGGACACCTGGTGGCAGACCGAGACCGGTATGGTCCTGATCACACCCCTTCCCGGTATCACCACCCAAAAGCCCGGCTCCGCCACCAAACCCTTCCCCGGCATCGAGGCCGAAGTGGTGGACGAGTCCGGCAATCCGGTGGGCCCCGGAGCCGGCGGCTACCTGGTCATCAAGGGTCCCTGGCCCGCCATGCTGCGCACCATCTACGGAGACCCGGACCGGTACGTGGAGCAGTATTGGTCCCGCTATCCCAACATCTATTTCACCGCCGACGGGGCCAGGATGGACACGGACGGAGACTTCTGGCTGCTGGGCCGAGTCGACGACGTTATCAACGTCTCCGCCCACCGCATCAGCACCATGGAGGTGGAGAGCGCCCTGGTGGATAACCCGAAGGTGGCCGAAGCCGCCTGCATCGGCAAATCCCATGAGATCAAGGGCCAAGCCATCGTCGCTTTCGTCACCGTCAAGGACAAGGTCGTCGCCTCCGACGAGTTGGTGACCGAGTTGAAGCAGCACGTGACCACCAAGATCGGACCCATGGCTCGCCCCGACGACATATTCTTCACCGCCGAGCTGCCCAAGACCCGCAGCGGGAAGATCATGCGCCGCTTGCTGCGGGACGTGGCCGAGGGAAGGGCCCTGGGCGACACCACTACCCTGGCCGATCCGGCGGTGGTGGAGTCCCTCAAGCAGCAATACGGGGAGGAAGAGTAGGAGAGGCGGCCGGCCCGCATTCAGCATGAATCTCGCAATACGGACATTGGCCAAACTTTGGCTTTACGCCATGTATGCTCCGTTTCCTTTCTGCATGGATTCATCGGCAAACTAACCACCCAAACAACGACTGTTCGGCCTCTCCTACTGGTTATTGCGGCCAGAGACGCCTTGAATTGACGTTTCCCTCAGACCCGCCGGGCTCAACGGATCATGGCGGGCCGCCGCTGCCATCACCCAGGGGATGGTGGACTGGACTATTGTCCGCACAGTAGAATAGCAAGGTACGGCGTCAACGATGCTGGCCTGCATCACATGCCGCCAGGGAGGAATACATGGCAAGATACACCAAAAGCGAGGTACAAGATTGGGCCTGGGAAACACTGAGGGCCCAATGGACCACGCTCATCACCCCGTTCACCCCGGATAACGCCATCGACGAGGAAGGGATGAGGCGCAATATTCGCCACATCCGGAAGCTGGGCACCAGGGGCGCGGGTTGCACCTGGGGAATGGGCGAGTTTTGGAGCCTCACCCACAATGAGCGGGTCCAAGTCATGGACATTCTGGCTGACGAGGCCAAAGGGCAATGGCCTATCGGCGCCCACGTGACCCATACCTCCGCTCCGGAGATGCTGGCACTGGCCGGCCATGCCGAGGCCGTGGGCTTCGACCTGCTTATCGTGGCGCCGCCTTACTTCGTGACCAAGACGGAGGAGCAGGTCATCGACTACGTGCGGCTGCTGGCGGACAACACATCGATGGCGATCATGTTCTACAATTCTCCCCAATTCGGCATCGTGCTCAGCCCACAAGCGCTGAAACGAGTGTGTCAAATACCCAACGTCGTCGGGGTCAAGGAAGCCAGCTTCAATCAGCAGCTGTCCATCGAGGCCCACTTGACCCTGGGCAAAGAGTCGATAATCAGCACGCCCGACGAGTGGATCTTCTGGAAAGCCAAGGAGCTGGGGTTCCAGCAGCAAGTGATGTTCGCCAACACCTCCGACTGGCGCTTCGACACACCGGAGTGCAACTACTACGTCCAGTTCATCGATCGTGCCACCAAGGGAGACCTGGACGAGCAGTTCTACGAAACCCATTTGCGGCGGATCAAAGAGCTGTCCGACACCTGGTGGACCCGGACCGTAACCAAATACAATGGGGCGCTGCCGGTCTCCGTGGTGAAGTACTGGAGCGAGCTGATGGGAATGGCCGGCGGCGAGGTCAGGCCCCCCCTGGCCAACCTCGCACCCGAGGAAAAGGCCGCCCTGGCCCGGGAGCTGGAGCCGTTGAAGCCTCAACCCCCGGTAGCCGCCGCCCCGGTCAACAACCGGGTATCCTGGCTCACCGGCAACAACAGTTTCTTCTCCGGGATGCTCTTGATGGTCAGCGTCCAGAACGTCGAGGAAGCCCTGGAAGCGGAACGGGGCGGAGCCGACGTGGTCGACGTGAAAAACCTGCAGGAAGCGCTGGTCGGTTCCGGTCACCCCCTGGTGGTGCAACAGGTGCGCGCCCAGGTCCCGGTCGAGAAACACGTGAGCGTGACCCTGGGCGTGGTGCCCGGCCAGCCGGGCACGGTGGCAATGGCCGCCTACGCGGCCGCGGTCTTGGACGCCACCTCGGTTAAGGTCGGCTTCTGCAAAACGGACTACGCCACTGCGGTGGAGACCCTGCGGCAAGCGCGGCGGGCGATGGAGGGCTTCAACACCAAATTGATCGGCTCCCTGTTCGCCGACAACCCCCTCTACGACGGGCTGGACCCGTACCTGATGATCCAGCTGGCCAAGGAAGGCGAGTGCGACGGGTTCTTGATCGACACCCTGACCAAAGACGGGCGGAACCTGTTCGACTTCATTCCGGAAGCAGACCTGAAGGACATGGTCCTGCAGGGCAAAGAGTTGGGGCTGAGCACTTCCCTGTCGGGCCATCTCAAGGTTGATGACCTGGACGAGTTGGCGCGGATCAACCCGGATATCGTGGGCGTGCGCGGCGCCGTGTGCAGCAAAGGAGAGCGGGACATGGCCGTCAACTGGGAGGCGGTCGCTGAATTCCGGCGGGAGCTGGAGCTGCGGAAGAGCGGAGAGGTTAACGTCCACGCGGAGCCCGCGGCGCGGCCGTCAACGGGCAACGGCGCCAACGGGGCTAACGGCGCCAACGGCGCCAACGGAGGATGGGTAATCATAGATGGCCGCGGCAAGAGTTGCGCCGGCGTAATCGCGGCGCTGACCCGGCAGATGGAGACCGACCACGGAGCCTTCGTTGAAGCCATCCTGGCCGACGCCCTTAACATCTACGACGTTATCTTGTGGGCTGAAAAAGCGGGGCATCACCTGCTTACCCAGCGCAAAGACACCGACGGCACGACCCGGGTGCTGATCCAGCCCAACGGCAAGCATTAGATATTCGGCCAGGTTGGCTGAGTCCAGCGCCTAGAATCGGGTATTTCCGTTATGATCATCCGTTTACCCACAGCTTGTCGAAGGTCGCGGGGCCGACGGTTCGACAAGCTCACCAAGAACAGTATTTGGAACGCTGATCGCCGAATGGAAGTGGCCGTGTTTCATAACCGGCTTGGTACCTGGTTCATCTTCACGCCGCAGGCCGGGAACCGGCAGAAGGTTCTCTGGATTCCGGCCCCAATGCAATCGGGGACAATCGTGGGCCGGGGATGTCCCGCAGTCTCGCCGGCCTAAAGCTTTTTACACGACAGTACACAGGCGTCCGGCCCCTCACGGGGGTCACCGCGAGACCAAAAGAATAGAGACCTGATGCCCCACCATTTAGTGGGGTATCAGGTCTCTATTCCAATTCTTCGCCTCAGTTCTTCGCCGGGCAAATCGGGGCCACAGTTGGGCGCCGTCTTCGGAATGAGGGGCCCTGCGGCTTCATCGTGCCGGCGTAGCGGAAGAACCGCCCGAGGGGAGGGTGGCCCGAATCAGATCATGAACACCGGGTCGGCGTCCCGGTTCATCCGGGTCTCCTGCCGGAACCCGGTCCGGAGAAATTTGGGCAACGCGAACATGCCGCGATGGCTTTCTCCGTCGTAGAACTTCAGCTCTTTGGATACCCGCTCCGCCAGCGAGCGGTCTACCTGCTCATCGGTGGGTAGAGCCAGCGGCGTGTCTGACGCCAGTGTAAAACCCCAAAGGGTCTGGAAAGCTGGAATGTGCACCTGGGCCGGAGCGGTGTGCTTGAAGACGCCGGCCAGAGTGTTGCGGATTGTGGTAAAGCACTCCTGGTAGCTGAGCAGTCCGGCAGGTCCGGACTGGGTCACCAGAATTCCTCCCGGTCTCAGCTTGGCCTTGGCGATCCGGTAGTACTCCTCTGTGTAGAGGAGATACGCCGGCCCTCCCTCCATGGGGTCGACCAGGTCCATGATCATCACGTCGAAGGTCTCGTCGCAACTGGCCAGGAATCCCCTGGCGTCTTGGTGGGCAAGCATCACCCTCGGATCGTCGAAGCTACCCTGATGATGGCTCGGCAAGTGGCGCCGGCAAAGCTCCACCACCTCCCGGTCAAGGTCCAGCATGGCCACGCGCTCCACGGATTTATGGGCCAGCACCTCCCTCAGCGTGCCCCCTTCTCCCCCACCCCCAATGAACACTGAAGTTGGTCCCGGGTGCAGCAACATTGCCGGGTGCACCAGGGCCTCGTGGTAGACGTGCTCGTCCCGCTCGGTGGACTGGGTCTTTCCGTCCAAAACCAGGCTGCGGCCGTAAATCTCCGACTCCAGCACTTCCACCTTCTGATAGGCGGTCTCACCGGAATAGAGAACTTTCCGGACCCGGAGCATTATTGCCAGGTCCGGAAATACTGTCTCAAGGAACCATTTTCCTGATATATCCATGCCCTTGCCGGGTCCCGGAGTTTAGCTGGCCACTGCCTTGAGGGGCAGCCCCCGTTGGACTTCCACAACTTCCGGGTCCCGTGACTCCAGCCGTCTGACTAGCATCTCGGCGGCATCTTTGGGTTGGAATGAGGCCCCACACGCGAAAATGTCGGCAGCAGCGTAGCAGTACTCCGGCCACGTGTGGATCGATATGTGAGATTCGGCTATCGCCAGAATGCCGGTCACTCCCTGGGGGCTAAACCGGTGAAACGACTCCCCGACGACCGTGGCCCCCACGTCTCGAGCCGTGTCCAGCAACGCCTCACGAATGTATTCGAGGTCGTTGAGAAGTGCGGGATTGCACTCCTTGAGTTCCAACAAGAGATGAAGTCCTAGTACATTCAATCACCTGCCCTCCTGCCATCAGTTTGCCGTCCAAGCAGCAACCAGTAATTCTAGGCCCATCGCCCAAACTTAGCAATACCTACGGCCTCCCGACTTCCGGCCGGCGGCCGTAATCTGGCTCCTCAACACGCCGGACTTAGGTTCAGCGGGGCCAGTTTCGCATCCGCGGCCGGCCGGTTTCATCGGCTTCGCCCGGCAAACGTAACTCCCATCCACCGTGAAATTAGGGTACCCGGGGCGCTGCTCCCCTGCCAAATGTCGGTAAACACGGTGGGGCAATCGTGAGTCAACCATTTGGACCGCCGGGTAAACTTTGTACGATGATGAAACTCGATGCCGACTTGCGCTAATGTACCTCCACGGCAAACCTGGTAAGATGTTGTCAACAGATGTCAACGGGAGGCTTTCCACTTGACGCAAATGGGGTCCTCCGACGCATCCAGCAGTACCGAGCGTAGGAGCCATCGTATCCTCTTGGTCGAAGACGACACGCGGACCCCTCGGTTGGAACAGTTCGTTTTGGAGGAAGAAGGGTTCGAGGTAATCTGCGCCCAATCCGGAGAGAAGGGCTTGCAAACCTTTGGGGATAAGGGCGCGGACCTGGTCTTGTTGGACGTCAGACTACCGGGCATAGACGGATTTACCGTATGTCAGCGGATCCGGGAGTTTTCCGTGGTGCCGATCATCATGGTCACCGCCGAAGACCGCGATGAAGACAAGGTCCGCGGGCTGGAGGCTGGAGCCGACGACTACGTGACCAAACCGTTCTCCACGACTGAGTTGGCCGCCCGGGTGAAAGCCGTGCTCCGGCGGTCCGAATTCGCCACCCAGCCACCCGCCCCTAGGATCACGGACACCGAACCCGTCCCTCTGGACGATACAAGCCCGGGTGATGACCTCGGCGCGGGCGATCCCTCTTCCTTTCCGCTGCCGCCTCCCGATATCGATGTCTACGAAGGCAACATCCGGCTCATGGTGAAAACCACCGGAAGCATCCGAAGAATGATTTCTTTCGTGGGCGAACTGAGGCAAAACCCCCAATTTCAACTGCTGCGCCTGGTGTCCAATCAGCGCAATGGGGGCATGGACATCCTGCTGAGGCTCGAAGAGCCCATGCGGGTGAAGCCGACGCTCCTGCAAATGAAAGAGGTCTCCCAAGTGGAAACACCGAAGGAACCGCCCACACCCGACGAAGAGCGACTGCTCCACGTTTCCCTCGGCGGATAGGGGTGCCGGTTAACCTGGCTCCAGCGCAATCCTCGCCCACATGCTCATGAAGGACATGGAACGACATGGACATTGAGAGTGGCCGGCCCGAAACCGACGGAAACAGCCTCCTGGATGCCCAGCAGGCCGACTCGGGCGCCGTGGGAACGGTGCAAGACGTGGCGGAACAGTGGGCTCGGGGCCGCAGATTCTCCCTGGCCCAGATGCTGCTGGACGCCAGCATAATACCCGCCGACGAAGTGGCCAAGGCCCAGGAGACAGCCTGGAAGGAACGCCAGCCCTTGGGGCACGTCTTGGTGCGCGACGGTCTGGTCCTATCGCGAGATCTGGCCAACCTGAGCGCACCCCGTGTCCCCGAAACTTCGCTCCGCCGACTCCGGCAACATCGACGGTTGGGAGGTCAATCGATCGCTGGCGCTTATCCCCGCTGTTGGGCGACATCCTCCGGGAACAGGGTGCTGGGCGCGCCCTTCCACCTTGAACAGGCGCAGCGAATAGGCTGGGCCAACCCAGTCAACCCTTCATCGTTTTTCGGAGGGAGTCCCGGTGACCTGCGCCCTTCCATTTCTCGTGCTTCGTGGCGCCGCCGGCAACGGGCATCGGGTATTGGTTCAGAGAGGGGGTGTTGAAGCAGGAACCTGCTTGCAGGTGGAAGGGCCCGTGGCCGGAAATCGGCCGGCGGGGCCGCACCGGCGGGGATTCTGGACGCCACGGGTTAACGGAGGCAGCCTACTCGTTGTCGCCCCACTCCGTTTCTATCTCTTCTTCGTCGATGATGCTCTCTTCCTCGTCATCATCGTCCAGGTCCTCGTCCCTGATGTAGCGAACGAGGCTCTCTCCCAGGTAAACCCGGTGTTCCTCTTTGGTCCTGGATGGGAAGGAGCAAACGCTTTGCAGGCTGCGGTGGCGGTAGGTTTCGCGAATTATTACGGCGATCCCCTGGTCGTTGACTCGAACAATGGCGGCGTCGTACTTGTTGCCGCCGCATATCAGCCGGGCCAGCCGCTGTCCCAGCTTCGGCTCGATCTGGCCCAGATAATCTCCGTGCTTGGAGTGGACGTTCACGGCGTTGTTTTCCACCACCAGAGTGGCCGGGTCGCTTGGTGCAATGCGAGCCACCGTCGGCCCCTTGGCCATCTTGCGCAGCACCGTGGTCCCCGATTTGCCGCTTTCCTCGATGAACAGTTGGGGCGCCCCGCCCGCTTTGCGGACCTGCCGGTTGGCAACCGGGCTGCTCTCCAGGCTGGACAGGCGGGCCAGATTCTTCTTGGCGATGGCGTTGTAAGGTGCGACCTGCGCCACCCGGCCCAACACATCCCTGGCCTCGCCATAACGGCCCAACTCCATCAACGCCTTGCCCAGCCGGTTCATCGCCTCAACGTCGTCGGCGAACAGCTCCAGGATGGCCCGGTTCACCTCGGTGGCGCGTTCCCACTCGCCGTTCAGGGCAAGAGAGACAGCCTCCCGGCTCAATTCACGCTTCAGCCGGGTCCCGTGCGTAGGTTGTGTCAGTCCCGTATCCATCCCATCTCCAGTGTAGGGGCAGGCTCTTCTAAATGCGACCCCCTGGATGCCCCCCTTTCGGTGTCACCACTCCGGAACCAAAAGCCGTTCCAGATGAGATGCTTTGCCAGGTCCGGGTTCTTGCCCGGATGGCCGCCCGGCCTGCTGTGATGCGGCGGCGGTAGGCTCCTTCGCAAAGCACCTTCACCCAGTCCGCAAGCCTAACCAAAAAAAGATTATATCTAGTAGTTACAACAAAACCACGCTTATGGTCAAGCCTTCACCGGGCAGTTTCCCGATCATTTTCCAGGGACGGCTCGCGCTTCCGGACGCTCGTGGGTGGGATGCAAGAACCTTTCCCTCCCGTCATTCCGGCTTTGACCTGGGGAGAAAAGTCACTTTCTGCCCATTGGGGGCTGATTCCGGCGCGGTCGCCCGCGCCGCTAACTGCCCGGCGGTTTCCCGGCTACGAAGCGTCATTACCGCGAAAATGGCGAGCCAGGGCGTCCGGGCCGGGAAACGTGAAAAGGGACCGGCCCTTCAGCCTCCGGCGGGTTGCCTGAGACATCCATCTTTGGGCAACCGGCTTCCCCCAGAGCTTGAAGGACGCGTGGGGCCGATGCCCGCCATCTCGGGTATGGAGCGCCGGGTAACGGGAAAGAAGCAGACTCCTCCGAGCCTTCCGATGCAGCGGGAGACGCGAGGAGTAGCGGGGCCGGCGGCGGCGATCAGGGCAGATTCGACTCCACTCGTTCCCGGGCCGCGGGCCGGCGGTGACGCCCCCAGCGGTAACGCCATCGAATCTTCAGCAGGTCGAGGGTCATGAGGAGGGAGTCACGGACGGGGCGCACCTTGCTTTGCTCCCGATAGTACCAATCCACGGCGATTTCCTGCATCGCCAGTCCCGTCCTACGGGCCAGGAACAGTATCTCCACATCGAAAGCAAAGCCGTTCATGGTCTGGCGCTTGAACAGGTCCGGCGCGATCTCCCCTCGAAAGCACTTGAACCCGCATTGGGTATCCTGCAGACGGGGCACCGCCAGGACACGGACCAGAGTGTTGAAGACCCGCCCCATGAGGCGCCTGCGGTTTGGCTCGCCGATGCGCCGGGCGCCGGGCGCCTCTCTGGAGCCGATGGCGATGTCGACACCCTCGATCTGGGGAGGAAGAAACCGCTCCACCTGTTCGATGGGCACCGACAGGTCCGCATCGCACAGGAAACGGTACTGGCCGGAAGCCGCCAGCATGGCATTTTTTACCGCCGACCCCTTACCCCGGTGGGCCAGCTTGATCAGGTGTAGATTTGGCTGCGACTCGGCCAGGCCGCCGACCAGCCTGCCGGTGCCGTCGGTACTGCCGTCGTCGGCCACCAGCACCTCCCAGGAATACGGCCGGGTATTGAGGAACCCGATTACCCGCTCCAAGGTGTCGCCGATGCGGGGCTCCTCGTTGTAGGCCGGGATCACGATGGAAAGAAAGGGCCGAGGTGAGGGGCATTCTCTTACTGAAGCCATGTGCAGGCGGCCTCGGCCCTATGGCCCCTCGTCCAACTTGAAGTGGCGATGCAACAGCCGCACGGCTTGTTTGGTCTGCTCCTCACTGATGATGCAGGATATCCGGATTTCGGAAGTGGTGATCATGTCTATGTTGATGTTCCCGTCGGCCAGGATCCGAAACATCCTGGCGGCGTAACCCGGCGTGTTCTGCATTCCCGAGCCTACGATGCTGACCGAGGCCAAGGAGGGATCGGTTATCACCTCGGAGGCGCCGATACTTCTCATCGCACTCTCCACCTCCGCCACCGCCCTGGGCAGGTCCGTCCGGCTCACCGTGAAGCTGATGTCGGTGGTCCGCTCCACGCTAGTGTTTTGAACGATGGTGTCGACGCTGACCCCCATGCGGGCCAGCGGTTCGAACAGGGCGGCGGCCACTCCGGGTTGGTCCGGTACGGAGCGCACGGTGATCTTGGCCACATTGGTGTGGTAGGCGATCCCGGTAACCTTGATTCTTCCTTCAATCTTCTGGTCCATTGGAGTTTCTTCTTTTCCGCTGTGAATAAGGGTACCTCCGGCGTCGCCGAAGCTGGACGCCACGTAGATGGGCACCTTGAAAACGGCGCCCACCTCAATAGACCGGGGATGCATCTTGGCCCCGTAGCTGGCCAACTCCAGCATCTCATCATAGCTGATCTCGTCCAGCTTGCGGGCCTTGGGCACCACTCGCGGGTCGGCGGTGTAGATGCCATCCACATCAGTGTAAATCTCGCAGCGGTCGGCCTTCAAGGCGGCCGCCAAGGCCACGGCGGTGGTATCGGAGCCACCCCGTCCCAAGGTGGTTACGTCCTGGTCCTCGGTGACGCCCTGAAACCCGGCCACCACCACCACCCAGCCTTTCTTAAGCTCGGTCTTGACCCGGCCGGTGTCAATTCGGTCGATACGGGCCCGGCCGTGGGTTGTGTCGGTGTGAATCCCGGCCTGGAAACCACTCAAGCTGATGGCGTCCAGACCCAAGGTGCGCAGGGCCATGGTCAGGAGGGTACTGGATACCAGCTCGCCGGTAGACAGGAGCAGGTCCAGCTCCCGGAGGTCCGGTTGTTTGGCGACCGTCTGGGCCAGCCGGATAAGCTCGTCGGTGGTGTCGCCCATCGCGGAAACGACGGCAACCACGTCGGCGCCCTCACTCTTGGCCTTGCCGATGCGGCGGGCCACGTTGACTATTTTTTCGGCATCCGCCACCGAGGACCCGCCGTATTTCTGGACAATCAGGGTCAAGTGCACTTTCCCCGCTGGAGCATTGGATCAATGAGCTACCGGCGGTCAGCCGCCGAACGGTCTACGGTCATCGAAAGCCGGGTCCGGTTTGCCGGGAAGCAACCCATCTCAGCCATCCAGCAGATGGGCGCCCTGAGTCGTCGGCCGGGTTACCTGCACCCGGCCTTCCACGCCCGCTTGCCTGGCGGCTTCAGCCATTTCATAGGCCACGGTCATCTCCCGCCCCTGGGCGAAGGCGAGGACCGTGGAGCCGCTGCCGGAGAGAAAGACTCCCAGGGCTCCCGCATCTCGCGCCGCTTTGAAAAGCAGCTTCATTGCCGGGAACAGGGGCTGCCGGTAGGGTTGATGCAGCCGGTCCTGGGTCGCCACTCCCAGGTATTCGAGGTGGTTGGTGGCCAGGCCCGCGAGGAGCAGGGCGGCGCGGCCCATGTTGTATACGGCGTCGGCCACGGTGACCTTTTCCGGAAGCACGGCCCGGGCGTCGGAGGTGGCTATTCTGACCTCAGGTATGAACAGCACGGCAGTCAGGTCCGCGGGCACGGCTATCGCCGCGGTGTAGAGCTGGTCTTGCTCGGTAAGCACCAGTTGCAGGCCGCCGAGGACGGCGGCGGCGACGTTGTCCGGGTGGCCTTCGATGGTGGCGGCCATCTCCAGCAAGTCGTTGGAGGAAAAAGCGCCGTCGCACAGCCTGTTGGCCGCCACCAGCCCGCTGGCGATAGCAGCGGCGCTGCTGCCCAGGCCCCGGGCCAGAGGAATCTCGTTGTGACAGCGCAGGTGCAGCGGGGGCATCTCCCGTCCAGCCTCCCGGAAGAGGAAGACCACGGCCCGGTAGACCAGGTTTTCCGGGCCGGTGGCCAGTTCCCCGGCGCCTTCCCCGGTAATATCCACCAGCGGCCCGCCGGGGCCCGGCGAACCTTCCAGCACCTCCAACCGGTTCCAGAGGTCCAGGGCAAGGCCCAGGCAATCGTAGCCCGGTCCCAGATTAGCCGTGGTGGCGGGGGCCAAAACCTGGATCGGTTTCATCTCTGTTCCAGCATAAACGGGCGACGCCAAACCAGCCGGTGCACGATCGCTTAAACCAGCACTCGCTCGAAGACGTAGCGGCCCAGGTCCTTATTCTCTTTGAACTCAAACCCGTCAAAGGCGCCGCCGTAGCCGATGACCGGCACCCGCTGCTCGTACAGTGAGCCGTGGGAGCGGAGGCCACCGGGCAGGTCCACCTCATTCGGATCGCCGAAGACCGTGTCGGCGGACCCCAGCACCACGATATCCCCGATCCGGTCGGGCATCAGCCGGAATCTTTCCGCCGCGACCCCCCTCGGCAAGGCCTCGTCGACCCCATCGATACCGTTCAATACCTCCAGCGCCGGTTCCACGTCCCCATCCTCCAGGTAGACGTAGATGCAGCCTCCGAGGTTGGAATGGTGCACCGTGTACCGGTCCTTGATGATGGGAACCGCCCGGGATTGGATGCCGTTCCGGGCCAGCTCCGCCGGCAGGTGTATCATCCGGCTCTTGGGCGACATCCCGTGGTCGGCGGTGATCAATATCTGGAACTCCGGCATGCCGTCCAGCAGCTTGCCGATGGCCCCGTCGAGCATCGCCAGGTGCCGGAAGGACTCGGGCTGCTCAGGAGCATAGGTGTGCATGGCATAGTCGGTGGTGGTCAGGTACACCAAGTCGTAATGCTCTTGCGACAGAATGTACCGGCCGGCGTCGATGACCCACTGGTTGACTTCCAGGGAGTAGATGGGTGGAGGCTCGCCGACGCCGCTCACCACCCAATCAGGAGGCTGCTCCGAGGACACGCTGAGGGTGGCCCCGTCGCCCAGCAATCGCCGCAGCTTGTCCTTGGCCGTCACCAGCAAAGACCGGGCTCCCAGGTTCCTGGCTCGCTGGAACATGGTCTCGGCCTGAATAAAATCCCCGGACTCCATGTAGAATTCCTCAGAACTCTGCCGGTTGAACCAGTAGTTGGTGGTGATCCCGTGGATCTGGGGATAGCTCGCGGTCACCAGCGACACGTTATTCACGTTGGTCACGGTGGGCATTATCGCCTTCGCCTCCAACGTGAACCCCTGGCTGGCCAGCTCCTGGATTCGGGGCGTCGGGCAGGACTCCAGATATCGCGGGTCCAGACCGTCCACCATGATCAAGACAGTCGTTAAGGGCACTCCTGCCTCCTGCAATTCTCAGCCTGGGCCGTGGGACCGGCCCAAAGGTGGAAACGCGTGGGCACCTCCGGCCCGGCAGTCCGGTGATTAGACTCTAACCCATCTTGCCCACGGCAGCAAGGGATGCTGATGCGGAGGCGCGGGTCTTTGCGGCTAAAATGCGGAGCCGGGCGGTCTACCTGGAAAGAACGGCGGACGCTCAGACCGACGGGGCTTGGATGAGGGGGCCGGGAGGGCATTTGGCAAGAACCGGGCCACCCGAGGGGGCTCAAGGCGTGGGCAAAGCGCGGCCAAACCACTGGAATGGGCCGGCCGCCCTCGAGGCAGCGGGGGCCTATGGAATCGAAGCGGTCCTCCGCTTGGGACCAAACCGGAGCTGCTCTTCCCCGGCTGGCGGCCCCTCCACCGTCCGCGATTACCGGTCCGGGTTCACCTTCTTGCGAGGCTCGACCGCGCGGACCAGGGCCTCAGCCGGCGCCCCCTCGGGCAAGCTGCCGGGACTACCCAAGCCGTTGTGGCTTTGCCCATTGGTGCTCTGGACCATGGCCCGGCCTCTCGATCTGGGATCTAACTATCCGAAGGTAATCCAACGCTAGCCGGGGCAGGAGGAACCGCTCGCGGACTCGCTTCCGGGCCTCTTCGCCCATCCGAGCGCGCAAGGCGGGGTCTTGGATAAGCTGGACAACCCGACGGCCACACTCCTCCGGTGAGTCCACCAGGAAGCCGTTGACACCGTCCTCGATCTGGACGCGTATCCCCCCGACGTTGCCACCGATGACAGGCGCGCCCTTCCACATGGCCTCGGAGACGGTCAGCCCAAAGCCCTCACGGGTAGATTTCTGAAGGATCACTTTCGAGGCCACCTGGAAAGCGTTGACGATACAGTCCACGGTGCAAGGCAGTCCGTTGGGGTCGAAATATAGGTGGATGTCGGGGTCGCCGGCGGCATGCTCCGTGACGCTGGCCAGCACTTCCAGGGCCTCCGGGTCGTCGTTGGCCAGCGTCAGGCCCAGCAGGGCCAATTGCAGTCCGGGAATGTCGCGGCGGGCCAGGCGGAAGGCGTCGATGACACCCTTGGGGTCTTTCCAGGGGTCGAAGCGCGACACCTGGGTCATCAGAGGCCGGTCCGGGTCAATTCCCATGGCGGCGACCAAACTGAGGGCCTCGGACTCGCCAAGAGGGTCGTTCTTCGCGGTCAGAGGATCGATGGCGGGCGGCACGACGCTGACCGGTGGGGTATCCAGCCCCTTGGGCGCGTATTGGGGCAAAGACACGATTACCTGGTCGTAGTTCCGGGCCAGGGGCATGAGTGTATCAAGCACTGATCGGTTCGGTGAGGTCAGGTCTATGTGGCACACCCAGAGCCAGGTCTGATCCGCCGGCCGGGGCAGCAAACTGGCCAGCGGCAGTAGTTGTGGGTCATGGAGAAACCAAACGTCGGCCGCCAGCTGATTCCGGTTAATCTCATCAGCTACCCGCTGAATATTCCCGAAGTATGTATCCAACTCACCGGCCGACAGGGTGCCTTCGGCTCCCTGCAGCAGGTTGTGAATGCGCTTCGTGACCTTGAAAAACTCCGGCTCCGGGTCGATAACCACCCTCTCGGTGGCTATGCCCAACGAGGTCATGAGTGGGACCAGGGACTGAAGTATTTCGGCTACGCCCCCGCCAAAGGCGGTGCTGTTGATGTGAACGACTCGCAGGTGGCTCAGGTCACGGGCCACCGCCTTCAGATCGTCCGCCAGCTGGGATGTTATGAGTGGAAGGTAGTTTTCAAATGGAACCACGGGTTGCGCTAGCTTCAGATACATTCGGCTGTATACTCCCGGTTAATTTGTTCGGAGTGTGCTCATCTTTAACACCGTTGTAGACGCGGGCAGATATAGGTTCATTTCCAGGTACTTATCATTTCACCCGTATGGCGCTAGTTCAAGCAGAAATCGAACAGCTTATGACGAGTTCTACCAACCAAGCGGCCTCACTTATATCACGTTTTCGCCGGCAAGGAAATCGGCCCCAAGCCCCCACTACTCAACGGTGACGGATTTGGCCAGATTGCGGGGTTGGTCCACGTCACAGCCCCGAACCACCGCGATGTGGTAGGCCAGCAATTGCAGCGGCACCGCGGCCAGCAGGGGAACCAGGTTTTCCGGCGCCTGGGGAATGTAGAGGACGTCATCCACCTGGGAGGGAAGGTCCTGGTCTCCCTCGGTCACGATGGCCAGCACCACCCCGTCTCGGGCCTTCACCTCTTTGATGTTGTTCACCACTTTATCGTACGGCCCGTCCCGGGGCGCCAGCGCCACGATCGCCATATTCCGGTCGATCAGGGCGATGGGCCCGTGCTTCATCTCACCAGCCGGGAGCCCTTCGGCATGGATGTAGCTGATCTCCTTCAGCTTGAGGGCGCCCTCCAGGGCAATGGGGGCATTCATGCCGCGGCCCAGGAACAGGAAATTATCGTAGGTGGAATACCGCCGGGCCATTTGCCGGTAGACGTCGGTATCGGCCAGCATTTCACCGACCAGCCGGGGGCATTGTGAGAGGTCGTCAACCAGTTGCCGGGACCGGTCCGGATCGATGAAGCCGCGTTCCCGGCCCAGGTACACCGCCAAGAGGTTCAGCGTGGTGAGAGACGCGATGAACGTTTTGGTGCTGGCCACCCCAATCTCAATTCCGGAGCGCATGTAGAGGGTGCCTTCGGCCATGCGGGTCGCTTGGCTGCCTTCGACATTGCAGATAGTGATGAGCCTGCTGCCCTTTTCCCGCACCAAATGCATTGCCGCCACCGTATCCGCCGTTTCTCCCGATTGGCCGATGGCAACGACCAGGGTGCGCTCATCGATATACGGGTCACGGTGGCGGAACTCCGAGGCGCTCTCCGCCTCGGCGGGCAGGCCTGCCAGGCGTTCCACCAGGTGGCGGCCCACCTGGGCCGCATGAAGGCTGGTGCCGCAGCCAATCAGCACCACCCGCGTCAAGGCTTTTATTTCCTCGTTGGACAGGGGCAGCTCCGCCAGGTCGACCCGGCCCGTTTGGAAGTCCACCCGCTGCCGCATTGCGCTGGCAACGGCCTGGGGCTGCTCCATGATCTCCTTGAGCATGAAGTGCCGGAAGCCGCCCTTGTCGATGAGGATGTCCTCCTGAGACACCGTGCGGACTTCTTTCTCGATGGAACGGCCTTCCAGGTCCGAATAGGTGGTGCCCTCTCGCGTGACCACCGCCATCTCGCCTGAATCGAGGAACCCCACCCCGTCTATCACGGGATCGTGCCGGAACAGCGGCACCAGGGCAGGAAGGTCGCTGCAGATGATGCCCTGCCCATCCCGGTGCGCCACCACGATCCCGCCGGCGTATCCCAGCCGTAGGGCGCAAATTATTCCGCTGTGGCCCTGATGGGTGGCGGTAACGGCTTGCGACCCCTGAAGTAACTTTCCCATCCGCCGGAAAGCGTCCTCGAAGCTCAGGCCTTGGTCCACACCCTCTTCGACGAGGTGAGTGATGACCTCCGTATCTGTCTCGGAGGAAAAGTGGTGCCCCTCAGCCTGCAGGCGGGACTTGAGTTCCACGAAGTTTTCCACGATGCCGTTATGCACCACGGCAATCCGGCCCTGACAGTCGGTATGGGGATGGGCGTTGGCGTCCGACGGTCTGCCGTGGGTAGCCCAGCGGGTGTGGCCCAGACCCACGGAGCCCTGGGGCAAGTCACGCTGATTGGCCGCCGCCAGGCCGCCTACCTTGCCCACGGCCCTGCGGAACTGGAGTTCCCCGGCAGGGTCTAAAATGGCGATACCGGCGCTATCGTAGCCCCGGTACTCCAGACGCCGCAGCCCTTCGAAGATGATGGGCCAAGCGTCCTTATCTCCTACATATCCGACTATTCCGCACAAGGCTCCCCCTTGTAAACGTCGAGCGATAGCTGTCAGCAGTATATTGACGGCCATCATCCCATGTCAACGCGCCGCAGCGCCGGGGTCCGCGATGCTGGGTCAAGGAGCCAGCCGGACCCCTCATTCCTTTGCTTCAAACTTTTAGGCGAATATTCGGGCAAATCCCAGGGCAAGATTTTGGGGCCGGGCCGGGCCCCGGACCTTGAGCCCATCAGTAAAACCTGGTCACCTTTGCAAATCCGCCAGAAAATTGATCAGGTCGGTGGCCAGATCTTGGGCAAGCTCGTCATTCTGTGAATCCGCCAAATCCTTGAGGTTCTCGTCCACGCTCGACTCTTCCTCGAAAATGTCCTTGAGGGACAGGTCGAGGCCAGTTCCGCCCCCGCTGCCGCTTTCTTCTTCTTTTTCAGCCGGCGCATCGTCGGAACCGGCGGCCTTCTCCGGAGTTGGCGCCCCAGACGCCGCCGCCGCCGCTGGCTGCCCGCCCGCCCCGGCTGCTGGAGCGCCGCCGGCCGACCCGCCGTTGGGGGCCTTCGAAGATCACTCCGGTTTCCACCCGGAGGAGGGGCCGGCGTAAGGCCGGGACCAGGCAATGCAGGACCTCCGGCCACCCCACTCCAGCCGGGGAGGGCAGCCGGCGAACCAGGGAGAGAGTCTCCGTTTCGCCGGACCGGTCCAAGGCCCGGCGGCAGTTGGCCCCGACATGATAATATGATTCCGGAGCGGGGTGCGGGGGCCCGCCGCGGGGCTGGTCCGGTACCCCTCGGAGTCCGCGGAGTCACCCGCTTGGAGCGGATAGTTGTCGACCCACGTGTTCTACGGCGATAGTTTCCTGGTGCCTCGGGAGTTAAAACGTCTGGAGGCGGATATCGGCGTCGGGGAGTTGCTGGACGCAAACCGCCACTCCCTCCGAGGAAACCAGCTCAAGCCGGCGGAGCTGACCAGCATCTGCAACGCCCTCCCTTTCATGGACGACCGGCGGTTGGTGCTCGTGGACGGTTTGCTGACCACCCTGGAACGGCGCACCGGCCGGGGCTGGAGACGGAAGGGAGACGGTGGCAAATCATCCCCTCCCCTCGGCGGTTGGAAAGAGTTGGCCCAGGCTGTGCCGGTCATGCCGGAGACGACGGTGCTGGTCTTCCTGGACGGACCCCTTTCCAAGGGCAACCCTCTCCTGCGTCTGCTGAGCCCGCTCGCCCAGGTCCAAGAGCTGCTGGCGCCCGAAAAGGAGGCGTTGTCCCGCTGGATCAAAGAGTCGGCCCAGGAACGCGGCAGCAGCATCAACCCGGCCGCAATCAGGTGCCTGACCGACCTGGTGGGGAACGATCTTTGGACCATGGACCGGGAGATCGAGAAGCTGACCCTGTACGCGTCGGGACGGGCTATCGAGCAGTCCGACGTTATGGAGTTGGTATCCCAGGTGCGGGAGGCCAATATATTCGCCGCGGTGGACGCGATGATCGATGGCCGGCCCGGCCAGGCCCTCCGCCTGCTGCACCGGCTCCGCCAGGATGGACGCGATGCGTCCAACATCTTCACGATGGTCGAGCGCCAGCTACGCAATCTGGCCTTGGCCCGTGATGCCTTGGACCGGCGGGTTGCGACGAGAGACATGGGCGCGCAGACCGGCATCTTCCCACCGTACGCCCTTCAGAAAACCCTCGAACAGGCCCGCCGCCACTCCTCACGGGATATCGCCGCCCGTTACCGCCGTTTGCTGGAGGCGGACCTGGCGGTCAAGCAAGGCCGCCTGGAACCTGACCTGGCCATTGAATTGATGGTGGTCGGCCAGGGCGCCCGGACCAGGGCCTAGCGCACTGTCTGGAAAATAGCTTTACATCGGCGAAAGTGTGGGACATTCCGGCCCACGATTGTCCCTGACGGCATCGGGCCGGTATCCAGAGGAGAGTTAGCTGGATCGCGGCCTTCGCGGGATGACGGGCGGCCAGGCGTCAAGCCGTTGACGAGACGCTGGCCGCGCCTCTATTCCAACGGCACGACGGGGTTATAGCAGGCGACCCAGTGGCCGGGTTCCGCCTCCACCAGGGGCGGCCGCCGCTCCGACCGGCAACGGGCGAGGGCCTTATTGCACCGGGGCAGGAAGGGGCACTCCTCGGGCAGGCCGATCATGTCAGGGGGGGAGCCCGGCAAGGGTTGCAGCCGCTTGCCCGGCTCGTCCAGCCGGGGCAGCGATTGCAAAAGAGCCCAGGTGTACGGGTGCCGCGGCCGCTGGAACAGGGGAATGACACTCGCCATCTCCACCATGGTGCCTCCGTAGATTACCCCTACCTGATTGGCCATGGTGGCCACGACGCCCATGTCGTGGGTAATTAGCAGGATCGACGCGATTTGCTCCCGGCAGAGCCGCTTCAGCAGGTCCAGAATCTCCGCCTGCAACGTCACATCCAACCCGGAGGTTGGTTCATCGGCGACCAGCAGGCGCGGTCCCAGCACAAGACCAATGGCCAGCATGATCCGCTGGCACATCCCGCCGCTCAGGCTGAAGGGGTACTGGCCCATGATCCGTCTGGGATCCGGAAGCCCCATCTCCCGCAGGATCTCCTGGGCCATCGAGTTGGCGGCCCGGGCGCCCACGGCGGTGTGCTCCAGAATGACCTCTTCCAGCTGCTCCCCAACCAGTTGGACCGGGTTCAATGCCGTTTGGGCGTCTTGGAAGACCATGGAGATCTCCTTGCCCCTGAGGCGGCGCACGTACTCGGAGCCGGCCCGGAGCAAGTCCACGCCATCGAAGAAGATGCGGCCCCCGCCCACTGTGGCCGAGGGAGGCAGCAGCCCCATGATTGCCAGAGCCAGGGTGCTCTTACCGGCCCCACTCTCGCCCACCAAGCAGAAGACCTGCCCCTCTTCTTGGACGAGACTGACCCCGTTGAGAGCTTTCACGTCACCCAGTGGCGTCCCAAAGCGCACGAACAGGTTGTCAACCTTCAGCGCTTCGACCATCGGTGGCCCTTCCCTCGCTATACGGTGTGGCCCTTAAGATCTCCGGTATGGCGCCCCCGCCGGCTTCCCCGCACTGAACGGAGGAACGGGATACCTCAGTGGCCGTTCCGCAGGTCAACTGCTTGGACCCGTCCGGCTCGCAGCTCCCGTATCAGGTCGTCCAGACCATCGATGGGACACTGGAACCGGGTGGCGGCGGTGCCCAACTGTTCCAGGCGATGGGCGTCGCTGCCGCCGGTCGTGTTGGTTCTCAGCAGCTCTCCCAGGTCTTGGGAGAAGCTGTTCTCCATGGTGGAGCCCCGCCCGTTAACCGCCTCTATGGCGTCGCAAATCTGAAAGAGGCCGTCGGAACCGGCCCTGGCCAGCATCTCGGCCCGGGCCTCGGGTTTTCGGCCGGGGTCCTCAAGGAACCGGCGGCGGTACGGATGAGCAGCGACGACCGCCGCTCCTTTGCGCTCAACCACCGAGTGCAGAAAGGAGGGTTTGTGCAGGCCGAATTCGTACTGGTCCAGGCCGAACACCAGGACATGCCCGGTATCGGTATTTATCTCGCAGCCGGGCACCACCAAGAAGTCGTGCTTCCGTGATAAGGCTGTGACTTCATCGACGGACCAGAAGTTGTCATGCTCGGTTAGGCAGATTCCGTCCAGGCCCATAGCCTTGGCCGATTCTATAAGCTCCTCGACGCCCATGAAACTGTCGTCCGACATCGGATAGGTATGGGTGTGGAGGTCAATTAACACTTTGTATTACGATTCATCGCCAGTGCTTGGACTCTTCGAATACCGGGCCACCGCCCATGATACCAAAGGAGCAAACGAAAGGGGAAGGGCCGCGAGAGGATATCCGGGATTGACCCGGCCGAAGCCGGGTACGGTACCTGGCGGCCGACCGGTAGCGCGGGCCGGAGCGACTGGCGCCCTGGACATCGGAAGGGGCGGCCCCGGCTGGCGGGGGTTCCCCAAAGCTGCGGGGGAATCCCGGGCTAGCGGGGGGCCAGTAGCCCTTCCTCGACCAACACCTCGATGATCTGGGCAGCCCGCCGGCCACCCACCTTCAACCGCCGCTCCAGGAAGGAGTTCGAAAGATGGGGATTGCGGAGGGCCAACTCGCGGGCTTCATCCAGCAACCGTTCCTCCGCCTCGTCTTCGTCCTCTCCGTCTTCGCCGATCTCCCCCAAGTTGATGACGGGCAGAGGGGGCCCTTTTTGGCTGGTCCAGTGCTCCACGAGTTGGTCGATCTCCTCATCGTAAACCAGGGTACCCTGGACCCTCCTGGGTTTGGGGTTTTCGTTGTGCAGAAGCAGCATGTCCCCCTTTCCCAGCAGCTTCTCCGCGCCGATGGTGTCCAGTATCACTCTGGAGTCCACCTGTGAGGCGACGGCGAAGGCGGCGCGGGCCGGAATGTTGGCCTTGAGGAGTCCGGTCACCACGTTGACGGAAGGCCGCTGGGTGGCCAGCACCAGGTGTATCCCGGTGGCCCGTCCGAGCTGGGCCAGGCGGACCAGGTTCTGCTCCACCTCGAAGCCGCCGACTATCATCAGGTCGGCCAACTCGTCGACGATGAGCACCAGGTAGGGCATGCGGTCCTCGGCCCGGGCGTTGTATCCAGCAATGTTGCGGGTGCCGGCCTCTTCCATCCGCTTGTAGCGGCGCAGCATCTCCCGCATCAGGCCCCGCAGGGCAACGTTGACCTCGTCCGCATCCACAATCACGGGCGCGATGAGGTGGGGGATGCCATTGAAGGGGGTCAACTCCACCCTCTTGGGGTCTACCATCAGGAATCGCATCTGGTCGGGCGTCTTGGTCAGCAGCAAGCTGGCAACGATGGAGTTGATGCAGACGCTCTTGCCACTGCCGGTGGCCCCGGCGATCAGGGCATGGGGCAGTGAGGCCAGGTCCACCACCACCGGGGCGCCACCCGTATCCTGCCCCAAGGCGATGGGAAGACCACCTTTGGCGGCGATCTTCGCGAAGGCCGGGGTTTCAATCACCTCCCTCAGATGCACCTTGCTCGGGGTGGGGGCCGGCACCTCCAGTCCCACCAACGCTTCTCCGGGCACCGGCGCTTCGATGCGCAGGAAGGGCGTCTTGAGCGCCAAGGCCAGGTCTTTCTCCCGCATCAGGATACTCTGCACCTTGACCCGGCTCCCCTCGAATTTCCCCTCCGGAGGCTCCGTCTTGATGACTTCGCCCCTCTTGGATACCCAGCCGGGAACCAATCCAAAGCGAACAATCCGGGGCCCCGATTTTATGTCCGTCACCTCAACGGCAACTCCGTGGTCGGCCAGGGTGGTTTCCACGTGCCGCGCCATCTGCAGCAGCGGGGCCTCGGAGAGATCGCGGGGGTCCGAAGGCGTGAGTTGGTCGGCGGTGGGAAGCTGCCACTTGGAACCTTTCCCGTTGACCGCCCCCACTCTCTTCTCCTTCAACGCGGCCTCTTGAGGGCCCTCCTCGATGGGGGACCAACTGGGGATAACCCCAGGCTCGCTGGCGGCCCACAGGCCGGTCATGTCGGCCGGCTCTGGCACGGAGGCCGCCGCCGGGTGGGCAGCCTCCGGCGCCGGTAAGCGATCCGCTAGCTTAGCCGGCAACCGCCGACCAACGGGCGCCCACACCCGGGCCATCCACCGCCGCCGGTAACGGACGTGAAACAAGGTGCGCAGGCCCCGGTCCAGGTAATAGACCCCGTGGTACAGCCCCAGATACAGGTAGACCGGCACGAATTGCAAGCCCAACACCAGGTACCGGAGAAGTCTGAGATAGGCGGGCCCCACCCGGCGCGGGAAGAGCAGCAGGGGCAGGATGAAGGAGATGGCGGCCAGCTTTCCCACCGCCAGCCCCAGAGGTGTCCCGCCGACGGCTTCCCCCCAGCGCCCGCTGAGGGTGGTCTCGGTGTAGAACCCGTCTCCTCTGGAGAATAATGATAACGCGCCGATGGACACCGTCGCTACGCCGGCCGCGACAATCCACCATCGCCAGTGGAATTTCAGAGACCGGGGATGGTACCGGAGGGCGGCAAGAGCCGCGACAATCCAGAGTCCGACCGGGATCCAGCCGTAGCCCAGGGCTTCAAAAGTCCAATGGCGGGCCGCTGGTGACAGCCCGAGACCCAGACCCAGGCCCAGTCCGAGGACCACGAAAACCAGTCCCTCTATCGCGGGGCTGGGCCCGGCCCGAATAAGGTCTCTTAACTTTGGGGACGGGGCGACCGGGCGCCGCCGGCGAGCGGACTGTGCCATTGAAACCTCCAGTGGTGTCCGAGGGAGGCAGACAGATATCAGCCGGAGCTGACTTACGAATCAAGCACCACTGGAATAATCATAGGGCTTCGCCCTGAGGCTTTAGCTAGGAAACTACGGGCAGTTTTCTGCACTTTTGCCCTGGTTTTCTCCGTTTCCTCCCTCAGATCGCCCCCGCCGTTCAAGAGTTGCCCCACCTCGCCGGTCAAACCCTCGAACAACTCTTCGGTCTCCACCGCGTCCATGAACCCGCTGCTCACCACCTTGACGCGTACCGGTGCCCCGCCAGTTGCCTTATCCGGAGTGAGGATTAACACCACCACGCCGTCCTTGGACAGAGACCGCCGCTGGCTGAGCACCTGGCTCCGAGTGTCCCTGGTGCTCAGGCCGTCGATGAAGATGGGGCCCGCCGACACCTTCTCAACCACCTTCGCCGACTCCTCGGACAGTTCCAACACGTCGCCGTCTTCCAGAACGAAGATGCCCGCCTCGGCGATGCCCAAGTCCCAGGCCAGCCGGGCGTGGGCCACAAGGTGGCGATACTCTCCGTGGACCGGCACGAAGTAGCGGGGTCGGACCAGGCTCAAGACCAGTTTCAGCTCTTCTTGGCTGGCGTGGCCGTGGACGTGGACCAGAGCAATCCGGTCGTAGAGGACCCTGGCCCCTAGGCGGAACAGGTTGTCGATGGTCCGGCTGATGGGAAGCTCGTTGCCTGGAATCGGGCTGGCGGAGATGATAACCGTGTCCCCGGGTACAATCCGCACGTCCCGATGGTCGCCTTTGGCGATCCTCACCAGGGCCGACATCGGCTCCCCTTGACTGCCGGTGGTCACCAGCACCACTTGTTCCGGAGGCAATTCCCGGGCCTCATTCAGGGGACGCAGTATCCCTGGAGGGATTCTCAGATACCCTGTCTCCGATGCCACATTCACGTTGTCCACCATGCTGCGGCCGACGATGATTACCTTTCGGCCGTACCGTTCGGCGGCGTCCATCACCTGCTGGACCCGTGAGATGAGGGAAGCGAAGGTGGTCACCATCACCCGGCCGGGGGCCTCCCGAATGGCCTGATCCAAGGCCTCTCCAACCACCTGCTCGGAAGGGGTGTAGCCGGGGACCTCGGCGTAGGTGGAATCGGACATCATCAGCAGGACTCCCTGGGAGCCGTACTGGGCCAGGGCCGCCAGGTCAATCTTCCGGCCGTCGACGGGGGTATGGTCGATCTTGAAATCGCCGGTATGGATAAGTGTACCCGCCGGGGTTTCGATGGCGATCCCCATGGCGTCGGGAATACTGTGGCAAACCCGGAACCAGGTCGCCCGCAGGTTGTCCCCGAACTGGTAGGCGATTCCCGGCTCAATGGCCTCGAGGACGGCATCGCGAGTCGCCCGGCGCTGCTTGAGTTTCACGGAGATGAGGCCGTGGGCCAGCTTGGGCGCGTACACCGGGACCTTGAGTTGGGCCAGCACGAAGGGCAGTGCCCCGATGTGGTCCTCATGCCCGTGGGTGATGAGAACGGCCCGAACCCGATCGGCCCGTTCCAACAGGTAGGATATGTCGGGGATGATGAGGTCCACCCCCAACATGTCCTCTTCGGGAAACTGGACCCCGCAGTCCACGACGATTATGTCCTCGCCGCATTCCACGACCATCATGTTCTTGCCGATTTCACCCAGCCCGCCCAGCGGGATGACGCGTAATTGTGGATTCAAATTAATGGCACTTCCTAGAAGAGGTTCAGTTGTTCCGGAGGCGGAGCTTCTTGCTGATCTGCCTCGGCGCCCGGTGGGGCGGCTTGGCTCAATCCCGCCAGGATGTCCGGAATAGCCTTGAAGTCCTCGATTAATGTGGTGCGGAACTCCTGTCGCCGCAGGGCCGCCGCGGGATGCATTACCGGGTAGATCGAGCGGCCGTCTTTCTCCCGGACCATTCCCCGCATCCGGCTTATGCTCTCTCCGGGGAAGAACCGGGCCATGGAAAATCGTCCAAGGGTAATGATGAGCTTGGGGTTGACCAACTCGATCTGGCGGTTCAGGTACTGACTGCAGGCGGCCATCTCGGCCGGCAACGGGTCACGGTTCTGGGGAGGCCGGCATTTAAGCATGTTGGCGATGAACACCCGCTCGCGACTGGTCCCGATCGACGCCAGCAGGCCCTCCAAGAGCTGTCCGGCCGCGCCGACGAAGGGCCGGCCGAGGCGGTCCTCGTGGAAGCCCGGGCCTTCACCGATGAACATCAACTCCGCGTCGGCGGACCCTTCTCCGGGCACGGCATTAGTGCGCCCCTGCCAGAGTGCACAGCCGGTGCAGTGCCTGACCAGGTCGGCGATCTCCTCCAGGCTGTTCATGGCGTCACAACCTCCCATTGACCCGGTGGCAACCCGCCGTATCGCAGTTGCTTCCAGGTAACCCAGGCGAGGGGCGATGGAGAAGTTTTCACCCGGAATCTAGCGGCGGGATTTGCGTTTCCCGCACCCTGGTTCAGCACGCCGGATGAATGCCCAGGGAATACTCCCCAACCCGCTTCGGACGTTGGGCGCCATCGGCCGGTTTCCTCACCGGTTGAGATGAGGCTGGCGCGGAGGCCCCGCCGCGACGGCCACCGCCGTTTCGACGGCTGGGCGGGAGGAGGGCGCTTCCGGGCGTTCCATCAATACAGGTCCGGCAACACGGTTCCGGCCGGCAACAGTTAAGAGTCTTGTACTCCGTGGCCTTTCAGGTGGGTTACAGCATCTTCAATCGTAAAGATCTTGCCGGCGTCCTCGTCGGAAATCTCCACCGGCATATCGTCGGTGGAAAACTCCTCCTCAAAGGCCATAATCAGCTCTACCAGGTCCAGAGAGTCGGCGTTGAGGTTTTCCACGAACGAAGATGTTTCCGTTACGTCCGCCTCATCGACCCCTAGTTTATCGACAACGATGGCTTTTACTCTCTCGTAGACAGTGGGCAAACTGTCATCTCCCTTCGTTCGCAGTATCGTGGGGAGCAAGCTCCCCCGTCTCCAACCCGGCCATCACCGATCCCAGGACTCCATTGACAAACCGGGCAGAGCTTTCGCTTCCGAACACTTTTGCTAGTTCTACCGCCTCATTGATCGCGGTTTTCCGCGGTATTTGAGGGGTGAACAACAACTCATACAGAGCAATTCGAAGGATGTTTCGGTCCACCAGAGATAGTTGGTCCACCGGCCACGCGGGGGCATACCGTTCGATCACGCCGTCCAATGAGGGCCTATTGTTCGAGACCCCTCGCATCAAAACTTGAGCGAAATCAACCGATTTGGCCGGCAAAGAGTTTTCGTCAACCAGCCATTCCAGCGAATCCTCGTCCGGAGAAGCTTTGATGTCGGCCGCGAACAGCGTTTGAAGGGCTCCTTCCCTCGCCTTTCGTCTCAGGTCCGTGGATTTCAGGGTAGGCATGGGTCACCAAGAGCCCCGCCAACGGGCCTAGTTGGCATCTCCGGTTAACTTTTGTATGGACGCCGGATCGGACAGGGTCACCGCCTCGACATTTCGGTCGATGCGCCGAATCAGGCTGGTCAGAACGGCCGCCGGCCCGAACTCGACGAACTGGGATACTCCCGAGTCAATCATGTACTTAACGGAGTCTTTCCACTGGACGCAGCGGCAGAGACCCTCGACCAACTCCTCCCGCACTTCGGCGCCCGTGGTAAGGGGCAGGCTGGTGGAATTGGCGATAATTGGATGTTTGGGATCGCGGAAGTTCAGGGCGCTGACCGCACCAACCAGGCCTTCCCGGGCCTCCAACATGCAAGAGGAATGGAACGCTCCGCTAACCGGCAGGGGTATGGCCCTTCGGGCCCCCCGGGCCGAAGCCAAGTCCATCGCCCGGGCCACGGCGATCTTATCTCCGCTGACGACTATCTGGCCATCGGCGTTGATGTTGGCCAACTCCACCCCGGTTTCAGCGCATATTTGCTCCAGGGCCAGCTCTTCGAGACCGATGATGGCCGCCATGCCGCCGGGCCGGTTTACCGAGGCCTGTTGCATCAGCCGGCCCCGTTCCCGCACGAGCTTGACCGCCTCACCGAAGCCGATGACATCGGCGACGACCATCGAAGTGTACTCGCCCAGGCTGTGCCCGGCCACCATGCTGGGCAGGACCGAACCAGGCCCCACGCTCTCTTCCAGAGCCTTCCAGCAGGCGATGCTGACGGTCATAATGGCTGGCTGCGAGTTAACGGTGTCCCGAAGATCGGTGTCGTCCCCGTGGAACATCAAGTTGGACAGGGAGAACCCCAAGCTGTCGTCGGCTTCCTCGAACACCGCCCGGGCGGATGGAGACGCGGCATACAGTTCGGCGCCCATCCCCACACTCTGAGAACCCTGTCCCGGGAACACATAAGCTTTGTTGGCAACGCGACTGTCCGTACTCACATTCATCTCATGTTCTCGGCCCGCATCCGGAACCCGGATGTTGGGGCACCAGATTCGCTCCCCATTCTTCTACCAGCATGGTCCGCGATCACCGCAGGCCGGCGCCGTCTTTCGATGCCACGGGCCTGCCGGTTCTCTAGCCCAACGGCTGGGCAAATTCCCGTTAGTTCGAGGTTTCGATCACCTGACGTCCCCGGTAAAATCCACACTGCCGGCACACCGTGTGCGGCAGTTTGGCATTGCGACAGCGAGGACAGAAAGCCGGGTTGATAGACTTCAGCCGGTATGAGCTGAACCGCCGGCCCTTCCGTGCCCTGGTTAGTTTCTTGTTCGGTACTGCACCCATTCGCTGAATTCACTCCTACTGGATACGGCTCTCCACGACCCGTCCCGGTCTTCAAGAAATCTTCTCGTCTCTACTCGTATTGGTATAGCAGTCCGGCCAAGGCTCCCCGCCGGGAATCCCGGGGGAGGGCACTACAGCCGCACCGATTGAGATTCCGCTCGGCGCCGCACACCTGACACAGACCCAAACATCCTGGACGGCACAGCGGTTTCATCGGAAGGTCGGTCACGGCGTACTCTCGGACTGCCTCGGTAAGGTCCAGGTTATGCCTGCTATCGATGACCCTCCTGCCCTCCGGCTCATCCGGCTGAAACACGCTTCGACCGCTTTGAATATCCACCAAGGGGAAGAACTCCTCTTCGAGGGAAAGAGTGGAGGAACGGCTGAAAGCGCCCAGGCACCGGCTGCAGGTCAAGGCACACCGGATTTCCAGGGCGGCTCTCACCAATACCCCCTGGTGGGTGCGCAACATCTGAACCGGACCGCGGGCCATTTCGGTAATCCGTTGTGATCCGGTGTAGTTTTCGTCCACTCGATAACCACGTTCTGAGCCAATCGGCTCTTCTAGCAGTTGGGCGACATTAAAGCGCATAAATTCTCAGCCTACTAATTTCATAGACCGGTGGTAATTATATGAGTGTTTATACCTACAATGTCAAGGCCTACAATGTCAAGGCCTAAAGCGGAAGACACCCGTGGATTTCCGCAATTTATGGATTCGTGGAATCCTTGATGACGGAAACCGGCGGGCTACAAACTAGCGCGCTCCCCCACGGCGCCTTCGATGAATTCTACTATCGTGCTGGTGGATGTGCCAGGCCCAAACATGCCCGCCACGCCCAGATCGGTGAGGGCCTGCCGGTCGGCCTCCGGGATAATGCCGCCCACCACCACCACCACATCTTCCATCCCTCTTTCCTTCAGCAGACGCATGATCTCGGGCAGGATTTCCAGATGGGCGCCGGACAGAATGCTCATGCCGACCACATCGGCGTCCTCTTGGGCGGCGGCCTGCACTATCATCTGAGACGTCTGACGGATACCGGTGTAAATCACCTCCATCCCAGCGTCTCTCAGTGCCCGGGCAACCACCTTGGCGCCCCTGTCGTGGCCGTCCAAGCCCGGCTTGGCCACCAGAACTCGGATGGTTCGGCTCTTGCTCGTCATTAAATGCCCCGATAATTAGTATCATGTCTGTTCATCTAACACAAGCCCCCGGCACAGAGGGCCATCGGCGCCGGTTTCCCAGTTCAGCGGTTCAGCCACGGCCCCCGCGAGGGGCCAACATTCCCCACCGGGACCCGGACCGCCAGGTGAGAGGAGAAAATGCCGGGAGGCAGGCTCGATTCCCGGTCTTTCCCGGCGTGGCTATTCGCGGTTTTCCACCAATTCGGTGAGGATTCCGAAGACCGACCGGGGATGGATGAAGGCGATGTCGCCGGACAACCCTTCCCGGGGTTCCCGGTCCACGAGACGGATGCCCAGACCCTCCAGGGCCGCAAGCTTGCCCGCCAGATCAGACACGTTAAAGGCCAGGTGGTGCAACCCTTCGCCCCGGCGCTCGATGAAGCGCCCGATCGGCGTGTCACGGCCCAGAGGCTCCAGTAGCTCCAGCCGGGTCTGCCCGATCTGAATCAGGGTGCCCCTGGCTCCTTGATCGGGCAGTTCTTTCACCGTGGCGGGAGGAGCGCCGAAGACCTCCTGGAAAAGGGCCAAGGCCGCTCCGATGTTCTTGACGGCCACGCCCACGTGATCAATGTATTTCACGCTGCAAATCTCGGTCACTTTCCGGTCGCCTCCTCGGGCACAGGCCCAGCAGCTTCCCCGTGATGGCTCACTCGAATCCCAGGATGACCTAACATGCCGGCTGGGTTGGTCTGGTTCGGGAGGATCAACCTCAACCCGTTCTCCACCCCCGCCCAGCGTGGGAGGCCGCGCTCAGTTTACTAGATTCGAGCCATAGGCTGTGGCAGATTCTAACACCGGCATTCCGCCGCTGCCGTCTACAGGGGATATTTAGCCAGCACCTGCCGGGCAATCACCAGCCGCTGGATCTCCGACGTCCCCTCGTAAATGGTGGTGACTCGAGCATCCCGGAAAATGCGCTCCACGGGCGAGTCCTTGAAGTAGCCGTAGCCGCCGTGCACCTGCAGAGCTTGCGAAGACACCTTAACGCACATTTCCGAGGCCATGAGTTTGGCCATCGACGCTTGGTCCGCGAAGGGAAGGCCGTCGTCTTTCAACGTAGCCGCGTTCATCGTGACAACCCGGGAGGCGTGTACCTCGGTGGCCATATCCGCCAGCATGAACTGGATGGCCTGGAGCTTGGCGATGGGACGCCCGAAGGCCTCCCGTTGCTGGGCGTAACGCAACGCGGCTTCCAGGGCCGACTGGCCGATGCCAACGCATTGGGCGGCGATGATGATCCTGCTGGAGTCCAGAATCTCCATGGCGTAGCGAAACCCCCGTCCCTCTTCGCCCAACAGGTTCTCCGCCGGCACCGGGGTGTCCCGCATCACAACCTCGTTGGTGCTGGAGCCCCGCATCCCCATCTTCCCGTGCAAGGGATTGATCTCCAGGCCCGGGGCATTCCCCGGGACCACGAAGGCGCTGATGCCCTTGTGACCCATGGCGGGGTCCTGAGTGGCGAAGACCACAATGGATTCGGCCTCGGCGGCGTTGGTGATAAACATCTTGCTGCCGGTGAGGAAGTAGGTGCCGTCTCGCTTGACGGCCGTGGTCTGCAACGCGGCGGCGTCGGAGCCACCGCCGGGTTCGGTGAGGGCCCAGGCCGCGACACCTTTCCCCGAAGCCAGGGACGGGACCAGACGCTGGCGCTGCTCTTCGTTGGCGAAGCGAAATATGGTGGTGGTGCCCAGGGAGAGGTGAGAGATCAGGGTTACGCCGGCGGAGGCATCGCCCCTGGCCACCTCGCCGGCGACAATGACCATGTTCCGGTAGGCGCCGCCGCTGCCGCCGTACTTCGGGTCGATACCGATGCCGGTCAGCCCCAGCTGGGCCATTCCCTTCCAGTTCTCCCAGGAGAACTCTTCCTTCTCGTCCGCCTCGCGGGCCCGGGGCGCCAACTCCCGGTCGGCGAAATCCCGCACCATGGTCTGGAGCATCTGCTCCGCTTCGGAAAGTATCAGATCTGCCACGATCCACGCCTCCTATTGTCCAGACAGAACTAAATGTAATTCACCCGGAGAAGGGCCATCCCCAATCCAGCTACTTCCCCATCAGAAGGCCACAATCTCCTGCTGCTCGCCGAACACGTCTCGGAAGACCTGGCAAATCTCGCCCAGGGTGCAGTAGCTCTCCACGCATTCCAGAATCACCGGCACCGTGTTGCCGGTGCCTCTGGCTACCTCGTCCAGCCGGGCGAGCGCTGCTTTCACCTGGGCGCCGTCCCGCTCTTCGCGGAGGCGCTGCAACCGCTGCGTCTGCTGCAGGGCCGCCGCCGCGTCCACCCGCAGCAGTCCCGCCACGGGTGGCTCGTCGGTGACAAACCGGTTGACTCCGACAATGGTGCGTGAGCCGGACTCCACTTCTTGGCGGTGCCGGTAGGCAGCCTCTCCGATCTCCTGGACTTGGAACCCCTCCTCGATGGCGGAGACGGCGCCGCCCAACTGCTCGATCCGGTCGATGTAATGAAGGGCCTCTTTTCCCAACTGGTTAGTCAAACTCTCAACGTAGTAGGAACCGCCCAGCGGGTCCACGACGTCCGCCGTGCCGCTTTCGTGGGCCAGAATCTGCTGGGTCCGCAGGGAGAGCTGCACCGACTCCTCCGAGGGCAGGGCCAGCGCCTCGTCTCGAGAGTTCACGTGCAGCGACTGGGAGCCTCCCAGGACGGCGGCCAGGGCCTGGATGGTGCAGCGGATCAGGTTGTTGTCCGGCTGCTGGGCGGTGAGGCTCACCCCGGCGGTCTGGGTGTGGAACCGGAGCATCATCGACCGGGGGTCCTTGGCGCCGAAGCGCTCCTTCATGATCTTGGCCCACATCCGGCGGGCGGCGCGGAACTTGGCCA
This sequence comes from Dehalococcoidia bacterium, assembly GCA_030740155.1. Classification (GTDB taxonomy): domain Bacteria; phylum Chloroflexota; class Dehalococcoidia; order Lucifugimonadales; family UBA3495; genus CAJWBT01. The sequence goes on along the minus strand of JASLXV010000093.1, from coordinate 26,181 downwards.
CCTCCTCGAACAGGTTGTTCTGGGCCACGAAAAAGAAGGAAACCCGAGGGGCGAACCCATCCACGTCCAAACCGGCATCGAGGGCGGCCTGAACGTAGGCGATGGCATTGGCGAAGGTGAAGGCCAGCTCCTGGACGGCGGTGGCGCCGGCCTCCCGCATGTGGTACCCGCTGATGCTGATGGTGTTCCAGCGGGGAACATTTTCCGCGCAGTACTTGAACACGTCCACCACCAGCCGCATCGAGGGCCGCGGCGGGTAGGCATAGGTCCCGCGGGCGATGTATTCCTTGAGAATGTCGTTCTGGATGGTGCCGCTCAGCTTTTCCGGGGAAACCCCCTGCCGCTTGGCTGCGGCGATATAGAAGCACAGGAGGATGGAGGCCGTGGCATTGATGGTCATGGAGGTGCTGACCCGGTCCAACGGGATGCCCTCGAACATGACCTCCATATCTTCAACGCTGCAAATCGGCACGCCCACCTTGCCCGCTTCGCCCTTGGCCAGAGGGTGGTCCGAGTCGTAGCCGATCTGGGTCGGCAGGTCGAAGGCCACCGAAAGCCCGGTCTGCCCTTGCTCCAACAGGTAGCGGTACCGCTGGTTGGTATCGGCGGCGGTGGCGTAGCCGGCATACTGGCGCATGGTCCAGACTCGGCCCCGGTAGGTGTTCGGCTGCACGCCCCGAGTGTACGGGTACTCCCCCGGGTAGCCCAACTCCCGGTTATAGTCGAGGTCTTGGGCGGCCAGGTCCTCCGGGGCATACAGGGGATCGATCGAGAGCCCGCTGTCGGTGAGGAACTCCTCCTGTCGCTCCGGGAACTTCTTGATTGCGGGGCCGAGGGTTTTCTCGAGCCACTGCTTCTTACTGTTGCTTGGCATCGGCATCTCCCGGACAGGCGTCCTTCCACCGGCTGGAGGGGTACCGGTTGGTAGGGTACAGCCTGAAGCCTCAACCAATTGTACGCCGTGGAGGGGAGGCGCTCAAGCGCGGTGAAAGATGCTGGTTGCGACGTGGCTAGGGTGTCGCTAGAATGGGCACATTCGAGAGGCCCGCTTGTGAACAGACCGGGCGTGCGTCAACGCCTGCGGTTGCTGGTTTGACCAGGGAATGCTAGTTGCAACTGGGGAATCGATGGATTATGCAGAAGCCTGAAGCCTTCCCCCCCTTTTGGGTATACGCCGTGGTTCTTGTGAGCGCCGTGCTGTATTTGGGAGCGTTGGTGTTCTGGATTTCCGCACCGTGGTGGTTCATCCACACTACTAATCCACCTCCGGGGGCAATCGAATTATTACACGCGCGCGGTTATACATGGGCGACGATTTACGGGGCGTTCGCCATTACCCTTGTATTTGGTTCATTGTTTTGGCTTATGGCTTACCTGCTCTATTGCACAATACTAAGGGAAAAGGGTCAGGCTCCCCTCAGACCATTATTGGTAGGCGCTTGTTTGTGTTTTATTCTGCTCTCCATGGGTGGTGTAGGTGCTGTATCCTATTTCATGCCGCGTAATACACAGTACATCGTAGATAACACCGCCGGGGTCTTGAGTAAAGAAGAACATTTCCTGCTGAGGCGTTCTGAAGTCAGGATGGTTAAGTTGGATCAGATTGGACACATCGAATATCAATACCACGAGGGAGGCACTGACGCTACAAGTCCTATTGTTTCCACACGCGTCGAGATAATGAAAAAAGATGGAACGACCTTCCATGTGTACGACGGCTCCGAGTATTACAGCCGCAAGCTTGCAATCGCCATCGCCAATGCTACGGGGATGCCACTCATATGCTACGAAGATCGTGAAAGGGACTGCTCGTCTTTTGGGTTGTATCGGAGATAGCCTTGGGAAGTTCGGTCTAGAGGATGTCGCCCACGGTAGAGTTATCACCCGCGACGCGGTCGCCGAGGGGCAGCGTCCCTCGAACCATCGTGGCGAACCACAACCTCAGGCCTCCCGTGCGTCGAGCTTCTTCGCGCGGACCCGGAAAGACTTGAGTACAAACGCCAAAGCGGCCATGGGGGGCGCCACGCGCCACATCTCGCGCCAGGCGCCGCCTCCCGCCCGGTCGAGAACCGGAGCTATGTAACGCATGAATCGAAGTATGGGTCGAACCAAACCGCCGCTCCGGGTGCGGCTCGGAGACTGGCCGGCCGCGATAGCAGTTAGCACCGAGGCCAATGCTTCCGTGTCATTGGCCCATTGAGCGCGAAATAGGACTGTTCCATCCTTTCCCAGAACGTAGGCGGAGTTGGGCTTTGGGCTCATGGCCCGGTGGAAAGTGCCGTCGATGTCGTCAACCGCCACCTCGAAGCTGAAGCCATGGAAGTCGCGCAGCAGTTGAGCGTGCACCATTTTCTGGTCGAAGGTTTGAGGCTGCGGCACTTCCTTCCCGGGGTGCGCTTCACGGACATCCACCATCACGAAGCGAACGCGGTCGCCAAAGCGCCCGTGAAGCTCTCTCAGCCCGGGGGCCGCGCCGTCGGTCACCGGACAGGTATAGGAGCCAAAAATCAGCAATGCCGGACCGGTTTCGCCGAGATCGGTGGACCGAAAGCGGCCTCCCTCCAGGGTCGGTAGGTCGAAACTCGGCACTCGGTCGCCCGGACTGGGATCATCTTTGCTGAAGTACATGTCTTTCATGATCACTGGCAAAGCTAGATGCTCAAATCTGTACTGTCGTCCGACGTTCGAAAAGTCTTCGGTATGGGCGGCATCAGGCATCGTTAAACCTCCTAGGGCCTTGATTTATTGCTCGGATATTGGCGGATAGCCGTCGATTAGCCAGGCCTCGCTTTGCAGGTAACTCACCCATACAGCTCCGTGTCCGGATGGAAGTCGCCCCAGGCGAACCAGAAGGAGTAATGGGACGGCAACCGCTCCAGCGACGATCCCGCCAGGGGGCCCTCGACAGCCCTCCCTGTAACGACCTGCCAGGTGCTTTTAGTTTCTTGGTCCCGCATCAATGACACGCCGTCGTCGTTTTCCGACAGGAAACTGAAGGTCAGGGTGCGGTCTCCGGCCTTCCGGTCGAATATCGCCCCCGTCTCCGAGACCGGATCGAAGGTCACCAGAACGTTCCTGCCGGAGAAGAAGTCGTTGATCACCATCTCTTTGGCGATTGCGGTGAAGGGATAGGCCTTGGCGGCGCCGGCCACGGCCACTCCCAACACCAGGTCCTTCCGGGGCAAGCGTTTGTCCTTGTTGGACTCGCCCAGGATTCCGGCGGAGCCACCCCGGTAATACCCTTCGTAGGTGTCCGATTGGTACCGGCCCCTCTTGTCCAGGACCACGGTGTCGGGATGCAACTGGAGCCACTGGAGCCAGGTGGTCTGAACGGCGGGAACGATCTCCAATTCCGTGCCGACCAGAGGCCCTTTGACGCCCCGGCTCAGGAACTGGCTCCACAGGGTGTCCGTCTGGTGGTCGTACATCACCAGCGCGTTCATGATGAGCTTGCCGGAAACGCCGAAGGTGTGGGTTCTGTCTCCTATCTCTCGGGCATATACAATGCCCGTGAAGCAGAGGGGTCACCAGGTCACCGCGACGGGCGCGCCCCCGACCGTATCGTTAACGATTTCATGCCGGCTCAGCAGGTTCAGCGGATAGGCCCGGTGGTCCCCGTTGATGGATACTCCGATGACCCGCTCGTTGGGCAGCATCTGAACATCGCCCGCTCGCACGCTCACGAACTCCGGGTCCAGGATGGCCGGTATCCCGTCTTTCCCCAGGATCGAGATTATTTTCAGGTCCAACGTGTCCGTCCCGCTTTGTCCCCCATGGACGGAAGGCTGGGATACCGTCACCTCGTCGGCCCGCAGCTGCAACCAGAGTTGCCGTACCTGCGGCACGAACCCCACCGCCATCAGCAATCCCGCCAACAGGACGACGATAACGAAACCTGATCTGCCAGCCAATTTTCCCAAGAGCGACACCCGCCCGCGACATCCAAGGTGGTGAGAATGTGTGGAACAACTATTATGATGCGGCCGCGGGGCGCAAGGTGCGCCGGCGCGCGTATCAGTCCAGGACCACCGTTGCCTCTATCTCCACGTCAAGCCCCGGCTGCGCCAGCGCCGTAATCTCCACCAGGGTGTTGGCGGGATACTCTCCCTTGAAAAACTCTTCGAACAGGGCTTGCTGTTCCGCGGCATTGGCGCGCCAGTCCGCGATGCTGGTCACGAAGGTGGTGGTCTTGACGATGCCGGAGGGTGTGCCCCCTTCTGCGGCGACGATGCGCGTGATCCGGTCGATGGTGACCCGCAGCTGCTCCATCAACGGTTTGCCTTGAGCCTCGGTGCCCCGGGCGGTACAGCCGGAGATGAACAGCCAACTCCCGGTACGGACGCTTCTACTATAGGTGGGGCCGGCAAGAGCTATGTTCGAGTGGTCTCGTCTGATGACATCCATCATATTCCTCCATACTTTGATATGGCTGGGCCGCGCTGACGCATCGGAGGCATGTCCCCCCGACAATGTTGGCCCTGAAGCTCTGAAAGTCAACTCCCGGCGTCAACCGGCGGAGCATTTCCTGAATACAGGAGCCCGTTCCCTCCATTCACCCCGTCATTCCGGCGAAGGCCGGAATCCAGGCGCACCCTGCCTCACCAGGGCGAACGTCACGGAGAATCCTGCATCCCTGGGTTCCGGCCTTCGCCGGAAAGACCGAGGGGACACCACTTTCGTGGCGTCCCCTGTCCTAAAAGACGAAGAATTGGACACGGTTGCCCTCACCCTCGTTCCCTCTCCCAATGGAGAGGGATGCCCTGGCGCAGCCTGGGCCGGGTGAGGCCTAACCGGTTTTGCAGCCCGGCTGACAAGGGGTTCCGCTACGGTCTATAATTGGGCGGTACCTTCCGCACAAGCGGGCGTAGCTCAGTGGTAGAGCTCCAGCCTTCCAAGCTGGTCATGTGGGTTCGATTCCCATCGCCCGCTCCACTTAACTCGCCGTCATCCCCAATCACCAAAGGGGACTCCGGTCCCAGAAGCTACGAGAGCCGGCTCGGCAGGACGGAGGAGCAGATTCAATCCCCATCACCCGACGGAGAGCCGGCTGGGTGGGCCTCGTCAACGCCGGGCAACCCCTCCGGTCCGCCAGATTCACCAGCCTCGGAAGATGGCGTGCCGGCCCCTACCGGCCGGCTGCCTTGAGGACCCGGTCCACGTTGGACGGACCAGGGGTGAGCGACCCGTCGTCGATGCCGTGCATGGCATCGATCACGGCGTCGGTGAAGGGCGTGGGTATCGACAGCTCCCGCCCTTTCCGGGCCACGAGGCCGTTCATCTGGTCGATCTCGGACCGGCGACCCTTCTTCACGTCCTGGGCCATGGAGGCCAGCCAATTGGTCCGGCCCCCCCGGGTGCTCATGTGGTCGTCAAGCTCCTCGAACACGTCACCTTTGTCGGCCTCGGACCACATCTGGGCCGTCTTGCCTCCGGCATCCACCACCTTCAGGCCCATGGCCAGGCCCACCTGGGCCGTCTCCTTGGCCAGGTTTATGCGTATCAAACGGCAGCGGGGGTCCTGGGCCATATCTTGCGACCCGAGCTGAGACATGGCGGAGATGGCGTTGCCCATCGAGTTCTGGCACAGCTTGCCCCAGCGTTCGCCCCACAGATTATCGGAGGCGTAGGCCGCGTCGACCTGGTCCAGCAGCTTCGCTACCTTCTCCGACCGGGGAGTTATCCGCTCGCTCTGCTCCCCAACCCGGAACACAGTGTGGCCGTGAAGCCGGCCCAACGGGCCTCCCCTCACCACGTGGCCGGGCTCCCATAATGCCACCTCGATCGAGGAAGCCACGCTGCCCATTTCCCGGTCGGCGCCCACGATTTCGCCGATGACCGGGTCGTTCCAACAGTTCTGTATCGAAAGGAAGAACCCCTCGGGCTTGACGTACCGCTTGATGAAGTGGGTTGCCCACTCGGTATCGTATGACTTGACCGAGATGATGGCGAAATCGAAGAGTTCCCGAATCCCCTGGGCGTCGCTCAATTGCATCGCGTTGACCGGAGTGGTGAAGTTGATCTCTTCGCTGCTAACCCGGAGGCCCTGCTGCCGCATTGTTTCAACATGCTCGGGCCACATGTCGATGAGGGTCAGGTCGTGGCCCTCTTTGGTCAAGATGGCGCCCACGTAGCTCCCCACGGCGCCGACTCCGATCATTCCTATCTTGTCTCCCACCGGTGATACCTCCTGCGTCGAACGGTTGGCCGGCTTCCCCTCCGCCGGGAATGGGCCGCCGGACCGTCGCTTTTCTTGGTGACTACCGGAACGCGTTCCGCCGGACGGTAACAATACTAGTGCAGCTAGGACAACACCGCAAGCGTGGATGCTTCGGTCCGCCGGCTTCGCAACCAGGCTCGGGGCGAGGACCGGCAGCTACCCGGTTTGTAATCTACCCGGGATGACCGAACTGGATCGAGATTGGTTTCTGGGAGACGGGTAGGGCGGAACTCCGGGGGGATCAGTTTCGTCCGGGAGGTTCTGTCCTGGGCACGGCGGAATGCCGGGGGGTGGGGACCGCCAGCAGGACCAAAGCGCCAAGCAATAAGAGGGCCGAATCGTAATAGAAAGAGGCTTTTGCGCCAAACACGGTGACGATATATCCGGCGATGACGGGCGAAGGGATGGTGAAGATCTGTCGAAAGACGCTCATCACGCTCATGGTGGTGCCTTGCACCCCGGCCGCGGACACGTCCATTACGGCGGCCGTGGCGATGTTGCCCGTGCCGTAGAAGAAAAGGCCGATGGCTCCGATCACCAGGCCAAGCTGGATGCCCGCTCCGGCTGCGGGCACGACCAGGTACAGCAAGCCCAGAGCGGTGAAGGCGGGCAGCAGCACCGCCTTGCGCCCAAATCTGTCGGAGACAATTCCCATCACCGGCTGGGAGACCATCCCCATCAGGTACAGCAGCATGACGTAAAAGCCCAGCGCGAAGGAGGAGTACCCCAGATCCTCCGTGAGGTAGATCGGCAAAAAGGTCAGAACGCTGATCCGGCCCATGCCCATCAGGCTACTGGCGACCATGATGGCGATGACGCTCCGCTGCCGCAACATTCCCTTGACGCCGCTGAGGTATGAACGCAGGTTCGGCCCGGGGCCTTCTTCGGTGTAGATGGGTCCCAGGCTCTTCCAGAGGACCAACGCCAGCAGCAGCGCTGGAATCAGGTGCAACTCCAGGAGGCGCCTCCACCCGATCACCACCAGCAACGCCCCCACACAAACGGGGCCGACGGTGTCGCCCACGCTGGCGCCGACCCCATGGACGGCCAGGGCGGTACCGCGGCGCTCGGGGAAGCGAGAAGACAGGGACCCAACAGAAGCGGGGTGCCACGCTGCCGAGGCCACCCCCACCAGGCCGATGGCCGGAAGGGCCCAGATGTAGCTGGGAGCTAGTCCCACCAGGAAGTAGGCCAGACCGCCGCAGGCCAAGGCAAAGGCTAGAATCAGGGGCCGATGCTTGGCGAAAGAGTCCGCCAAAAACCCTGCCGGCAGCATCAATAGCCCACCCACCGCCTCCCGCGCCGTTGACAGGCCGCCAACCTGCACGTCGTTGAGGCCCATGCTGGTCTTGATCGCAGGCAGGATCACCGGGAAAAGCTGCTGGTACCAGTGTATTGCCGAGTGACCCAAGGTCAGGGCCCCCAACAAGAACACCCTCCGGGCCTCCAGCCGCGGCTGTGCCGCTGGCCCATCTGCCATGGTGGCTAGGGACCTCCCCCGCCGGTCGCTCGGTTCATAACTCCACCATTCTCGCCTGCCTTCTTCCCAGGGCGGCTCGAAGGACGAACGCCGCACGATCTCAAGATGCCCCGTTGGCACCGGGGCGGGCTTGCGATGTTCCCCAGCGACGGCTTCCTGGGTGGGCGGCTTGCGGCTCTACCGAAGGCGAGTCCAAGCAGCCCGATAGCCGCGGGGCGGCTGGAAGACCCTAGAGTCTGACCAGCCTGGCATGATGGATTTGAGGCAGAGCCCTGATCTCCTCCAGCACGTTGGGTGGCACCGGATCGTCCAACCCCAGGACCATCATCGCCAGGCCTCGGAGATTGAGCCGGCCCACCTCCATGAAGGAGATGTTGATGTTGTGGCGCCCGGCGACGGTCCCCACCGCGCCGATGGAGCCGGGTTGGTCCAGGTTGTCCACGAAGAGCATGTAGGGCACCGAGGGCACGATGTCCAACCAGTAATCGTTGACCTTCACGATGTGGGACTCGTCCCGCATCGACGTCCCGGCGACAGTCAATCCGCCCTCCGTGGTTTCAAGGGTGGCACTCACCAGGCTGGCATATTCGTTGGACACCGCGCTCCGCTGCTCGGTAACCCTCAGGCCCCGCTCCTTGGCCAGCAGGGGCGCATTTATCAGGTTTACCGGTCCGCTAACCACGGACTCCAGCAGCCCGGCCAGCATGGCGGCTTCGAGGACGGCCGTATCGTGCTGTGTTATCTCTCCCTCGTACCGGATGGTGACTCCCACTACTTGGCCTTCCGCCAGGGAGGTCAGGAGCCTTCCCACCACTGATGCCACGCGGATGTACGGCGCCAGCACAGCGTGCACCTCTGGGGGCACGAAGGGGGCATTGACCGTGTTGCTGGCCGGCGTACCATCCAGGACGGCCAGCACCTGCTCGGCAGCTTCGATGGCCACCTCCCGCTGGGCTTCCTGGGTGGATGCCCCGAGATGCGGGGTGGCAACGACCTTGGGATGTTCCACCAGGGGGCTCGAGCCGGGCGGCTCCTTGGCGAAAACGTCCAGGGCCGCGCCGGTGAGCCGGTTCGACTCCAGCGCCTCCAGCAAGGCGGTTTCATCGATGAGTTCGCCCCGGGCCACGTTGATCAGACGGGCGCCCGGCTTTATCCGGGCCAGTTCATTGGCGCCAATCAGGTTGTGGCTGCCTTCGGTCAACGGGGTGTGGAGGGTTACGAAGTCGGACTGGCTCAGCAGCTCGTCCAGAGACAGCAACTCCACTCCCAGCCGGCGAGCGTAGTCGAGGGCCACAAAGGGGTCGCAGGCCACCAGGCGCATGCCGAAACTCAGGGCCCTCCGGGCCACCTCGGAGCCGACCCGGCCCAGGCCCACGATGCCCAGCGTCTTGTTGCGCACTTCGGTGCCCATGAAGGCACTGCGGCGCCACTCGCCGTCCTTCAAGGACCGGTGAGCGTTGGGGATGTTGCGGGACAGAGCCAGCATCAAGGCCAGGGTGTGTTCCGCCGCGGCCACCGTGTTGCCCGTGGGGGCGTTGACCACCGCGATGCCGGCGGTGGTGGCGGCGTCCAGGTCGATGTTGTCGACGCCGATACCGGCCCTGGCGATGACACGGAGGCGGTTACCCGCCTTGATGACCTCCGCGGTCACCTTGGTTTCGCTGCGGACGACGAGGGCATCATAGTCGCCCACGGTGTCGAGCAGCTCTGGCAGCTTCAATCCGACCTTAACGTCCACGTCGGCCCGGTGTCGCAGCAGCTCCACGCCCTCGTCTGCTATCGGGTCCGCGATCAATATCTTGGGCATAGATTCATATCCTGGTTACTGGTTGGACAGGCCGCCTCCCGGTCTCCGCGGAGTAAACAGGGGCCCCCCCGCGAAACCCTTCCCGGTGACTCCTTGGGATCCGCCATGGCTGTTCCGAGCCTGATGCTCGGAGGCTATAACCGGCAGGGCACCGACAGTTCGGCGCAGGTATCTTTCAGCCACTGGACCACCTCGGGGTGCAGCGGTATGCCTTCAACCTCGCGGACCGCCGCCACCTCCGCTTCCGGCTGCCCGGCCACCATCACCCGCTCTTGGCCCGGCGCCGGCTTGGTGCTCTTCATCATCCGCATCCACTCGTCCATCATCTCTTTGAAGCGCTCCACGTCGGTGAAGGCGTCGATGCTGTAGGCAGCCACGTAGTGGCCGAAGTTGGGGCGGCCGGGAACGGCGCCGTACCCAACCCCGGTGAGGATCCCGCCCAGGATGTCCACGATGCAGGAGAAGCCGTACCCCTTGTGGGAACCCAGCTCTCTGGTGCTTCCCAAGGGCAGCAAGACGTAGTTCTGATCCGGGGGGTCCACCTCCTCCATGATGGGGGTGCCGTCTTCGCCGGCCAACCAGCCCGCTTCGAGCTTGACGCCAAGGCGGCGCGCGATGCCGATCTTGTTCCCGGCCACGGTGCTGGTGGCCGCGTCGAAGACGAAGGGAGGCTCATCCTTGGCAGGCGCGGCGACGGCGATGGGGTTGGTCCCAAGCCGGGGCTCGGCGCCGAAGGTCGGGACCACCGAAGGCGGGCAACTGGTCATGCAGATGCCGATCATATCGTGTTCCAGGGCCATCATGGCGTGATAGGAGGCCATGCCAAGATGGCGCGCGTTGCCGATGGTCACCATGCCCACGCCCACCGCTTTGGCTTTCCGGATGGCTATTTCCATCGCCTTGGGCGTAACGATGATGCCCAGGCCCCGGTCGGAATCTATGTTGGCGGTGCTGGGCGATTCCCGGATCACCTTCCAATTGGGACGCGGGTTGATCTGGCCGCTCTTATATCCATCCATGTACGACCGCAGCATGTTGGACACGCCGTGGGTATCGACGCCGCGCAGGTCCGCTACCACCAGCACATCAGCAGCCAGGCGGGCATCGGCTGCCCCAACTCCCATCTTCTCGAAGATGGACGCCACGATGCCTCTGAGGTCGTCACCCTGCACATACTCGGCCTCTTCACGGTTTACCCGGAAAATCTCCAGCAAAATCGACCTCCTTCAGGTACCCTGGTTTAGCCAGGAGCGGCCCCGTGTGGTGGCCTCGGCCGGCCCGGCCAAGATGGGGGTCGCCGTCTCTCAGCGCAGTATAACACTGGGCCTCTCCCCTAACCACCGAAGCACCGGCATGGCGGCACAGCCCCAAGGGCGCACCCTTCAAGATAGCCGGTTCGCATAACGCGGTCCGCCCCGGAGAATCGATTCGAGGCGGAGAGGAATGAAGCCAGTCCGGTGTCTCGCGTATGGCTTGATCCCCCGCCCGTCATCCCGGCGAAGGCCGGGATCCAGCCAGCGCTTCTCTGGGTTCCGGCCCCGATGCTGTCGGGGACAAATGCGCATTGAGAATGTCGCACAATTTCGCCCGAATAAGGTTATTTACGAGACAGTGCACTGGGTCACCCGAATTCGGGTTACCGCCCTCGCCGGATTCGTTGCACGTATCCATTTGCCGTAAACGGCCCGGGCAAGCCGAAATATGAACGTCCCAGCGTGTCAAGGGTACCGGGAAATCGGGGTGCTAGGCCATTAGTAGACAGGGGGCGCCCTCCCTAAGATGTAGTTAGGTCGGTTATTTCCAGTTATCTCATGGATGTAGCTGGCGCAAACCAGGCCCTGGATTCGGGATTGCTACCGTGTAGGAGATCCCCTTGGAGCGAATGATGACGGCAGTTCGGACGGAACCTCGGCACTCCGCCTGGTGGAGCCTTGGCGTCGTGGCGGCGATCATGACAGCGGGATTCCCCTGGCTGGCAATGGATGGGGGTAGAGGCAGCGTGGCCTCGGCGACCGCAGTATCGCCGGCCGGGAGCAGTGTCTCCTATTTCACGATGCCGGCTTTGGCAACTCCACCGGGAACAAGTATCGCGGCGGTGCCGGCATCGCCGGGAGCTTCCGGCGATAACCTGACGATGCTGACGCTGGGTAGCGCCGCGGTCTTTGCAGTCGCCGGCTTCGCCATGCTGCGGGCGCGGAGGCATCGCCTGGGCCTCGCGCCGTTAGTCCAGGCAAGCCGCGGTCGTTCGCCAGCGGTGGCCCAAGTTACATCGGACCAAGCGATCCTCTCCCATTGACCTCCTCTACGGGCGGAGGTCGCGGGGCCTGGAAATTGAACCGATCTGGTCGCAGGAGCTGGTCTAGGTGCACCAAGGGATTGCCCCGCCCGTCGTATTCTCCCTCTTCCTGATGCTGACGGTCTTCACATTTGCGTACTTGACCGGCAATTGGGTCGAACACAGTATTAACAACACCGAAGCTATCGAACGCCAGACATCTCGGGTTAGGTCCGCCATCGCCATCACCTCCGCCGTGGAAGACGGCGGGACCTGCACCAGTTTCACGGCCCAGGTCGGCAACACCGGAAGGGTTCCTGTTCATGCTCTTTCCGAGATGGACCTGGTCGTCGAGTATACCGATACGTCCAGCGCCAAGATTGCCGCCTGGCTGACCCACGGCACCGATTGGTCAGTCACCGGCATCTCGCCGGACACCCGGGACCCCAACGATTGGAACCCTGCAGAGACGGCTACGATCGATTTCACGCTACCCCCCGCCATGAAAGCTACCGCGAACGGTACTGTCCTGTTGGCCACCCCCCAGGGAGTCTCCGACTCGAACTACTTCGATTGCACCTAGATTGCCTCCGGTCAAAGTCCAATAAGCTCCGTCATGGGCAACTTTGGGCCGCCAGCCTCTCGACTCCCTACGCCCCGGCGCCTGTTTCTCCCGTGCCCACCCCTCCGGTGCCGGAATTCCAGCGCGCTGCTATAATCGCGGCAACAATTTCTAGCAATCTCTAAGGGGACTCTGGGACCATGGACGAAGAAAGACGGCAGGCGTTGGATTTCCTGGCCCGGCTGGCGGCGCAGCCGGCGGTGGCCTTTCACGAAGGTGGCGTGGCCTCAGCCGTGGGAAACATCTTGGAGGAATTGGAGTTGGGCTATCGGGAGGATCTCTACGGAAACATCATCGCCAAGGTGCCCGGGAGTCAGCCTGATTGCGCTCCGCTGGCGCTGGTGGCCCATACGGACCACCCGGGGTTCGAGGCTGTCGACACCCATGAAGGCTACCTGGTCTGCGAGGCATCGGGCGGAATTCCACCGGCCAGCTTTGAAGCCGGCGTGCCCCTCTTGGTGGTACTAGCCGGCGGGGAGCGGCTCCGGGCCGTTACCGCCGGGCGGCATGGCGAACAAGACCAGAGGCAGACGTTGGCCCAATTGGCGGAGCTACAACACCTGCAACACTTGAATCTGCCCCGCCCGGTGGTCTTCGACCTGCCGGACTTCCAGATCGACGGGGAGTTGATACGCATGCGGGCGGCGGACGACCTGGCCGGCTGCGGGGCCATTCTGGCGGCCCTGTCCCAGCTGGCCAGCAACCCGCCGCCGGGAGATGTTTTCGGGGTCTTCACCCGGGCCGAAGAGGTGGGGCTGATCGGTGCGCGACTGCTGGCCGATGCCGGGACCCTGCCCCAAGAGACCCTGATAGTTTCCGTCGAGTCCAGCCGAACCCTTCCCGGCGCGGAGATCGGCGGCGGGCCGGTCATCCGGGTGGGTGACGCGGGCCTGACCTTTAGCGCCGACGCCGAAGCTGCCCTGCGCCGGGCACTGGAGACGCTTCAAGCGAGGCCGGAGGGGTTCAAGGCGCAACGGCAGCTAATGAGCGGCGGCGTCTGCGAGGCCAGCGCCTTCGCCCGCCACGGCTACCTCGCCACGGGGCTGGCGTTCCCCCTGGGCAACTATCACAACGGCGCACCCGAGGGGCGCATCGAGGCCGAGTACATCCACATCGCCGACTACGTCGCGGGGGTCCGCCTGATGGTCGAGGCGGCCCACCAGCTACCAGAGCGAGATGATACGGGCTTCCAGCGGCGGCTCCGCCAGGTGCCCGACGATTCCCGGGACCGGTTGATGGCCACCCGGTCGGCCCACTGACAGCCGGGGAGCCGGGGCCAACCGGTCCGGGCAAAGCGCCTCCGCCAACCCCTCGACCAAACACCTCATACGTTTGGGATATCCGGCGGTTACGCTCCAACCACCCTCACCCGGTGGTTGTTGCTGTCGGCAATGAATAGGTTGCCCCGCTCGTCCATATCGCAGCCGTGGGGGCGGTCCAGCCCAGCGGCGACGGCCTCGGTGCCGTCGCCTTCACCACCCAGGCGGCCACCGGCCACGGTTGTCACGATGCCGGTGGCCGCGTCGATTTTCCGGATAGCGTGGTTCTCAGTGTCCACCACCAGAAGGTTGCCCTGCCGGTCGCAGCGGATAGCCTTGGGTGCTCCCCAGGTGGCGGACCGGGCCGGTCCCCCATCGCCGCTATACCCCCGCTCGCCGGTTCCGGCGTAGGTGGACATCGTCCCCGCAGCGTCCACGACGCGGACACCGTTGCCTTCCCGCTCGCTGATATATGTGTTGCCCTTGCCGTCGGTGCAGACGGCCCTGGCGCCCAGAAGGCTGGCCTCGGTGGCCGGCCTGCCATCTCCGGAGCGGACCTTCTCGCCGTTCCCCGCGAAGGTCGTGATGATACCGGTTTTGAGGTCAAGCCGGCGGACCCTCTGGTCCTGGATATCGGCTATCAGCAGCCCGCCCCGGCCGTCAAGAAAACAGTCGTTGGGTTCTCGCAACTCGGCCCGGTTCCCCGGTCCGCCATCACCAGAGTAACCCGGCGTGCCCGTGCCGGCCACCGTCGTGATGACCCCGGTGGCGGCGTCCACCCGGCGGATGGCGGCGTTGAAACGGTCCACTATATAGATGTCGCCGTTGGCGTCGACCTGCAACGAGTACGGCTGATTGAGGGTGGCCTGGATCGCCGGTCCGCCGTCCCCGGAGTAGCCTTCGCTTCCGTTCCCGGCCACCGTCGTGATGACCCCGGTCTCCCGGTCCACCCGGCGCACGCAATGGTTCGTCGCCTCCGACAGGTACAGGTTACCCTGGGGGTCGAAGGCACACATAAAGGGCTCGCTGAGCAGGGCGTCGACGGCCGGGCTCCCATCACCGGCGTAGCCCCGCTGTCCGGTGCCCACCACCGTCTGGATCTTGCCAGATTCAAAAGGCATATCGTCATACCTCCTCGAACGGGTCATTCAAGACTCAACGCGGTGTACGGGAACCGCGTTCGGCCGGGGCGGGTCCGGCTCCCCACCTGCTTATCCTACATGATAATCGTTCCCACCTGCCGAGCTGGCCGATTCTGCCTCGGGGCCGAAGAGGGGGGCAAGCGAGTGAAACCGACGGGCGGCAAGGATCGAAGCACGGGCTACCCGGAGATGTGAGCCGGCCGAGGGCGAGGGGTCTCGAAGCAGGCCGGCAGGCTAGTCTGCCCCCTGGTGAATAATGATGGCGTCCGGCTGGCAGGCGCCCACCGTAATCCGGAAGTGGTTGCCGTGGACGATGGGAGTCAGTTGCCGGCCCGCCAGGGGGTGCTCGCTGGCCTGGTCCAGGGTGTTCCAGACGGTGCCGGCTTGAAGAAGACTGCCGAGTCGTGGCCGTGGCGGTCGCCGCCACCCGCACTTCAGGCAGCAAACGAAATCACCCACCTACGCTTCTTGGCTGACGCCCATGACTCTCACGGGGGTCGCTCGGGCCCCGCACCCACGGCGGATACGGGTAGGGCACTTGTAAGCAGCAGCCCCGTGGATGGAGCCCTAAAGCAGGCCGCCGATGGTCAGCCAGTAGAAGACGATGTAGGCGCCGGCCACCACCATCAGCCAGGAACCCACCGGCTGAACGTAAGGAAGGACTTTGCGCAGGGTACGAACCATGGCGCCTTTGAAAAATGCCATTCCCAGGGTCAGCAGCATTATGACAAATCCCATTCCCAGGGCGTAGAGCAGGAACTGCCCCAGTGAAGAGAGGATATTGGTAATCGTCAGGCTGGTGCCTACGACGGCCAGGAAGATGGGCAGCGTGCAACTCAGGAACGCGGTGCCATAGCTCAGGCCAAACATGAAGTAACCGCGGGGGTTTACCTTTGATGGGTCTCCCATACGGGTCGCGGCGCGGGCGGCGAATCCAGTGTACAGCTTGCCGCCGCCGGATTGAGGGGAAATCTCAGGCCAAGTACAATGGACCTGATGCAGCGGGCTGTATTCCGGAGAGTATGTTGCCTGGAGGGAAATATGCTGGCAACCCAACGGTGGAAGACCATGATCGAGGAAGAGCACGCCCAGTCCGAGAGGATGCGCGGCACGGTCCCGCCGGAGGACCACTGGCGGCCCTACGCCCAGCAGTTCAAGGCCGACCCCCGGCGTACCGAGGACCCCCTGGTGAACCGGCTGCTGCAGGAGGTCGCGCCTCACAACACGGTTATCGACGTTGGGGCCGGCGGAGGCAGGCTGGCCTTACCCTTGGCCCTCCGGTGCCGCCAGGTGACCGCCGTGGAACCCTCGGCGAGCATGGTCGCCGTGCTGCGCCGGCAAGCCTCCGACTACTCGATCCGGAACCTCTCGGTGGTGGAAGGGACCTGGGAGGACGCGGATGTGGATGCCGCCGACATCGTTCTCTGCGCCCACGTCATGTACATAGTGCGCGACGTTGAACTCTTCGTGAGGAAGCTGGAGGCCCACGCCAGGGAGCGCGTGCTGGTGGTCTTGTACCAGGCGCCTCCCCAGTCCCAGATTTACCCCCTCTGGAAGCAAATCCACGGCGAAGAGCGTATCCCTTTGCCCGGTCTCTCCGAGTATCGCGAGGTTCTGTCGCAGCTTGGCATACACCCTCACGTGGAGACCCTGCCCCAGCGGCTGCCCAGGGGCTACGATGATCACCGGCAGGCGCTGGAGCAGCTGTCCCGCCGGCTATATCTGGCGCCGGGCAGCCCTCAGACGGCGAGGCTCGAGGTCCTGCTGCCGGAGCTGCTGGAAGAGGTGGACGGCACCCTCTACATCCGGGGCGCACCGCCCCAGGCGCCGGGACTGGTGTGGTGGCGCCCAGGAGGCTGAGCCGGGAGTGAGAAACCTGGGGAAATCAGATACCCGGCGACCGCTCACGGGTATTCGAAGCCATCTTCCTCGGCCTCATCGAAAAGTTCCTGGGCAATCTCCATCGCCTTTTCATCGTCCTCGCCGGAGTAACGGCCGTTCGTCATCACGTCCCATTCGTCCCGGTACGGGTGCCAGGTGCCGTCCGGTCTCACGAACTCCGGTGTTTTATCGCCCTCCCAACGCACCACGTAGGTGTCTTTAACCAGATAGTAGCGGTACTTGGGCATCGCGTCACCTCCTGGTGAACGGCTCGACCTGGTTACCTCTCGAACCCGCATCGAATGAACCCTGCCGCATCTTGATATTCAACATTCGGCTCCGCTTTTTGATAGTGCCGCCAAAGCGGATGTTCTGGCGCTCCGGCTTGCGGCGCCGGGAGATATTGTTACTTCTATCCGTGGCTCTCCTTGACAGGGTCTCATGGCTGGTAATGACTGATATTGAGCGCGGGAGGTGGACCCGACGATTCGAACAGGTCGCCAAGCGAGGGTCCTCCGCCTACTACCGGAGCAGACTTGAAGAAAAAATGGGACGAATCAAACCAACGGAGGAAGCAGGGCGCGCTGCTCTGAGCCAAACTTGCACTGGGAGCGGCAAGTGGGGAGGCAGTCTAAGAGGTGGGCGCCGCATTCATTTTGGGTCGGCTCCGGACCGTGTCAAACGATTTGGCTGCGCCTACAGTGAACTCGCACGGAGGCCTTAACCTAAACCCGCCCGGAGCCTGCCCAACTGGTGGGGTGCACCGAATAATTGAACCATCAGAGAGTTCATCCAAGCGATTCCATATCCCTGACCTCGTGGGTCCCAATTGTGCTGGTTGACAGCAAAGGGCATTGACCCCCTCGTTCGAGCGCCGTATGCTCATGTCAGCAAATTTCTGGAGATATGGAAAGAGTTAAGAATTCTCGAACGATGATCGTAGAACAACTGTCAAGAAAGGTGCAAATTGCCTGTACCTCAGAACGGACCTTAAATATCGCCTTGCCCAAAAAGGTTGATCCCGGCCTCCGAGGCGGAAGCCTTCCAGTACGATACGTATCTTCTCTTCTGTGGGGTACTTACACCGAGTGGCACCCTTAACCGTGCGAACGAAAGAGCGGGTCTCCTCGATCCGGGCTTCTGCTGCCATGGACTTGATGTTTTCTGACTGGGACACATCTGCTCCTTTCTGGAAATAATCTACCTTCGTTCCAGGAGCTCACGCCACCTCCCCTTTTCTCGGGTTTTCTTACCTCCCAATGTGTCCCATTATCGCTGACGGTCTACAGTGGCGTGATTCTGGGGCAACTTCGTAGCTGGGCTCCTACCATCGGTCGTAGCTGGCAGTGGGCCGAAATCGCGCCGGAAATTGTGCCGCAACCGGGCTTGACACACTGACACCCTTTCATTTAGCTTCAAAACAGGGCTGTCACCTTTGTTAAAGGGGGACATAGGGAGATTTCACCCGTCCATCTGGATACCGATCAAGTTTACGTGTCTGATCAAGGTCAGTAGGTTGACGGAGTACCAGGCCGCGACCCGGACGCCAGCCGCGCTCCGGCGGGCGAAGCGTGCCGCCTAGCGGCCCGGCTCCTTCATCACGGAATGTCGCGAGCCGGTCATATGGTGCAGCAGCGCCCCCGCCCCGATGGCGACAACCGACGCCGCCAGAGCCAGGGAAAAGGCCCAACTCATCCCGACCGTATCGGCCATCAGCCCACCGACTACCGGGGATATGGTGAGGCCGAGGCCGGCTCCGGTTGACATGACGCCAAAGGCCGCCCCGGCGAAATGCACCGGCACGTAGTCACCGGCGGAGGCGGCGCAGATGACATAGGCGGCCCGCAAGGTGAGCCCAATCAGCACCGACGAGACCACGAAGATCACCATCCCGGGCATGAGCCAGAACAGGGCGAAGGCTATTGCCTGGACCACGCCGACCATCAGGAAGGCGGGGCCCCGGCCCGCCCGGTCGGATACACCGCCCCACAGGGCGCCGCTGACCACGCTCAACACCCCGATCAGCACCAGGAGCCGCCCCGCAACCACCAGATCGATGCCATTCTCCGCCGACAGGTAGGCCCCAAACAGGCTGGTAAAGATGCCCAGGGACCAACCCGCGCAGAAGGCGAGGAGGGTTGCCAGCCAGACAAACGGGCTCTTGAGCGCTACGAGGGGCCAGGTCCCACCCGCTTTCCCGCCCGTGGCTGCCGCGGAAGAAGCTTCTGAAGGGTTCGGCGGCCGGTCGTGAACGAAAACCAGCGACAGGACGCCGATGGCCAGGGTCAAGCCGCCGAAGATAAACCAGGTGAGGCGCCACCCTGTATCAGGGCTCTGCTCGACCAGCCACGGGACCATCAGGCCGGTCATCACGAACCCAATGCTGGCGCCGGTCGAGGCCAACCCCGCGGCGACGCCCCGGTTCCGGCCCGAGAACCAGGGGGCGAGAAGCCCCATCATTGGGGTCAGGGAGGCGCCGCTGCCGGCGCCCATCAGGGCCGTGGCGGCCAGGGCGAGGTAGAAGTTGGGAGCGAGCCCGAGCAGAATCATGGCCAATGCCGAGACGATGGTTCCTATACCGATCATGGCCCGGATGCCGTAGCGGGGGCCCAACGTGCCCGAGGCGAACGAGGCTCCCATCTTGGCGGCGCTCACCACGGTTACCAGGAGCGTCACCTCGGTATACGACAGGCCCAGACCGTGCTCGTGGTCCCGCATCGACGGTATGGTGAGGCTGTAGCTGTGCTGGGCGAAGCTGGCGAACAGGTTGATCAGGACGGCCATGATGAGGATTACGCCGGCGTAAGTCAGCAGCCACTCCGGGGTCAGGTGAGCTAGCTTCGACTCTCTCAAAGGGCCGCGGCCTTTACGCCGGACCGTGCGCCGGACGGTCGCCGATAACCCCGGCCCCCTCCAGCTCGGCTATCTCCTCTGCACTCTTACCCAGAAAGTCTCCCAGGATGAGCCGGTTGTGTTCGCCAAGGAGCGGAGACGGCATGCGGATATCGTTGGGGATTCCGGAGAATTTCCAGGGCATGCCCGTTTGCGGGTAGGTGCCCGCCTCCGCATGCGGAACCATGGGTAAGAACTCCCGCGCTTTGTATTGGGGGTTCTGCAGAACGTCCGGAGGCGTCAGCACCGCGGCCGCCGCGATCTTCTTGCCCTGCAATTGGTGCATCAGCGCCTGGTTCTCTTGGGTGATGGTCCACTCACCGACGAGGGCCTCCAGCGCGTCCCGATGCTCCAGCCTCTGGGCCCGCGTCGCGAATCTAGGGTCTTCGGCATGCTCAGGGGCGCCCATGACATCGCACAACGCCCGCCACTCCGCATCGGACCGGACCGCGATGGTGATCCAGTTATCCTCACCCTTACAGGGGTAGCAATTATGGGGCGCCATGCCTCGGTGCAGGTTGCCGATGGGCTGAAGAGTGCGCTGGTTCATGGTGTGCTCCAGCATGAGTTCGGGCAGCATGGCAGCCACGCACTCCCGCTGCGATATGTCCACCAGCGCGCCCTGGCCCGTGCGCGACCGGTGCCAGAGGGCCGCCAGGACCGCCGAGGCCGCGAACAGGCCGGCCGTCGGGTCACCATAGTATTCCCTCAGTTCCAGGGGGACGCCATCGGTATAGCCCGTGATACTGGCGAGACCCGCCAGAGCCTCCTGGAGGGGCCCGTAGCCACGGTAGGCGGACTCGGGGCCCGTCCGGCCGAAGGCCGCCACGGAGACCATGACGATATCGGGCCGGATCTTCCTGAGGTCTTCATAGTCCAGCCCAAAGCGTTTCATCACGCCGACCGCGAAGTTTTCGATGACCACGTCGCTGATCTTCACCAGCTCCTTGAAGGCCGCAACCCCCCGGGGGTCCACCAGACTCAGCGTCATCCCGTATTTGTTACGGTTGTACTCCACGAACTCGGCCTTGCGGTCGAAGTAGCGATCGGCGGGCTCGAAACCGGGGTAGAGCCACGACCGGCGGGGTCCCACGGCCATGCGCTCCGGGTCCGGCCGCTGAATGGACTCAACCTTGATAACCTCGGCGCCCATATCACCCAACAAACGGGTGGCGTAGGGCCCGGCCCATATCTGGGTGACGTCGAGAACTCTGATGCGTTCTAATGGCAGTCGCACGGTCGGCTACGTCCCTCCGGTCACACGGTACCCACGTCTTTAAGGGCGCCCAGGTCTAATTTCGACAGGCCCAATACTCCGCACAGCACATCCTCGTTGTGCTCTCCTAGCAGGGGCGCGCGGCTCCCGTTCCCCTGATGGCTGCTCACCTTGAAGGGTAAACCGGGGAGCATCTGGCCGCCCGCCTCGGGGTGGTCCACCTCGGAATAGAACCCGCGGGCCAGGAACTGGGGTGAGTCCAGCAAGTCCTGAGCATCGCAGAGATAACCGCTCGGTATCCTATGCTCCTGGGAGAGTCGGTAGACCTCTGCCTTGGTGTGCTCCACCAGCCAGACGGTGAAATAGGCGTCCAACTCCTCGGCATTCTCGGCCCGGCCTTCCTTGGTGGTGAAACGCTCATCCCGCATCTCCGGCATGTCCACCATCTCCACGAAATCGGTCCACCAGTCACGTCCCTGGCTGGGAGAGAAGGCGACGTAGCCGTCCTGACAAAGGTAAAAGCCGGAAGGCCAGGCCCTGGTCTGCACCCCTTCCCGGGACGCTATCTCCCCGGTGTAGGCGTAGATCTTCAGAGGCCGGCCGTTGATGGCGACGA
This sequence comes from Dehalococcoidia bacterium, assembly GCA_030740155.1. Lineage (GTDB taxonomy): Bacteria > Chloroflexota > Dehalococcoidia > Lucifugimonadales > UBA3495 > CAJWBT01. The sequence goes on along the minus strand of JASLXV010000093.1, from coordinate 4,774 downwards.
AAGATTCGGCGATCGACACGTCCACATGCTGGCCCTCTCCGGTCATGTTCCGGTAGAACAGAGCCGACATGGTGGCGACGAAGCCGTTCAGGGAGCCGTGGTACTGGGCGAAGTTGCCGCCTTTCTTCAACGGCTCCCGGCCCGGCTCGCCCGCCACGTGCATCAGGCCGCTCAGGGCGTGTAGGCCGATCTCGGTGACCTCGTAGTCCCGGTAGGGACCCAACTGGCCGAAGCTGGATATCGAGGTCATCACCAGGCTGGGATTCAGCCCCTTCAGGGTCTCATAATCGAGGCCCATTCGGCCCATGACACCGGGCTTGAAGCTTTCCGCCACCACGTCGGCCTGCCGGGCCAACTCCAGGAGCAGTTCTTTGCCCTGCTCGCTTCTCAGGTCAAGGGTGACGCTCTTCTTGCCCGTATTGAGGTACAGGAAAAGGCCGCTGCGCTCCGGGTGACTCTGGTCGCCAGGGAAAGGGCCGATACCACGGCACGGGTCACCCCGTCCTGGCGGTTCGATCTTCCAGACCTCGGCGCCCAGGTCGGCAAACAGCTTGGTGCAGTACGGGCCGGCGACGTAGTGGGTCAGGTCCAGCACCTTCAGGTCATCCAGGAGCATCAGCCACTTACTCTTTCGGCGGCTGGAACGGGTACGGTACGGGCTTACCGCCTTGCAGGGGAAGAACGATCGTGCAGGAGGACGGCACCGTCTCCACGCCGTCCTCGTCCCGGCGGAAGCCCATGTCCATCACCACGTAGCCCAAGCCATCCTTCATCTCTTTGCTCGTGACCCGGCCCCAGGCGGTGTAGGTCTTGTGCGGAAGGAGCATGGCCCGGTTCTGATGGGACAGCTTCCAAACCCAGCCGTCCACGCCCACCCATTGGCTCGCCAACCCGAAGAGATAGGAGCGGGACCAGGAACCGGAACCGATGATGTCCGGCAATCCGATTTCGGTGGCGTAGTCTTTGTCGTAGTGGTCCCGCCGCCAAATTTCAGTCGCGGCGCACCAGCGCATCATGATGGGCACACTCAGCTTCAGGGAGACGGAAGGCATCTCCGTGCCAACCTCGAGGTCTTCATATTTAACGGTCTTCTGCTCTTGCGCTACCACGGATGTCACCCCCTACTTCATTTCTCGCGCGACGCCGGTGTACCGGTCGATGCACAGGATTTCACCCTTCTGGTTGGTGAAGACCGTCTCCCGGACCGAGAGCCCCAACCGGCCGCTGCGGCCCGTCTTCTCGTAGACCTCGGTGATCTGCGTCTTGGAGGTGATGATGTCGCCTGGCTTCGCCAGTTGCAACACCTCCAGCTCGTTACCCCCGTGAAAAGTTCGCATGTTCGGGGGCCAGGGTACGGTAAGAGCGCCGCCGCCCACGCCACGGCTATCCTCGCCGTCCCAGTCGTCGGGTTCGGTGAGCATCGGGTCTTCGGTCCCGGGGGCACGACGGCGGATGTAGTGGTAGGTGAACGGGCCGGGGGCCACCACACCGCCGAACTTGGTCTTGGCGGCAAACCCTTCGTCGTGGTAGATCGGGCTCTCGTCCATCACCGCCTGGCTGAAGCGCCGTATCTCGGTCAGGGTGACCTTGTCCGTTGAGGTCGCCGGCTTCGTCCCTTTGCCGACTATCGCCCGCACCTCGTCGGTAATCAGGCTCTTCTCGTTTTCTTCCATCGTTGAACCCTCCAAACAGAATCTGTTGAAAAGCGGCAGGCAACTCTCGGTTGCCCTCGGGCCTAGTATTTCCTTTCCTTTCGATTCTCGGCGATTCATCTACCGTTCGTGGTGAGCTTGTCGAACCACCGGTCTCGCGCCCTTTGGCAGACTCAAGGTGAACGGATTTCATGACCCAAATTTTCGATATCAGGTACTAGGCCCTCGCGTACTCCGCTCCCACGGCGCCGATATCCACTCCCTGCCGGATCAGCTCCTTCTACAGCATCGCCACGTCGAGGTTTCGGGGAGCGGCGCCGGTGATGGCGGAGAGGGCAGCCGCGGCTCCCGCCGCCTGGCCGGTGACCATGCAAGCGTACTGGCCCCGGGTCCACATATCCGCCATGTGGATCTGGGAAATGATCCGGCCCCCCACCGTCAGGCCGTCAATATTCCGGGGTACCAGGACCCCGTAGGGCACTTCGAACCAACGGAGGGGGGGTCTCCATCTCGTGGTGCTCGCTATCCTCGGGCGCTCCCTCCCTTCCGTCGGGGCTGTGCCCCTTGTAACCCTTTTTAATGTACCGGTGGATTTTCGCGATGCTGGTGGAGTAAGTCTTGCCGCTGTCCATGTCCCCATCGGTCAGGAGGTACTCCCCGCGGATGCGGCGCGTCTCCCGGACCCCCAGATTGGTGGAGGAAGAGATCACGTGGGCGTCCTGGCAGCCGGGGATGTGTTTCTTCACGAACTCGAACAGCTGCCGGTTCTGTTTCCGCGATTCGATGTCACCCCTGGTGATATCCCACATGTCGGTGCCGTCCACACCGTAGACCCGAGCCGAGTTCAGGGTGATGATGCCCCGCTTGGAGTCCACCCCCTCAAAGCGCAAGTAGAAGACCTCTTGGGGCAGTTCGCCGCTCTTCCGGCCTTCCTCCACCAAGTCAAAAAAGCCCGAAAGCCTGATGACCGTGGCGCCAGCTCCCGCCATGTGGGACGATGGGTCCTGTTGATACTGGTCCGGGCGTTCCCGGCAGTAGGCGAGGAGCTGCTCGATGTCGATCCCGGCCATGCGGAACATGGTGTTCACCGGGCGCATCTTATTGTCCTCTTCTCTTCCTTTCACCGTGGGACAACCCGCCGCGAAGGCCAGGTCGGCGTCTCCCGTGGTATCCACCACGGTTTTGGCCAGGATGGCCTGCCTTCCCGACTTGCTCTGGATGATCGCGCCCCGGACGCGGCCGTCCTCCATCAACGGTTCCGTCACCCACGTATAGAGAAGCACCCGGGTGCCGGCCGCCAAGAGCATTTCCATCTCCAGGTCCAGCAGCGCCTCGGAGTCGAAGTTCACCAGCGGGCCGGCGTAGGCATCTCCGTTCACCAGCAGCGTGTCGGTCACCTCTTTGGCGACACCGGTCATACCCTCCGCCGGGCAGTTCCAGGCATTCATCAGGACCGCGGTCGAAGCGCCGCCGAGGACCCCATTCCTTTCGATCAACAAGGTCTCAGCGCCCGTGCGCCTGGCGGCCAGCGCGGCCCCAAACCCGGCGGGGCCGCCCCCGGCGACCAACACGTCACACTCCGCCGCCACCGGTATCTCTCGCCTGGGCTCGGCCACCACTTTCATTTCTTGATGCATAAGCTTCTTCCACAACCAACCCAAAAGGTCGCGTCCGGCGAGGCCGTCCCCAGCCAATCTATTCGCCAGGCGTATGGCGCCACCCACACAGTACCTTTGTTACCGCACAAGCAATCCCCGTCGCTCGTAAAGAGCAGCCTGGCCCAAGAAATGCGAGTTCCGCGGGGGACAGGATCGAGACGGATAGGTGAGGTCTGCCCGGAGGCGGACGCGGTGGCCAGATCGCCAGCGCGACAGCTTCCCTCGGCCCGCAAGCGCCGAATCTAAAGGTACTCGCCGCCGTATTTGTTGTCAATCCTGATGCAGGACGCCTACCCCGGCCCGGTGTCACTCCTGGGCAGGAGGATACCGGCGATAAGAAGGGACCCGGCGGCCACGGCGCAGACCGCGAACCCCGGCAGGAAGCTGCCCGTAATGTCCCGCAGACCGCCCACCACAATCGGAGCCAGGAACATGCCGAAGCCGGACGCCGTAAGATAGGAGCCCCAAACTATCGCGACCCGCTCCGGCGTCATACCAGGCATCTCCATGGGCAGCGACAGCAGGGTGGGAACGTACAGCCAAGACCCGATGCCGAGGATTATCACCGACGCATAAATTGCGGGCATGTTCCCTGAAATGAAGGTGCCGATCCCGCCCACCACCACCATTACTCCGGGCACCGTGAAGAACACCCTTTTGGAGCGGGTTCGGGTCGCCAGGATTCCACCGGCCAGCACCCCGAAAACCCCCACGAAGGGCAGAAGACCCGTGAGGAAGCCGGCCCGGGCCAGGGATATTCCCCGCACCTCGTTGTAAAAGGTGGGAAGCCAGCTGCTGAGGGCGGTGTACTGAGTCAAGACGCCTGCGTCGGCGGCTACCAGCAGGACTACCCACCGGTTCGACAGGACCGCCCACAGCTCTTTCCGGCTGACCATGGGCGCCCGGTGGCTGCCATCGTTGGGAGTCCGGCCCAAGACAACCCAGGCCACGGCGCCCATCACCCCGGCGGTCCCGAAAACGCCGAGGGTGTTCTGCCACCCCAGCACGTCGGCCAGGGGCGCCGCCGTGGTCACGGACAGGGCAATACCCAGGCTCAAGACAGCCGTGTCCAGGCCGTTTATGACGAGAAGCTCCTTGGGGCTGAACCAGCGCATCAGCAATGGCCCGGAGGCCGTCAGAAGGAACGCGACGCCGGCCCCGAAGGCCAGCCGCGACGCCAGCAGCGTGGCGAAGTTGGGAGCTACCGCCGCCAGCGCCAGCGGCGCCACCAAGCACCACCCGGCGAGGATGCTCTTCCGGACCCCTAGCCGGGCGATTATCACCCCCCCGGGCAGGCCAAAACCGGCGGTGACGAGCAGCGGCAGAGCTACCAGCAGACTCGCCGTAGCGCGGCTTATCTCGTATTCCTCGATTATTAGAGGCAAGAGGGGGGCGACGACGAAGGCATTCATACCCACCGCCAGGTGGGCCGCCAGGAGAAGCCCCGCAATCACGAAGCGATAG
>JASLXV010000092.1:0-52125 GCA_030740155.1 Dehalococcoidia bacterium | reverse complement strand
ATCTCAAGGGTGGATCTCAGGCGCTGTGGACTGTCAGCGAGAATTATGCCCCGCCGATAATACCCAGCCGCAAACTCGTCGGGGTAGTCCACGGTCCTCTGGAATACGGCGCTGTCAACGGCGCCCTGGTGGCCCTTGCATCGCCCCGAGACGATGGTCACGGGGTCGCCCCGCTTGAACCGGTAGTAGTGGCCCATGAGGGGACGGTATCGAAGCGGACGACGATGGGGCAATGAGGCCGTGTCGGCGGACGGGTGTTCGCATCTGAGCCAGGTATGGTTTTTGCTAACGCTTTTGCTAACGGACTGGCGGGGACCAGACGTGACGAGGTAAGACGGCAGCTATGAATTCTTCGCCGATGGTTTAGCACAAAGGTACGGAAACGTATCTGCCGGGATGGAGCAAGACGTGTACACTTAGGCTTCGGACCCAGGGGTTGTGGGTTCGAATCCCGCCAGGCGTACCAACAATCGTATCCGAAATGAGGCCTCCGGCTGGTCCGGGGGCCTTTCGTTTCTGGGGTTATGGAGCATACCCGGACCAGCAAGAAAGCTCATCCGGAACGCAACGCTATCTCCCCAACATTGGCTGCCGGCTGGAGAATGAATGACCGAGCCCCGAGAGGGCGCACGGGGCTCGGTCGGCGCAGAGAACGCCTCGTTAAAGGGTCTAGTTAAGCGAGGTTGTGGTGTCCAGGAACACCGGCGTGGTCCGCTCGATGAACAGCACCGCGCCGGAGGGCGGGATCACTTCCAGGCTGAACGTCTTGTTGGTCATCAGTTGGCTGGTCAGCGTGTCGTTGCCGGCCCCGGTCGTTTCCAGGTCGATCATCTGAATCTCGTACACCTCGTTGCGCTCCAGCAGCTTGTCCGCGTCGGCGGTTCCCAGCGAAGTTACGGTGAACCCGGACGTAGACTGGAAGATCTTCGACTGCGTGCTGTCGGTGTACTTAATGATGGTCTTGCCCGGGGTCAAGTCGATGGACTCACCGCCGGCCGCGCTGGCCACCTGGAAGGCGATGTCTGACACCACTCCCGATGTTCCCGTGGTGGAAGAGGTCAGAATTACCGAGCCTTTGAGTTCCATGCTGCCCCGGGTCTCCGCCAGGCCAGCCTGAATGGTCTCCTTGGCTTTGTCGCTGGAGAACAGGCAGGTTGACAGCGCCGCGAAGGCGAACACCGATGAGACCACCACGAAGGCGATCAGCACGATAGCCGTCTCCAGTCCGGTAATTCCCCGCTGGTCCCGCAAGCGCTGGATCACCCCACCAAATTTCCCGCTTATCATCTTTGACATCGATTCCCCTCCTCGAGGAAGTGGCCTGTTTCTCCCCTAGCCACATTCATGTACTGTAAGTGTGTACGGTGAGAGCGGTACCCAACATAGGGCTTCCACCTTTTCGAATTGGAGGGTAATCCCACTTTGGCCAGTGCTAGCACACCCAAGAACGGCTACAGGATCTCGGTGCAGAGAAGGGGAAAGACGTAGGGCTACCCACGCTTTCATTCTGGTGCCTCAGATACATCCGTGGTCTTCACGGCGATGCCAGGTGCTTCGGGGTTTAGCGAACGGCCGTGCTCGATGGCGACGGGAGGGGCCGGCCGGCGGCAACCCAGCCGGGGCCGCGCGGCAAGGTTCAGCGGATCCGGAGTCTCGGCGAATTCGGCTTCGGATAAGCTGCGGTGCGGGCCGAGAGAGGTGTGGCACTGATTATGTCGAGCAGCACCAAGCCGAGGAGTGATGTTCCACCCCGGCTGAAACCTGGTGAGGGCATCAGGCGCCGGTGTGCCCGGTCGGTTTCCTGCTCGGGTGGAAAGAGTTCATCAGGAAAGCCCAGGGGAACCCCTCGTGGAGATCCGCCAGTGAAGCGGGATCCAGCCTCTGCCAGCGAGCCCCCGCCCGGTCCCTGATAACGATTTCCGGTCTAGTTGACCCGGTACACCCAAACCCGGTAGAAGATGTCGGGCTCGCCTTTGGGCAATGGTGCGAAGCGATCGGTGACTTCCACCAGTTCCCATTGACGTTCTGCCTCCAGCGAGGCCAGCTTCTGGTCGAAGCCACCGGCTTCGAAGGCGTCGAGCCGGATGCTGAAAACCAGGTATCCTCCCGGCTTGGTCACACGAACCAACTCGTCGAAGGAGCTGGCCGGGGCATGGCCCATGGTGAACACTCCGACGCTGATAACGGCGTCGAAGGCGTGGCTGGGAAAGCCCAGAGGCTCTCCCATGACCATCTGGTGAATCTCCCGGTACAGGTTCTTCTTGCGGGACTCCTCGAGCATCGCCGGCGACAGATCCATGGCCGTCAGATCGGTGTACCCCAGATTGGCAAGGCATTGGCCCACCAGGCCGGTCCCGGCGCCGGCGTCCAGAATCCGGGCGCCTATTGGCACGTGGCGGCGCAGCAGCGACGTGGCCGTCTGAGGACCGTTGTAGGCGAAATCATCCCTGAGATCAGTATCGTATTCCGAGGCCCACTGGTTGTACCGATCCTCCATCTCTTTAAGGTTCCGCGCGGTGTGCAACCACTGGATTTTGCCCTCATCCGGCATCATTGCCTCCTGCCGTAACGGCACAAGCCCTACGGCAAAGCGTCTAATTCGGGATTTCCGGGATCAAGTAGTTTCCCCCAACCCCGTGACCCCGCGGGGACCGGCGCTAGGGACCTCCCAAGCTCTTTTCGTACTCGCCAAGTGTCGTCACGTAATCCTTGGCGCCCTGCATCAGGAAGACCGTAACCACGGAGGCGCAGTAGAGAAATCCCTTGCCCCGGTACTGCTTGTACTGGTCCAAGTTACTCACGATGGTGCCCGCCACTTTGCCGGCCTCGATGACCTGGCGGCCTAGGTCCTCGATCACCTCGACAACCTCGGGATGAGAAACCTGGCCGGGGTAACCCAGTGCCACCGAAAGGTCCATGGGCCCGAAGAAGACGATGTCGATGCCGGGCACCTTGAGAATCTCGGGGCAGTTGGCTATTCCCTCCGGAGTCTCGATCTGAATGCAGACCAGGCTCTCCTCGTTCCACTGCTGGATGAAATCGGCGGTCCCGATCCGGCCGTAGCCCGCCAGGCGAGGCCCCGCCATGCCGCGCTTGCCGACGGGCGGATACTTGACCGCGTCCACCACCGCCTGGGCGGCCTCTGCCGTGTTGATGAGAGGAATCTGGACGCCCTCACTACCAGCGTCCAGGTATTTCTGGATGCTCTGCTGGGTATTTTCACCGATTCGGGTCAAAGTGGTAACGGAGTAAAGCTGAGCCGCGCGATAGATCTCGCCGGCGGTCTCCGTGGTCATCGGGCTATGCTCGCAGTCCACGATGATGAAGTCCAGCCCGATCACACCCATCATCTCAGCCATGTTGGGGGACATCTCTTTGAAAAAAGCTCCGAGAACAGGCTTGCCCTGACGCAGCTTCTCTCTCAGGGCATTCTTGTATGGCATGGGTCCCCCTTTTCCGGCGACTTCGCCGGAATCCGCTCCTTCTGGCCGGGGCGAGTCTAGCAGTGAGGCCATGGGCTGTCAAGCAAACTCTCTCCCTCTCTTCACCGCAGTTTTTCGCTCTCCGGCACGACTGATCGAGGAAGATTCCAAAACCGGGGACATGGGTAACACCACAGTAAGTATGGGTAGGATACGGTTGGCATGCCCGTCCGGCGGTCCAATCCGAAGCGGGCATTCGGAGGGGGTTCGGCCAGACAAAGCGGGGCGCCAACGGCGGGTGAAAATGGGTGTTGCCCGCCCGGTATGACGGGTCCGTCCCGTAAGGACGATTCGCGAATCGCCCCTACGGTGCCAAAGGGGCCGGCTTCGTCGAGACTCTCGACCTTGGGCCGGAGTTCACCTCGAAGTAGCGAACCGGGATTTAAGGAGCGGCCGGGCCGAAGGGCTCGGAATGGCAATCGTCAGCAATCGAGTTGAATTAGTGCTAGCCGCCAGGTTCACCACTGGGTTCGACGGCGTAGAATACAACCCGCTTTTCGGTCCGATCGGATACCGTCACGATCGCGGAATACGCTCCATATCCCGGAAGGGTCCAGCTCCCATTTATGACTGCCATTGCCCTAAAGCTCTGGCCTGCAGTTGCCCCAATCGGACGGCCCACCGCGATGCTGGCGGCCGCCTGCTGGCCAATGGTGTTGCCATCCCCATCAACCAATTTGATCTGCAGGCTATGCTGCTGATTGGTCAGGGTCCAGGGTACCAGGACACCGATGACCATCGAGATCCCAACGGGCACCTTGATATCTCGAATCATGCGCCGGTCCCAGGCGCCACCCATCATATAAAGCTTGCCGTTGAGCACCTCCGCCTGGTCGGCGAGGATCAGGAAATCGATCTCCACATCTTCAATGCCCATTGCCTTATTCCATCCGTCTGTTTGTTTACCCGGCCATCAGAGATGCAGTTGCCGCGGGCGAAGTATCGCATTCTCGCATGGTGTTGTCCATGTGGAATGGCGCCGTGATTGCGCTCGGAGCGTTTCACAATCACCCATGCCGATAACCGGGTGCTGGTCGATTGGCACGGGCATCGCGGGACCTACGTTGACGCCTGGAGGCCCAGACCATTAGCCCATTCAGGGTCGGCGGTGGCCGTTTCCCAGTAAGGGGACGTGGCAGACCGGGAGCGCACCGCTACCCGAAACAATATTCCTGGCGGCAGCGCCCGAGATTCCTCTCCGAGCGGCCTCGCTTCAAGAGTAGCCAGAAATATGTCACCCCGTGTGACGCGAAGGATCTGGGGTGGGGGGTGCAGGCTGCGATGGAAGGACCCCGCACCAGATTCCTCGTCGCTCCGCTCCTCGGAATGACAGCGTAGCTTCGCTCTGCGGAATAACGCTGTACCTTCTCTGGCAGAATGACGCCCTAACCTCGCTCTGCGGAGCGACGGGTTAGAGGCAAAGCCCTTCCAACCAACTCCCACCCCGCAGAGCTGAGATGCTGTCCATGAAGCTGCCTTGTCAGCGAGCCGGCGTCTAAGTCAAAGCGCCCGGCCCACAACGGTGGGACACGGGCGCTACCGGTACTGGCAAGGCCGGAGGTTAAGGACGCGGCGTCACATGGTCTTGAGGCGGGGGATGGACAACTCGCCGGTGATGTCCTCGAACCACTGGATGACCTCTTTGTGCAGGGGAATCCCATTGGCCCTCCGGTCCTGCTCCTCCTCGTACTCCGAGAGCCCGGCGTACAGGACCCGGTCGTGGCCGGGGGCCGGCTTGGTCTCCTTGAGGGTTTGCAGCATCTGGTCCATGTTGTCTTTGAAGGTGTCGAGGTCGGTGAACGCCTCGATGCTGTAGGCGGAAAAGTAGTGGCGGGAACCGACTCCGCCCATGCCCCGGCCCGCGACCATGGGGGGAAGCACCCCCGACAGCATGGTCGCCATGATCTCGGACATCATCGCGAAGCCGTAGCCCTTGTGAGAACTCCCCTCCCTGGTGCTGCCCAGAGGAAGCTGATAGTACTCGCCGCGCCCTCTAACGGGAATCTCCTCGGTGATGGGAGAGCCATCCAGTTCGGCGACCCAACCCGGCAGGAGCTTCGCCCCAACCCTGGCGGCCAACCCCAGCTTGTTCCCGGCGATGGCCGAGGTGGCGGCATCGAAAAGGAAGGGAGCCTCTTTGCCGGCCGGCGCCGCAATGGCGATCGGGTTCGTTCCCAGGCGTCCTTCGGCGGCGAAGGTGGGCACCACCTGAAGGCCGCTGGCCGTCATGGCCATGCCGACCATGCCCTCTTTTGCCGCCATCATGGCGTGGTGACCGATGGCGCCCGAGTGGCCCGCGTTGTACATGGACACCGCGCCGATTCCCACTTCCTTGGCCTTCTTGATGGCGAGTCGCATTGCAATGGGGCATATCATGATCCCCAGCGCCCCGTCGGCGTCCATAGTCGCCGTTGCCGGGGTCTCTCGAACTATCTTCCAGTTGGGCCGGGATTTGAGACCGCCCTCGTTGTACGCCTTGACGTAGTTTCGGAGCATGTTGGAGACGCCGTGGGTCTCCACCCCCCGCAGGTCGGTCGAAACCAGGACATCGGCGCCTTGGGCCGCGTCCTCCGGCGTCACGCCCATCTTCTCGAAGATGGCGGTGACCGTCTCCCGTAGCGACTCGTGGGGTACCCGGATTTCATCCCCATGGGGGACTTTGAACCGATCAAGCATCGAAATGACTCCTGAATACATAACCAGATTGGGCGCCGAGACGAATTGTACCACACGCCGTGCCTGGAGCCCGGCGTCCGCGTTATGAGGCCAAGCCCAGCGCACACCACCGCACCGGGCGGGCCGGCCGCGTCTTTACCGGCCAGTAAAGTTTCCCGCTCTCTTTTCGACGAAGGCCCGCAGTCCCTCCTGGGCGTCCTCGGAGGCCTCGAGGATCTGGATGCAACGCCCCTCGTATTCGAGCCCGGAGCGCAGGTCCATCTGGGAGCCGACGTCGATGCAGCTCTTGATGAGCCGTAGCGCCAGAGGGGGTCGTTCCAGCAGCGTCTGGGCCAGCTTTCCGGCCTCTTCCAGAAGCTGGTCTCCGGGCACCACCTGGTTGACCAGCCCCCATTGAAGGGCGGTTTCCGCGTCGACGAATTCGCCGGTGTACATCACCCACTTGGCCCGTCCCGCGCCGATGATCCGGGGAAGCCGCTGGGTGCCGCCGGACCCCGGCAGGAGACCCAGCTTCACCTCGGGCAGCCCGAAGCGGGCGACGTCCGCCGCCAGCCGAAGGTCGCAGGCCAGCGCCATCTCGCAGCCGCCGCCGGTGGCGTACCCGTTCACCGCCGCGATGCTGATCTTGCCCAGACCCTCCAAACGAGTGCAGAGCGCGGTCATGCGGTGGACCAGTTCCCCCGACAGTTCCCCTTCGGCCATGGCCTTGATGTCGGCGCCAGCGCAGAAAGCGCGGCCGGCTCCGTGGAGGATCATAACCCGGACCTCATCATCGGCCTCGATCTCTCCGATGGCCTGGGTCATTTCCCGGGCCAGCTGCAGGTTCGCGGCGTTGAGGCGGTCCGGCCGGTTCAGGGTTATGTCAACCAGGCCGCCTTTCTTCTCGTAAATAATCGTTTCGTAGGGCATATCAGACCTCCAAATGTTTGGCTTCCGCTTGAGCTTTCCGGTGAGACTTCTGTTCCGAAAGAAGTCTCACCGGCCTCGGTTCTTTCTGGAGAGGTTTGGAGGACCTCTTTCTTGCAAGAAAGAGGTCCTCCAAAATGCCGCAACTTCTACAATCGCGCCATGGCCCCGCCATCCACGAAGAGGGTGTGACCCGTGACCAGGTCGCAAGCCTCGGAGCAAAGATAGACCAGAAGCCCCGCCAGGTCCCTCGGGTGGCCGTAGCGGCGCGACGGCAGAAACCGCACCAGGAGTTCCTTCTGCTGCTCCTCCAATGCCTGCTCCTCGCCGATGAACCAGCCGGGGCCGATGCCGTTAACCCGTACTCCGCGCCGGCTCCATTCCAACCCCAGCGCCTTGGTAAGTTGGACCACTCCCCCCATGCTGGCGCAGTATGGCGCCATGTTAGCGACGCCCCGATCCGCCATCATCGAGCTGACGTTGACGATCCGTCCCCAGCCCTGGTCCAGCATGTGCTCTCCCGCTGCCTGGCAGAAGAGAAAGACGCTCCGCAGGTTCTGGGCCAGCAACTGGTCAAACTCCTGGGGCGTGGTCTCCAAAAACGGTTTGGCAGCCATGACCTGGCAGTTGTTCACTAGGGCGTCCAGGCGGCCGTGGGCGTCCAACGCTCTGGCGACGGCGCGCCGCACCCCGGCCGGGTCATTCACGTCCGCCGGTATGACAACGGTATCCGAGGAGTAGCGTTCGGTGGCCCGGCGGGCCGCCTCCAGGGCTTCGGCCGGACCTCCAGCCACGGCCACCTTGGCCCCCGCCTCAGCCAGGGCCGCCGCCAGGGAAGGAGTGGCGAAGTGGCCGCCGGTGGTGACCAGGGCTGCCTTCCCGTTCAGGTCCCAATCGGAAGGAACCGGCATCACCGACCTCCCGTTGTGCCGGCTGCACCGGGTATCAGGGGGGCGTATCCCGTGGGGGAAATCCCGCCGGCCAGCACGCCTCCGTCGATGGGAAAAACCTCCCCGTTAAAATACTCGGAGGCGTCCGAGGCCAGGAATACCACCGCGGGGCCGATTTGCGCCGCATCGCCGAAGTAGCCCACGGGCACGTGCCCGGTATTGGGCATGGCCTCCCGGGAAGGGGCGGTGGCTTCAGTGTAGAAGGCGCCGGGCACCAGGGCGACGCAGGTGATCCCCTCGCGAGACAGGCTAACCGCGAGGGTGCGGGTGAGGTTGATCAGTCCGCCCTTGGCCGTGGTGTAAACGTACTGGCCCCGCACCCCCCGCATGCCGAAATGGGAGGAGACGTTGATGATCCGGCCCCGTCCACGCTCGGTCATGGACTTGATCACCGCCCGGCAGCAGTAGAAAGCGCCGGTAAGATTGGCGTCCATGCCGGCGTGCCATTGGGCATCGGTGATATCCCATATATGACGTAGCGGTTCGGCGGGCTGGCCGGCGTTGTTCACCAGCACGTCCACCGGCCCCAGGGTTTCCAGCACCGACTCGACCATCCGGTTCACCTGAGCGGAGTCCGTGATGTCGGTGGAGATGGCCATGGCGCGGCGTCCCAGGGCCCGCACCTCCGTAGCCACCTGTTCCAGTGGGTCGGGACGGCGGCCCGCCAGGGCCAGGTCGGCTCCGGCGGCGGCAAGCTGGACCGCCATCTCGCGGCCCAGGCCGGTGCCCCCGCCGGTGATGATGACCGTCTTTCCCTCCAGGCTTAAATGATTCAGCATCGATCTCCTTTCAATGGTTATCCAGCACCTCCATATGAGTGGGGTCCGCGTTCTGAGACGTACTCGGACCCGGCGCCTAGTTCTTCTGGAGATTTCCCCCGGGCCTTCCAAATTGATGTGCGGCTCTCGCCGGTCGGCGGTGAGCCCATTCTATCGAACTGAGAGTCTCAAAGAAACCGGGCCGTTCCCCGGGCGCGCGGGAGACCGGCCCGTCCCAACCACGGTCTTTACAACCGGTCCTTACAACCGGCATACCAGGGCGGCGGATTGCAGGAGGTACTCTCCGGTCCTACTCGCCGCGGGCGGTGACCCACTCCCGCAGCATAAACTTCTGAATCTTACCCGATGGCGTTTTGGGAAGCTCGTCAAAGACCTGCAGGTCCTCGGGCCAGTACTGCTTGGCGGTCTGGCTTCGGGCGAACCAGTCCAGGAGGTCCGCGAAGGCCATGGTTTCCCCGGGTTCCAGCACCACGCAGGCGCAGGCCCGCTCGCCCATCCGGGAGACCTCCGTGGCCACTACCGCCACCTCCCGCACTTTAGGGTGGCGAAACAGGATCTCCTCGACCTCCACCACGGGGATGTTTTCTCCGCCTCGAATGATGATGTCCTTCAACCGCCCGGTGATGCGGATGTAGCCGTCGTCGTCGATGCGGGCCTGGTCCCCGGTCTCGAACCACCCTTCGGCGTCGTGGGCTTCCTCCCAGAGGTCGGCCCGCTTGTAGTAGCCGACGAACTGGCCGGGCCCCCGCGCCACCAGCAACCCCTCTCTCCCGGAAGGCAGCGGTTCCCGCGTGGCGGGGTCGACGACGCGCACCTCCATGCCCGGAATAGGAAGGCCGTCGCTCTCCGCCGCCCGAGACGGTGGGTCCTCGGGCCGGATGAAGGTCACGGCGCCGTCCTCGGTCATGCCCCAGGCGGAAATAACCCGGCAGGGCAGGGTTTCATGCGCCTCTTCGACCAAGGCGGCGGGGATGGGGGCCCCGGCGCAGATGAAGTAACGGAGGGCGGAGATATCATACAGGTTCGGAGCGCTGGCCCGGATGAGGTCCATCAGGAAGGGGGTGGCGCCCATGGTCCAGGTCACTCCCTCCTCGGCGATGAGGCGCACCGCCGTCTCGGGGTCCCAAACGTCCATGTACACGGTCTTGGCCCCCAGCACCAGGGGCATGTTGACGCCGTAGCCAAAACCGGTGAGATGGCCCAGCGGAGAGCCCATGAGGATCTTGTCTTCCTGGGTGAGGCCCAGGACCGAGTTGTGGCCCACACAATGGTACATCAAGGTCGCGTGGGTATGCATCACTCCCTTCGGCTCTCCCGTGGTGCCCGAGGTGAAGCAGATGGCGCCCAGGCCCTGCACGGGGTCGGGGCGGAGCTTGCGCAACTCCGCCTCGGAACGGCCCGCCTCTCGCCGGCGGTCCAGGATTTCAGCGTCGAAGGAGTACATCCCTTGGGGCACGGGTTCCCCGACGACGATTACCGTCTTGAGATGGGGCAACTCCCCGGCAAGCTCTTGCATCATTCCGGCGTAGTCGAAGCTCCGGTAGGTTGAGGGGACCACCATCGCCCGCGCTTCGGTCCGGCTTAGCATGAGCCGGATCTGCCGGTGACGCATTATGGGAGTGATGGGGACGATGGTCGCCCCGATGCGAACACAGGCCAGGTAGAAGAGGGTGTAGTGCCACCAGTTGGGGAGTTGGACCGCCACCCGATCCCCCGGCTCCACCCCCAAGTCCAACAGAGTCCAGGCGGTCCGGTCCACCAGGCGGGAGAATTGGCGATAGCTCAGGGTCACCGCCCGGTCCGTGGTATAGAAGTGGGAGACCAGGGCCACTCGGTCGGGCTTCGCCTCGACCCACCGGTCCAGGTAGTCGGTGATCACCGTGTCGCCCCACCAGCCTTGCCGGCGATAGTGCTCGATCAGCTCAGGCGGTGTTTGCAGCATTTTCATTTCTCCCATCGCCCTGAGTCTAGTGCCGGCCCTTGAACCGACAGGGGACCTTGATCGAGAGCTTGGTTGATGGGCTAGTACTCAGTCAACCTATTGCTGATAGTTGTCATTCAGAGCGAAGCGAAGAATCTCGTTGTTACGCTGAGATTCTTCGTCCCTGCGCTCCTCAGAATGACATCCTGCCAAAACGAGGTTGACTGGCCACTAGATCCCCCTTGCCAGGTTTAGCAGCTTGTTCGAGGGCCGGCAAGTGAATGGTCTAACTAAATCCTCTACCGGTAGGGCACCGCCTCCGGGCCGATAGTCTCCCGGGCAATGATCAGCTTCATAATCTCGATGGTGCCATCGGCGGTCTCGGCCCCCATCACGTCGCGCAGACGCCGCTCGAAAGGGAGGTCTTTATTGTAGCCATAGTGACCGTGGAGCAGGAGACAGCCGTGGATAACCTGGAAGGCCGTCGATGTGCCAAACCATTTGGCCATGGCGGTTTCCTTGCCGCAAGGCTCCCCGCGGTCCTTTTTGGAGAGGGCTTGATAACACAGAAGCCGCGCCGCCTCCGTCCTGGTAATGAATTCCGCCAATTGAAACGAGACACCCTCGTACTTGGCCAGCGGCCGCCCGAAGGTGGTCCGGCCCTTGACGTAGTTGATGGTCTCGTCGATACACTCTTGGGCGGCTCCCAGCGACTGAAGGGCCACGATGGCCCGGTTGTAGTCGAAGAAGCGCATCGCCTGGTAGAAGCCCTGGTTCTCCTCTCCCACCAGATTGTAGGCGGGGATCCGCACCTGGTCGAGGGTGACGCTCCCCCGCTGAACGAGCCTGCCTCCCGGCGAATCATAGACCTGGCGGCTCACCCCCGGCAGACCCATGGGCACCAGAAAGCAGCTGATTCCCCGAGCCCCGGGCTCCCCGGTCCGGGCGAACACCAGGCCCACGTCGGCGTTGCCGGCGTTGCTGATGGACGCTTTCTCCCCGGTGAGGACCCAGTCGTCGCCGTCCCGGACCGCGTGGGTCCGGATGTTGGCCGCGTCGGAGCCGCCGCCGGGCTCGGTCAGCGCGAAGAGCCCGATGCTCTCCAGAGAGGCTATGCGAGGCAGCCATTCCCGGCACAACTCCGGGCGGGCGAGGTTGAAGAACTCCCCGAATATCGCCGGCCTCGACGCGTTCTCGGCGAATCCGTAGTCGCCGCGGGCCGTCTCTTCAATGGCTATGCCCAGCATCACAAAGGAGGCCGGACTGCCGCCGTACTCTTGCGGGATGCGCAGGCCGGGGACGCCAAGCTCGGCATAAGCCCGCGACACCTCGGGCTCTACTCCCTGGCCTTCGTCCCACGCCTTGGCGCGCGGGCCCACTTCCTCGCGGGCGAACCGGCGCAAGGCCGCCTGAAAGGCTCGTTCTGACTCCCCAAGGTCGACCTGCATCCTACTCCCTCACCAAGACATTCGGCCTTGCCTCAAAAGTACCCTGGAACATGTCACCCCGTCGGAATCAGGCCCTCACCCCGGCCATTCCCGTCTGCTGGTGGGGCCCCACCTGGGCATGACTCCTCGGAATAAGGGTTTTAAGGCAAGGCCGTGACATTCCCAGAGTATTCTAGAGAGCGGTCCCGGCGATCCGCCGGGGTCACATCATGGTATAGCCGCCGCTGACGCTCCAGGTCTGCCCGGTGACGAAGTTGCACCGGTCCGAGGCCAGGAAGACCACCACGTTGGCGATGTCTTGGGCGACGCCCAGCCGCCGTAGCGGGTAGCGCCGGCTGGCGCTGTCGCGGCGTTCCTCCGTCCAGAAGTCCACCATGCCTCCGGCCCACATGCTGGTTGATCCCACGGCTTCGGGGCTCTCGGGGACGGTGAGTCCGGGGCAGACGACGTTCAAGGTTACACCGAACTTGCCCACTTCCCGAGCCAGGGACTTGCTGAGGGCCATGACGGCGGCCTTGGCTCCGGAGTACACCGCTTCATGGAACTCCCCCATGCGCCCGGCGTCGGACCCCAGGCTAACGATGCGGCCGTACCCACGCTCCACCATGTGGGGAAGCACGGCCCGTATGCACCGGAGGGAGCCCATATAGTTGAGGTCAACGATCTTATCGTGGAGATCGGGGGTCTGGTCCATGAAGGCGCCCATCTGGTCCCAGCCGACGCCGTTAACGAGAATGTGGACCTGGCCAAATCCCTTGACCACCTGGCTGATGGAGTCCTCGACCTGCTGCCGGCTGGTCACGTCGGTGGGGAATACCTCCACTCGCCCGGTCGCTCCCCCTTCCTTGACCTGGGTGGCCACCGCCTGGGCCGACGCTCCGTCAATGTCGAAGATGGCGACGTTGGCCCCCTCCTCCGCCATGGTCATCACTATGCTCCGGGCGATGTTGGACCCGCCCCCGGTTACTATGGCGGTCTTACCTTTTAGTGTCAGATCCATGTTCTCCCCCTGGCCCTTGTGGACTGATTATCTCCGCAAATCAACGGGGCGAGGGCCATTACCCAAAAATGGCGCTCACCAGAGGCCTTCGTGAGCCTGCCTAGGAATGAAACTGCGTTTTGGTTCTCGCAGCGACCCGGCGGGCCGGCCGGCAAAGCGAATCCTTAGTTGGCCTGAGTCCCGCCGTGCTCGGCGACGTAGGCCGGATAGGGGCGGGGCGTCCGAAACTCGGCAAACGCCGTCAGGCACTCCTGGCGTTCCTGGCTGGTGAGGAAATCGGGCGCGTGCTCCTGAAGCAGCTCCCCGTGGGGTCCGGTGAAGGCCCGGATCATGTCCATCATGGCGTTGAAGGAGCGTTTTCGGAGTTGGATGCAGGTGGGGCTCACCGCGAGGAGTTGCTCGCACCACCGGTCCACCTCGTCCTCCAGACCGTCCAGGGGCACCACCTTGTTGACCAGGCCCAACTGGAAGGCCTCCTGCGCGGTGTAGCGAGGAAGGAAGAAGTGCATCTCCTTAGCCCGCTTCATTCCCATGATCAGCGCCGACAGCGCCACGGTGTAACCGTGATGCGGGCTGCCCACCCGGGCCCCGTTGTGCCCGAAGATGGCGGTATCGGCCGCGATGGTGATGTCGCAGGTGTAGGCCAGGTGGTTGCCCCCGCCGATGGAATAGCCGGCCACCTGGGCGATGACCACCTTGGGGCACACCCGTACCAGCCGGTTCAAGTCCGGCTCCGAGCCCACCGAGTCCTGGAAGTTAGCTTCGGCTTCCCAGGTCACGTCGCCGCCGCTGCAGAAGTTGCCCCCGGCGCCGGTGACGATGATGGCGGCGATTGTGTTGTCGCTTTCCGCGTCCTTGAAGGCCTGGGTGAACTCAGAGATAGTCTGGCCATTGAAGGCGTTGATTACGATGGGCCGGTCGATGGTAACGCGGGCTATGCCCCCGCCCAACTCGACGTGCTGCTTCTTCTCATAATGAATGTGCTCGAATGCTCGAAATGCCTCGGGCTTTTCCCACGCCGTCCATCCCATGGGACCCTCCTTACTGAATAACTGTGTCCAGACCGCACGACCTGGAATGAGCCGGCGTTCGGCAGACTCGGGACGAAGGGAAAGAGAGTTACTCCACCGTTCGTGGGGAGCTTGTCGAACCCCGTTTTGAGACAGACTCTAGAAGGTGCCGATGACCTTCTGGGTTTTTCGTAGCTCCTGGAGGAGGGAGGCCATGTCCGGGCGCTCCAACTCCCCGGGAAGCTTCTCCTCGGCGTTGAGCAGCTTCGACCAGAGGGGATCGGCCATGAGGCGAACCCCTGCGTCTTTGGCCGCCGGCAGGAGCTGTAGAGGCTTCGTCCAGCGCATGCGTTTGTCCCCAGTGCTGGCCAGGGGATACCCCATCTCCGTGGCGGTCCGGGAAACCAGTATGCGAGTGTCCCAGTCCACGAGCAGCGGCGCCCAGTTGAAGGGCTTCCCCGACAGCGCCGCGATGGCTTCTCCTGTGAACAAGATGCCCGTTTCAGCGCCCGCCTTCTGCGCCTCCATGGCCATCACCACCGTGCTCAGCAGGGCGTCCTCTCGGGCGTCGCGTAAGATGAATAGTAATTCCACTTTGCTTCACCCCCGGCCTATTATCCACGCTTCCTTGGCGAAGTCAACCGCGGCGAAGTCAACCGCGTTTGGCCTGTCTCCACCGGTCCGGTCCTATGGCTGGCCGTTGGCGTAGAACCAGAAGGTATACGAGTGGCAGGGGACCACCCCAGACGTTATGGTAGAGTCGGGGTTAACCCCGCCGCGACCGGCCACTGGAACCGGCGTGGATACCCAGGCTTGCGAGACACCCCGGTCCCGGCACTTCGACTCCGGGGGTTGCTGGACAGGGCTGCTCCGCCAGCGCGCCTGGGTGGGTACCTGGAGCATGAAGGAGGCCCAGCATGGCTACGATCATCGGGATGGGCGATTACGTCTACGAGTATCACGGCGATTGGGCGCGGCTCCCTCCGGGGCAGACGTTCCAGTTCCCCAGCGCGCTGGCGGTGGACTCCCAGGACAGGGTCTACCTGTTCCAGCGCGCCGGCCCCCCTGTGCTGGTCTTCGACCGAGACGGCTATTTCCTGGACGCGTGGCCCAGGCGTCCGGGCGAGTTGGAAGATTCCCACCACATCTACATCGGCCCCGACGACGGCGTCTATCTCGCCGACCGAGACTCCCACCAGGTGTTGAAATACACCACCGGCGGCGAACTGGTGATGGCCCTGGGGACCAGGTACCGGGCCTCACTTCAGGCACCTTTCAACCATCCAACCGATGTGGCGGTGTCCCCGACCGGCGATATCTACGTGTCCGACGGGTACGCCAACTCTAGCGTCCACCGGTTTAGCGCCAGCGGCAAGTACCTCTCCTCTTTCGGGAGTCCGGGCAGCGGTCCGGGGCAGTTCCGGGTCCCCCACAGCGTTCGGGTCTCGAACGACGGGCGGGTATTCGTGTGCGACCGGGAGAACCACCGGGTGCAGGTGTTTACAGGGGACGGAGAGTATATCAGCCAGTGGACCGATTTCAAGGCCCCGATGGGGATACACATCGATGCCAACCAGGTTGCATACGTAACCGATCAGGTCCCCCGTCTGAGCATTCTGAACCTAGATGGGGAATCCTAGCTCGGGGGCGGACCCTGGGACACGCGCACAACGTGTACACGGACTCCCGGGGGGACGTGTATGGAGCAGATGTGTTCAGACCGGGCATTCAGAAATACGTCAAGATTGAATGAAGCGCTAGGCTCTCGAGCGCCGCCCGCGAAAGGACACCAACTCCGGCGCCGTCGCCTCAAAAAACTCCCGCCTGGTGGAATCTCCATACCCTCCCACCGTGGCGAGCACGAAGCCAGGAGACCCCATTCCGGCCCGGACTATCCATTTGGTGAAATCACTGATGTCTTCGCGCCCCAGGAAATCTCCCACCGGCATCCACAGGCACTCCTGCAGTTCTTCGCTCTGCATCGTTATAGTCTCGCTAACGGGCCTCAGACGGCACACGAAGTAGATGTCCGATTTTCCGTACCGGTAACCGTGCCAGTGGCGAAAGCACACTATCGACTCGAAACGTGTCTCGACCCCGGTCTCCTCCAGGACCTCCCGGACCACCGCGTCCTCCAGGTGCTCCCCCGCGCCGAGAGCGCCTCCGGGCAGTTTCGGCATGGGGGGCCGGCCACCAAAGCCAACCCTCTCGCGCACCACCAGCAGTTCCTCCCGGTCGTTGATCACCACGCCACCGGCGCCGATGTAATGCGATGCGTAGGGCGGGATGTGAGCGTCCTCCACCAGCCGGAGGGTCAGCATCAGGTAGTCCTCCCCGGAGTGGTGGTACGAGAACCCGGCTTCCACCGCCACGGGCACCAACGCCGCTCGGGCGATCGGCACCTCCAGCCACACCGCCAGGCGGCCAGCCGAGCGCCACGAACCCAACGAGGAGCTGAGCCGGTTCCGGAACTCTCCCGGATCATCGGGCAGGACCTCCGGTTGAACGACGATTCCGCCGAAAGGATTGGTTTTAGACTCAATAAGCTCGACCATGGCTACCTCATAGTTGTGGCAGTGGAATCCCACCGGCCCGAACGGCCGGACCCGGCCGGGGCGGAGACGAGTATAGCACAGCGAGTATTTCAAGCCCGGCCCTTCGTCTGCCGGGGGGGCTGGCATCGGCGGGCCCTCACCCAGCCCAGGCTGCGCCAGAGCATCCCTCTCCCAATGGGAGAGGGAACGAGGGTGAGGGTCCGGCCTAAAGCCAAGCGTCGATTGAAAAACCGGGAGTGCTATGCTAACGTTAGCCTTCAGCGCCCTGCCACTCAGCGGTGGCGGCTCCCGCTGGAACACCCACTATCGCCGAGGGCCAAAGGGGATCACGCCACGTCGGATATCGAACCCGCCACGGGAAGCCCGGTGTCTAGCTTCCGTTTCTCGCCCAACCCCAACTTGGCCCACCAGATCGACTGGCAGCCGTGGGGCGATGCCGCTTTCGCCAAGGCCCAGGAAGAAGACAAGCCGGTGCTGCTCGCCATCTCCGCGGTGTGGTGCTTCTGGTGCCACGTCATGGATGAGACCTCTTACTCCGACCCCGATGTGGCGCGGTTCATCGGCGAGCACTTCGTGGCGATCCGGGTCGACAGCGACCACCGTCCGGACATCAATGCCCGCTACAACGTGGGCGGCTGGCCCTCAACCGCCTTCTTGACCGGCCACGGCGGCCTGATCGGAGCGGCTACCTACCTGCCACCGGACCAATTCCTGGCGATGCTCGCCGAGCTGCAGCAGGCCTACCAGGAACAGAAACCCCAACTCTACGAGCAGGCGCGGGAGCTGCTCCGCCAGCGGAAAGCGCAGGCCGGCCGGGTGATGGCCGGACCCGAAATCGTGGAGTCGCTGGTGGACCGGGCGGCCCGAAGCGTGGCCGGCGCCTACGACGCCACCCACGGCGGCTTCGGGGATGAACCCAAATTCCCCAACGCGCCGGTCCTCGGCTTCCTGGTCCACCTGGCCCGCACCACCGGCGAGGACTTCTACCGCGCCATGCTTCGAAAGACCCTCGACGGTATGGCCGCGGGCGGTATCTTCGACCGGGAGGAGGGCGGCTTCTTCCGCCACTGCGGCAAGGCGGACTGGTCGGAGCCCCAATGGGAGAAACTGCTGGAGGAGAACGTTGACCTGGCCCGGGTCTACCTTGATGCCTGGCCGCTGCTGGATTGCGAGGAGTATCGCCAGGTTGCCGCCAGCACCATCGATTACGTCGTGGGCCAACTGCTCGACGGCGGAGTGCCCGGGTTCCTCGGCAGCCAGGGCGCCCACTCTGAGTATTTCGGGCTCTCGCCGGCCCTGCGCCGCGAGCAAACCACCCCCTCATTAGACCCGTCTTGCTACGCCGGCGGTAACGCCCGGGCGGTGACCTTGCTGCTGGACGCCTCGTGGAAGCTGGGGCGTCCCGACCTGGAGCGCACGGCCCTCGACGTTCTGGCCACGTTGGACGCCATGGCCCAGGCCGGACGGTTGAGCCACGTGTACACCCAGGCCGGGCCCGGCGATGCGCCGGCGTTCCTGACCGACTGGGTTCACCTCCTCAACGCCCTGATGTCCGCCCACCAGCATACCGCCCAGACGGGCTACCTGGAGCGGGCCAAGGAAGTGGCCCTGGTTCTGGTGGAGCGATTTTTCGACGAAGGCAACGGGGGGTTCTTCGATATTGAAGAAGACACTGCCGCGGTGGGATACTTGCAGGTACGGGAGAAGCCGCTGGCGGAGAACCTGGCGGCGGTCATGGGCCTGCTGAAGCTCTACCGGAGCACCAGAAGCGACGACTACCGGAAACTGGCTGAGGCAACCCTGAGCGCCTATGTCGACGCCTACCGCGACTACGGGGAGTTTGCCGCCGCCTACGGCCTGGCCGTGGACCTCTGGCGAAGCTCGCCGGTGGAGATTACCATCGAGGGCCGGCCCGGCGAAGCCGGCACCCTGGCGATGCTGCGGGCCGCTGCTCGGGTCCCCTACCCGCACCTGGACATCAGGCTGGAGACGATTGACGACACGGACCAAGCAACCAGGGCCCTCATTTGTCTGGATACGGTCTGCCTGCCCCCGGTCAGCGACCCCGACGCGCTGGCGGATACGGTCCGGAACATGGCCCAGGCCCAGGACAGCCCCTTCGAGAACATCTTCACCCAGCTACCAGGCCTCTGAGGACGCCCCTCTCGACCTCGGCCTTCGGCGGCCGAGATGA
This sequence comes from Dehalococcoidia bacterium, assembly GCA_030740155.1. GTDB lineage: Bacteria > Chloroflexota > Dehalococcoidia > Lucifugimonadales > UBA3495 > CAJWBT01. The sequence goes on along the minus strand of JASLXV010000092.1, from coordinate 33,204 downwards.
GACGATCCAAATCGAGCCGACCATTCAGACGTACCAGCACGGAAACGTTTATCATGCCGGGTAGCCCGGCGCCGGCGAAGTCAACCACCACGGCTGGATACCAAGCTCGCCGGGTAAAGTAGGAGAAGAAGCACGTGTTAAGGAGCGCGGATTGCGGCGCCCTTCGGATAGAAGACATCGACAGCCGTCCCACCCTGGCCGGATGGGTCAGGCGGAGGCGCGACCACGGGGGCATCATCTTCGTTGACCTGCGCGACCGGTCCGGCCTGGTGCAGGTGGTCTTCAACCCCGACCTGTTTCCAGAGGCCTACCAGGTTGCCGATCAGCTTCGAACGGAGTGGGTAATCCAGGTAAAGGGCCTGGTCCGGCGACGCCCGGCCGGCAGCGAGAACCCGGCCATGGACACGGGCGACATCGAAGTGGTGGCGGATGAAGCCACCGTTTTCAATCCGTCGCTCACGCCTCCCTTCTACATCACCGAGGACTCCGGGGCGGACGAAAGCCTGCGTCTCCGTTACCGGTATCTGGACCTGCGGCGCCCGCCCATGCTGCGGACGCTGACGTTGCGCCACCGGGTGACCAAGTATATCCGCGACTTCCTCGATGCCCGCGGCTTCCTGGAGATCGAGACGCCCATCCTGATCAAAAGCACCCCCGAGGGGGCCAGGGACTTTCTGGTCCCCAGCCGCTTTCAGCCGGGGAACTTCTACGCCCTGCCCCAGTCGCCGCAACAGCTCAAGCAGCTTTTGATGGTGGCCGGGGTGGAAAAATACTTCCAGATAGCCCGATGCTTCCGGGATGAAGACCTTCGTGCCGACCGCCAGCCGGAGTTCACCCAACTGGACCTGGAAATGAGCTTCGTCGAAGAAGAGGACATCCTCCGGCTGACTGAGGAGCTGTACACCGGCATGATGGAAACGGTAGCCCCCGAGAAGAAGCTGATCAAGCCTTTTCCCCGGCTCACCCACGAAGAGGCCCTGAGCAAATACGGCACGGATAAACCCGACTTGCGCTACGGGATGGAGATGGCCGAAGCCGGCGACCTGGCCTCCGAGACCGAGTTCCGCGTCTTCCTTTCGACCATCAAAGCGGGGGGAATAATCAAGGGGTTTGCCGTTCCCGGCCAGGCCGGCTACACCGGTAACAATCTCAAGGAGCTGGAGCAGGTGGCCAAGGACGCCGGCGCCGGGGGCTTGAGCCACATGCGGCTTCGGGGCACCGGCTCGTTGGACGAGTTGGGCGATGACGACATCCTGCTATCGCCGGGGCTACGGATGCCCGCCGAGTGGAGCCGCCGGATGGCCCTTCGCCTGGGGGCCAACCCCGGAGACCTGGTATTGCTGACGGCCGGCCCGGCTCGGGGCGTGAACGCCTGGCTGGCGGTCATGCGCGATCACCTGGCGAAAAGCCTCGGTCTAGCCGATCCAGAATCCCTGGCTTTCTGTTTCGTCACCCAGTTTCCCCTCTTCGAATGGGACCAGACCAACGGACGCTGGGACTCGTCCCATCACCCGTTCACCTCACCGGCGGAAGGCCAGGAGGAGTTGCTGTCGGGCGACGATTTGGGCGCCATCAAGTCAAAGGCCTACGACCTGGTCTGCAACGGATCGGAACTGGCCAGCGGCAGCATCAGGATCCACCACCGGGAGCTGCAGGAGAAGGTTTTCAACATACTGGGCTACAGCAAGGAAGAAACCAACAGCCGCTTCGGTCAGATTCTAGAGGCGTTCGAATACGGGGCGCCTCCCCACGGAGGCATTGCCCCAGGAATCGACCGGTTGGTGGCCATACTGGCCGGCGCCGGTTCAATCCGGGATGTGATCGCCTTCCCCAAGACCCAGAGCGGCTCCGACCTCCTGTTCGAATCCCCTGCCCCAGTCACGCCGGCCCAATTGGAGGAGCTGTCCCTGCGCCTCGCCGAATAGCTCGCCCCGGCAACATCGGGCTCTGCGGCCCCGCGGACGGCTAATAGGGAATCTCAGACGTGTGCCGTGATGTAGGGGCGGGTTTGATACCCGCCCTGCTCCGGATTCAAACCCCGATACGCAATTCCAGAACACCAATCCCGGCCCAGCACCAGAAAAGAGCAGGGCGGGCCAGCCGCGCCAATCCCCTTCCGCCGAAGAGTCCGCGAAACAGAAAAGAAGGGCCGATGCAGCTCCATATTCAGCGGAGCGGCACGGGCCCTTCTCTTGTTCCCCGAGGAAGGTGCCCCGGTACCCTATTCTCGAAGCAACACCCGAGAAATTCGGCTAGTCGCCGTCGCGAATGGCGAACCGTTCCATCAGATCGCCGATGCTCTGGCGGAACCCCGAGTACTCCAATTCGCCGTAGGGCAGCATGGCCGCGCCGGACCAGCCCTGGGAGCGCATGGCAAGCGCTTTCTCCTGAGCTATCTGCCTGACGTAATCCCAAGCCGTGTTGTCGAAGAAATCGACCACGGAGTCGGAGAATTCGCCCCGTGCGCTCAGTGAGAAGCCGACGCAGGACACCAAGGGCAAGCAGTAGATGCCCGTGACGGCGGTGTTGATGGGCACCGGCATCAAGGGCATCACGTGGGAGCCTCTGGCGTCGCCACCGATGTAGTGCGCCTTGGCGTAGGGGGAGACCAGCTCCTCCGGGGCGGGGAAGATGCCTTGGTTGCGCACCAAGGCCACCGGGTCGTCCTTGCCGGTATAGGTGCCGGCGATGTTGTGCATGCGGGTCGCTGAGATGGCGGCCGCGGTCTGCCCGGAATTGCGGGAGACGATGGAGTCGATGCCGAACCGCTCGTTGTCGCGCAGCAGTACGGCAATCCGGTAGTAGTCCTCGGGTGCGTTGAGGGAAATGATGCTGTCCCCATCGGTGTTGTCCATATCGATGATATTGAAGGTGAAGCCTTCACAGAGGCGGGGAAGCATCAAACCGCCGCAATACATCGGGTCCGCGAAGCCCAGGAACATGGGCAGGTTGTAGGCTCCGGGGCCACACTTGTCCGCCGCCAGCACCATGAAGGACTCGGCGGGCCGGACTTGGTTGGTCTTGACCGGGTCGTGATCGAATTCCACCTCGGCCACCGCCGGTCCCGCGCCTCGAATGTTGCCCGAAGGGGCGTCTACCAGCAGGTCCTGACCCGCGCCGTACAACCCGTACTGACTCGCAATGTCGGTGGCGTGCAGGAAGGTGTTCCAGGCAAATTGGTGAACGTCGGTGTTATTGGGACCGTTGGTGTGGGACGCAACAATACAGATGTCGTCGCCGGTGTGGCCGACGAAGGTATCAATCAAAAGTCCTCGTTTGACCGCGTCGGCGGCATCACCCCGTACGGCGTCCATCATCCGCTGCGACGGCTTGGTGTGGCCTCCGATCGATCCGACGTCGGCCTTCAAGATTGACAATGTGACCTTCATGTTTTCTCCTTGCTATGTCCGACAATATGGATTGGCGACGCACCTTTCGCGGGTGGGCTCCGGACAAAGGGGCAGGTTAAAGGCAGGTCAAAGTGCGGTGGCGGCAATACCGCTGGAAATCGAACGTAATTATTTTAGCACCATCACTTTACCTTGTCAAATATGCGTATCTATTACTGATAACGTTAATACTAACCTCTTCAACTACTCTAGCAGTCTATTCTGGCAGGTAATCCCTCGAATGTTATGTTAAATCCTGGCGGGGGCATCGCCATTGGCCGGAAGGCCGCCAGGCAAGGCCGGCGCCGGGGGCCGGGCGCGGCGCCATCCGCGCGCAAATCGGCTACCTCCGGCTGGGGAACCATTGTCGCCAGACCCTGGATAGGTGTATATTCAAGTATACTGAATCTCTTGGTATGAGCCTTGTTCGAGGGTCACCGGCGTTTAGTTTCGAGGCGCCGAGGACTTGGGGAAGCCGCCGTGGTTTCATTCTTACTATACCTGTCTCTGGCACTGGTGGTGCTCTGGACGGCCCGGGTGGCCCGGTCCAAAGGGCGGAGCCCCTGGGTATGGGCCGGAGCCGCGTGCTTGCTGCTACTTGTCTCGAACTTGGACCTGCTGGCTATACCTGACCTGCTGGGCATAGTCCCCATGGTTATCCTCATGCTTCATAAGAACCCGATGAGCCGGGCCAGGCCGGCGCCGCGTACCTGCCCGAAGTGCGAGGACCCCCAGACCCGGAGTCCCAAGTTCTGCACCAACTGCGGCTGGGAATTGGCCACGCCTTATCCCGAAGTTAGCGTCGCCGAAGCCGAGAAACCGGTGAGCCCCGCCGTTTTTGCGGAATCGGCGTCCCTGGAAGTCCCGGACCCGGCCGCGCCAACACCAAGCATTGAGGCCCAACCGGCAGCCGCGCCGATTTCGACCGACCAGGAAGCCTTGCCCCCGGACGAGCCGGCCGTCAAGGCGCCGGTCCCCTACGGAGTTCCCACCGCGAACAGCCTGACGGAGCGGGGAGTGCGGCTGTTCAATCAAGGCCGGACTCAGGAGTCCATAGACCAGTTCACCAAGGCCATCGCGCTGGACCCGAACTACACCCAGGCATGGGCCCGCCGGGCCGAGGCTTACGCCCGGCTGGGCCGGGGCAAGGAAGCAGCGGAAGACCGCCGCCAGTTGGACGCCCTGGACGCCAGGTCGTCGACCGGCTAGCGACCCTGCCGGCACTCCTCTCCACGGCCTTACCCCAAAAGTACTCCGGACAATGTCACCCCGAGTGAAGCGAGGGGCCTGGTGTGGTGGGTCCAGGCTCTTATGGGGGAACCCCGAACCAGGCTCCTCGTCGCTTCGCTCCTCGGAATGACAGTTTTGAGGCAAAGCCCTCTCCGCCAGGGAAACCAAACCGTTTCGTTTTCCGGCCGCCATCCACGCGGGCCGGCCCGATCCCCAGGTCACCCGCGGCGCTCTCCAGTCCTCTCCGGAGAGCGGGCTACGGGCTCGGCGCTCAGACCGCCATGATGTGGTAGCCGGCATCCACCGGTATCACCGAGCCCGTGATCCCGCTGGAAAGGTCGCTGCACAGAAACAACGCGGTCTTTGCCACCTCGTCGCTGCTGATGTTCCGCTTCATCGCAGCCTTGTCGGCGTGGGTCCGCCGCATATCCCTGAAGCCGCTGATCCCCCGGGCGGCCAGGGTCTCCAGGGGGCCGGCGGAGATGGCATTCAGGCGGATGTTCTGCTCGCCGAACTCGGCGGCCAACTGGCGGACCTCGTGCTCCAGCGCCGCTTTAGCCGTCCCCATCACGTTGTATCCGGGGTAGACCCTCTGAGAAGCCTGGAACGTCATGGTCACCACGCTGCCGCCATCCACCATGAGAGGGGCCGCGTATTTCACCATGGGAAGCAGGGAGTAGGCGCTGATCTCGAGGGCGACCCGAAACCCTTCGCGGCCGGTTTCGGAGAAGCGGCCTTCCAGGTCCTCCCGGTTGGCGAAGGCGATACTGTGGACCAGAAATGAGATATCGCCAAACGATTCCTTCACCCGGCGGAACACCTCGGCTATCTGATCGTCATCAGCAGCGTCACAGGGGAGGACCAGGGCCCCGTCCATCGATTCCGCCAGCCGGGATACGCGGTCCATCAGCCGGTCACCTTGATAAGTGAGGGCCAGCCGGGCGCCGGCCTGGCTCAAGATGTTCGCGATTGCCCAGGCGATACTCCGGTCGTTGGCCACGCCAAAGATGATGCCTTTCTTGCCTGACAAGTCTATCGGATACAACGGTCATAACCTCCATACTGGGCAAACCGGGCAAACCGGGCGAATCGGGCGAATCGGGCACTTCGCATCAGGAGAAGGCCGGAGCAACCTTGTCCAGGAAAATATCCAATTGCCGCTCCAGATCGAAGGAGGCGAATCGCACTATCACGGTTTGGGCCCCCGCCTCGATGTACTCGGCCATCCGAGCTTTGACTTTCTCCGGGTCTCCGAAGGGCCCCCACCGCCACCCCCAGATGTTGGCCCCATAGTAACCCATGAGGAATTTCTCGGACTCCGCCTCGGCTTTGGCGAGGTCGCTACCCATATTGACCGTCAGGTAGAAGACTGTTTCAAACCGCGCCATGTCCCGGCCCAGGCCATCCGCCATCCCGCGGACCCGCTCCAGCAATTGGGAATACTCCTCGGGGGTGTCCGATATCGAGATCAACCCGTCTCCCAGCTTCGCCGTCCGCGCCATCTGTCTGTCCTGACGCGCCCGCCAGTGGCACGCCAACAGGATGGGGATCCCGCCGGGCTGGACCGGCAGCGGCCCCAACGACACTTCATCCAGGTTGAAATGCTTGCCGGAGAAGGTCAGCGGCTTACCCGACCCCAATCCCTTTACGATCTGCACCACTTCCTCGAGCCGCCGGGCTCGTTGGGCCGGGACCACCCCGGCGTGCCCCCATTCTTGCTTTTGCTCCTCGTTGAAGGCGCCGCCGACGCTGGCGCCGAGCACCAGGCGCCCCCGGGAGATCAGGTCAACGGTAGCCATGGTCTGAGCCAGCAGGACCGGGTGGCGCAAACCCGCCAGCATGACCGCGGTTCCCAGCCGGACCTTCTTCGTCCGGGCCGCCACCGCCGCCAGGGCGGCCAGGGGCTCCAGCCGGGGCTTGGACGTTAGGCTGTCGCCCACCCACACCGAATCCAACCCGGCGGCTTCCACCCGCTCGGCCATCTCCATGACCTGGTCAGCGTTGGTTGGAGGGCGGTCTCCCAGCAGGAAGTCCCGGCTGGGCAACTGCACTCCGATTTTTACTTTGGGAGAGGACATGCCAACCTCCTTTTTGAATAAGAGCCATCTGATAACCGGCGCCGCGCTCCGGCGGGCTCACCGCGAGCGGGGAGAAGCCGTGGTCCCTCCGGCCTACAAGCTTGTCGAAGGGCCGGGGATCGCCTCCACCGAACGTCGGATCCGATACCCCGCCGGGACGCCTGCCCCGCTCCTCTTTCGCCTTCCCGTTGCCATCGGGGGACGTCCTATCCCGCCGGGGGCAATTTCGACCGCTTCGGCACCAGCCGATCCAGCAACCCCGGCTCCATGAGTTCATAGGTCTCCAGGTCGCTGGGGGTGTCCAGGTCAAAACCCAGGCCCGGACTGTAGCAGATGGCAACGGACACACCGAGCTTGGCGGCCTGGGACAGGTGCCTGATGAAGCTGAGAGGGCCCAACTCCGGCAGGAAGGGCGTACCGGCGGGGACCAGGATGGCGTTGGTCCCCTCGTCTCTTCGGGCGGGGGCAAGGCAGATGTTGTTCTGCCGCCGGGAGGCTTGAAGCACACTGTGCACGTCACTGGTTTTGAGGAACGGCAAATCCGCCGCCAGGTACATCGCCGAATGGCCCTGCTTGAAGGCCCGGTCGAAGGATTGAGCCAGAGTATCGTTGAGGTTGCGGCCCATATCCTCCAGCCATACACCGTCGGAGTTTCGGGTCAGGTTTCGCACCCGTTCGTCGCCTCCCACCACCCAGAACAAGCCCACTGCCGCACCTCGAACGGCGCTGATCACCCGGGCCAGCATGCCCAAGGCCAGGTCGGCCCGCTGCTCCCGGGTGAAACTGCGGTTCAGCCGGGTCTTGCTCTCTACCAAGGGCTTCATCGGGATGATGGCGATAACGCTCGGGGATTCTTCTATCTTCGGCTCATCCATCGGCTCAACCAGCTCTCAGCGCCAGAACACGCTCCGCCATTGCCACTTTATCCGCCTCATTGTTCATGATTATCGATGCGGTCACCGGCCCGATCCCCAGCTCCGCGATGGCCGGGCCAAGGTGGGCGTCCCGGTCATCGATCAAAAACAGGTCGCACAGCCCCCGGTACTGCCGGGCAACCCCCACGGAGGAGACCTCTTGGCCCAGCTCAGCCATGATCTTGGCGGCCGGGCCTCGGACCGCCGCGCCTCCGACGATGGGGCTGACCGCCACCCTGAGTCCCTTCGCGTTCTCCAGCCGCTCCCGTACGCCGGAAAGGGCCAGGACGGGCCCCAGGCTGAGGAAAGGGTTGGAGGGGCAAAGCACGATCAACCGGGCCTGCTCCAGGGCCGCCTCCAGAACGGGGGACGGCCGCGCCGATTCCGCTCCATCATACCTGATTTCGCGGACCCGTGGCTCGGCCCGCCGCCGGACGAAGTAGCTTTGCATGGGCAGCTCCCCTTCGTCGGTGCTCAGTACCGTCCGGACCGGGTCGTCGCTCATCGGTACCACCTGGTGGGCTATACCAAGATGCCGGCACAGGTCCGCCGTGGCCTCCGACAGGGTAGCGCCTCGGCGAAGGAGATCGGTACGCTGGATATGGGTCGCCAGGTCCTGGTCGCCCAGATTAAACCACGCGTCGGCCCCGTACTCGCGCAACATACCCAGGGTGTTGAAGGTATCCCCTTCCAGCCCCCAGCCGGTCTGGTGGTTGGCCAGGCCCGCCAGGGTGTACATCACCGTATCCAGGTCCGGGCATACGTGGAGCCCGTGGAAAATCTCGTCGTCCCCCGTGTTGACGCAGATAACCAGCCGGCCGGGGGGTACGACTCGGGCCAGGCCCAGCGCCAGCTTGGCGCCGCCCACTCCACCGGCCAGTGCCAGGATCGTGTCGTTCATCGGGCCGGCGATGTCCGAACCCGGTGGCAGCAGCACGACGGGTTCGACGCCCGGCACAGTCCCAGGGTTCGGCCGTTGAGCGGAAGACGCCGGGACAGTTCCACGGTCCCACCCGAAAGAGAAACCAAACTCCGGCTACCTAGCGGGTGCCGAGGCCCTGCCGGCCTCGACGCCGCCTTCCCGAGACTGTTTAGGGTGCTCGAAGCGGAAGGAACCCAGCTTGAGCAGCCGTTGGTAAGACCCGAATACCTCTTCCACGTTTTCGCCCACCAGGTCCAGGGGGTCCAGCTCCTGGTCGGCGTCGCCGTACACGCGCCGGACCCGGTAGGTGGTGTAGCGTTCGGCCGGAACGCGCCCGGCCTCGCGGATCATCTGCCGGAACTGGGACGGGCGCATCAACTGCCCGTGCTGGGCGCCGGCGGAGGTGGAGATGCTCTCGTTGATCAGGGTTCCGCCTAAGTCGTTCACACCGGCCGTCAGCAACAACTGGGACATGCGCGACCCTTCCTTCACCCAGGAGGCCTGGATGTTGGGGATCCAGTTGTTCAGCATGATCCGGGCCACGGCGTGGACCTTCACGACCTCCATGCCGGTGGGACCGGGCCTGATTCCGGCCACCAGTCCCTTCCAGGACATCGGGGCCTCGGAACTCACGAAGGAGAGGGGAACGAACTCGGTGATCCCGCCGGTGCGCTGCTGGATGTCTCGCAGCAAGCCGATATGCCGGGCGAGGTGCTCGCTGGTCTCCAGGTGCCCGAACATGACAGTGGAGGTGGTGGGTATACCCAATTCATGGGCCGTGGTGATCACCTCGACCCATTGCTCCACCCGAATCCGGCCCGGCGATATCCGGTCGCGCAGCTCCTGGTCGAGGATTTCGGCGGAGGTGCCAGGCAGGCTGTCCACGCCGGCGGCCTTCAGCGACCGCAGGTACTCCCGGATATCGCAGCGGGAGCGGACCGCGCCGTAGAGCACCTCCTCGGGAGAGAAGCCGTGGATGTGAATATCCGGAAGCTCCCGCTTGATGGCCTCGCAGAGCCGGAGGTACAGGTCCCCTTCCATTTGGGGAGGGAGCCCGGCCTGGAGGCACAGCTCGGTGGCTCCGTAGTCCCACGCCTCCTTGGCCCGGCGGATAATCTCGTCCACCGGCAGGAAGTAGCCCTCCTCTTCCCGGAAGTCCCGGCTGAAGGCGCAAAAGCCACAACGTTTAATGCATACGTTGGTGAAGTTGATGTTGCGGTTGACCACGTAGGTCGCCACGTCCCCCACGGTGCGGCGGCGCAGCTCGTCGGCCACCATCACCGTGGCGGAGTACTCCAGGCCAGACGAATCCAAGAGGGTCACGGCATCCTCGGCGGAGATGTCTTTTCCCTCCAGGGCCTGGTCCAACACCCCGGCAACCCGAGGGTCCAGCAGGGAGACCAGAGACGCTAGATCGCCGGCTCTGGGCCTTTCCTCACTCAATCCCGGCATATCGCTGAATTCCACCTCGTACATATCCTTGGGCATCGGCCAGCGCCGCTACCTTGGGCAGCAGGCCGGCGGGTATGAACCCGTCCGGCTCCAGGACGTATTCCGGGTACACCGGAAGCCTGGGCCGCAACTCGAACCCCATGGACCGGGTCCGGTCCCGCAGATCGGCCATTCCGGGCCAGGGGGCCTCCGGATTCACGTAGTCCATGGTCAACGGCGAAACGCCGCCCCAGTCGTTGATCCCGGCATCCAGGAAGATCTGGTAGTCGCCGGCACTCAGGTTTGGCGGCACCTGGACGTTCATTTCCGGCCCCAGCACCAACCGGGCCATCGCCACCGACCAGAGAAGGTCCTCGGTGGCGGCGTCCGGTGCATCTCCCATCGGGGTATCGGGCTTGGCCCGGAAGTTCTGAACGATCACTTCCTGTATGTGGCCATGGGCCCGATGCAGCCTCCGGATAGCCAGCAAGGATTCGATACAGTCGTGGCGTGTTTCCCCTATGCCTATGAGGATACCCGTCGTAAAGGGAACGCGCAACTGGCCGGCGATTTCGAGGGTGCGCAGCCGCACCCTGGGCCGCTTGCTGGGGGCGAACTCGTGGGGCCCGCCACGGGCGAACAGACCGTTGCCCGTACTCTCCAGCATCAGTCCCATCGACGGGTTGTGGGTCTGCAAGGCCGCCATCTCCCGGCGGCTCATGGTCCCCGGATTGGCGTGGGGAAGGAGCGAAGTCTCTTCGACGACCAGCCGGCACACGTCGGCCAGGTAGTGCAGGGTGGTGGCGTAGCCCCGTTTCCGCAGCCAGTCACCAGCCTCGGGGTATCGTTGCTCGGGGCGCTCGCCCATGGTGAAAAGGGCCTCGGTGCACCCCAGCCTCTCTCCGGCCCGCGCCACCTCCAGCACCTCTTCAGGCGTGAGGTAGAGCTTGCCCAGAGCTGAGATTGGGTCCTGGCGGAAGGTGCAGTACCCGCAAAAGTCCCGGCACAAACGGGTCAGCGGGATGAACACCTTGGGCGAGAAAGTGACGGTCTTGCCCTTGCCCCGGTCCCGCATGCGGGCGGCGGCGGCGCACAGGTCACCCAGGCGGTCATCGCCCGTGGCGGCCAAGCTGCCGGCTTCCTCGTCGCCGAGGGCGTGGCCCTCCTCGGCTGCCGCCAGCAGGTCGTCCAGAGAAGGTAGCAAACCGATGTCTGAAAGGGACGCTTCCCTGGGTTTCAGAACTCTCAACTCCGCATCACTCTTCGAGGAGCCGGGAAAGGAAAATCAAATAGCTGCTTCGGTGTGCCCTGTCGCGGGCGGACAGGGTTATTTTAGTCCTTCGGCTGGTGGCTAGCAACTGGGGGTGGGGGGGAGGATTTGGGGGGGGGAATCCCCCCCGGCCCACCTTTTGGAATGGTAACTATGCTTTGATTGTAGTGGATTCTCTACAAATGATACTTCGAAACAATATCGGGAACAACGTAGTTTATCGTGTGGTAAAACTCCGCGACGCTTACACCGGCAGCAGGTCCTCGACTGCCGAAAGCTACGTCTGGGAAATAACCTAGATTGACGTCCGTATCTGGACCTGGGACGCGGCAAATTATTGTGTCCTTTTCAACGGGCCCGTTGTAGAAAAAGACTTCGTCATGTCCGACAGGGAAAGGAGGGTCAATCCCTCCCCCGATGCTCGCGGCGGCCACCAAAGTCACGTTCCTGTGCTTATCACCGTTGCAAATGTCTTCGAGGTACCAGAGGAATTGCCCACGGTGGGTATTCTTTGCAAAGCACGGCTGTTCAGACCGGATGAGTGCGACATGGGCAGCATACATGCCAGCAACCTTGTTACCGCTTCTCCTTCTCCATCCGTCCGGGGACTGGAAGATAGGGAAAGCGGTGGTTCTAGTTGCTTTGCCCCCATTAGCTTCCACAAGTCGGTTCGCAAGGATGTCAAGAGCAGACCGGAAGTTATAGACCATGTCTCCAACGATGACACCGCAGTCAGGGGGGATTGCCTTCGGCTCTTCAGTAACCCGAAAGATGTTCTGCCCTCTGTCCGAGTCGAACTCTCGGGTGATACGGTAGGGATTAACTTTGAAGAAAGACTTGACCATCTGGTCAAGGTCTTCGAAATGTTTCCTCGCCCGTGCAATTTTCAGATTAACGCCATCAAGGACATTCATCGTGTATATTCACTACATTAGCGACACGAAGACTCAGAAGACCTTCCAAAGGCCACGAAATCCCCGTACCCACACGGGAAAAATTCACCCCCCCCAACCCCCGTTTACGAAGGGGGGGGCGACTGGAGGGTTTCTGCCCGCCGGTTCTCAGGGCGCATCGAAAAGGTTAACAGCCTTCTTCACCAGGGTGGGGCACCCCCCACCTCAGAACCCGGTTAGCCGGCCCTGGTCTTGGGGCTCGGGCCGGGCGTAGGTGCGGCCCAGGTATTCGTGGGCCAGGCGGGTGGCCACCCGGCCCCGCGGGGTGCGCTCCAGGAACCCAAGCTGCAACAGGTAGGGCTCCCAGACGTCCATGATGGTATCGGCGTCTTCGTTGATGGAAGCGGCCAGCGTTTCCAGACCGACCGGGCCGCCGTCGAATTTGTCGATTATGCTTTCCAACAGCCGGTGGTCGGACTGGTCCAGCCCCAGCTTGTCCACGTTCAACTGGTCCAGGGCGGCCCGGGCCACGGGCCCGGTCACCCGGTTGTCAGCCTTCACCAGGGCATAATCCCGGGTGCGCTTCAGCAGGCGGTTGGCGATACGCGGCGTGCCCCGGGAGCGGTAGGCAATCTCGTCGACGCCCTCCTGGTCGGCGTCCATCTCCAGGATTCGCGCCGACCGCTTCACGATCACCTTCATGTCATCCCGGTCGTAGTACTCCAGGCGAAACACCGACCCGAACCGGTCCCGCAGCGGCGCGCTGACCATGGAGAACCGGGTGGTCGCGCCGATGAGGGTGAAGGGGTTGATTCGCAGGTTGATGTTGCGGGCCGCCAGCCCCTTTCCCACCATCCACGACAGGAAGAAGTCCTCCATTGCTGAATACATGACTTCTTCCACTACCCGGTTGAGCCGGTGTACCTCGTCGATGAAGAGCACTTCGCCGGGCTGCAAGCTGGTCAAGATGGCGGCCATGTCGCCGGCCCGCTCAATCGCCGGCCCGGAGGTGACCCTGATGGCGCCTTCCACCTCGTTGGCGATGATGTGGGCCAGGGTGGTTTTGCCCAAGCCGGGCGGCCCGTAGATCATGACGTGGTCCAGGGGCTCGCCGCGAATCTTGGCCGCCTGGATGGCGATGCCGAGGTTGTCTTTGGTGTGGGCTTGCCCGACGAAGTCGTCCAGCCGTTTGGGCCGCAGCGACAGGTCCTGGTCCTCCGGCTGGGCATCCCCGGAGATTAGGCGTTCAGCCATGGGTCACCTCGACACAGCCCCGGTAGAAAACTCATCACGACGGCCCGGAAAACGCGCCGGAAGCACCCGCGACACCCGGCACAGACTAAACACGTTCGGCAGCCGGCCAAGCGAACCATCGCGGGTACCCTGGACCCGGCGTATCGCCGAACGCGTGACGAACTGGCGGGAGACCGGGGCCGCCTGGGACACAATTCTAGGTTGGCGCCCGGACAGCGTCAAGGAGGTCCCGTCATCTCCAATTCCAGCCAACCGGCAGCGGGAGCGGGTTTTTGAAGGGATGTCCGTGGGTCAGCCAGCGCCCTCAAGCCGGCGTAAGACAAGGCAGGCGTTCTGCCCCCCGAAGCCGAAGGCGTTGGATAGGGCCACCCGCACGTCCCGCTTCCTGGCTTTGTTGGGCACGTAGTCCAGGTCGCAGGCAGGGTCGGCAACTTCGTAGTTGATGGTGGGATGAATCCTCCCCTCGATGATGGCCTTGATGCAGGCCACCGCCTCCAGCGCCCCGGAGGCGCCCAGGGAGTGCCCGATCATGGACTTGGTGGAGCTGATGGGCACCTGGTAGGCGCGCTCGCCGAACACCCGCTTGATCGCCAGCGTTTCCACCGCGTCGTTCAGGGGGGTCGAGGTGCCGTGGGCGTTGATGTAGTCCACCCCATCCAGCGGCTCTCCGGCATCGGTCAGCGCCAGGCGCATCGCCTCGGCGGCGCTGATCCCGCTTTCTTCAGGTTGGACCAGGCGGGATGCATCAGACGTGCAGCCGAACCCGGCCAGCTCGGCCAGAATGGTGGCGCCGCGGCTCAAGGCATGCTCCAGGCTCTCCAGCACCAGGATGGCGCAGCCTTCGGAAGGCACGAAGCCGTCGCGCCCGGCATCGAAGGGCCGGCTGGCCTTCTCCGGGTCATCGTTGCGGGTGCTGAGGGCCCGCATCACGGAGAAGCCGGCCAGACCGAGCTGGCTGATGCCCCCTTCCGTGCCACCGGCCAGAACAACGTCGGCCCCGCCGCGGCGGATGACTTCCATGGCCTCGCCCATGGCCTGGTTGGAGGCGGCGCAGGCGGTGGTGGCCGTGGAGTTGTATCCCTGGGCGCCCACGTAGCGGCTCACGGCGGCCGCGGCCATGTTGGGCAGGACCATCGGAAAGAAGAAGGGCGACATCCGCATGCCGCCGCGGACCTCCAGAACGCGGCAGTTCTCCTCCAGGGTAGGAAAGCCCCCGTTCCCGTTGCCCAAGATTATCCCCACCCGGAAGGGATCTTCACGAGACATATCCAGCCGGGCCGATTCCACCGCCGTTAGCCCGGCGGCCACGGCCAACTGGGAGAACCGGGCCATCCGCCGGGCTTCCTTCGGGTTGATGTACTGTCCCGGATCAAAGTCCCGGACCTCACCGGCGATCCGGCAAGGGTATTCGGCCGGGTCGCACAGCGTCATCGGGCCGATGCCCGAATTGCCCGCCACCAGGTTTTTCCAAAAGGCGTCCGCCGTTCGGCCAAGCGGGGTGATGGCCCCGATCCCTGTTACGACGACTTTTGTGCGCTTCGATTCCAAACCTGCGTCTCCAAACCTACGTCTCCTGAACCCCGGAAATATTGATTAACCGTCTTGTATTCTAATGGCCCGCCAGGGTGTTTATCCGTAACCGGCGCGTGGTTCTGCCCCTAAATCCCGCTTATGGGGCCTGTTGGTCCGCGGGCAGCAAGTCCGGGTACAGCTCCGGCTCGATGCCCAGCATCGCCTCCCGTACCTCCGCGGCCAGGAACAGGGAGCCGGTGGCCAGCACCAGGTCATCCGGGCCAGCGACCTCGAGAGCCTCAGCCAACGCCTGCTCCGGCGTCGAGACCGCCACGGCGGCCGTACCCAAGCCCTGAAACCGGGCGGCCACGGCGATCGGGGCCAGAGACCGGGGATGCCGGGACCCGGTGGCGAACACCACCGGCTTGGCCTCGGCCAATCGCCCGGCCATCTCGGCCACGCTCTTGTCCCGGGAGAAACCCACCACCAGCACCAGCCGCCGGTAGTTAAAATACCGTGGCAGGGATTCCAGCAGGGCGTCGGTTGAATACAGGTTGTGGGCGCCGTCGGCCACCACCAGGGGGGAGCGGGACAGCACCTCCATGCGGCAGGGCCAGACGGTGTTGGCGAATCCCCGGTGGATGGCGTCGGCTGGTATCGCGTGGCCCTGTTCCCGCAACACCTCCAGGGCAGCAACCGCCGTCGAGGCGTTTTCCATCTGGTAGCTGCCCAGGAGAGGGATTACAAGCTCGTACTCGTCCAGCCGTCCCCGGACCCGCAGGCTCTGGCCCTCGCTTCCGGCGGCGCCAGCCTCCCAGGTTACGTCGACGCCGACATGGACCGGCCGGGCCTTCATCCGCCGGCAGACCGCGTCGATCACCGGGAGCACCTCCCGAGGCTGAGGGGAGACCACCACGACGGCTCCCGGCTTGATAATCCCGGCCTTCTCGCCGGCGATTTCCGCCAGAGTGTCACCTAGAACTGCGGTGTGGTCGCGGCTGATGGAGGTTATCACGGCCACGTCGGGACTCACCACGTTGGTGGCGTCCAAGCGGCCTCCCAAACCTACCTCAATCGTTTGAAAATCAACGCCCCCCCGGGCGAAGCAGTGGAAGCCCATTCCGGTCATCATCTCGAACAGCGTGACCCGGCCCAGACCGGAGCGCTCGGACACCCACTCCAGATGCGGCCATACTTGTTCCACCAATCCGGCGAACTCGGACTTGGTTACCGGCCGGGTGTCCCGCCGGATTCGCTCGCGAAAGCTGTGCAGGTGGGGCGATGAATAGAAGCCGGTCCGGTATCCCGCGGCATGCAGGGCCGCGTCGCAGAAAGCCGCCGTGCTGCCCTTCCCCTTGGTGCCGGCAATGTGGACGGTCCGGGCCCGCCCCTGGGGGTCACCCAGCCGTTCCAGCAGGGCCTCCATCCGCCTCAGATCGTAGATGACCTTCTGGCGAGGGCCGGCCGGTGGGGTCCGCTCGTGGTCAACCAGGTTAAGCAGCCGGTCTATGGCTCCAGGGTAATCCAATGGGCACCCGAGTAACCGGACAGGCCGGACAATAAGATTAGTGGTCCCGGATATGGGAGGGCATCAAGCCCGTGATGATGTTGAGCCCGTCCCTGATGCCAACCGACCTGACATAGTCTATGTTACCTTCCAGCGGTTGCGGGGTAAAGCCAAAAGTCCCTTCAATGACACCCACGTCGGCGACACTTCGAATGGCTAGCATCCGGAGTTGGTCGGTGGTCACGGGCGGGCGCGCCAGCAGCCGCTGCATTAAAGCGGTGAAGGGATACATCGCCCAGACCGGAATGTGAAACCGCAGGCGCCGTTTGCCCAGGGTACGGGCCACGATGGCGACGATCTCATTGTAGGCGAGCTGTTGGGGGCCGCCCAGCTCGATGGTCTTGCCTTTCAGGTTTTCCCGGCCCACCGTGACGGCGATGCACCGGGCCACATCTTCAACGGCCACGGGCTGGAGCCGGTTTCTACCCGATCCCACCACCGGCACCAGAGGAAAGACCCTCACCAGCCCCGCCAGGGCGTTCAAGAATTCGTCGCCCTGGCCGAACATGACCGAGGGCTGGAGGATCGTGTAGGGCAGCCCGCTGTCCACCACCACCGCCTGTTCCCCCCGCCACTTGCTGTACAAATACGGATAGGAGGGATTGCTGGTGGCGCCGATGGTGCTCACGTAGATAAAGTGTTTGACCCCGGCGTCCTTCGCCGCCGCCAGCACGTTGACGACGCCCTGCCGGTTGATCCGGTCGTAGGTCCGCCCCTTCCGTTGGCGGATGGCGCCCACCAGGTGGACCACCGCCTCCACATCGTAGAACGCGGCGGCCACGGCTCCGGGGTCGAGGGCATCGCCGTAGTGGACATCCACCGACCGAGGCGGAAAGACACGCTCCCGCCCGGGGGTGTGCACCAGGCACCGGACCTCGTGGCGATGGATTTGCAACTCCGGCACCACCCGGCGTCCTAAAAAGCCCGTGGCCCCGGTAACCAGAACCAGCAAATCATGCCCTCCCTGGGCGCAAGATTTCGAGTGTCGAGAGCGTCCAACCGGCCGGCTCCAGTTTACGGCAACCTGGGCCCGCATCGCCTCGGCAAACAAGAATTAGCAGACTGCGCAACGGATGTCAAGGGAGGCCGTTGCATCGCGGAGACTTATCAACTGTTTTCGCACTTTTAACAGTTCTATACATATGGCTTCCGTCGCCCAACGCGCGCAAGATACGAAGCATCTCTAGGTAATAATGGAATGGCGGCAATATTCGCCCCGAGCCCCTTGCCAATCGAAGGAAGTGTTGGTAGAATATAGTTGAGTAAGGATCACGGTGCCTTACTTGACAGAGAGAATGTCGGTGAGGAGGTGGAAATGATTTCGCTGTTCGTGCTGAATCATTGTTGGGTCTTCCCTCGTCCCGTCCCTGCTGGTGGCGGGGATGAAGAAGGGCGGTCAATCCACCAGCAGGGATGCCGGGGTACGTAAGCCCCGCGCTATTGTAGAAATTGGTCAGATAACCCCGAATGCTGTACTCGGGTGACCTCTTCGGTTTCGTGACCGAAACAGCGGGGCTACGACACATAAATCAGGACCCGGCGGATATCCGGGTCCTGATTTTTTGCCTGGCTTCTTCCGGCCCAAAGATTCAAGGCCGCTCAACCGGGCCGGGTGAACCCTCGGCGGCGAGGGCTTCCCGGTACTCGCCGGGGGTATTCAAGTCCCACAGCACCTCCGGGGTTGCCATCTCCACGCGGCAGGTGGAGTCCTCATGGGCCCGCACGACGGCCTTGACTCCGAATGCCTCCTCACTGATCGACCGCAGCTCGGGCAACAGCGCCGGGTCCAACACGATTGGATGCCCCCCCTTCCCGCGATACGTGGGTATCGTGATGAGACCGCCCCCCGCGAAATGCCGGCGAATCAGCTCACGGATCGTATCGGGGCGCCGGGGCTGGTCCACGTTGAGGATGAGGATGGCGGCGAGGTCCTCCGGGCCCAGCGCGCCCATGCCCACCTTGATGGAGGTGGTCTTCCCTTGATGGTAGTCGGGGTTGACCGCCCAGGTGACCCCGGCAATGTCCCTGATTTCCGGTTCCAGCCGTTCGACTTGGTGGCCCAGGACCACAACAACCTGGCCGACGCCGGCCTCCCGCAGGGCCGAGACCTGGTGGACCAGCAGCGTGGTGCCCCGCCAGGGAAGCAGGGCCTTCAACCGTCCCATGCGACGAGACTCTCCCGCCGCCAGTAGTATCGCAGCGGTGTCAGCCATCAGCGGGCGAGACGCCTACGCTTCCATCACCCGCCGGCACCCGCTGGGCGATGGCGGCCGCCCGGTCGGTGTACCAATCGTCCATTCTCATCTGGCCCCCCGTCCCGCCTCGCCGGACCATGGTGATCTCCGACATGATGCTGACCGCTATCTCCTCAGGCGTCAGGGCGCCGATGTTCAAGCCGATTGGAGAGTGGACCTCTTTAATCCGCTCCACGGGCGTGCCCTGCCGGACCAGCCGCTGGTAGATCATCAGCGTCTTGCGCCGGCTGCCCAGCAGGCCAATGTACCGGGCCCGGGTGTCCAGGGCGGACTCAAGGGCCATGTCGTCGTAGCGATGCCCCCGGGTTGCCACCACCACGAAGCTGTTCACGTTGATGGAAAGGCTATCGGACATCTTGTCGTAAGGGACGACAATCACCTGCTCCGCATAGGGGAATCGCTCGGGGTTGGCGAACTCGGGGCGGTCGTCGACGATGAACACACGATAACCCAGCGTGTGGGCCAGGTCGGCCGTGGCTTTCCCCACGTGTCCGCCGCCCACCATCACCAGAGTGGGCGGCGTGGTAAAACCCTCGACGAACACCTCGGTGCCGGCGTCATCAATTATCGACTCGGCACTGCCCAGGTCGGCCATGCGCCGGGCGATTTCCCCAATCCTGGTGTCCAACTCGGAGCTGCCCAGGGTGCCGGTGGTCGAGCCGTCGATGCGGACCAGCAGCTTGGCTCCCCGGCTGGCCACTCCCGAGGGGGAGTTGACCACCGTGGCCAGGCTTACCGGATTTCCGCCCGAGTACGCTCCCAAGATCTCGGAGCCGATGGTCAGGAAGTCCGACGGCTCCACCAGGAGCTCCAAATAGAAATACATGGTGCCGCCGCAGACCAGGCCATCCCGGGCCGCGACATCTTCATTCAAGAGATAGTCTTTGAACTCCGGCCCACCGCCCAGGCGCAGTATCTCCTTGGCGGCGAACCAGATGTCCCCCTCCACGCAGCCCCCACCCAGGGTGCCCTCACCGGTCCCGTCCGGCCGTACCAGCAGCATGGCGCCGGGCTTTTGGGGGGTCGAGCCCTTGGTCCTGACCACGGTAGCCAGCACGCAGGGCTGTCCCTCTTTCAGGAGATCAACGGCCCCTTGTATGACTTCTTTCATCGCTCCAACCCGCTGGGAGGACTGATTCTAAGCTCGGCCCGCGCTCTTTATCCCGATGCGCGACAAATCAGGCAAGCCTAGCCACTCCAGATTATCAAAAACGCCCTTGGCACGCAAACGGGCGGTGGCGGCAGCCAGCGTGAAACGCGATATATTGTATCTAATTATCCTTTGCATCCATGGCCTTATAGGATACAATGTTATGTCGTATGGCGAACGTACTTCTGACCTCCGCAGACCATCGTAACGCTCGCCGATACGTTGAGGTGTTGGAGCATCTGGGAGTCAATGTACGCCTGTTGCTCCCCGCGGAGGCAGGGTCGAAGCCGGTCGAGGTCCTTATGGAGGGTGTTGGCGGGCTGTTGCTGCCGGGTGGCCCCGATGTGGACCCGCGTCTGTACGGCGCCACACCGGACCCAGCCGCCGGCCTGGAAGTCTGCCGCCCTCTGGACGACCTGGACCTGCGGCTTCTGGGCTACGCCCTGGAGCAGGACATGCCCGTGCTGGCCATCTGCCGGGGGATGCAGGTGCTCAACGTGGCTTTCGGCGGCCGGCTGATCCAGGACTTGCCGGACCATCGCATGGAGCAGCGGGACGGGAAGTGGGTCCCCAGGAGGCACCAAATCTATTTGTCACCGGGCGCCAAGGCGGCGGCCGTCATCGGAGCCGCCGGTTTTTTTCGAGTCAACAGCCTCCATCATCAGGGACTACGCGAGGCTCAACGGTCTCCCCGGCTGATGGCCACGGCCTACGATGTGAACGACGGACTCGTCGAGGGATTGGAAAGCCCGGAGCATAGCTGGGTGATCGGGCTCCAGTGCCACCCCGAGCGCCAGGATGAGGTCCCGGGGCTTTTCGCCAACCTGTTCACGGCCTTCGGCGAACGGGCCGAGGATCATGCGGCGTCCCGAGGCGCCTGATCCAAGCAGGCCGGCAGCGGGGCCGCTGAGCGACAACGGCCGAGCCGTCAGGCTAGGGTGTAATTGCGGGAGTTGAATGCCGGTGACGCGAGTGCCCGAGCGCCCCGAAATCCAGGGCTTCGACCAACTCTGGTTCGAGATCGCGTGTTTGAAGACGCCCGTAGCCGCCGGCGCCCCAACCCGGCGCCCCAACGGAGAACCGGCCAATGGTCGCGGACCATCACTATTAAGGAGCAATGATCGATGGTAACCAGTACGCCTCCACCGCCCGCCGAGCAAAGCCCGATTGTCCGCATCGAAGAAGAGATGCGCACGTCCTACCTGAGCTACGCCATGAGCGTAATCGTGTCCCGTGCCCTGCCGGACGTGCGGGATGGCTTGAAGCCGGTGCAGCGGCGCATCCTCTTTGCCATGCGGGACATGGGCCTGCGGTCCAATACCTCCTTCAAGAAGGCCGCCCGTATCGTGGGCGAAGTGCTTGGCAAATACCATCCTCATGGCGACAGCTCGGTCTACGACGCCCTGGTCCGGATGGCTCAGCCGTTTTCACTGCGCTACCCCCTGGTCCACGGGCAGGGAAACTTCGGGAGCGTCGACGGCGACCCGCCGGCGGCCATGCGGTACACCGAGGCCCGCTTGACCCTCATCGCCGAGGAACTGCTGGCGGACATCGATCTCAACACCGTAGATTTTACGGCCAACTTCGACGATTCCCTGGAAGAGCCGACGGTCTTGCCCGCCCGCCTGCCCAACATGCTGGTCAACGGGGCTTCGGGCATCGCCGTGGGCATGGCCACCAACATACCCCCCCACAACCTTAGCGAGATCTGTGACGCCCTCATCTACATGATTGACCACCCCGACTGCGAGGCTGAGAAGCTCCTCCATTTCGTATCGGGCCCTGATTTCCCCACCGGCGCCATTATCCGGGGCCGCTCCGGCATCGTCGACAGCTACACCACGGGCCGGGGACGCATCGTGATGGAAGCCACCACCGAGATCGAGGAGGTCCGGGGTGGCCGGGAGCAGATCATCATCAGCGAGTTGCCCTATCAGGTGAACAAGGCCAACCTGGTGGAAAAGATAGCTCACCTGGTGCGGAGCAAGAAGGTCGAAGGGATTTCCGACATCCGGGACGAGTCGGACCGCCAGGGAATGCGGATCGTGATTGAACTGCGCCGGGACGCTCAAGCAAACGTGGTGCTGAACAACTTGTTCCGCCACACGGCATTGCGCACCTCGTTCAACACCATCATGCTGGCCCTGGTGGATGGCCAGCCCCAGGTGATGTCGCTGCGGCGGGCCCTGGCCCTGTTCATTCAGCACCGGCAGGTGGTGATCCGGCGCCGGTCGGAGCATCTGTTGAAGCGGGCCCAGGACCGCGATCACGTGGTGCAAGGCCTGTTGCTGGCGTTAAACCGCCTGGATGAGGTGATCGCCATAATCCGGGGGTCCCAGGACGTAGAGGCCGCCCGCAATAACTTGATGGAGCAGCTGACCCTCAGCCAGATTCAAGCCCAGGCAATCCTGGACATGCAGCTACGGCGTTTGGCCGCGCTGGAACGGGAGAAGCTGGAGCAGGAACACCGGGACCTTCTGCAAACCATCGCCGGCCTGGAAGCGCTTTTGGGCGATCCGGCCAAGGTGATGGCGGAGATCAAGACCGAAACCCGAAAGCTGAAGAAGACCTTCGGCGACCCGCGCCGCACCGTGATTTATGAAGAGGAAATTGGGGACCAGACAATAGAGTCGTTGATTCCCAACGAGGACGTTGTCGTCACCATGAGCCAGCGGGGCTACATCAAACGGATGCCCGTGAAGACCTACCGCACCCAACACCGGGGCGGCAAAGGGGTGCGGGGGATGGCCACCAGGGAAGACGACACCCTGATGACGGTCGTCGTGGTGGATACCCACGACACCCTCTTCTTCTTCACCAACCGGGGGCGGGTATACCCTCTGCGGGTGTTCCAGATCCTTGGTGACAGCAACAGAGTCACCCGTGGCGCGCCCCTGGTCAGCCTGCTCCCCCTGAGTCGGGGTGAGCAGGTCCAGGCGATGCTGTCGATCCAAAATCCCCGGGAAGACTACCCCCTGATCCTGGCCACCAAGATGGGCGAAGTCAAAGCCTTGAAGACCGGCGAACTGTCTCACATTCGACCCGGCGGCCTGATCGTGATGGATCTGGAAACCGGCGACGAACTGGTCAGCGTGTCCGAGGTGGGAGAAGCCAAAGACGTCATCATGGTCTCCGAAAAAGGACAGGCCATCCGGTTCGCGGTAGCCAATTTGACGCCCCGCTCCCGCACCGCCGGCGGCGTTCGCGGGATGCGGCTTCTAAATGGCGACCAATTGATCTTTATGGCGGCCGCACCTCCGGGAAGCCACTTGCTGATCGTGAGCCAGCGAGGATACGGCAAATCCACCCCGGTTTCCAGATACCCGCGGCACTCCAGAGGCGGCCAGGGCGTCCGCACCTTCAAGGTGACGGAGAAATCGGGTCCCGTGGCAGCGGCCCGGGTGGTGACCGACGCCGCCGGGCAGGAGATATTCGTCATCTCCGCCAAGGCCCAGGTCATTCGGGTAACGTTGGAGGACTTCCGGGTCGTCGGCCGCGACACTCAGGGTGTCATCATTTGGCGCGACCGCGAGCCTGATGACTACGTGGCGTCAATCACCGCCTTCCAGGAGTCGAGTAATCTGAGGAGCAATGGCTCCGAAAACGGGCACCAACCGGCCAATGGTGACGGGGACGCCGACGCAAGTTGACCATTGGAAAGGAGTGAACCTTTTCCTTTCAGGAGATTGCAACGGGCGACGTTGACGGCCCGATCGTCGGCTGGTTTGTGCTCGAAACCTGGCGGATCAAGGTTGAATCCTCTATTGCATGGTGATCCGCGGTAACACTTGCTTTCCTCAGCAGGGCCTGTATACAATGGTTTTGCCTTAGCTGCGACGAAAGCGGACTCCATCACGCCGAATGACGATCATTATCACCGAGGAGCCATCGATGAAGTTGGTTTTTCTACACGGAGCGGGTAGCTCCAGTCTCGCGTTCTACTACCAATTGCGTCACTTCCGAAACTCCAAGGCAATCGATCTGCCGGGCCACCCTACCGGCAAGGCCTGCGTGAGCATCGAAGGCTATCTCGAGTGGGTGCGGGGTTACACCACGGCCCGCCGCTACAAAGACATCGTGCTTTGCGGCCACTCCATGGGGGGCGCGATAACCCTCCTCTACGCCCTGATGTATCCCGAAGAGCTTCGAGGAATTATTCTCATCGGTACCGGCGCCCGCCTCAAGGTCCACCCACAATACCTGAACCTTTGTGAGAACCCGGGCCGCGACAATGGGCTATGGCTACAGGGCCAGAAAGAGTATTTCCAATCGGTGGAGTCCGACATTGGCCGGGTGCTGATGCTGCGGGCCAACGAGGTGGGGCCTGCCGTTGAGCTGACCGACTTGCAGTCCTGCGACAAGTTCGACGTGATGGACCAGGTCAGCAAGATTCAACTTCCGACCCAAGTTGTCTGCGGCAGCCGGGACATCATGACTCCGGTCAAGTACTCCGATTACCTGGCGCGGGAGATCGATGGCGCGCAAGAGGAAGTCATTCCCGGCGGCAACCACTTCGTCCAGCTGGAAAAGTACCAGCAGGTCAATGAGAAAATCGAGCGGTTTCTTGCCACGCTGAAGTGACGAACCACGTTGAAGTGCCAGCTGCCTCGGGTAACACCTGAGGCGGATGATGGCCGGACCTTCTGTTTACGATCTTCTCGAGGCCCGGGCGGGCCTCGCCGGCCTTTCGGCGCCGCCTGAGGCGGGGATCCGAGGGCTTCTATCGCGCCCCGCTATCCCACTTCAATCTTACCCTTGCACAGCTTCTTCCATGATGATACGCCTATCGTGCTCTTTTTTGCGGCCACGGCTTCGGAACGACTGGTGTATCATGGACCACCGTCAGGGTGCCGGCAGAGAGTCCCATTGAGCTTGAGCAGCGGCACCTTCAGGGCAGCCCCGGCGGGCGAGCCGGCTTCAGGCGGAGATCAAGTGGGACTAGCGTTGCCGCGAGTCAGGCGGCGAGGATTGCGGCCGGTGGCATCCGGCCCGGAATATGTCTCCCCATGCCGGACGGCTGGATGACGCGAGACTGGGTGGAGTCGCAATGGAGCCACCTGGCGCTGCTCCGGCTGAGCGCCTACGGCTTCGGCATGATTGGCTTTGACCTGGCCATGATGACGATCATCCTGCCGGTCCTGGTGCTGGACGTGGCGCCGGAAGAGTTCAAGAACAGCTACCTGTCGGCGCTGTCGTTCACCGGGCTGATAGTGGCCGCCCTGGTGCAACCCATGGTGGGGCGCTACAGTGACCGGACCCGCACCCGGCTGGGGCGGCGGGTACCGTACCTGCTGTGGGGATGCGCCTTCGTCTGCGTGGGACTGGCGGGGGTTGGGTTCGCTCCCAGCTACCCGGTCCTGTTCGGAGTATGGCTATTCACCCAGGCCAACTTCAACATCGGGTATGGACCGTACCAGGCGTTGATCCGGGACCTGGTGCCAAGCAACAGGATCGGTGTGGCATCGGCGCTGAAGATCCTATCCGATGCCGCGGGAAGCCTGATCCTCATAGTCGCCAGCAGCGCCATCATCGGCCTTGGGGCCGCCTGGGGCGTTATCGATGGGCGGTGGGCGGCCCTCGCGCTTCTGGGCGCCACCCTGGTCGCGGCCACCGCCATCACCTCCGTGACCGTCCGCAACAGAGAATCGGCTGGGGCCTTGGCCCAGGGCCCGGTGCTGCCGGAGCTGCAACCGGCCCGGAGTCTCCACCCTCAACTCAACTGGTACCTCATCTCCCGCCTCATGATAATGACCGCCATCACCGCCTTCCCAACCTTTGGGCTCTTCTACGTTCGGGATGTGCTGGAACTGGAGAACCCGGCCCAGGAACTGGGGAGACTGATCATACCCGTGGGACTGGCCCTGGCCATCAGCGTCTATCCGGCGGGTTGGCTGTCCGACAAGCTGGGGCGCAAACCGGTGGTGCTGGCCGGCACCGTTGGGGCCGCGCTCTGCAGTGCCTGGTTGTTGAATGCGGACACCACCACAGATCTGGTGACAATGGCCACCGTCCTCGGCGCCATGATCGGCGTCCTCCTCAGCTCCAACTGGGCCCTGGCCAATGACCTGGCCACCAGTGGCCGGGAAGGAACGCACATCGGCATCGTCAACCTGTCCACCACCGGAGGCTCGGCTGCCGCCAAGTTGCTGGGCCCAGGCATAGACCTGTTGAACCGGATGTCGGAGGGCCTCGGCTACGATGCCTTGCTGATCAGCTGCAGCGTCCTGTTCCTGCTGGGGGGCCTCCTGCTGCTCCCGCTCAAGGTGGATGCCGGGAACACCACTCCCCCGCAAGGGGCTTCGCCTTAGACTTGTCATTCCCCTTAGCACGGCCTTGCCCCAAAGGTACTCTGAATAAGGTCACCCCTTGCTTCACTCGGGGTTGCCTGCTCCGGAGGACTTTGAGGCAAAGCCCGCGGGATTCAAACCCTGATGCACAATCGCATGACACTTCTTCTGCGCCGGCGCCGGCGAACCTACCGTTTTGCTTGGGTCACCTGCTGCAGGAACTGGGCGGCGCCACGGGCCAACCAGGCGTTCCAGGAGGTCATCAAGAACGTGGCCCCCTTCTCGACGTAGTGGCCAACGTTGTCATCATTGACCAACGCCCCCGCCACCCGCCCGGCGGCCACGATGCGGGTGATAGCGCCGTCAATGGCGCTTTGCACCTCGGGATGGCCGATGTCGCCAATGTGCCCCATGGTCTGAGACAGGTCGGACGGGGCGACGAAGAACACGTCGATGTTGTCCACCCCCAGGATTTCGTCCAGGTTCTCCAGGGCCTCCGCCTCTTCCAGGAGCACTATGACCATGGTCTGGCCGTTGGCCTGGTGGAAGTAGTCGGCCACACCGTAGGACTGGCGTCCCCCGAACATTCCCCGATAGCCCAAGGGCGCGTACTTGGCCGATTGCATCGCCTGTTCCGCCGCGGCCCGGGTGTTGACGTGGGGGACCACGATGCCCATGGAGCCCCGGTCCAAGGCGCGGGTGAACAGCCACGGCTCGTTGGAGCTAATCCGGGTGATGGAGGCCATGCCCCACAGGTCACAGGCGCGGGTCATATCCGCCATCTGGTCCCAGTCCACCGGGCCATGCTCGCCCTCAATCCATGCGGCATCGAACCCCATGGGTCCCAGGAAGTCGATGACATCGGCGTTTTGCAGCCCGGAAATAGCGGCTACCAACTGGCCGTTTTGCAGTTTCTCTTTGGCAACATTCGTCCTGATAGCTGGCATTGGAAGCCTCCTTTAACACGTTTTTTGGCCCTTGGATTCCTGGCCCGGCAGGTGAAACCGCGCCGAACGGGCGACCGCCACGCCAGGCCGGGGCACTGTCTCGTTTATGGCCTTACAACCGGGTCTGGTATTTCCCTTCGATCATGGGCGTCCCCATCACCGTTCGTGGCGAGCCCTTCGGCCGTGCTCAGGACAGGCTTGTCGAACCACCAGCCCCAGGCCCTTCGACAAGTTCGGGGCGAACGGATGATCCCAACGGCTATTTAGATGACAGGACGCTAATACTCCCAGAACATCTGCTGTAGCTCGCCCCGGTCGCTGGTGATGGTTAGTCCCAGCATCAGCAGTATCCGCGCCTTTTGAGGCAGCAGGTTGTCGGCGACCATGATCCCCTGCTTTTCCTTCTTGGGGGTCAAAATCACCCGCCCGGCGGTCACTCGGGAAGCCAGCACCACCGGCATACCATGCAGGGCCGCATCACTGGCCGCCGCTTCCAGGGCCGGCGGGCTGCCGCCGCTGCCGAGGCCGGCGATCACCAACCCGTCCGACTTGTTGTTTCGGGCCGCCTCCACCAACAGGCCATCGGCGCCGGCGTAGGCGTACACGATATCGACCCGGGGCAAGGCAGACACACTGCCGACGTCGAAAGGGGTGGCCATGGTGTGTTTTCGAAGTGGTGCGCGGTAGAAGACCACCTGCCCGTCGGAGTCGGCATATCCCAGGAAGCCCAACTCATTGGGCCGGAAGGTCTCCACCCGGTAGGTGTTGGCCTTCACGACATCGCGGGCGCACTGCACCTCGTTGTTCAGGACGGTCAGCACTCCCAGGCCAACCGCTTCGGGGCAGGCAGCGATGCGTACCGCGTCCAAAAGGTTGACATCGGCATCGGTGCCCATGGCTGTCGGGGGCCGCATTGCGCCGGTTATCACCACCGGCTTGGAAGACTTGACGGTGAGGTGCAGGAAGTAGGCGGTCTCTTCCAGGGTTGCCGTCCCATGGGTGACCACCACTCCAGCCACGTCGTCTTCATCCCGGAATATCTGATTGATGCGCTGGGACAGAGGCAGCCACTCCTGGGGTCCGAAAGCGGTGCTGCCCACGCTGATCAGGTCCTCGCTGCGTACCTGGGCGATTTCGGCCAGCTCGGGAATGCGAGCCAGGGACTCCCCAACGAGCAACTTCTTACCCAATTCGCCATACAAAGTGTAGTCCAACCGGTGAGGCCCGATCCCGGAGATACTACCCCCGGTGCCAATGACTCTGACAACAGGCGGGCTGTTCGTCACGTTCGTCACCTCCAAGAGTTACGTTTTCCATTATTAAGGAGAAACCGGTAAGGAGAAACCGGGTGTCCAGCGTAGGGGCCAACTATCAAACCCTGTATAATTGATCCGAAAGCCGCGTTGGAGGAGCAGCCCGGTGCGTGCCTTGATCCTATCGGACATCCATTCCAACCTGGAAGCCCTCACCACGGTGGTCGACGATGCCCTCAACCGGGGCGGATTCGACTCGATCTGGTTCCTGGGCGACCTGGTGGGCTACGGCCCGGACCCCGGGCCCTGCCTTGAACTGGTCCGCCGTTACGACCTAGTGGCGGTGGCCGGCAACCACGATTACGCCGCGGTAGGCCAGGTGGACATTGAATACTTCAATCACGCCGCCAAATCGGCCATCGAGTGGACCACCGGCCAGCTGACTGCCCCCGAGGCCGAATTCCTGGCCGGACTCCCCACGATGGCCGTCGCCGAGCCTTTCACCCTGGTGCATGGGAGCCTGCGCAGTCACCTGGAGGAGTACCTCCTGCAACGAGAGTCCGCCCTGGCCACCCTGGCGCTACTGGGGACCCGTTTCTGCCTGGTTGGGCATTCCCATGTTCCCTTCCTCTGCCGTGAGAATCAGGGCTCGCCCCTATTCCTCCAGTTCACCGAGGGTGAGGTGTTTCCATTGGGCGATGAGCGCATGATCATCAATCCAGGGAGTGTGGGTCAGCCGCGGGACCGGGACCCCCGTGCCAGCTACGCCGTTTACGACAGCCGGAGCGCGACAATCGAGCGACACCGGGTAGCCTACGCCATCAACCGGACCCAGGAAAAAATGCAGGGGGCCAACCTGCCCCAATACCTGATCGACCGCCTGAGCCACGGCGTATGAATACCGTGGGCGGCCGGCGCCCCTGGGCCAGGATCCGGGGCGACGTTCCCGCCGTATCATAGCAAAACGCCGGTTCGGGTATTCTACTACAAGTCCTACTTGTCCCTTGGACCGTTGTCTTCTATATCGTTTCAATGTCCCATCGCCCGGACAGCCGGGCCGCGGCGCCGGGTTCCGCCGGGCTCGGATGCGTTGAGGCCGGTGCCCTACCGGGATAGGACGATTTCTTCCACCTGCCGCACGGCTAATTCCGCGAGGGCTCGAGCATCATCGGCGGAAGATATATTCTCCATGCCTCCTCGTGACCAGGGAATCGTCGCAACAGGGAAATCCGGAACTCCATGTATTCGGGCCATCGCCCTTCCCGTGCTTTCAACCAGTTTATCTGTTCCCACCGGAACCGAAGGAACCCCCCGCCGTTCAATGACGATTGCGTCGAGCACACTGCCCGAGCAACAGGACCCTCAATCCCCCACCCCCGTGATTACTACATCACAGGAGTTGGCCAACTCATCTATGATCTCATCGGGGGCAATGTTAAACGGTCGCGGCTTCGCCCTGCGCACGACCTCTTTGAAAGTGTATTTCGATTCCAATATCCGCACTATTTCGCGCAGCACCACGTCGTTACCTTGACGCCCATTATGTAGCACGCCAAGAACAGTGCTATTCAGATTGCCCAACCTGGGCGCCCGTTTCAGTACCGCGCCGCCGGTTTCCGTAGGGTTCAGTACTCTGATACTCATGACTACTTCCTCAGCCTCAACCTATTCTTTCTCTACTGCCGCATTGGTTCCTGAGAGTCGTCAGCTGCCGTCTGGCCCCTAGTGAGGCAAATCTGAGCGTCCGCTTGATGGGTGTTTGGCCGGCTCAATCCGAAACGAGCGGACGGCTCGGTCAACCCGGCCTATGCGATCCCAAAGCGGCCGCACGCCGGGTTCAATTGTCACGCGTGCTCACCGCCCGGGTCACTATAGGGTATTCCCCAACACCAGGCATGACAAGAACACTGCCGCCGGCATCGCCGCCTGCCACTATGGGGACTATGTCCTGCCGCAGCACGCTGGTGGCTTCGACGGGCCCTGAACTCATGTGTTGAATAAATTCATCTGAATCTTGCGTGAACGGATATATGAACCGGTCTCGGTCACCGGGCTCTATGTCCGGCATCACCCCCAGGGCTGCCCCCTCATCCCTGGCGCTGGTCCAGATACCTCGCCGTTTCAGGTCAGCCACCGAGTAGCGAACGTTCTCGAACAGGTATTGGCGCACGTCGTTCTTGGTCAGGCCCGCCTTTTGGAAGACTTCGACGATCCAAGGAGGCACGAATAGAAGATAAACGCGTGCCGATGAGGTCCCTCTTCCAAATGGCCAGTCCGCCGCCATAACGGTCAGGATATCCTCCGCGCTATTGTAAACAGTGGGCGTATCCCAAAGGGTAAGATAAACTTCCTTGACACTCACCGCGCTCGCTGTGGGACTGTGGCCTTGCATAACGTGGAGAGGGGGCCCCCAAGCCAAATCCTCGTTCTCGGCAATACAATAGCTGAACCGTCCGGGATGACCCCACTGGCCGCGCTGTACTCCACCTATCTTGGCTTCGGCGCAGTTAGCCAATACCAGGCTTATGGCGCGGGATATGGTGCAATTAGACCGAGTGCCCGACCCAAAACAGTACATTCCTGAATTGAGGCCGATCTGCTTGGCTATGGGTCCGTTCACAACGGTCATTATCCACGGGCTGGACAGGCTAGCCAGGTGATTCATCGGGTATTCCGGGGTACCCAAACATTCCATGGCTGACACGACCACGGGCATGTACTCCGGTTTGCACCCAGCCATCACGGCGTTGATCGCCACCTTCTCCGCTGTAATGATCCGCCCCCTTTCCACCAACTCGGCCACAACGTGATCCGGTTCCAGCTCGACGTAATCGAGAAACCGAGTCACCGCCTCCTCAGTTGGCGGGACGATTGGAAGACCATCGGTCCATCCTCTCTCCTGAAACAACTCGACGGCTTTGGGATAGTCCTCTACTTCTACAATCTCTGAACTTAGCGGCATTACGACCTCTTTGGCGGACAGGTACTCGCCTTACCCTCGCCGGCGTTTCAACGGCCAGATTCACGGATCCGCGGAACCACGCAATTCCAAGCCAGGATTTCCCAGATGAAACTGATATCCCCAAATGGTCCCGCTTGGACGGCTCGGACTATACTACGGCGCTTGGAGCGCGTCAACGGCTCTCCGATTCACTCAATTGCTCCAAGGGTTTTAACCAGCCACCACCCTCCAAGCATAACCGCCCAGAATCTCCAGTCGTGGCCCAAGCCACTCCATTGGGGCAACCTGATTGCTCCGGACAAACCTATCGCATCATAGACTACGGTGCCGCCAACGCGAGCTTGCTGGGCGACGGCCGAAACCGGCTGATCCGTTCCGGTATCCCGGCCGGCGTTTCCCTGGCCACCAACACCTCAGTAGGCTGGAACACCAGTCTGCGAGAGTGTCGCACCATTCACCCGCCGGTCTTGATCAGCCTGGTCTGAGGACTGGTCAGCATCGGGCGCTTGATCGCCTCCGGCAGGGCAAGGCCTCTGGCGATGTTGCCCCGGTGGCACGCCAACATGACCGCCTGGTCCGATTCGGGGCGTACTTGCCCTCCTCTAATCATTGCTCCGCCGTACCACGGCCAAGGTAGAAGCGGGCTGCGCTGTTGGGTGGATAGCTCGGGTTCGACACGACGAAACCGACCCTGGGTCCGGCAGGTGAAATCATGGTAAGAGACGCTCGCTCTCCCGGAAGGCCGCTGGGTTGGTAGTTCCAGCAGGTGCGCTACTTCTCTATGTAGCACCGCTTTGGCCGAGTGCCGGCCGCCAGGGTAATCTCGTAGGGTAGTCTCGTATTGATATGTCGGCGTCTGTTCCGCTTCGTCCCGGGCGAACGTGAAATAGCGAGGAAGGCGGCCCGCTTGCTCACTTCCGTCCTTCCGGCACAGGCCGGGTTCCGGGCGCACCAACCGTCACCAGGGCAAGGGCTACAGGGAAACACGTGTTTCCGGGTCCCGGCCTTGGCCGGAAGGACCCCTGAGTCGCCGTTTTCAGGGGATGGCCATCGCCAAACTCGTAGCGTACGCGTACTCCGGTTCCGCAACCTTTGGTTGATAGACGTTTAATTCTTGGTAGATTCCTGCTAGACTATGCTTCTGGCCATGCGGAAGCTGGCCCGCTAGCTCAATTGGCAGAGCAACGGACTCTTAATCCGTAGGTTCTCGGTTCGACCCCGAGGCGGGTCACCACCCCGTAAGGCCAAAATCTCCCCGTTAACAAGAGTTTTGTTAACACTTGGCGGCTCACTGTTCACAAAAGTGTTAACAACTCCCATGTACCGCTGGTACAGATCGCGCCGCCAAGGCCGCTTGCCGTTGACCATGTAGGACAGGTAAGCTGCGCTGATTTCTAGCTCGGCGGCTATCTGCCGCAGTGACGGCGTCTTAGTCTGCATTGTTGGCCTCCGTTCGTTCTCTTGCCACTTTCTCTCCGATAGCCGCTTCTAGCCACTGGCCCAACGTCACCCCTGCCGTGACAGCGGCGATCTTGGCCTGCCGGTGTATGCTCGGTCTCAGTCGAAGGGCGATAAGCTTTCTAGGTTCGTCTTGTGTTGTCGCCATGTCTATAATGTATAGCATGTAAAGCAGGTAGTCAATACTCGCTCGTCACCGGCGGTATGAAACCATGAAACTGCTTTTGAAAGGGTATGAAAACCCTAGTTATTTTCCAGCCATACTTTCATGGGGGCAGCGACGGGGCGAGACGGCGAGCAAAGCACCGGTGTACAGTTGTCGCACGGCGTTGCTGGCTGCCCAGAAAACGGGCCACGCCCGCGCCATCTTCGGTATGGTTGACGGTACTGTCCGCGAACTTTTTGAATGATCTTCTGGCGGCAGGATAAATC
>JASLXV010000091.1:0-11125 GCA_030740155.1 Dehalococcoidia bacterium | reverse complement strand
GAACACCTCCACTTCGGGTGGCGTCAATCCAAGGGTGGTCTCCGCCAGCTTGTCCGACAGCGATAGTATGGCCGACTGCAAGATATTCGAGCTGTTTCCCGAGTCCAGCCCTCCTTTGAGCCGGAGGACCAGGCACAGATTGTAGGTCGACGCGTAGGGCAGCAAGGCGCCGGAACCCGACATGTCGACGAAACGTTGCCACGACCAGGGTTTCCCCCGCCCTGGTCGCGGCACGTCATCTTTCTGGTCCACGCTCCAACCCCGCGCCGCCCATACATTCGGATCATCGACGCAGGTCATGATGGTCATGCCGCCCAGCCGGTGGGTGCGGCCGGACCCGACCGTGTCCGCGGGCCGGCCGCACCATCCGGGGTAAGTCATGGCCGGGCCTTCAACCTTGATTCGAGGCTCCAGAATGTCGTGGTAATTGATGATCCGCGTCGACTCGCCCGGCTTACCTATCTCCAGCATGGCCGTTTCGATGCTCGGCTCGGCCAGGATAGGGCCCAGCAGCTCGTCGGCATCCAGTTCCAGGACGCCGTCGTCCCACCTGGTCCTCGATCCGAACACGATGTTTTTAACCGGGAAGGTGCCCATTTCAAGATGCATGGACGGCCTCCTTCATGGGCTCGTCTGAAGGTTCGAACAGCGTCGGCGCGTCCACCTTGGTTACCAGCGCCGTCAGTGCGGCCTGGGTGATGCGCATCATCAGATCGTGGTCCCGCTCCACCGAAAGCTCCGGCTCACCGCAGACATGCTCGACGCTTATTCCCTGCACCACGCGGTGGGCGCCCACGGA
Source organism: Dehalococcoidia bacterium (assembly GCA_030740155.1). GTDB lineage: Bacteria > Chloroflexota > Dehalococcoidia > Lucifugimonadales > UBA3495 > CAJWBT01. Next base: position 10,326 of record JASLXV010000091.1, on the reverse strand, counting down.
CAGAGGAATCATGGGCACGGCGCTGATCTGGGCAACCGGAATGTTCAGCCGCGCCAGCTCCTTCGCTATCGTTGCACCGCAACGATTGCAGCTCCCTCAAGTTGCGACCAACACCACGCCGTCCACCTTGGCTTCCTTGAGTTCCCTGGCTATCCCCTCTCCTATACTGCGCGCCGCTCTCACCGCCATCCCGTTCCCCGCCGTGGAGTAAAAGAGCGGGTAAATCTCCCCGATGTCTCCCCTTTTTTCCAGCTCCCTCATGGACCGTAAGGGGAGCACGTAGTTGGTGTCCCGAGCGTTAACGATGCCGGCGTGGAAGCCGGTGTGGATGCACTCCCAGTCTTCGACGGTGAACTCCTTCAATCCGGCGATGGAGTACTTGTGAGCCAGCTCGGTGGTCCGCCCTGATTCCAGACGGTCGGGGTTGCCCTTTGGCACTAACCCGCCGGAGCTGATCAGGGCCAGGGTGGCCCGGGACAGATCGGGGACCGGGGGCGGGGCTTGCACGAGATCGAAGTCGCGGCGGAAGACCTCCGATTCAAAAGGCCGGCCCGCCATCCGGGCTTCCACCATGTCGATGGCCCGCTCCGCGCCGGTATTCTCCCGAATCACCTGACGCCGGAACCCGCGGGGCAGGTAACCCTCTTCCAGGGCCGGTCCCAGCTCCTGGCCCTGGCCGAGTTTCACCGCCAGCGGCACCACCCGGGCCAGAATGGACTGCATCTCGGCCAGCTCTGTGCCGGTGGATACCACCACCAACTCTTTCCTCAGGGTCAGGACTCCGGTGTTCTCCGGATGCATGGCGGCCACCGACGGGACTCCCTTTGCCTGGGCAGCCTGACACATCAGCGCGCAGGCCAGGCCGTACCGGCCGGCGTCGAAGGCCGGGCCCGCGACCAACACGTCCGGTTTGAAACGCGTGATGGCGTCTTCCAGGGCCTCTACCGCCGTGCTCTGTTCCTCGACGACGTAGTTGTCTCCCCCGATCACGGTGGCAACCACCGTTCCCTGGTCGCCAAGAGCCAGTTGAAGAGCACGACCGGGCCCAACGGGTCCTTCCCGTGCCTCCACCGGCGCGTTGGCCTTCTCTTCGCCTCCGACACCTCCGAAGAACTGGTTCAGGTAATGGATGATGCGAACCGGTCCCGCCATGGCTCACCTCCCAACCTATGCAGATCTGTTTCGGGTCTTTTTGCCGCCGGCTTCCCGTGGTTGGCCGGCGCGCCGCCTCTAATGAGCACGAGTGTAGTTGCCCGCAGCGGCAGTGTCAATCGCCCGTGTGGCGGGCGGAAATGGGGTGCGAGCTGGGGAAAATCAAGGAGAATCAATCTCGGCCAGAGTCAATGAACGAGAAATAGAGGACGGATGTAATGTTGCCCCACCAAGGGTGGGGCCATGTTGGTTGAGGTCAATTCTTGCCGGGGCTGGCCGGCCATCGTTGGGGACCGGTTTCATGGTGATGGCCCTCGTCGAATTTGTCGCGCTGGCATTTCTGGTGTGCAGTCAGCTTAATGCTGATAATCGTTGTTCCAGTAAATTGACCCTTGGGAGTGAGGTAAGACCGTTGTCATTCCGAGCCCGTCGGCCCGGCTCAAGATAGACTCCGCGGGGGACCTCGTTGTTACGCTGAGATTCCTCGCTTCGCTAGAAATGACATTTTGAAAGATTCAAGGAGGCTGAGTACTGGCCCAGCGGCTTGTAGATGGCTTTACCGCCGGCCCGTCATCCCGGCGAAAGCCGGGATCCAGCCAATGCTTCTCTGGATTCCGGCCTTCGCCGGAAAGACGAGGTGGGGGACAGTCTTTCATCGCCCGAGGTAATAAGCGAGAGCCAGAGGGCGAAACCAGTGTGGTCCCACCAAGGGTGGGGCCATGTTGGTTGAGGTCAATTCTTGCCGGGGCTGGCCGGCCATCGTTGGGGGCCGGTTTCATGGCGATGGCCCTCGTCAGATCAACGCGCCGGCGGGTTGAGCGATACCCGGTACTTCCTTCCGAAGGTGGGCGCAACCAACCCCGTTCGTGGTGAGCTTGTCGAACCACCAGTCCGAGGCCCTTCGACACGCTCAGGGCGAACGGATAATCCTTTCCGTTCCTTCCGAGACCGGGCGCTAGAGGACGGCCTGCTGTTCCGACGGGATATCGGAGATGAACATGCGGCCGGGGTAATGGGTGAGCATGAACTCCGGTTTGCTCTCCTGGGCAACCACCTGCAGGGTTACGCCACAGGCCCAGAACACGGGCACCTCCCCGGGCTGAATCGTCGGCCCGGGGGCCCACTCCGCTTGGGACAGGTCCGGAATGCCGATGGCAGCCGGGTCACCGATGTGCACGGGGGCGCCATGGTGGCTGGGGAACCGGGAGGTTACCTGTACCGCCCGGGATACCTGATGGCTGGGAATGGGGCGCATGGAGACCACCAGGTTCCCGCGGAATTTCCCGGCGGGGATGGTGGGGATGTTGGTGCGGTAGATTCCCGCCCCCGACTCGTCCCCCTGCCGCCAGCGAGGCTGAATCCCCGCGCCCTCCAGGGCACCTTCAAAGGTGCCGCTGCAACCGTAGAGGAAGGTCACCAGGTCGTCCCGCCAATACTTGGTTATGTCCGAAGGCTCGTCCACCACTTCGCCCCGGACCAGTACCCGGTACTGGGGCAGGTCGGTGCGGATGTCGGCGCCGTTGGCCAGGCTCTTGACCATGGGGTCTCCGGGGTCCAGCACCTCCAGCACCGGGCAGGGCTTGGGGTTGCGCTGGCAGTAGAGGAGGAGGTCGAAGGCCAGCTCCCGGGGCACGATGCACAGGTTTGCGTTGGCATAGCCCACGCATAGGCCGCTGGTACGTTGGGTCCATCTGCCTTGGCGGAACAACCCTCGGGCCTCGGCGGGAACTGCGGGTATATCTTGGCGGGTCAGTACCATTTCGCTACCTCGCGTCGGTGTGGCCGTGGCCTACACTATTTTGGTTCCACCACGATATTGGACCATTCGTCCAGGTTAGCCTTCCAATCGGGTAACACGACTGTCAGCGAGTTGTCCTCTTCGATGATGACAGGTCCGTCCACCGGCTTGGCCCCCAAATCGTGCCGGGTCATGACCTGCGTCTGAATCCAGCCCCGGTCCGGCCCGAAATAACACTTTCGTGAAGGCGACGGCTTCCAGCCTTTCAGGGGGTCGATCTTGAGCTGCTCCGGCACCCTCGGCGTGTCGGTCAGTCCCCTGGCCACGCATCGCAGCGCGACGATCTGCACATCTTCATGCCGGGAATCGTACCCGTAGGTCTTGGCATGCTCCTGGTGGAACTCCTCGACGAACCGGGCCATCATGGCGGGGTCCAGCTTCCGGCCCGGCAGGGGTATAGTGAGGGCGAAGTCCTGGCCCACGTAGCGGGTGTCGGCGGAGAGTGCAATGGAACGGTGGGCGGCGTCGTACCCTTCCCGCTCCAGCATTCCGGCCGCATCATCCATCAGTTTGTCGATGACGCCGTGGACTGAATCGTAGTCCAGACTGGCGGTGTTGCTGTACTGGGTCTGGATCAGGTGGTGCTCCACGTCCGCGAGGAGCAGGCCCAGCGCGCTGAACAGCCCCGGAAGTGGGGGAATGACGACCTTGGTGATGCCCAGCTCGGCTGCCAGGTCCAGGGCGTGGACCGGACCCATGCCTCCGAAAGCGACCAGGGTGAACCGCCGGGGATCGCGGCCACGTTCGGTGGACACGGCGCGCAACGCACGGATGAGGCTGGAGTTGGCCACGGTGCGGATACCCCAAGCGGCGGCGGTTATGTCGAGGCGCAGCCGGGAGGCCACGCCGTCGTTGATCGCCTTGTCGGCCAGGTCCGGGTGAACCTTGAGGGCGCCGCCGGCCAGGTACTCCGGGTTGGTCAGGCCCATGTGGACGTTGGCGTCGGTGATGGTGGGTTCCACCCCGCCCAGGCCGTAGCAAGCGGGACCCGGCTTCGCGCCCGCGCTGCTGGGGCCCACCTTGAGAGCCCCCGCGGCATCGGCCCAGGCGATGCTGCCGCCGCCCGCGCCCACTTCGGCGATGTCTATGGAGGGTACCCGCAAGAGGTACCCGCTGCCCTTCAAGAGGCGGTGCCCGATGCTGAGTTCTCCCCCGACTTCGTATTCTGGGGAGCGGGATATCTCTCCGTCCTCGATCATGGCCGCCTTGGCCGTCGTGCCGCCCATGTCCAGGGTAATGACGTTCTCGATGCCCATCCGTTTGCTCAGGTGGTAGGCCCCGGTTACCCCGGCGGCGGGACCGGACTCGATGACGTGGCAGGGGAACTGCCGGGCCGTCTCGGAAGGAATCATGCCGCCGTTGCTCTGCATCACCATGATGGGGGTGTCCATTCCCATCTCTTTGACGTCGGATTCCATGGACCGGAAGTAGGCGTCTACCACCGGCTGGACATAGGCATTGATGACCGTGGTGCTGGTGCGCTCGTACTCCCTGATCTCCGGCAGGACTTCGCTGGAGGTCGACACCGCCAGTCTCGGGGCTAACTCGCGGACCAACTCTCGGGTGCGCCACTCGTGGGCGCCGTTGGCGTAGGAGTTGATGTAGCAGATCGCTATGGAATCTACGCCTTCCTCGATCAACCGCTGGATGGCCAGCCGGGCGGCATCTTCATCGAGGGCTATCACCTCCGCGCCGCTGGCGTCCATCCGGGCGGGCACTTCCATGCGCAGGTGGCGAGGCACCAGCGGCGTGGGCTTCTGCCAGTTCATGTCATACAACCGGTGCATCCGCATACGGCGGATTTCCAGCACGTCTCGAAAGCCCTGCGTGGTAATCAGGCCGGTGCGGGCGCCGGTCCGGGTCAGGATGGCGTTGGTGGCCACGGTGGCTCCGTGGGTGTATTCCCGAATTTGGCCGGCGTCAATGCTGTTGCTCTTGAGTATCTCCTGCACGCCTGCCTTGATTGCGGTGCCGAAGTCCGGCGGCGACGAGAGCACCTTCATCGGAAGGGCAGTCCCGTCGGCCCTCAACAGTACTACATCGGTGAAAGTGCCGCCCACATCGACTCCAAGCCGGATATCCTCTGACATAACGATCCAGACCTCCTCAGGCGCTCTTGAACTGGCGCACGTAGCTGGTGAACATCCCCCATCCGGGGGGACCAATTTGTTCGGTTAGCGGCCCTACCGAAGGGCTACCCGGCATTTAACCACCGGATTTGAACCAACACGATCTGTGTGTTGCGCGATACTTCGAGGGGCCGTCCCGGGGCACCGAACGCTCCGGGTGCGGGCGCCGACTTGCCGGGCAGCCACGAACGGTGGGCTTACTCGTTCCGGTCCGTGGATTTTGTTGCGGCGGGTTCCGCGGCGATGGAGAGTTATCCAGTCCAGGCTACGAGGCCTCCCGGCGTCCCGCGATGATCTTCTCCCGCATCCGCCGCGTCTCATCCCAGTCGACGGCGCGATGCTCCATGTCCAGGGCGACGCCATAGATGTCCCGGGCCCGCTCCGCGCACACCTTATCTTCGACGACGTCCCAAAGCACCGCTTCCGGGTCCCGATCCAGGGGATCACCCCAGCCGCCGGCTCCCGGCCATTTGATGCGGAGGGAGTCACCGGAATTGAGGGTGTCGAGGAACTTGGTGGGCATGGCTTTCGTCTCGCCACCCTTGGTGACGGTGACCTCGGTTGTCGTGGAGGACAGACCGCCATGGAGGCCGTAGGGGGCCGTCTTCTCCCGGTCGGCGCGTACTTGCACGAGGGTGTCGTCCAGCAAATACCGGTAGGTGCGTACCATGCCCAGCCCGCCACGGTATTTCCCGGCGCCCTCGGTATCGGGAATCAGGGCGTATTCCAATATTTGGATGGGTTGCTCGGCCTCGATGGTCTCCGCCGGAATATTCGCCAGGTTGGAGATGTTGGACCCTTGGCCATCGGTGCCGTCCATGGTCGGGCGTCCGCCGCAGGCGGTCTCGTTGTGAAACTCGAGCTGTACCCAGGCTTTCCAGGGCGTAATGCTCTTATCGTACCCCCCGACACCCACCCCAACCTCGGACCCGCCTGGGCAAGCGAAAACCCGATCGGGGAGCATCTGGGCAAAGGCGCCCAGGATGGCATGGGTTATGCGCCGGCACCCCAGCGCCCGGGCGGCGACCGGGGCCGGGGGAAGAGGATTGACGAAGGTCCCTTCGGGGGCGTAGACACTCACCGGCCGGAAGTACCCGCCGGTGTTCGGAATTTCGCCCTCCATAACCGAGCGAAGTATCGCGTACACCATCGCCTTGGTGGTGGCGAATACCGGCTGGATCGCGCCCTTGCACTGGGGTGAGGTGCCCTCGAAGTCCACCTCTATCTCGTCGCCCTTTTTGGTTACGGTTGCCACGATCTTGATGGGCACGTCATCGAAGCCATCGTTGTCCACCACATCGGTGAAGGTCCAGGTGCCGTCGGGCATGGAGGAGATGGATTTCCGGGTCAGCTCCTCCGTGTAGTCCAGAAGCTCCTCCACGGCGGACTCCAGCCCTTCGATCCCGTACTGGGCCACCAGTTTGTTGTACTCCCGCTCACCGTAGTACAGGGCGGCTTCCTGGCCCTTGAGGTCTCCCAGGACTTTATCGGGCACCCGCACCGCCTTCTCCAAGATGCGCATGAGGGTCTCGTTGGGTTCGCCGCGCTCCTGCAGCTTGAGGGGCGGGATGCGAAGCCCTTCCTGGTATATCTCCGTGCTGTCGCAGGCGTTCCCTCCGGGGACACGGCCCCCGATGTCGGTATGGTGGGCCATGGCACATAGATAGGCCACGATCCGGTCGCCGATCCAGACAGGCTTGAAGAGGAATATGTCGGGGAGGTGGCTTCCCCCTTCGTAGGGATCGTTGGTAACCAGTATGTCGCCGGGGTAGATACGCCCCTCGAATTGGTCCAAGCAGGACTTCAGCGCGGGCATCATCCCGCCCAGGTGGGTGGGAGAGCACATGCTCTGGCCCACCAGTTCTCCCTTGGAATCGAGGACGCCGGTGGAAAAGTCCAGACTGGTGCGTACTACAGAAGAACGAGAGGTCCGCACCACGGTGAGCGCCATGCCGTCGGCAATGCTCTCCAGGGCGTTTCTGACGACCTCCATGCGGATGGGATCGATCGATGTGGTCATAGCTTACCTCCCCGGTGATGGACTGGCAGGCCACGCCGGCGCCATTCCGGCGAAAGGGTCTCGCTGCCGCGGCCGATGGCGGACTTGGCTTTCGGGCTGGGTCCGGCGAACGAAATGGTAACCAGCCATCGGGGTATTGTCAATTCCGGCTTCGAGCCGGCGTCTGCGAGACAAGATCATGCCTGCAAGAGCAAGGCCCTTGAAGTGCTCAGTGGCCTGGAGATGGCCGTCCGTCCGGGGAGCGATCCCGCGACACCCGGATCAGCAGGCCGCTACGCCGCGTCCCAGGACGTGCCGCCGTATGCAGCGGCGGGCTCTTTTTTGTCCTCGTGCCGCACCGCCCGGATAGTCCTGCGGGTATCGTTGCTTTTGAATAGGTTTCGTCGCGCTCGCTTGACCGCCAATAGAACCGGGTGTTCTACTCGTGCTATTACAGTCGAGAGGTGAGTTGCTTTGGGAATCTTCCGAGTGTACGCCGGAGCCGATGGGGAGAGCCATATCGAGGAGCTGGACCTGGACCGACACCCCGAATACCGGTCCTTCGAGAACCCAACGGAGGCAAGGATCCAGCATTTTCCCGAGTTGAGGAACATGGACTTCCACCCCTTGCCGGAGCGGAGATTGATTATCCATGTTTCAGGGGAGGCGGAGATCGGACTCAGCGACGGGACGAAACACATCTTCCGGCCCGGCGACATTCGGCTGATGGAAGACGTAACCGGACGCGGCCATACGCATCGTGATCTGAGCCACAACACCGCCGTTTACATATTGCTAAGAGATTAGGCCTGGTTTCCGGCTTTGATCCTGGCTACTGGTGGCGCCGGCGGGCCTGCCCCAACAAATCAACCTGCCGGGTGAGCGGTATGGCCTCGCAGTCACCGGGGCGAAAGTGGGCGCCGACACCGGCGGCCTGATTCTATTTAAGCGGGCCTTATCCTCTCTCCGAAGCTCTCCCAATGGACTATTTCTTCCATGGGCGTCCTTGGAGTGCCCTTGCTCTTCGTGGCCTCGCCAGGGTAGCCGAAGGGCAGTAGGGTTATCAGCTCCATGGCTTCCGGAATGCTCAAGAGCTGCTTCACCGCCTGCTGCTGCTCCGCCTCACGCACGCCCACGAAACACATCCCAACGCCTTGGGACCAGGCCATCAGCTCCATTTGTTGCAAAGCTCTTCCGGCATCCAGTTGCGGCCTGGGCGCATTGTCCATGACGAGAGCAATGACCAAGGGCGCTTGGCCGATGAACGTGCCATGGGTGGCGATTTTGCCCAGGGTCGCCAGGGTTTCCCGATTTTGAACCGCGATGAAGTTCCACTTCTGGGTGTTGCTGGAGCTGGGCGCCCACCGCCCGGCTTGAAGGATCTTGTGGAGCACCTCTCGAGAAATCGGGTCGGGTCTGTAGCTCCGCACCGTTCGGCGGGAGCGGATGCATTGAAAGACGTCCATTGTTTCTTCTCCCAAGTATTATTTCCGCCGGGGCATCAAGTGAGGCGAAGGACCGCCGGTTCGATGGTAAAAAGGCGGGTTTGACGGTGGTGGCTCGATTAGGTCGAGGCCCCTTTCGTCCCCGTGGGGTGGAACTCAATTGGGGCTTGTTGTCGCCGAGGTCAGGTTCGATTATCTCCCAATCTTGCGGGTCACCGATAAGCCATAGCAGCCGTACCCGGCATTTCGCCCACGTGGTCCCCTGGAAGGGATCTGGTCTTGGCCCAACCCCTAATCGAGGGCGACGGGAGCGGCGAAGGATCCCCAGATGCCGGCAGCTTGGCCCAGCTTCAGAAGGCGACGGCCGACGTCCGCGAGGCCGGCTCCTAAACCACCTTGTTCAAGGGGTATTCGATGACCCCCTCAGCGCCAATGGAGAGAAGCTTCGGGATGAGGTCCCGGACCAGATCCGAGCCGACCACGGTCTCCACGGATAACCATTCCTTCCCATATAGGTGCGCTATCGTAGGGGCGGTCAGACTGGGCAGCATGGAGATGACCCGCTCCAAATACTCCTGAGGCACGTTCATCTTCAGCCCCACCATTCTTCCGCCCAGCAGCGCCGCCTTTAGAAGTAGGCCCAATTGATCGACCAACTCCCTCTTTGCCGGGTTGCTCCAGGCGTCATGGTTCACTATGAGTTGTGGATTGGAGTCCATCAGTTCATGGAGGATCCGTAGACCTTGGGCCTCTATGGTGCTGCCTGTCTCCGTGACGTCTACGATGGCGTCCACCAGGCCGGTGGCGACCTTGGCTTCGGTGGCGCCCCAGGAGAACTCAACGGTCACGTCGATATTGCGCTCGGCGAAGTACCGATTCGTAAATCCCACCAACTCGGTCGCCACTCGTTTTCCGTTCAAGTCGGCTAGCTGCCTGATTGGCGAGTCTCGCCGGACCGCAACTACCCAACGAGTTTGGCGACTGCTGGTCTTGGAGTAAACCAGGTCAGCTACCACGTGCACGTCGGACTGGTTTTCCGCCACCCAGTCCTTGCCCGTGATGCCAGCATCGAGGACGCCGTTCTCTACGTACCTCGACATCTCCTGGGGCCGGCAGATGAAGCATTCGAGCCGCTCATCATCGATCCTGGGGAAGTAACTCCTACCGTCGAGGTCCAGCTTCCAACCAGCCCGTTGGAACAGGGCAACAGTAGGGATTTCGAGGCTTCCCTTGGGAATCCCCAACTTGACCTTATCGCTCATTATCCTGTGGTCTCCATACCGCCCGGGTTGACTCAACCCAATGTTTATACCACTCGATGTATCGGTACCACAAGGGCGAGCATCGGGCCAGCGGCTCCGGACCACTTGCGGAGGGAAAACCACCTCCCACCTCGGGAGAGTTAGACCGCCTTAACGTCATCCCCTCCGGCGCGGTCGAATGCTCTACCGTACCAAAGCGTCCGCCATCCGCTCCAACTGCTCGGCCATCTCCTCTTCGGTTTCGCAATGGGCAGCCCACACTGAAACCCGCTCCGCTCCGGCGTTCAGGAAGTCTTCTACCTGCTCCCTGGTGGTATCGGTGGGCTGACCGAACACCGAGATGGATAGCGATGCCGGGTCCCGGCCCCGTTCGGCGGCCAAAATGTCGAGAATTTTGCGCTGTTGGCAACCAGCACAAATGGGACAGTTTGGGACCCGAGAGATCAGATGTGTGGAAGAGCTTGGGTGAGCTGCCTGAGGGTCCGGTTATGAAGTCTTCGCCTATCGATCGTTTGAGCCTTCACCTCCTTTCTGCGCTGTA
>JASLXV010000090.1:0-3261 GCA_030740155.1 Dehalococcoidia bacterium | reverse complement strand
TTCCCCTCCGCTGCGCGAAAACGGGGGAACCGGCAATGGCCACGACGGCGGCGGGGAGTACGGACGCTGGCTGGAGACTAACGTGGCGGCCCAACAGCAGGAGGGCTACTACCTGGTGCACGTAAAGGTGCCGCGCGGGGACCTCGGCCATGCCCAGTTCCGAGGCCTGGCCGACATCGTCCGCCGCTACACCGGCGGGCGGACCCGCATCACCCTGGAGCAAAACCTGGCGCTCCGCTGGGTGCCGGGCCGGTATTTCCGCGAGGTGTGGCAGGCCCTGAAGGCCATCGGCCTGGCTGAACCGGGGGCCCATTCCATTACCAACGTGGTGGCCTGCCCGGGCACCGATAGCTGCAAATTGGGTATAACCTCCTCCATGGGGCTGGCCCAGGCCCTCGAACAGGAGATTGGGTCCTGGAACGGCCTGCTGGAAGACGGAGAGGTCCGGAAAATCTGCATCAAGATCAGCGGCTGTCCCAACGGCTGCGGCCACCACCACATCGCCAACATCGGGTTCCACGGCGCCGCAATCAAGGGCCCGGACGGTGAGCAGATACCGGCCTACGAGCTGTTCTTGGGCGGCAACTACGGCGGCAGCCGGATCGAAGACTCCCGCGTCGGCGCCCGAATCCCCAAGGTGAAGATCCCCGCCAAAGTGGCGCCGCTCGTCGTCCGGGAGATAGTCTCGCACTACAAATCGAACCGGCATGAAGGGGAGAGCTTCAACGACTTCCTAGACAGGGTAGGCTTGGATGAGCTGACCGCCGTCGCCACCGAAGCCCAGCGGACCGTGACGACTACCGAGGCCGGCTCCGACCTGTACTTCGACTGGGAGCGGACCAATATCTACAAGCTGGAGCGTGGCGAAGGTGAGTGCATGGTTTAGGAGCTGCCCGTGGCAGCTTCACTGAATGGCAGGGTGATCGCTTGCCTGGAGGCCCGGATGCGCTCGGAAATGGTAGCGATGATCGAGCGGTATGGCGGGACGGCCTACTCGGCGCCCGTGCTCGAAGAGATCTACCTGAAGGACGATCCGGAGGCCCGGTGGCTGGTCAACGACATTTGCGACGGCACGGTTGCGGTGGTGATCCTGTTCACCGGGGCCGGCACCCAGGCCCTGATCCAAACGGCCAAGGCCATGGGCCGGCAGGAGGAGTTCATCCGCTGCCTGAACCAGCGAACGGTGATCGCCCGCAGCCCGAAGCCGGCCCGGGTGCTGCGGCAGCATAACGTCCACGTCGACATCATGCCTCCGGAGCCCTTCACGACGAAAGAGCTGCTGGAGGCGATCCGGGAGTTGGACCTCCGCGACACCCAGGTGGGGGTGCAGGCCTACGGAGAGCCCAACGGATTCTTGACCAGGAGCCTGGCCGAGAAGGGCGCCAAAGTACGGGAGGTCTCTCTCTACACCTGGGGCATACCGGAGGACCACGTGCCGGCGGTCGGGATGATTGACGCCCTGATTCAGGGCAAGATCGACGCCGTCGCCTTCACCAGCCAGCCCCAAGCAAGAAACCTGCGGGCCATCGCCGCCCAGGCGGGAATAGAAGCACCGATGATGGAAAGCTTGAACCGGCCGTCGGTGGTCATCGCCTCGGTGGGCCCGGTTTGCACCCGGGGGCTGGAGGAGGCCGAAATCAAGGTGGACGTGGAACCGGACCATCCCCATATGGGAAACTTGGTCCAAGCTTTGGCTCAACGCTTGGAGTGCTTACCCAGCCGGGCGGTCTAAGCCGGGGCCGCCGGCCAGACCCAAATCCCCTGAACCCCTGCTTCTAAGCGAGCCTCAAGGTCCGTTGATCCGAACCCCTAACCTAGCCTTCTCCTTTGGGAAAGGGCGTTGCCTCGAGAGTGTCATGCCGAGCCAGCCGCAGCGGCTAGGCATTTGCGGTGGGGCTTCTCCTCCGCCTCCCCAGATCCCTCGTCCTTCCCGCGAAGGACTCGGGATGACGGGGCGGTGCCCATCTTCGTCGGCCGTGGTGCTGGTGGCAACCAGCATGAATGATTCCGAGGAATGGATTGCCCCCCTGTCATTCCGAGGAGCGAAGCGACGAGGAATCTGGTGCGGGGTTCCTGCATCAGAGCCTGGCTCCACCACCCCAGACCCCTCGCTTCGCTCGGGGTGACATTTCTCAGGGTGCTATTGAGGCAAAGCCCTTGGGAAGGGGGCATTTGAGAGGGGGTGCAATCCGCATCCACCGGTTTCACGTTGAAGGGGCGCCGGCGCCTCGTTTCCTGGTCCTGAGGTCTGTCCCGTAGAGCCGCTGGAGATCCGTGGCGAAGCCCGCCACAGAGATACCGCCGGACCCAAAAGATCCCCTCCTTATCCAGGAGGGGAACCTTGCAAACTCTTGTCACACGGCGGGGAAGATACCCAATTCCGGGGAACCAGGTCTATTTCTTCAGCCAGCGCTTGAACCGGTCCCAGGGAGCAGCACTGACTTCGTCCACCGGCCGTCCTCGCCACCTTTTCTCAACGGAGATGGACCGGGGTGAGACGAAGAAGAGAAGGTAAGCTACAACTAACAGAATCAGGCCGACCCAAATCAGGGGGCCCAGCCCGAGTAAGGCCGCCACCACGAAGAGTATCAGCCCGGCCAGCAACATTTTTCTCGGGGTAACCGAGGGCCAGCGCCGATTAGAGCCGCGCCACGCCGAGGGAGCCTTCGGGGCCGGCCGGAAATCTCTTGGCTGGTCCTCCGGGTGTTTTTCAGCCTCCCCTTGAGCGCTGCGGGGCGGGGGAACTTCTCCGGCCCTTTTCAGTATCTCTTCAATCTCGTCCTGGTAATTTTCAGGCATGACTCCTCCGGAGTTCGGACTCCCAACCCAAAACCAACATCGATTCCCGGAGCAGGTGAAAGAGTGCTCTCAAACAGACCCTTCTCACCATGAATGCCTGGTATCGCCCCCAACTTCAACCGGCGGACCGCGGGCACCGGCACCCGCAGCTTAATTATACAGGAGCCATTCACGGCGGGGAAGAGTGGTGGGAATTGATCGCGGAGGCGGGCGCCCGTTCGCGGTGTAACCCGAAGTCCATCGGCCCCAAGGGATCTCGGTGAACACGGCGCCACAGGTCAGCCCCGGAACCTACCGAACAACTCCAAGAGGGGCCGCTCTTGGTCCTTCGACAAGCTCAGGACGACGGTTACACAACTTACCCTGGCCCGTGGGTATCACGGTCTCGATGCGGACGCGCCCGTTCTCCACGGTGGCCCGTTCAACGACCAGCCTCAGTAGCTGCTGGCGCTGCTCGAAGGT
>JASLXV010000089.1:0-37703 GCA_030740155.1 Dehalococcoidia bacterium | reverse complement strand
GGCGACCGGCCGGTCGCCCCTACTGTCATCAAATAGACGGGTTATCAAATAGACGGGCCTATCGCGGAAAGGCCCGGCGCTAGCAACTACTGATGATGTGCCCCATCCGCGCTCGCTTGGTCTGGAGGTAGCCTCGGTTTTCGTCGTTAACCGTGGCTTCAACCGGCACCCGTTCCACAATCTCCAGGTCGAAGCCCGAGAGGCCAACCACCTTACGGGGGTTGTTGGTCAGCAGGCGTAGCTTGCTGATTCCCAGGTCCCGGATTATCTGGGCGCCGATCCCGTAGTGGCGCAGGTCCGGTTCAAACCCCAGGGACCGGTTGGCATCCACCGTGTCCAGGCCGCCGTCTTGCAGCGAATAAGCCTTGATCTTGTTGTGCAGCCCGATGCCCCGGCCCTCCTGCCGCATGTATAGAAAGACGCCGGCCCCTTCCTGGCCCAGAATTTTCAGGGCCATGTCTATCTGGTCTCCGCAATCACATCGGAGGCTGCCCAAAACATCCCCGGTCAGGCACTCGCTGTGTATTCGGACCAGGACCGGCTGGTCCCGCTCCCACTTGCCTATGGTCAACGCAATGTGCTCTCCCGCATCCACCGCGCTCTGGTAGGCCACAGCGGTGAACTCGCCGTACTTGGTGGGGAGGCGCGCTTCCGCCACGCGCTCGATGAGCCGCTCGTGGCGGCGCCGGTGGGCGATGATCTGGGTGATGCTGAGTACCCTCAATTTGTGGACTTCGGCAAAGGTTTCCAGGTCCGGCATCCGGGCCATGGAGCCGTCCTCGTTCATGATTTCGCACACCACGCCCGCCGGATTCAATTCCGCCATTTTGCACAGGTCGACAATTGCCTCGGTGTGCCCAGCCCGAGCCAAGACCCCGCCCGGATGGCAACGCAGCGGAAACAGGTGACCCGGACGAGAGAAGTCTTCGGCCCGGGCGTTGGGGTCGATCATGGCGCGGATGGTAGCGGCCCGGTCGCTCGCAGAGATACCGGTGGTGGTGTTTTTCCTGTAGTCCACCGACACGGTAAAGGCGGTATGATGTTTGATCGAGGTGTTGCTGGCTACCATCAGCGGCATGTCCAGTTCGTCCAGCCTTTCACCGGAGATGGGCATGCATAAAAGACCCCGGGCGTGGGTAACGACAAAATTGACCGCATCCGCAGTCACCATCTCGGCAGGCATTACCAGATCGCCTTCGTTCTCCCGGTTCTCATCGTCGACCACGATAAGAAACTTACCTGCTTTGAGGTCCTCTAGGGCCTCCTCCACACTACACAGAGGCATAATAGCGTCCTTCTTTCGCCCAAGCGTTCATCGGTTCGCCGGCTGCTCTGGTAGGAGGCTTTCGATGTACTTGGCCACAATATCGGCTTCCAGGTTCACGCGGCCGCCCCCAGTTTTCTCTCGCAGGCTGGTGTTCTCCAGCGTGTAGGGGATGAGGGACAGAGTGAACGATGAAGTACCTTTTTTTACCACGGTAAGACTTATGCCGTCAACCGCGACAAAGCCTTTCTCCACGATGTATCGCATAAGTGTCTTCGGGCAGGACACCCGGAGGATGACACATTCTCCCTCCGGCTTGCTGGATGTGATCCGCCCCGTGGCGTCCACATGGCCCTGAACGATGTGGCCGCCGAGGCGGTCGCTTACCGCCAGAGGCCGTTCCAGGTTGACTGCGTGACCTGCTTTCAGGGTTCCGAAAGATGTCCGCCGCAGGGTTTCGGGCGAGAGTTCCACGCTGAACCCGTCGTCGCGGTGCTCGACAACGGTGAGGCAGGCCCCGTTGACGGCGATGCTATCGCCCAGCTTCATGCCTTCCATGATCAGGATGGCCCGGATTTGCAGGCAGTAGCCCTCCAGGCTCGCCACCGCTCCGACTTCCTCAACTATTCCCGTGAACATCCTAACTCTTCTTCTCCGGGTAGCCTACCACCAGCCAGTCCGGGCCGACGGTTCGGACGCTGGCTCCTTCCATTCGCCAAGCGCCGGCCAACTGCTCGACTCCTCGGCCCTCTACTGGGGATGAGGCCTGTGAGCCCCCGATGATCAGTGGCGCGATGAAAGCGTACACCTTGTCAACCAGCCTGGCGTCGAACAGGGAGCCAAGGACCATCCCGCCCCCTTCTACCATCAAGCTTACCACGTCGCGGCGGCCCAGTTCTGCCAGCAGCTCTCCCAAGTCCACGCGGCCGTCCTCGCCGGCGGGAAGTTGAAGCACTTCGGCCCCGGCCCTTTCCAGCCGGGCCACGTCTTCCGAAGAGGCTTTTTCAGTGCAGGCGATGAGAGTGTGCCCCGGCTGCCCAAACAACCCGGATTCGCCGGGGGTGCGGCATCGGCTGTCGACGACCACCCGCAGCGGTTGTCGCGGCAGGGGGTTGCCTTCCGGGTCGCGGGCCGTCAATTGAGGGTCGTCGGCCAGCACGGTGTTAACGCCCACCAGGATACCATCGATCTCCCGCCGCATTTGCTGGACCAAACCCCGGGATTCCGGGCCGGTTACCCACCTGGAATCCCCGGTGCGGGTCGCGATCTTGCCGTCCAGACTCATAGCAAATTTGGCGCTGACAAAGGGGATGCCGGTTGTGATGTGCTTGGTGAAAGCCTCATAAATCTCTTGGGCCGACTCGGACTCCTCGCCGATTACCGCCTCAATCCCGGCCGACCGGAGTTCAGCGCATCCCCGGCCCGAGACCCGGGGATTGGGGTCCAGCGCAGCCAAGCAGACCCGCACGATCCCGGCGGCGATGATAGCTTGGGTGCACGGAGGCGTGCGGCCGAAGTTACAGCAGGGCTCCAGGGAAGTGTAGAGCGTGGCGCCTCTCGACGCGGCCCCGGCATGCTCGAGGGCGCCGATCTCCGCGTGGCGCTGCCCCGGCGGCAGAGTGGACCCGCAGCCGATCTCCAGGCCGTCCTTGATGATGACGGCGCCAACCGCGGGATTTGGGCTAGTCGAGCCCAGAACCTGCCGTGCTAGGCCGATGGCCTTCTGCATCGGGGTCATGTCAACCCCACCACGGCCCGCGGGCGCTTGGCTGTGAGCCTGTCCGCCAGTAGCTGAACGCCTCAATACCCAACGCCCCAGGGGAAGAGGCGGGCCGTTTGGATATCCAACGGCACGGTAGCGAAATCGCGAACAATCCCACGCCCAGTTCCTCTTCGATAGTCTGGTCGCTTAGAACCATATCTCCCCGGTAAGAAGATGGCACGGCCTGATGCCATTTGCCAACAGGGAAATTCTAGCAAGCTGCCACTCGAGCCGCAAGCGGAGGCATCCGGAAGCCACCCCAATTGTTCCCCAGTGCCCCGCCAAGAATTTGCCGCCGGGCCCGCGGAGACCGCTGTGTCGAGGGACGAATAAAGGCCGGCGCCGATCCGCTTTGTCGGGTCGGCGCCGGCCTTTCTCTTGTTCCCCGGCGGGGGTGCCCTGGAACTCTATTTTCATGCTCCTACCTGGGGTTGGCTCGCTCAGCGAACCTCCACGCTGGGGTGGCTAGACCTCCGGCTCGATGATCTCGAAGGCCGCCTGGACCGACACTCTTACATCCAGCTCCCCGGACATGAAGGGTGTTGGCGCCGCCATATCCGCGAAGGCTGCCCGCTCCATTACCACCATGGGAGATGGCGCGAATCCGCCTGACTCGGTGATGTAGTTGAGTCTACCCAGTTGAACTCCCGCCAGGGAGGCCATCTGCTCGGCTTTGGCCCTGAGATTCTCGATAGCCTCGGCCCGTGCCTCGTCCTTCAATGCCGTGGTGTCCTCAATGCTGAAGCTAACGTTCTGGAACCGGGCCAGGTCGCCGCCCGCCTCGATCGCCCCGTCGACGATTTCGCCCAAAGAGTCCAGGCTTCGAACTGTGACGGTTAGCTGGTTGGTCACCTGGTAACCCAGGACCACTTGCTCCCGCTCCAGCACGCACTCACTGCTGCCCTTCGGCCTCCCAATCGCTTCGAGTTGCATTACGGGCTCGGGGGACTCCGGCGCACCCACGTGGAGTACGTCCAGCTCTACTTCGGCGCCCGATCTTTCCCCTTCTTCAAAGCACCTGGTGACTTCACGCGAGGTGTATTGGGCATTGATGTTGAAACGGCTGGTCTGAATGTCCCGGTCGGCGATGCCTCGGGATTTCAGGGCCTCCAGCGTTTGCCCCATCGCCTCAGCGGCGCTGGCCCGGGCCTCTGCCACGGTGTCGGCGAAGGCGACGATGTCCAGATTCAGGGTTGCCAGGTCCGGAGCGGCACTGGCCTCTCCTTGGCCGGAAACCCAGATGCCGGCGTTGGTGCCCGCCGGAGTGCTGCCGGCGCTCCGGGCCAGCGCTTCGAACGCGGCGGAGCCGACCGGCGAACTCAGGAGACCCGCCAGATCCGCCGCCTGTTGCTGCTGAGCCTCCGGTGGCGCGGCGTTGGCCGCTGGCGTCTCCGCATCCGAGCCGCAGGCTACGAGAGCGAGCAACCCAACTCCCAGTCCCAAGGCCACCAGATGAACTCTTCCCCGTTTGATTACCCCGAACATTTTTCCTCCTCCTGATGATCTACTGAATATTGCTCCGGACGTTCCCTTTCGCCGATGCTTGACTCGGCGCCAGGCCTTTCTTGGTATATGACGGAACGACCTGAAGAAAAGTTCCAGCCTTTTGAAAACTCCTTGGCCCCGGCAGGTCCTGTTTTTTGGTGAGTGAGATGGTTTGGCATTTTCGCAAACTAGTCCGGCCCTCTTCCCGTGGTCTGCGGAGTTATCGTCGCGCTCGGCTCCCAAGTCCCATTTCCAAGAAAAAAGGCCGGCGTCTGGCCAGCCTTTCGCTTGAAGAAGCGGTTATGGCTATGGTCCGCCTTCAGCTTCGGTCCGCCCGGCGAGAGAGTGTCATCTTCCACACCAAGCCGGCCAAGAACAGCGCACCGGCAACGGCCACCAAGCCCTCAAGCACCCGCCAGAAAGCGGCGGTCCCCTCTTCCTCGGACACGGTAAGCTCCCTGGACTCCGGCCCCGCCGCGGGAACCCTCATTCCCTCTTGAAGGGACCCGGGCCCGGTCTCCGGAGGCGACGCAGCTGCTGATGATTCGATTGTCGGCTGGCCTCCGTTTTCCAGGGCTTCCGCGGCGGCTTTCGGGGGAGGTTCTGCGACCAACTCAGTCTCTACCTCGGTGTCTACCGGTTCGCCGGCGGCCACTGGCGCCGCGGCGGCCCGCGCAAGTGGGGCCGGAGAGGGTTCGGCGAAGGCTGTTCCAGTCTCGGGTTTCGCGGCCGGCGGAGCATCCAACTGCATGGCAAGGGGAGCCGGAGACGGCTCAGCAGCGGGGGCTGCGGTTGCGGCCGGTGCGGCGGCGGGCAACTCTAGAATTGGATTTCCATCATCGGCGACCAGGGACTGGTCCTTGGCGACGGCACTCTCCAGCACACGAACCGCCATTGCCTGGCCGTCCGCCTCTCGCGAGGTCAACTGCCCGCCGGGGGCCAGCATACCGGTGGCGTCCGCGGAAACCAGCACCGCCAGCACGATGGCCGCCACCGAGGCAGCCCCGGCGAAAGCCCACTGGGGCAACCTCATTGGCGGCGAAAGCCGGGCCCGGACCAGTTCCGGTGGCGGTGCAACCATGGTAAAGCTGCGGCGGGGAGCTTCCATCGGGAGTTGCCGCAGCATTACCACGGCGGTCCGAAGTGAATCCAACTCATCCCGGCAAGCCTCGCACGACGCAAGTTCCCGGTCCGCACGGGCCATAGCGCCTGTTCCCAACCGGCCGTCCAGGTACTCGGTCAGGGTTTCAGGCTTGATGTGTTGGTGGTTTCGTCTTATGGACCACATAACCTTACTCACTATGACGGAAACGGGAGGGCAAGAGTTCCCCGATTCCTTGCAGGAAATCCCGGAGTCCTCGCCGCCCCCGGCTGACGCGTGATTTTACCGTCCCCAGGGAGCAGTTCATGGTCAAAGCCACCTCTTCGTAGCTCAAGCCCTGAATATCCACCAGTACCACCGCCAGTCGTTGCTCTTCTTGAAGCGAGTTCAGGCCGCGCTGAATGGCCCGGTTCAGCTCCCCGCGCTCGGCGTGTGCCTCCGGGGATTCCTCGCCTGAGGGCAGGTCCGTGGCGCTGGGAGTTCGATCGGCGTCCTCCGCGTCCACGGGCAAAGGGTCGAGGGGTGAGGTCGGCCGGGACCGGCGGGCCCGCATCATGTCCCGGCAGGTGTTGGCGACAATCCGCATGAGCCAGGCCTTGAGGTTGTCACCCCGGTAGTTGTGAAATGCCCGGTACGCCGAGACGAGGCTTTCCTGGACCGCATCCTCGGCCAACGCCCAATCGTCCAGCATGCGGCGAGCCAGGTTATAGGCCTGGACCTGAAAGGTCTCGATGATGCAGTTGAAACAGCTGGGGCGGCCGGTACGGTCCCGCAACGGCAGTGGGGTATGAGTGGTGCAGCGGAATGTCTCTGAGGTGCTCACCATCGCCGGCTATCTTTGGGCGAGCCGGTCTGGCGAGTCGAAATCGGGGGTGTTTCCAAGAAAACCTGGCAATCTGATTAGACGGCGGATGCAAACGGGTTCGGCCCGCAATGGCGGAGCGCCATGCCGGCCTAGTGGAAGGGGCAAACGAACTTAAGGGTACTGACCAGAGAGGTGTCGTCCTGCCCTTCGCCGGCTCCGTCTTCGGCCAGCGAAGCGGCGGAACCGCCCTCGCCAAGGGCCTCGCCGTTCACCGCCTGGTTAACGGCGCCGGCTAAGGTTAGGATCATTGACACCGCCAGGACCCCGATGACCAGGATGGCCATCAGCTTGGGTTTCATAGCCGCTGGGCCCTCCGTGAAAAGCGAGATATTGCGCGGATCGACACCAGCTTATTCTATAGCTTTCGCCGATGGATTGCCAGTCGGCCCGTTTTCGACATTATCTGGACCCGGAAGCCGAATACACGCCTACTTTGGCCAGTTCAGCCCCGACATCTGCTTATCCGACCGCTCAAACGCCGACAGGTCTGCTATACTGCAACCGCCAACTCCTTGGAGCGACCTCGGCCGGTATGAGGCGCGCATTGGACCCGCCCCGATGGACCTAGACAGGAATCGGCGCGCCCGCCGCTTTTTCGACGGGATCGCCCAGCGGTACGACCTGCTCTCCGAGTTGTTGTCCTTCTTTCAGTTCGGCCGGTGGCGGCGATTCCTGGTCTCCCGTTTGAGCGTTCGCTCCGGTGACACGGTACTGGACCTCTGCACCGGGACCGCCACGGTGGCGGACCGGATGGCAAGGACCCTTGACGTGAAGGTCGTGGGTGTGGACCTGAGCGCCGAGATGCTCCAGGGAGCCCGGCGAAGAATCTCCAGCCGGCGGCTCGACGGAAGAGTGTCTCTGCTCATGGGCCGGGCGGAGAACCTGGCCTTTACCGACGGGTGTTTCGACGCGGTGTGCTTCACCTATTTGCTGCGCTATGTGGACGACCCGGCTGCCACCCTTGAAGAGATAGTCAGGGTCCTCAAACCCGGCGGATGCCTGATTTCCCTGGAGTTCGGTATGCCCACCAACGTATTGGCGCGGGGCCTCTGGCATGCCTATGCCAAGGCGGCACTTCCCATGGCGACCAGGTTCCTGTCCCCGGGATGGCGGGATCTGGGAACGTTCCTTGGCCCCAACATTGAGGCATTTTGCCGGTCTTACCCCCTGGAACACCTCCTGCAGATGTGGTGGGATCTGGACATATCAGACCTCCGGATCAAGCGCTTGTCCCTGGGCGGAGGTGTGGTCATGTGGGGCACCAAGAGCGCTGAGGGGACCCAGCGCAAAGTTTGAAATGTTCCATCGATAGACGATTGCAGTAATGTGAACGCCCGGAACGGTTTATCTGGACCAGCTGTTGGTGACGCTGCTGGCGTTCTTCCTCGCGGTCAGCATCGGCGCCCGTGCCTTGGATGAGCTGAACGGCCGGCCCTTGGCCACGAAGATTTCAACCCCGGTCCTGCATGGTTTGGGATTGGCCCCATTGGTGGAGAAGTCGCCCTGGGAGACTGGGCCGGCATCGCCGGGACGGCATGGATACTCCCTTTCGTAGCCTTCGGCGGGTTCATTGTCATCGCCTATAATCTAGGTCTCTGGAAGAACAGGTTCCACTCGAATTGCTGAGCGCCCCATTGCCAACCTTGTAACGATCAAATCCCCTTCAGTCCCCCTTTCGTAAAAGGGGGATACAGGGGGATTTCCCCCGCCTTCTAGCAACGACTGGCAACCGAGAAGGCGCCGAGACTTCCTAAACTGCCCGGTACACAGCCAACTGAATCGCCGAAAATTGGCGTTCTGAACGAAGTGATGAATCTCAGTACCGTCCCTCCGCGGGGTGGTCAACTGGTTTTCGAAGGGCGTGATCGGGTAAGTCGGGTCCCACCTCCTCGGCGAAAGGCTCTCGTGAAGGGCGTTCGTGTTACAATATAGCCCGTTTCAAGGCCATCTCAGGCTCAGATTGTGAGAAGGAAATGCAATTTCGCCACCTGCCCAGCGTGGACAAGGTCATGGGCATCGACACGGTGCTGGCCATGGCGACGGCCTACAACCGGGAGTGGGTAGTCGATCTGGTTCGCCGGCAGTTGGACGAGGCCAGGCAGCGGATCCGCCAGGGAGGAGAAGCCCCAACTCCGGCAGAACTGGCCGAGGCGGTCTGCCACGAGATCGAATCGGTGGCCCAAGCCGAGCCGCGCCACGTAATCAACGCCACCGGGGTCGTAATCCACACCAACCTGGGGCGTGCCCCCCTGAGCCAAGCTGCCACCGACGCAATGCTGCGGGCCGCCCGGGGATACTCCAACCTGGAGCTAGACCTGGAAAGCGGACGGCGCGGCTCCCGGCAGGCCCACCTGCAGTCCTTGCTTCGCCAGTTGACCGGCGCGGAGGCGGCGCTTGCGGTTAACAACAACGCCTCGGCAGTGCTGCTGGGGCTGACTGCCCTGGCCGCTGGAAACAAAGAGGGAAGGAAAGAAGGAAAAGAGGTAATAGTCTCCCGTGGCGAATCGGTCGAAATCGGCGGCGGCTTCAGGATACCGGACGTACTGCGCCAAAGTGGCGGCACCCTCGTGGACGTCGGCACCACCAACCGGACTTATGCCCGGGACTACGAGGACGCCATCACGGATAACACCGCGGCCCTGCTCAAGGTCCACTCCAGTAATTTCCGGGTCGAAGGATTTACGGAGACAGTGGAGCCCGAAGAGTTGGTGGAGCTGGGGCAGCGGTACGGGGTCCCCGTCCTGCACGACGTGGGCAGCGGCTGTCTTCTGCCCACGGAGCGCTACGGCCTGGCCCATGAGCCGACACCCCAGGAGAGTATTGCCGCCGGGGTCGGCCTGGTCCTTTTCTCCGGGGACAAGCTGTTGGGGGGCCCCCAGTCCGGGATAGTGGTGGGAAGACGGGATCAGGTGGAGTTGCTGGCCCGGCACCCGCTGGCCCGGGCAATCCGAATCGACAAGTTCAGCCTGGCTGCCTTGACCGCCACCCTGCTCCACTATTTGAAAGGGGAAGCCCTAACGGACATACCTATCTGGAGGATGATTGCCACTCCTGAGGAGGCCGTCCGGGACCGGGCGAACCTCTGGGAAAAGCAACTGGGAAAGGGCGCCGGTGTGGAACCGGCCCGCTCGGCAATCGGCGGAGGCAGCTTGCCCGGTGAGACCCTGCCTTCGTGGGTGCTGACGGTATCCTGCGAGGATGTCCCCGGCGGGCCCGAGGAAGTGATGGGAAGACTGCGCCGGGCCGACCCGCCAGTGGTGGCCCGCATCGAGGAAAATAGGGTGCTTCTCGACCCTCGGACGGTGCTCCCCGAGGAGGATGAACCTCTGCTGAGGGCGGTGCGCGGGGCGCTGGGTCGATAGCGACAGAGCGGTGGCACATCCCGGTACCTGAAATAGAAAATTGCCGCCAGAATCGTCCGCTCACCGTGAGGTTGGCGGCGGGCGCGTGGCCAGTGGTTCGACAAGCTCACCACGAACGGTTTTTGTAACCCCGTTTGCCGAAAGGAAGTATTGGTTTCAGTTTTCGACTGGAATAGCTAGGCCTGTGGCGGGCCCCGGTTTCAGGGTGAAGACCTTCGAAAAATCTGGCGTTCAATCGTAATAAGGATTAACGAATGACGGACTACCTTTTGGTGCACGGCGCGGGGCAAGGAGCCTGGAGTTGGGGCCGGGTCTGGGGATACCTGACCGCGCCGGTGGAACACCCGCCACGGCTCTACGCGCCCCGCCCGGTCGACCGAGTGTACCCCCTGGACCTACCTGGCCACGGCGCGGACGCCGACGGTGACACCGGCGAGGTCAGACTGGAAGAGTGCGTCCACGCGATAGTTCGGGCGGTGGAGCGGGAAGAACTGAAAGACGTGGTCCTGGTCGGACACGGCTTCGCCGGAGGCTTGCTCCTTCAGGCGGCTGCCGCGCTGCCGAAGCCGCCCAAACGCCTGGTTCTTGTGGGCGCCGTATTACCCACCAGCCAACGGAGCATGCTGACCGCATTGCCCCGGCGCGCCCGCGCCGGTTTCCGGCTGATTTCGGTTTTGAGCAAGCTCTCCCGGCAGAGCTTCAGGTTTCCCCGCTTCGTCATCAGCCGGTACATGTGTAACGGGATGGACCCGATGGAAGTGATCCACTTGTTGGGGTTCTTCGGGCCGCTACCGGTTAGGGTCATGAAGACGAAATTTGACTTGGGGGACGGCTCTCCACCCTGTCCCGTGACCTACGTGGTGCTCGCCCAGGACAAGGTGGTGCCGCCGGAAATGCAGGAGCGGATGGCCCAAAGACTCCCCGGCGCGGAGATCGTTTCGGTGGACTCCTGCCACCAGGTGACGTTCTACCGGCCCAGGGAACTGGCCAACATCCTGCTGCACTACGCCTGACCGGGAATTTACCGGGCCAGCTTGGCGGCGTTCCTGCCCGCTATGCGTCCGAAGACGGAACCCAACATGAGGCCGGCCCCGGTGGAGAAAGCCCGGTAGAAGATTCCGCCGATGGCTTCCCCCGTGGCGTAAAGGCCAGGGATAGCCTGTCGGGCGGAGTCCAAGACCCGGGCCTCCCCGTCCACCGCAATACCTCCGTGGGTGAAGACGATGCTGGTGGAGACGCGGTAGGCCACGAAGGGCGGGCGCTCCAGCCGCAGTGCCCAGTTTGACTTGGGTGGCTTCAGACCACGGGTGCCCTTGCCGTCCTTGATGGTGGTGTCGAAGGTCCCCTCCTGCACCGCCTGGTTGTACCGGGTGACGGTATCCGACAGGGCATCGGAGTCTACCCCCAGGCTGCGAGCAAGCTCCTCCATGGTGCCGGCGGTCACGGAAGGGCTCCCGGAGTGGTACCGCTCCTTGTCCAGCATTTGAACGGTCTGCTGGTCGAAGAGTTGATAGGCTAGGCCCCCGGGCTGAGACCAGACGGCGTTCCCCAGGGCTACACCCCCGGTGTGGTGGAACTCGGCCCCTTCGTCCACGAAACGCCGCCCCTCGGCGTTGACCATGATGCCGAGCCTCTCAGAGGAGCGGGCACTCAGGTTGCCCGCCTTTACCTCGCCAAAGGGCGCTGAGGCTATGTCCACCGACCCGCAGTCCGAGGCGGACCAGGCGCCGCTGCTGCCTGCGCCAATCTCTCGGGCCCGGTCCAGGAGTTCGCCGGTGTTATGCCGGGTGCCCCGCACCTTCATGAAGTCCCACCCTTTTCCCAGGTAGCGGGCGCGCATCTCCGGGTTGGCCTCGAAGCCGCCGCTCCCCAGCACCACGCCCCCGGCCTCCAGCGCCTGAACGCCGTCCTCGGAACGGACCCGCACTCCACAGACTCCGTCCCGGTCATCAGTAACCAGCCCGGTGACCGCGGTACCGTAGGCGATGTCGACACCCCGTCCCTCGGCAATGTGGAAGAGCTGTTGCATTAACCCGAGACCCGCTCCCCAGGTCTGAAGCTCGTTGCCGGGCAGGAAGATGGTGCGGCCGCTCCGGCGCGGCGCCCGCTGGTACAGCTCGAAGTGCACTCCCAGACTTTGCATCCACCGAAGGGTGTCGTAGGACTGGTCCGCCAGCACCCGGCACAGTTCAGGGTCGGCGCGCTCTTCTGAAATCCGCATCAGGTTTTCGTAGTAGGTGTCGGCGGTGTAGGGTCCCATGTCCAGGCGTTCCGCCTCGACCGGGGTGAGTTCCGGCACCAGGGGCATCACGTCCTCCAATCCCTGGTGTGCGAACTCGAACAACCCGCCGCTGAAGGCGCTGTTTCCGCCCCGCTCCTCGTAAGGCGCCTTTTCAAGCACCAGGACCCGCGCCCCCTCTTCCCGGGCCGCCAAGGCCGCGCACATTGCGGCGTTCCCCGCCCCCACTACGATGACGTCGAAGCGATTCTCGCCCCTTATGGCCATGATGCCTCCTGCCTATAACTCCCCAGCGGCGCGGCGCGACATATAATTTGTGGCGCCCCGAGCGCGGTGCCTCTCCGCGCTGAACCGCTCCACCCAATAGGCCAGCGGTTGAAGGGTCTCTTCGAAGGCGGGGTCGAACCCGGACCAGCTACGGGCATGCTCTTCCGACCGGAAGAGGTTCATGCCGGCTCAACGAGTGGGGCGGGTATCCGGTGATCCCCCCACCTCGCCGTTGGTGTATCCCACTATCCCTTCCGGGCTGGCGGAAAGCACCTGCTCATCCTGCATCTCGATGGTGATGGGATCACCGCAATCCAGGCACGGGGCATCGATTCGGACCGTCTTTCCGGGGAACAGCCAGCGGACCGCCAGCGCCTCGAACCCTCATTGGGCGAACCATTTCTGCTGGCCGTCCACGGTGATACGGTACTGGGTTGGCATGTTGTTGAACGGCGCCACGGATACGATGTAGTCGGTCCCCGGGTGCAGCCACGCGGGGATCCCGGTGGCTATCAGGTCGCGGAGCACTTGGCGTCCTTCTTCAACCGGGAGGCCCAGGCTTGCCGCCAGTTCCGTGTAGTGAGGCGCAAGGCCCGTCTCAACGAAGCGCCTCATGATACCGTGGTGAGCCCTGTCAAGCATCGCGAGATCCGTCATAGTTACCTCCTTTGCTCCGGAAGCAAATAGGTTCTGTTGACATAATCCTTAGCGCACGCCGTTTCCCCCAACCGCCCACGAAGACTCTTGGAAGACAGTCCGCACCGTGACAATGGGCCCGGCCCCGCAGACCACGGCTTGCGCTGACGTGATTCACTCGTCATTAGAGCGCCGAGGCAGGTGGAAATGCGGGTGGGGAGCGTGCCAACCCGCCCGCCCGAGGCCGCCTAATGCATGTGGCCGTGCCCCGCGTCCGGCTCCTTGGTCTTTTCCTCGGTAATCAGTGACTCGGTAGTCAGGACCATGCCGGCGACGCTGGCCGCGTTTTGCAGGGCGATCCGGATCACCTTGGCCGGATCGATTATTCCCTTGGCCACCATGTCACCGTAGTTATCGTCCTGGGCGTCGTATCCGAAATTGGGGAGCCGGCTCTGGCGTATCTGGTCCAGCACCACGGCTCCCTCTTGCCCGGCATTGCTGGCGATGATACGAACCGGCTCCACCAGGGCCTGCTTGAGAATGTCGGTGGAAATGGCCTCATCGCCCGGCAGTTTGAGGCTGTCCAGCACCGGCAGCGCGCGAACGAAGGCCACCCCGCCGCCGGGGACCACGCCTTCCTCAACCGCGGCCTGGGTTGCGGCCAGGGCGTTTTCCACCCGCCGCTTACGCTCCTTGAGTTCGGGTTCGGTGGCCGCCCCGACCTTGATGATAGCCACGCCTCCGGACAACTTGGCGAGGCGCTCCTGGAGCTTCTCCTTGTCGTAGTCCGAGGTCGATTCCTCAATCTGGACCTTGATCTGCTCTTGCCTCGCCTTGATCATGTCCGGCGAGCCCTTGCCCTCGATGATTGTGGTCTTGTCTTTGGAGCATTCGACTTTTCGGGCCCGGCCCAGGTCGGCAACTGTGGCTGAATCGAGCTTGCGGCCCTGCTCTTCAGAAATGATCTGCCCGCCGGTGAGGACGGCGATATCTTCCAGCATGGCCTTGCGCCTGTCCCCGAAACCCGGGGCTTTGACCGCCGTGGAGTTCATTGTTCCGCGGAGCTTGTTCACCACCAGGACGGCCAGCGCCTCTCCGTCCACGTCTTCGCTGATGATCACCAGGTTTTTCGAAACTTGCAGAGTCTTCTCCAGCAGCGGCACCAGATCGGCGGCGGCAGAGATTTTCTTGTCCATAATCAGAATATAGGGGTCCTCAATGTCCGCCAGCATGCGCTCGGGGTTGGTGACGAAGTACGGGCTGATGTAGCCTCGGTCGAAACTCATTCCATCGACGTACTCGGTATCCGACTCAATGCCCTTGCCTTCTTCGATGGTGATCACGCCATCTCCGCCGATGCGGTCTATGGCATCGCCCAGGAGGTTCCCAATGTCGCGGTCGTTGGCCGAGATGGAAGCTATCTGGGCTTTCTGGTCCCGCCCCTCTACGGTGATGGCATTCTTCAGCAGCTCCGCCACCAGCACCTTCACTCCTTTGTCGATCCCCCGCTTGATGGCCATCGGGTCGGCCCCGGCGGCCACGTTCTTCATTCCCTCCCGGACGATGACCTGGGTCAGGACGGCGGCTGTCGTGGTGCCGTCTCCGGCGGAGTCGCTCGTCTTGGTAGACGCCTCTTTTATCAGTTGGGCGCCCATGTTTTCGAAGGGGTCGGACAAGTCCACTTCCTTGGCGATGGATACTCCGTCATTGGTCACCACGGGGGCCCCGAACTTCTTCTCCAGGATTACGTTCAATCCTTTGGGGCCCAGGGTCAGCCTAACCGCGTTCGCCACCGTATCGATGCCATGCATCAAGGCTTTCCGGGCCTCTTCGTCTCGCGCTATCTGCTTTGCTGGCATTTTATCCAATCCTCCTACAATTGACGAGAGTGTATAACCTAGGAAATCTTTGCCAGCACGTCGTTGGCTCCAATGACCAGGAGTTCTTCGTCTTCAACTTCGATTTCGGTACCGGCATATTTGGAATAGATCACCTTGTCGCCCACCTTGATACCCACCGCCACCCGTTTTCCTTTCCTCGAATACCGGCCGGGACCCACCGCCACCACTTCACCTTCTTGGGGCCGTTCTTGAGCCGAATCCGGCAAGAAGATGCCGCTCTTGGTGACGTCTTCCTGCTTTGCGGGCCGAACGACTAGCCGGTCGGCCATGGGCATTAGCTGGGATACCGATGCAATCCTGATGGTCATCGTTGACTCCTCGCTGTTGGTCTCGCCCTCCCTGTCCCTTCCGAATCGACGGTCCAACAGGCGGGCCACTGGCAGTCCGGCTGATCGAGCGCCGGCGCATTTCGCAGATATACAGGATAATTGGGCCTGTCCCGGCGGTCAAGTGATTCGATGCGCCGGCGCTGAAAGCGTCCCAT
The DNA here is from genome assembly GCA_030740155.1 of Dehalococcoidia bacterium. Lineage (GTDB taxonomy): Bacteria > Chloroflexota > Dehalococcoidia > Lucifugimonadales > UBA3495 > CAJWBT01. Next base: position 22,336 of record JASLXV010000089.1, on the reverse strand, counting down.
TTTCGGCACCGGCGCTATGCTAGACTGGCCGCATGGGCTACGCCGCCGACCTTCACCTTCACTCCCCATACGCCTACGCCTGCAGCAAGAACCTGATCCTGGATAACCTGGCCGCCTGGGCCAAGCTCAAGGGCATCGATCTGCTGGCCTGCGGCGATTTCACCCATCCGGCGTGGCTCGGCGAACTTCGCCGGAAGCTGAAACCGGGCGACTCGGGCCTCTTCCGGTTCAACGGCGTCCACTTCGTGCTGGGCACCGAGGTCTGCTGCAATTACCGGCAGGGAGGCAGGTCTCGGAGGGTGCACCTGCTGCTGTTCGCTCCCGATTTCGACACCGTGGACCGGCTCAACCTGGCCCTGGCGGCGGGAAAGAATAGTCTGGAGAAGAATAATCTGGAATCGAATGGCCGTCCGATCCTGAGCCTATCGGCTCGCGACTTTACCACCCTGGCCCTGGAGATCAACCCCGAGTGCATGGTCATCCCGGCCCACGTGTGGACCCCCTGGTTCGGCGTGTTCGGCTCCAAGTCGGGGTTCGACAGCCTGGAGGAGTGCTTCCGGGACCTGACTCCCCAAATCCACGCTCTGGAGACGGGCCTGTCGAGCGACCCGGCCATGTTCTGGCCGATCCGGGAGTTGGATCGGAAGACCATCGTCTCGTTTTCCGATGCCCATTCGCCTCAGAAACTGGGTCGGGAGTTGACGGTGTTCGAGGGCGAACTCTCCTACCATGGCCTAGCCGAGGCCGTGGCCCACTAGCGCGTGGCCTATACCGCGGAGTTCTACCCTCAAGAAGGAAAGTACCACTACGACGGTCACCGCAAGTGCGGGGTGCGCCAGTCTCCGGAGGACACCCGCCGGCAGGGTGGCCGGTGCCCGGTGTGCCGCCGCCTGCTCACTCTCGGGGTGTTGAACCGCGCTCAGAGGATGGCGACCGGCAGCCGGGAAACTTCTCACGTTTCAGATCGTACCGGCGTTTCCGGCGGGTTCGTCCGCCATGACGGGACCCGCCCTCCCTTCATCCGGTTGGTGCCCCTCCGCGAGATCATCGCCGAAACCCTCGGTCAGGGTCCAGCCACCAAACGGGTGGAGGCCGAATACCGGCGGATCTCCCAGGAGTTGGGCAACGAGCTTCAGGTGCTGATCAGCGTGACCTCCACAGACTTGAAACAGGTGGCCGGAGAACGCCTGGCCGAGGCGGTGATGAAGGCCCGAATAGGCGACGTCCGGGTCGACCCCGGATACGACGGCGTCTTTGGCAAGGTTCGGGTCTGGCCGGATCAGCCCACCCGGAGCCCGAACCCGCTTCCAAAACTCAAGGCCCGCTAGCTTATTATCAGCCTCAGGGCTTCCAGGGAGCCGGCATCGTAAAAACCGGCGCGGACCCGCTGGCCGGCCTGCAAGTCGCTGAATTGGGAGTTGGCGTTCCCCCGGAGACTGATCCGGGTGAGGATGGGCTCCGTAACGAGCAGCCGCACCGGGTCACCCCGGCGAGGGGTGATGGTGATGGTGAACCGGTTTTCGTCGACATCGGTGATCTCCCCCGATATCCGTAGCGCCTTGGGGGGCCCAAGCACCAGCCGCACCGCCTCGGTTGAGATCGGGTCGTAGGCGCCGGAAAGGACCCTCTGGCCCGCCGCCAGGTCGCCGGCCGCCACGGGCTTGCCTTGGCTGACGATCTGCGTGCCGTCGGTGACCAGCAGGCTGACCAGTTCCAGCCAGTTGTTGGTCAACGTCACGCGGGTCGCCCCGCTCGGCGCCAGAGCAACTCCCCGGATGGTGCCGTGCACCGGCGCGCTCCGGACCGACCTCAAGCTCAGCAGCACCAAGTCTCCCGCCGCGCCCCCACTCCCCTCAGGTCCCACCCGGTAGCGGGTATTGGACCGGACCAGGTCACCCAGGCGGACCTGGTTGATGCTCACCCGGCGGCCGTCGCGCCGGATTATCGTCTCCTCGGTGCGGTTGAAGGCCCGCACCGCGCCGTTGGGAGAGAGGACCGAGACGTTGCCGGGCATGGTCTTGGGGATAAAGCTCCGGACCACACCGGATACAGTTGCCTCGGACGGCTGGAGGTCATGGGTATCCAACTCGATGACGGAGGATGACCCCGGGTCGAAGCTGACCGCCACGACGGCGCCCACGAGGGTCGAGACCTCCACGGGATTCCCGCCGTCCATGATTACGCTGTCGCCGGAAACCGTCAGCTCTTTCGTGTTGCCGTTTGCCTGGTTTCGAATGGTGACAACGGCGGAACCGGCCGCCGCGTCAAACCCGGTGATGGTTCCGGTTATCTCTCCTCGCTGGACTATGGCGAGAAGGGCGCCGGCGGGTCCGGCCCGCAAGGTTTCGCCCAGCAGGACCAGGACCCGGCTGGCCGACCCGGTCTCGACGTCATACCGGACCGTTACCCGGCTGGCCAGGTCCAGTTGGCCAAACCGGCCCTGGCGCCCCGGAATCTCGATGCTGGTGCCGCCGGTGATGTCTACCTCCACCGGCTCCAGGCCCCGGGGGCTGACGGTCACCCGGCGGCTTGCTGCGTCGATGGCGGTTATGATGCCCGTCGCCTCGGCCTTGGGCGTGCCGGCGTTGGATCGGGAAAACGCGGAGGCGTAGGTCCCCATCACCGATTCCAGCTCCTCCCGGGTCCGGCCTCTGAGGGAAGGCGACAGCTGCTGGGACGCCTTTTCCAGGGTGGTCAGGTGGCGGACGCTGTTCTCAGCGAGCCGCCGGCGCAACGAGGCCAAGACGGCGGTGGCGTTGGCCTGGCGGGCCTGAGTCAAAGCAGATTCGATCCGCTCGAGGCTGTCGACGGCCCGATCCAATCCGGTAATCAGCAGGCCACCGGTGCTAAAGTCCTGCTCCACGACGGCGGTTACCAACTCTCCCACACGGAGGCCCGGAGTGTCACCCAGGGCCGGGGCCGACAACTGGTCGCCTTCCTGGTCCTGGATACCTATGGTGCCATCGTCGCCCAGCGAGGTCACCACCCCTGAAAAATGGCCCGTTCGTACCGGCAAAGGGGTCCGGACCAGTATGCTCAGGGCCTGGCCGCCGGAGGCCAGCACCGCTACCGGGTCGCCGATATTGATGGAATCCACCGTGGCCGACTCCCAGCCTGGTATGCGGACAATTGTGCCGGAGGTGGCGGTAAGTTCCACCGGACCCGAGGCGCTGTCCAGCGTGATGTCCGTCTCTCCGGCGACGGCCCTGGGATGGTCTGCCGACACCCTGGACACCGTGCCGAACAAACCCTGTTGGCCCGATTGACTGAGACCGCCCGCGGCCATCGCCACTCTAGGCGTTATCCCCAACAAGAGCCCGGTGAACAGCGCCAGGACCGCTAGTTTCAGCATACTCAGGTTTCCTCTAGGCACGTCAAGGAATGAAGATTACCGTTCGGACCACCGACCGTCGCTCGCCGGCCACCGACGTGGCGATGACCTCGATCGACATTGGATTCTCCTGTAGAGATATCGGCAGGTCGATGGTAAAACGGCCCTGGCTGTCGGGCGTGACCAGGATCCCATTGACGCTGACCGTGGCGTCGGGTGAGGTCAGTCCCGCCACTTTGACCGAACCGGAGGTCACCACTGCGTCTCCCAAGGGAGACGTAACCTCAAGTCCCAGCTCCGCGGCCTGAGGGATAAGGGTCGGGCCAGGCGTGGGAACCGGGCTGGCGGCCGGCGGCGAAGGCGTCGAAAGGGGCCGGGCAGTAGGGGTAGGTGCAGGAGCCGTCGCGGTAGCGGGTGCGCTGGTCGGCGCGGTAGTTGCCGTGGGCGAAAGGGTCGAAGCGGGCCCGGCAGTTGCCACTTGGGTGGGTGTCGCTTCCTCGCCGCCGCACGCTATCAACAAGCCCATCAAGACGGCGAAGCCAAGCGCCGCTATCCGGGTCTTTCTTCGCCAATAGAGTGGAACGGTCATCTCCTATCTCCGGCGGCAGGCCCACCGGCCGATGCCGGCCCTCCGCAGCCTGCGCGCGCCACCGTTTCGTGGCATCCGCCCCGCTAGTATATAGGGTTCGGCTGCTGTTCCATAGCTGCTAACCGCGCGGGTTGTGTTAAAATCATTGGCCCAAGGGTAGAATGATCTTTCCAAGAAAGGTGGAACTGGACGGCCCATGAACGTCATGGTCCGGCGCTTGCGTGCCGAAGATATCACCCAGGTTGTCGAGATCGAGAAAGAGGCTTTTTCCCCTCTCTGGACGAGCACCCCCTTCAAACGGGACCTCAACAACCGCTACGCCAGCTACCTGGTGGCCTGCATCGACCCGGAGACCACGGACCCGGCTCCCTCGGAAGCCGAAACCGGGCGGGATGCCTCCTACCCCTGGGGCAATCTGCTCCGCGGCGTCGGGAATCTCGTGCGCCGGGGACGGTCCGGCGGTACCCAGGCCTCATCGCTGGCCGGGTACGTAAGCGTCTGGTATCAGGGGGATGAGGCTCATATCACCGAGATCGCGGTGCGAGAGGAACTCCGGGGCCGGGGCATCGGCGAGCTTCTGCTCATCGGCTCGCTCCGGGCGGCGGTGGAGTACGGCTCCAGGGTGATGACGCTAGAGGCTCGGGTCTCGAACTTCGTCGCTCAAAAGCTGTACGAGAAATACGGATTCGAGGAAGTGGGTCTTCGGAGGGCCTACTACTCCGATAACCGGGAAGACGCGGTTATAATGACGACCTGCCCCATCGAAACCGAAGAGTACGATCAGAAATTCCAAGATTTGCAGGACATCTACCGGTCCCGTTGGGGGGAGATCCAAATCGACGCCTGAGCCGGCTCCCGAGAGCCCAGAAATCCTCGGACGTACCGGGGTTCCGGTCAGCGCGCTGCCTTATTCTCAGCCCACGCCGGCTGGACAACGGACCGGCCCTGATTTCCTAAACCCGCGCGAATAATGTTGACCACCACAATTCTCATTGGTAGAATGGCTCAGTTGTTGGAGAGCCGAATAGGCCGGACAAAGCCCGCCGTGGGCTTATTCCGGCCGGCACAAGGGAGGCCAGGGTGCAATTTCCGGTGAAAGCATGTTAGTCATTGGGTTGACCGGTAGCATCGGATCCGGCAAGAGCGTAGTGTCCGAATTGATGCAAGGCTTGGGCGCGGTCTTGATCAACGCCGACCTGGTTGGCCACGAAGCGTACCTCCCGAACTCCGAAGGTTTGCGCGCGGTCGTAGAGGCTTTTGGGGAAGAAATACTCCAGGACAGCGGCGAGATCGACCGCCGGAAATTAGGCGGCATCGTATTCTCAGACCCGGAGCGGCTGGCCGAGTTGAACCGGATCATGCACCCGCGAATTGCGGCTATGATAGTGGACAAACTCGATGACTTGCGCTCCGGGGAGGTCCAGGTGGCGGTGGTGGAAGCGGCGATACTGTTGGAAGCGGGGTGGGACTCGCTGGTGGAAGAAATCTGGGCCACCGACTCTCCCGTCGATGTTGTAATTCAGCGGCTCCAGGCCAGGAATGGGATGAGCGAAGAAGAAGTGCTCAAACGCCTGGGTTCCCAAATGGACCGGTCGGAGCGGTTAGCCCTCGTCGACGTGGTCGTGGATAATTCCGGAGACATGGCCCAACTGGAGAAAACAATCAACAGCCTGTGGGACAGCAGAGTCAAAAAAAGGATAGCACACGCATAATGGTAAAGACCGTCGACCCGACTTACAAAGAGTACGCAATCGAGGAGTTCCTGGTTCGCAGCGAGCCCTACTACCGCACGGTGGGGGACGAACTCGAGCTGTTCACCGCGGCCTATAATCAGCACATTCCGGTGTTGCTGAAGGGGCCCACGGGCTGCGGCAAGACCCGCTTCGTGGAGTACATGGCCTGGAGACTGGGCCGGCCAATCACGACGGTCAAGGGAAAAAACAGACAAGAGGTCCGGGAAGGAGAGGTCCGGGTCCCGTTGGTCACCATCGCCTGCCACGAGGACCTCACCGCCAGCGACCTGGTGGGCCGGTACCTTTTGGACGCCGAGGGCACCCGCTGGATCGACGGACCGATGACCCGCGCGGTCAAAACGGGGGCCATCCTTTACTTGGACGAAGTCGTGGAGGCGCGGAAAGACACCACCGTGCTGATCCACCCCCTCACCGACCACCGGCGAATCTTGCCGGTGGAGAAGACAGGATCGATCATCGAAGCCGACGACCGCTTCCTCCTTTGCATCTCCTATAACCCTGGTTATCAGAGCGCATTGAAAGACCTGAAGCACAGCACCCGGCAGCGGTTCATCTCTATCGAGTTCAACTATCCCCCCAGGGACATCGAAGCTGAGATCATCCGGCAGGAGAGCGGCTGCGGCGCGGCGGAAGCCGACGCCCTGGCGAAGCTCGGCGAGAAGATACGCAACCTGCAGGAGCACGGCCTCCAGGAAGGGGCCAGCACCCGGCTGCTCATCTACGCCGCCCGTCTCATGTCCGAGGGTATCGAGGCTCGCCGGGCTTGCCAGGTGGCGATCGTGTGGACCTTGACCGACGAGGTGGAGTTGCAGCGGAGTATTGAAGAGGTGGTTTCCTCCATCTTCGAGTAGAGGTTTGCATGGCCTTATCCCCTCCGGACGCCGTCCGAAAGATGTTGGCAAGCCGGGTTTCACAATCTGTTGCCGGCGCCTCTTTGACACCAGCCGCGGTGCTGTTGTTGCTCTACCCAAAGGATGGCGAATACTGCATCCTGCTCAACAAGCGCTCCGAGCAGGTGGAGTACCATAAGGGTGAAATTTCTTTCCCCGGCGGGGTCCGGGACCCGGAAGACAACGATTTCCTCGACACCGCCCTTCGGGAGACGGAAGAGGAGATGGGAATCAACCGGGCCGACGTCACCGTCCTGGGCGAGTTGGACGAAGTCACCACCCGAAGCCATTTTCGCGTAAAGGTCTTCGTCGGCGAAATTCGTCCTGCCTACCCGTTCAAACCCAGCGCCGTCGAGATCGCCGAGGTGCTGGAGGTCCCCATCTCTTCGTTGCAGGATCCGGCCAACCTCCGCGTGGAAACCCGCTGGGATAAGGGCACCCTGGTCACCAACTACGCCTACACCTATAAGGAACACCTGGTGTTCGGCGCTACGGCAAAGATCCTGCAACAATTCCTGGAACTTTTGGCGGACGGCCTAGAAAAGGGGGAACACTGAGTTGAGTACGGCTCCTCTGGCGGAGATTGAGAAGGAACTCGCCAAGCTCCCCCCGGCAGTCTTGGAAGCTTGCAATGATGCCACGCCTTCGCTCGAATCGGCTTTCGGCGGAGAAGAGTTAACCCTGTGGGCCAAGGAAGGACTGTCTATCGGGCTCCAGACGGTCCGCTCCTGGGAATCCGCGGTCGAGTACTACCGGGCCAGCCCAGAGGTGGCCCGTTTCCTCTCGTTCCCCTCTTTCATGCAGTGGGCCCGGTGCGGCACCTATTTGGCCCAAGACTCCCCCACCCTGGCGGTCGCCTTCTTCCGCGCCAGCTCGTCCATCGTGCCCAACCTGCGGCCTCAGTACATTCCTCGCTGGGCTGGGCTGGGCCGAAGCCTGTATAAGGGCACCTGGAAGTCCAGCACCCTGGCCGCCAAGTTCTTCGAGGTCAGCCCGGACTTGATCCGTAGCCTGCCCTTCTGGGACGTGGAGGTGTTCGCTTCCCTCATCGAAGCCCTCTCCTACAAGTCCTACGACGTGGCCGGAGAATGTCTGCTTCTGGGCCGGGATGTCCTGCCCGCCATGGGGCGGGAGCGGGAGCCCTTCCTGTCCATGTCACGCGCCTTGATCGACAGTAGCTGGCGGGAGGTCAAGACCTGCCTGGAGATGGTGCCCCGCGCCTTACAGCAGGTCGACGAGGGCCAGACGGGCCGCTTCCTCAAGCTTGGGGAGCGGCTGGCCAAGGTGGGAATGCGGGACACCTCTCGCTTCCTGGCGGACGGCACCTTGGCCTTGAGCCGCGTCCCTCAAGGGTCCCAGGGCTATGTCCTGGACCTGTGCGAGACGCTGCTGGCGGTTTCTCCCGACGCGGTCCCTCCCTTCCTGAAGAGCTTGACCGACGTCCTGGACCGCATCACGGTCAACCAACTCGACAGCTGGTTCCAACGCGGCGTCGGGCTGCTGAAGGAGAACCCGGAGAGCGGCATCGCCTTCTTCAAGATAGAGTCCAACACCTCTGAAGCCTTGCTGGAAACCCTGTCCTCAAGCCTGGAGCTAGAGCGGGTTAAAGGCATTATCCGCCTGTACTGCCGGGCCCTCTCCGGCTCCGCGGTGGAGATATTCAACACCCACGAGCTGGTCAGCAAGAACATCGGTTGGGTGGATGAAGACTCGGCTTCAACCGACGGTACCAAAGTGTTCTTGCCGCCGGTGGTGGACCACTACGCTGACAAGCAGGAGAACTTCTCCTGGTTTAAAGTGGTCTCTACCCACCAGGTGGGCCACTTGGAGTTCGGTAGTTTCCTCTTCGATTTCGATTCCCCGGCCACCCAGTTTACCGACCGTCGCTTCGATCTGGAATCCGGGACGAAGGAGCTGCCGGCGGCCCCGGGGCAGGCGGAGGGCGAAGCCGAAGCCGAAGCCGAAGCGACTGATCCCCTCACCTCCATCGGGCGCTTTTTGCACCTGTTCGAGAACCGGCGCCTGGCCTTCGACATTTTTACGGTGCTGGAGGACTGTCGCCTGGATTACCGCATCAGCGTGGAATACCCCGGCATCCGGAAGTCGGCCGGCAAGGTCCAGTCCGAGGCGTTGGCCACCCGCCCCAAGATACAGGAAATGGCCCTCCAAGAGGCCATGGTGGAGCTACTGGTTCACATGAGCCTGGAGCAGTTCACCGGCCTGCCCGTGCCCAAAGAGTACGAAGACGCCGCGACCATGCTGTCCCGCATCCTGCACCAACTGCGGACGGCCCTGGCAACGGTGGAAGACACCGGGGAGGCCACCCTTCGGGCCTACGAGATTATCTCCCGCATTCAGAACGAGACCCAGCCGGAAGACCAGTGGGAGGAGCAGGACCTGGAAGAGCCGGGCGATTTCTCCGAGGAAGACCTCCAGGCCCTCTTGGACCAGCTTCAAGCCGGCATGGAAGCCTCCGGGGAAGGCGGCGAAAGCCAGGACTATGAATCGTCGGAGCCGGTGGACTACCGAGGCGAATTCAAGCCTGAAATGGTCCAACTCCTGGCCAGACTGCAGATGGACCCGAACCAGCAGGGTGAGAGCCAGCCTATCTCCCAGGAGATGCTGGAGCAACTGCTGCAGCAGAGTGCCGAGCTGGAGCTGGATGCCGAGCAGGGCGATATCGACTCCAGCATGACTATGTTCGCCCAGAACCTGATGAAAGAAGCCGGCACCCCTCCGCCCGATTCCAAGCCCGGACAGGGCTACGGCCCCCTGCTGCACGATGACGACCAGGGCGGCGAGCTGGAGCCCAAGGAACCCCAGACCTACGCCTATGACGAGTGGGATTTCCGGGCCGCCGACTACAAACCCAGGTGGTGCATCGTCAAGGAGAAACTCGTAGAAGAAGGAGACTCGAACTTCTACAACGACTCCTTGAAGAATTACATGACCCTCTCGCACCACATCAAACGCCAGTTCGAGTTGATAATGCCGGAGAGCTTCCGGAAGATCTACCGGCTGACCGATGGCGAGGACCTCGACCTGAACGCCGCCCTCGAGGCATGGGCCGACCTGCGAATGAAATTGCCTCCCGATGAAAAGATCTACTGGCAGCGCAACCGGGCGCGCCGAGACGTGGCCGTGGTGTTCCTGCTGGACATGAGCGCCTCCACCGCCGAGGCCATCGACGAAGGACGCCAGACCGTGGACGACCGGGACGCCCCGGACGACCCGGTTGAATACATGGTCTGGCTTCGCCGCCGCCGGGAAGGGCTGGTTCGCCGCAACTACAAACGCATCATCGATCTGGAGAAAGAGAGCACGGCCCTGCTGATCAACGCGCTGGAGTCCATCGGCGACACCTATGGAATCTACGGCTTCTCCGGCTACGGCCGAGAGAACGTCGAGTTCTACGTCATCAAAGACATCAATGAGAGTTTCGGAGAAAAGATCAAGCGCCGGCTCGATAAGGTTACGCCCCTGCACGCGACTCGCATGGGGGCCGCCATCCGCCACGCCACCAGCAAGCTGGAGCACCAGGACGCCACCACCAAGATCATGTTCTTGATCAGCGACGGGCGTCCCCAGGACCGGGGCTACAGCCGGGAAGGCGTGGAGAAAGAGTACGCGGTCCACGACACCCACATGGCCCTGATCGAGGCCAGGCGCAAGCAGATCGTCCCCTTCTGCCTCACGGTGGACAAGGCCGGGCATGACTATCTAAAGAGCATGTGCGGCGACATGGGGTACGAGGTGCTCGGCGATATCTGGGCCTTGCCCGAACGGCTGCCGATGCTCTACCGGAAGCTCACCTCGTAATCTACTCGGCGTTCCGGCCCCGAGTGGTCGGTCCGCCGTTTCGACACGATTTTCCGCCCCGCGTCCGGCAGCCGGGGCGGAATCTCCCGGTTTCCCACCTGTTTCCAGCCTGCTTGCTTATTCCTGATGCATTGGACAAACTGATGACGGGTTCTAACGCCAAAACCTGAGAAACTGTATACTAACCAGCCTTGTAGCGTTTTGAGAGGTCTGGTATTTCGCAATTGGCCTGGCGCCCGGTCCGTCATCCCGCCGAAGGCCGGGAGCCCGGCAACGCTTCTCTGGATTCCGGCTTTTGCCGGAAAGACGGGGGCGGGGAGGGAGTGTGGCGAATTTTCACTGAAGTGAGGCTGTCTACGAGAATGGTTTGATACCCCCGTCCGTCATCCCGGTGATGGCCGGGATCCAGCCAACCTTCTCTGGGTTCCGGTTTTCGCTGGAGAGACAATGGCGGGTAGGAGTTGTCGCAAAATCCCCCGCCGAAAAGCCATGAGCCAGACAGTACTCTATCCCTAGGCCAGCAGTTTCCGCAGCTCGATCAGAGCCTGGTTGGAAAGCCGGCGCTTGATGACCACCTGGCGCGGGGGCAGCCGAAGCTCCATCTCCCTGACTTCAACTGGGCCGGCGACGGACAGGTAGCCCAGGCCGACCGGCTTGCCTTCCTGCTCCGAGGGCCCCGCCACGCCGGTTATCCCGATGCCGAAGTCTGCGCCCAGCTTCTCGCGGATCGCCCGGGCCATGGCGGTGGCGGTCTGCTGGCTCACCGCGCCGTGATTCTCGATGGTCGCTTCCGGCACGCCGTTGGCGATTTTGACCGGGTTGGTATAGGCCACCACGCCGCCTCTGAAATACGCGGCGCTATCCGGCACCTCGGTTATGCTGTTGGCGAGAAATCCACCGGTGCACGATTCCATCGTGGCCAGGGTGAGCCCCCGCTCCTTCAAGACATGGCCCGTGGACTGCTCGGGAGTCTCGTCGTCGTACCCCCAGATATAGGGGGTCAGCCGGGCCACGATGGCTTCCTCGACAGGCTGGATCAGATCTTGGGCGGCCGCCGTGTTCCGGGCCCGGGCGATGATCCGCAGGTGGATCCCGTCGGCTTTGGAGTAGATCCCCAGGTAGGGGTTCTCCCGTCCAAAAAACTCGGAAACAATCTCATCCACCGCGCCCTCCGACATGCCCATCGTCTTGATGTTTCTGGTGAGCGTCACCTCGTCTCCGGCGATCTGGCGAAGCTGGGGCGCCACCTGTTCTTCCCAAATGGCCTGCATCTCCCGGGGAGGGCCCGGCATGCAGATGACGATCTTGCCATTCCGTTCGACCCACCAGCCCGGGGCCGTGCCGTTGCGGTTGGGAATGAACCTCGCGGAGGGGATCAGGTGGGCCTGCTTGACGTTGTGAGAGGGCATTGGAGTGCCGCGAGCCTGGAAGTGCCGCTCCAGTGCGTCCACCACCTCTTGTTGCACCACCAGGGTCTCCCCCAGGGCTTTGGCGACCGCCTCGCGGGTCAGGTCATCCTGGGTCGGGCCCAGGCCGCCCGTGGTGAAGATGATGTCGGAGCGTTGTAGCCCACGGGAAAAGGCTTCCGACAACTCGTCCAGGTCGTCTCCGAGGATGGACGCCCGATGAAGCCGGACTCCCAGGGGCGCCAGCCGGACCGCGATCCAGGAAGTGTTGGTGTCGGTCAGCTCGCCCATCAACAACTCGGTGCCGATGGAAAGAATCTCGGCTCTCAAGGCAGTCTCCCCCTCCGCGGTTCTACCATGGACTTGTCACTCCGGATGAAACGAGGGGCCTGGGACGACCGGTCAATGGGAATCTTGAGGAAACCCCTCCCCCGATGGAAAACCGGGGGAGGCCCCGGAAACGCGGAGACGCAGAGTGGTTGTCAGGTCCTCTCCATCTCTGCGCCTCGGTGCCAAGAAACCTGGCCGCCGCGATCAACCCGGCGCCGGCGTGCCTTCCTCGTCCTCGGGCGGGTAAGGGGGCTCGATGACCAACCGGTTGATCACCTCGGCCCAGGTCGCCGGCAAAGTAAAGAGAGCGGGGTCCCCCACCAGGCGGGCGTAGTGGTTCTCCGCGTCGGGGGTAGGATCACCCATGTGAAACTCCACGGTGTTCCCGGCGCTGTCGGTAACCCAAATCTTGCTCAAAGGCGGCTGAAGCCCATACGGGGTCAGGTCGTCCGGAGCCCTGTCCAGCACCCGGCTGACCCGGGGCCCGCTGACCAGCAGCGGCGTGCCACCCCACTTCTTTTGGAAGACGGGCACATCCGGATCGCCCTGGATGACCCATTTGAAGCTGCCCGGATTTCTGTCGTAGTCTACGGTCTGGCCCCGATAGTTGACCGCGATATGGGAGATGTCGTCTTCGTCGATGCGGAAGAGCCAGGGGTTGTCGGGAGTGGGCTCATTGGAGCCGGTAAACCGCACCACCAGGAACGTGCCGCCGAAGAGAAGCAGGATGGCCACGAGCAGAATAGAGAGTCGAAGGTTCATACTACCGCCGCACCCACCAGACCACTCCGGCCATCAGCGCCAGCAGCCCGGGCATGAACAACCAGGAGGAAAACCGCACGAAGTTGTACTCGTTTCGGTCCAAGTTGAACTCGCGGAAGGCGAAGGCTTTAGGCCGGATGGACACCAGGGAGTAGTCTCCCAGCAAGAAGTTGGCGGAGTTGAGGAAAAGGTCCGGAGAGCCGCCGGGCCGGGTCAAGAAACTGTTGGCGACAAAGTCGGAGTCGCCGAAGACTGCCAGGCTGGCCACTTCGTTGCTTGGGGGCTCGGAAGTCGGGGCCTGGCCGCCCACTCGGCCGATTGCCTGGAGGAACAACGCCGGGAAAAAGGGTCCTCGAATGTCCCGTTGGTCCCCATCGGTGACCGGTTCGGTTCGATCGAGGTCGCCGATCATGAAGCTCTCGTTGGATGTGTGCGCCAGCGGGGCAAACGACCTGAGCCCGTCGTCGATGGGCGTCAGCGCGGCCGCCGCGCCCATTAGCGTGGGGCCGAGCTCCACTCCCCTGGGTACCGTGATCTCAGGAATGGCCGGGGGCAAGACCGAAGCGAGCTGCTCCGGAGGCGGAAGGTAGGCGTCTGCCCGGAAAATCCGTGGCTGTTGTGGCAGAGATTCCGCCACGTCCCGGATATATCCGTTGCCGACTATCACGCCCCACCCGGCGAGAAAATTCCGGAAGGAGTCCGGGGAGTCCGGGTCCGCCAGGACGATCAGCCGGCCGGCCTCCCTGCGGAGGCTGCCGTCGGCGTTGCGTCCCCGTAAGAAGAGATCCAGCGCTCGGACGTGGGACTCCGGAAAATCCTGGGTGGGTCCGGCGATGACCAGCAGCGCGGCGCCGGGAAGGCACTCCGGGCAATCCTCGGCCGGCTCGTCGGGCACGCTCACGTCATCATCCCGGAGCCTCCACCGCAGGTTGCGTACCTCGTAGTTGTCCTGCTCTAAACCGTCTTTGATCAGGCTGTAACCATCCCCATCATCGGTTCTACCGCTAAAGCTGCGCTCACCGTGGCCGCTCAAGAAATAGATGGCTTTTCGTTGCCGGCCGGTGACCACCAGGAGGCTGGTTACCAGGTCTTGCTCCAGCCTCGTGTAATCCGGGTCAGTCCGGGTGCGCTCGACAATGTCGACGATGCCGGAATCCGTTGCTTCTAAAACGACCGATTCGTATTGAGACAGACCGTAGTTACGGGCCAACTCCGGCTGCAAATCGGGGTCTATGAATCGATAGGAGAGCTTGCCGGACCGTTCGCTCAGCTCCCGGAGGGTATTCTCGACTCTGGCCCGCCGGGCCATCAGCTCCGGATCCAGGGCGATGTCGGTGACGTAAAAAGCGGTGGCCCGCACCGGCTCATCCAGGTCCTTCAGCAGTTGCTTGGTACGGTTGGCCAGGCTGAACTCATTGGTTGCCGTCACGTCCATCCGGTTGTGGTTTTCGAAGGAGATGAAGTTGACCACAATGATGATGCCCGTAAAAGCGAGTACCATGATGACCGAGTTGACGCCGTAGCGGCCCGTCCGGCTGAAGAAGGCGGCCATCACGGAACTCAGGGATATCAGGCCGATCACCAAGATGAGGCCGGCCCCAAGGCCGAAAGTGAGCCAGCCGTATACCCGCATGGAGCTTACAAAGGCCAGCACGGCAGCGCCGGAGACCAGGCCCATGATACCGGCGACCAGCAGAGGGGCGGTGAAGGAGCCGATGGCGTCAAGCGCCGGTTCCAGAAAGCTGCCCACGGTACGGGAGAGGGCCGCCTCTTCGCCGGATTCCGGCGTTGGTTCATCGGTTGCGGGGGACGCAGAAGCCTCCCTGCGGGAGCTTGCGGAGGGGCGCCGCTGCCTGCGCCAGTCGCCTGGGCTGTCCGTGGGACGGTTGCTCATACTACCGCCACCTCCTGGACTCCAAGGCCCTGACGCTGAGGAAGAGGAAGAACGCGGTGACGCTGACGAAGTAGATGATGTCCTTGGTGTCGATCACCCCGCGCTCGAAATCGTCGAAGTGGCTCTTGAGGCCGATCTCTCCGATAACAGTGGCGGTGGTCCCCCCCACGGCGCCCGTGGCCAGGTCAGCGAAAAACAGGATCAGGAGGATGCCCATGGCCACCACGGCCGCCACAATCTGGTTGCTGGTCAACGTGGAGCACAGCATCCCGACGGAAAGGGAAGCAGCGCCGTAGAGGAAAAGGCCCAGATAGCCCGAGTAGATCGGGCCGGGGTCGGGGCTGGCGAATACCACCAGGAGAACCGTGTAGTAACCGGTCAAGGCTACCGTGGCCACCAGAAATACCAGGCTGGCCAGGTACTTGCCCAACACGATTTCCCAGTCCCGCACCGGAGCAGTGAGCAGCAACTCGATGGTTCCCAGCTTCTGCTCTTCGGCCAGGAGACGCATGGTAAGGGCCGGGGCCAATAGAATCAGGATGATAACCGCCCCTTGAAAGAAGGGGGCCAATGTGGCTAGAGGGAAAGGGTCGTTCAAGTCTCGGGAGAAGAAAAAGCCGGAAAGGATCAAGAAAATCAAGCCCACGATATAGGCGGTGGGGCTGCTGAAGTAGACCTGTATCTCTTTCCAGGCCACAGCCTGGGCAGTGCGCATGGCTAGATATCCTCCTGGGTGGTCAGCTTCAAGAAAATCTCTTCCAAGCTCATTCCTACCGATTGCATACTCAGCAGGCTCCAACCGCTGCTGACGATCGCGCGGGAAATTGCGTCCCGAGAGTCTTGACCCTGGGTTACGTGGATGGTGTAGAGTTCCCGAGCCGGGCCATCCGGAGTCTCCCGGGGCCCGGCCGGCCGATGGGTTACTTCGGAGACGCCATTTACCTTGCGTATCGCCGGCAACACTTCGGCTACCGGCCCGCCCACTTCAACCACCAGCCGGTCGACACCTTGCAACCCGGCGGCCAGGTTGCTGGGTGTATCCTCCGCCACGATCCTTCCCTCGTTGATGATCAGCACCCGTTCGCAGATCATGCTGACTTCGGGCAGAATGTGGCTGCTGAGCACCACGGTCTGGGACCGGCCGAGGTCCTCAATCAGACGCCGGGTTTCGACTACCTGAATCGGGTCGATACCGATGGTGGGTTCGTCCAATACCAGCACTTCCGGCTCGTGTAGGATAGCCTGGGCGATGCCCACGCGCTGCCGGAAACCCTTGGACAGCTTTCCGATTATAGTCCCGCGGTAGTCGCCCAACCGGCAAAGGCCGATCACCTCGCTAATCCGCCTTTTAATGGCCTTGGGGGGCATTCCGCGCAGGGTCCCCATGTATTTGAGGTAGTTGGTGACGGTCATCTCGGTGTACAACGGTACCGTCTCCGGCAGGTAGCCCACCCGGCGGCGCACTTCCAGAGACTTCTCCACCACGTCGTAGCCGTCGAGGGTTACCTTGCCCCTGGTGGGGGGCATGAAGCCGGTGAGGATCCGCATACAAGTGGTCTTGCCCGCACCATTGGGGCCCAGGAATCCGAGGATCTCTCCTTTCCTGACGTTGAAGTTCACGTCTTGTATCGCCGGGAACGGACCGTAGTAGTGGGTCAGGCCCTCGGCCTGAATCATCATCGATTCCAAATTTCGCCTGCCTGGTGGGTTGGAGGATTTGCCCCGAAAGGCGACAATTGCGCTAGTATATCAGTGATGATATTCTATAGCACTAGTTTTGCCAAGGTGTACGCAAACGGCTAACTGGCTATATTGATATATTTGGAACACGGGCAGGGAGATAGAATGCACCTGGTGATCGATGGCTACGGTGGTGATAAGGCCAAGATGTGGGACGCGCAACGGATTCGAGATTTCTTGACCGATTGCCCATCCACTCTGGGCATGACCCGCATCACCGAGCCGAAAGTCCTTGAATATGATGCCCCGAAGCCCGAAGACGCGGGCGTGTCCGGGTTTGTGATTATAGCTGAAAGCCACATCAGCATCCATACGTTTCCCCGTCGCAGCTACGTCAACATCGACATGTTCTCTTGCGTTCCCTTCGATCACGAGCGCGCACTGGACGAGGCCAAGGCCCTTTTCGACCTGGAAGAGGTCAAAACCTGGCTCCTGGACCGGGGCCTGGAATGGCTGGACGAACAGGGCGGTCTGGTCGAAACGATTGGACAGCGGGCCGCCCTGGAAGCCGGCGGAACTGGTCGCAGCGGTGACTGAGAACGGTGGTCTGCCCTGGATTTCCCACGATTTCCTTGCCCTCACCGGGAAACAGCGCGATCTGGACCTATCCAAAGTCGTGCTCATTCCGATTCCCTACGATAGTACCACCTCTTTTCGTAGTGGCGCGCGCTACGGGCCCGCCGCGATCATGGATGCCTCCTACGGCTTAGAGGATTACGACTTCGAACTGGATCTGGATGTTTCGTTGGCGGGCATTCACACGACCGATGCGCTCGAACCCCACATGGGCGGTCCCGCCTTCATGGTCGAGCGGGTGCGGCAGGCCGTCGGCGACTACGTCCGGAAGGGGAAAATCGTCGGCGTGGTGGGCGGTGAGCACTCCATCACCATCGGCTCGGTGCAAGCGCACCTGGAGGCTTACCCGGACCTGTCGGTGCTTTACCTGGACGCCCATGCCGACCTGCGGGACGAATACCTGGGCACCCATTGGGGCCACGCCTCGGTGGCCCGCCGCATCCACGAGCGGTGCCCCGTGGTGCTGGTGGGATTGCGAAGCCTCTGTCCGGAAGAGCGGGACTACATCAGGTCCCAAGCTGTCCCCACCTTTAGCTGGCCGCCACCCGGTGACGGCGATGCATTCCTGGGGAAAATAGCCGGCCTTCTGGGCCCCAACGTGTACGTGAGCGTGGACCTGGATGTTTTCGACACTTCGCTCATGCCCGCGGTGGGCACCCCGGAACCCGGCGGCATGAGCTGGCATCAGGTTAACTCGCTCCTTCAAGAGATCATAAAGACCCGGCGCATCGTAGGGTTTGATGTGTGCGAGTTGTCCCCCGGGGATGGACCGGCAGCCTGCTCCTATACTGCGGCGAAACTGGTATACAAGCTGGTGGCCTATGCGACGGCGCCTCCTCGCGCCACCCAGGCAACCGGAGATCCGGGCCGGATTTGATCCGGGCCGGCGCGGGGCTCGACACCGGTTGGCCTCTTGTTTGCGATAGGAGAGTAAGTGCAAGGCTCTATCCGCTTTGGCAAGATCTTCGGTATCCCCATCGAAGTCAACGCGAGCTGGGTGCTCATCTTCCTGCTGCTGACCTACGTGCTGGCCCAGGAGTTCGAATCGGCGCGGCTCGGCTGGCCGGTGGCACAGCGGTGGTCCGTGGCGATAGCCACGGTGGTCCTGTTCTTCCTGTCGGTGCTGGCCCACGAGCTGAGCCACAGCGTCGTCGCAAGACGCAAAGGCATCCCGGTTCAGAGCATCACTCTTTTCATTTTCGGCGGCGTGTCCCGGCTGGCCCAGGAGCCCGACCGTCCGATGACCGAGTTTACGGTCGCCGGAGTTGGCCCGCTCAGCAGCATCATGCTGGCGGCTATCTTCGGGGGACTTTGGTACCTGCTGGGGGCGGAGGATTCGGTCCTGGAGGTGGTGCTATTCCTGATGGCCTGGACCAACCTGTGGCTGGGTGTCTTCAACATCCTTCCGGGCTACCCGCTGGACGGCGGGCGGATCCTGCGGGCGACGGTCTGGGGTCTCTCCGGAAGCTACTGGCGGGCCACCAGGGTCGCCGCCCGGTCGGGGCAGGCCATCGGGGCGCTCACGGTGCTTCTGGGCGTCGCGTTGGGTATCTTCGTGGGTCCCGTCAACGGCATCTGGGTTGCCATCGTCGGCAGCTTCCTCTTTTCTGTAGCTACCACCAGCTACCGCGAGGAGCGCTCCCGGGAGGCCGTGAGACAGTTGGGAGGCGATGCATTCCGGGATTAGCGTCCGGCCCAAGTTCGGCGAAAACCTCCAGTCCCAACCGGTCTCCACACTCCAAGCTGTGCTAAAATAGCACCAAGCTCGGCAAGAGGTTGAAGATGTCCGACAAAGGGATTGTGTACCTGGACCATGCGGGGACTACCCCGATGGACCCCAGGGTGTTGGAGGCCATGACGCCCTACTTCACGCGGCGTTACGGGAACCCTTCAAGCATCCACTCGGTGGGCCAGGAAGCTCGTTATGCCCTGGATGAGTCCCGGGAGCGGGTGGCCCAGGTGCTGCATTGCCGCCCCCGCGAGGTGGTTTTCACCGGCGGCGGCACCGAATCGGATAATGCCGCCATTCACGGCGTGGCGACGGCCTTGCAAGAGACCGGGAACCACATCGTCACCTCTAGCGCGGAGCACCACGCGGTGCTTCACACCTGCCAGCACCTGGAAGGCCTTGGGTTCGACGTGACCTACTTGCCGGTGGACGACTTTGGCATGGTCCACCCCGAAGAGGTCTACAACGCCATCACGGACCGGACGTCCCTGGTCACCATCATGTACGCCAATAACGAGATCGGGACCATCAACCCGATTGCCGGGATTGCCGAAGCAACCCACCGGCGAGCCCTGGAGTTGGAGCGGACCATCGTGGTGCACAGCGACGGCGTACAAGCGGCCGGCTTCCTGAGCCTGGACGTAGGCCGGCTCGGGTTGGACATGCTGACCCTTTCGGGCCACAAGTTCTACGGGCCCAAGGGTACCGGGGTGCTATACATCAAGCGGGGAACGCCCTACCTGCCCTTCATAGTTGGGGGTGGGCAGGAGCGGGAAAGGCGTTCCGGGACCGAGAATATTCCCGGCATCGTGGGGCTCTCGGTGGCGTTGGAATTGGCCGATACCCAAAGGGAGGAAGCCAGCGCCCACTGCTCTGCCCTGCGGGACCGGATCATTCGGTTCGTCTTGGACAGCGTTTCGAGAAGCCACCTGAACGGCCATCCCACGGAGCGGCTGCCCAACAACATCAACTTCTCCTTCGCGGGCGTCGAGGGAGAGCCCATACTGCTGGGTCTGGACATGGCCGGGATCGCCACCTCCAGCGGCAGCGCCTGCAGCTCCGGGTCGCTGGAGCCGTCCCACGTACTGCTGGCCTTGGGCCAATCGGCGGAGCTGGCCCGAGGCAGCCTGCGGATAACCCTGGGCAAGGGAAACACCGAAGAGGAAATCGACTACCTGTTGAAGACGCTGGTGGACCTGGTGAGCCAGTTGCGCCAGCTACCCACTCTCGCCACGACCGGCGCGTGACAAAAATCGAATTTGGGCAGTCAGCTCTGCTTGAAGCTGATCGCCGAAAAGCTGTGGTGCCCTGGATGCAAAAACGGAAACTGATCTTCTTGACCGCCATCCTCCTCGCGGCCCTCGCTCTGGCCGGCTGCTCGGACAGATCGTCGAATTTTGGGAAGTATTTTAAGGGCCGGACCCTGCACATCAACGTCCTTACCATCGAAACGGCGCCCGAGCTGCGCTACGCCACCATCGACCCGGAACAGGTGGTACGGCATTGGAGGTTGATACCCTCGGATCAGGAGCTGGAACTGGTGATGGTGAACCTTAAGGTGGAAAACCACACGGCCACCAGCGCTATCGTTAGCGTGGACCAGCAGGCCGCCCAACTCCGGGACTTCGTGCGCGAGACCTACTTCCCCATTGACCTTAACAAACGCCTGTACCAGGACTTCCGGGGCCGGGCGGCGGTCGAGGTCCGTATGGACCTGGGGCAGTGCTTCGATCCCAACCAGATGTATATAACGCCGGGAACAACGGTCAACTGGATCAACGAAGGCACGGAGGCCCACTACGTGAAACTGGACGGTGGGGCCGGCGGCCAGGGCGACGCCGATTCGATGTCGATCAACCCGGGAGAAAGCTACGCCTATACCTTCGGAGAGCCGGGGACCTGGAGTTACCAGTGCAGCGCGGATGGAGGGCCGGAACAAGAGGCGCTGGTGGTGGTCGAAGAAATGGACGGCAAGCCTGAAACGGATGAACGGGCCATGCTATTCATCAACGGCTCGTTCGACTTGAAGATGGACATGGGGATCGACGGGTGGGTGGTGTTCGAAGCCCCCAAAGGGACCAAGTTCCGCGATTTCCGCTGGCGAGCCGGGGATTCCATCACCATCACTTTCTAAACACTGTCTCGAATCTTTACCCGAAACTTGTCGAGGGGCGCAGGGCTGGTGGTTCGACAAGTTCACCACGAACGGTAACTGTAACGCCGGATATCGACCGGATACCGAAAGGAGATACCCTGGTTGGTTTCTCCGCGTCCCAGGTGGCCTCAGGCGCAATGCGAGGGGCTCTGGGCGGCCAACCGCGGCGTGCTCAACCAATCGCGGAATACTTAGTTGCTGAGTGGTTAGAGTGGACCTGGCTTCTCCTACAAATCAAGCTCAGCCGGCGGGCGGAAAACCACTCCCCCCGGTTTGGCGGCGGCTTTTCCACCTCTCTTTCGGTTCCTCCATCCCAATAACGAGCGTTTTCGCTTCAGATGACCTCATGGTCGCAACCATGGCTGTAGTGTCCGCGGGCGCACTCGGGCTGGACCTGCTGCGGTTCCGGCTTTCTTGGCTGAACCGGCAGTTTGTCCGCTGGCTGGCGCCCTTGCTGAAGCGAGAGGAAGACCGGCGCATCACTGGCGCGACCTTCATGGTCATCGCGGCGTTGTTCGCCTTTTTCTTCTACGGAGACGAAGTGGCGGTGCCCGTCCTGCTATTCTTGTCGCTGGGCGACCCAACGGCGGCGCTGGTGGGGCGGCGGGCGCCTGGGCCCAGGATACGGGGTAAGTCACCCGTTGGTACCGCCGCCCTCATCGCGGTCGCGCTCCTGGTTATCGGGGCGCTGGTGAGCACCGGAGCGGTGGAATACCACTGGGGACTGCTGGTGGGGGCCGCCATTGCCGGACTGGTGGAGCTGGTTTCCATACCTCCGGACGACAACCTCACCATCCCGCTGATCGCGGGGGCGGCCATGTATCTCCTGGGCGTTTAACGACCGGAGGCATCGAGAAACAGTGAAACAGAGAGCTGGAATGAGACTGTGCACCGAGGCCCCGTGGCCAGCCTGCCCCGGTCAGCCTCCGCCGTCGAACCGGATGGTCTCGGCCCGCTCCCGTTGGAACTTCAAGTAGGCCTGTTTGCTCATCGCGGGCCGATGCGACTTGATGACTGATTGGGCCTTGGCGCCACCATTACCCAGCAAGTCGATCACCACCATGGCCATGATTTTGGCCGGATTGATCACCGCCAACTCGTAGTCATTGACCAGGTACTCTTTGCTGTGTCCGGGACCGGTTGCTCCGCCGGTGTACGGATGGCATACCGGTATAACGTGGCTAAGGTCTCCCATGTCAGTCGATCCGCCCCGGTTGCGCCGCGCCGGGATCACCAGGGTCGCCCTCTCCCCCAGCAGTTCCACTGAACCCTGCCGAAACAGCTCTTGGAGCTTCGGGTCCTGACGGAGCGGGAGGTAACCCGGGATGTTGGTGATCTCCACCGAGGCGCCCACCGCCAGT
>JASLXV010000088.1:0-9205 GCA_030740155.1 Dehalococcoidia bacterium | reverse complement strand
CGCATCGCCCAGAAGGTCATCGAAGAGGCGGGAGAGACGGTTATTTCAGCCGCGCAAGGTGACTACGAAAATCTGCCCAAAGAAGTGGCCGACCTGCTGTACCACACCATGGTCTTGCTGGCGGCCACCGGCGTCTCGCCCCAGACGGTGTGGCAGGAGTTGCGCCAGCGGAGAAAGTAGGTCCACCGCAGGGCCAGTGGAGGCCCTTGCCAATGGCCTCCATTACACGTCACCGGGAAGGCGTCCTCCCGGCCCGTACACCGCCCAATCGGCTCCCCGGTATACGATAACCTTCCCCTGACCCACCACTTGCCATCGTCCCGGCCGGCCCAGGCATCCGGTGCGGGCGTCAATCCCCAGCACGGTTAGCCCGGCCGGGCTTTGGGAGCGAAGCTGGCGGGATACCTCTGCCGGGTCCCGGCTCTCGTGATGGGGCAGCACCGCGATCCCCGGAACGATTCCCAGGGCCTCCACCCAATCTCCGCCGCCGGGCCGCCGCATATGAGAGCCCATGACCATCGCTCCGGCGCTGGAGCCGGCCAGCACCGCCCCCTGGTCTACCGCCGCCAACAGGGTCTTCAGAAGCGCCGAGTCCCTTAACGTGGCCAGCAGGTGATCGGGGCTGCCTCCGGTAAAGTACACCACTCCGGCTCCCTGGCTGGACTGAATGAGGCCGGGGTCTTCGGCATGGGCCCTTTCCAGGACCATCAGCCTCCGGGCATCGGACCCCAGGGCATTGAAATGGCGGACACCGTTGTCGGCGGCTCTGACCGGGCCGTCGAGCGCCGCGGTGGGAACAATCAGCACCCGGGCCGGGTCCTGGCCCGAGGCTCCCATGATCTCCCGGTCCATGTCTTCACAGCCCCGGCGAAACTCATCGCCGCCAATGAGTCCGATGTCTCCTGGCACGCTCTCACCTCACGGCCTCGAGTCTGTCGTTTGATCTTGGTCGAGGCCCACCGATGCGGGTCTCCGGCGGATAGCCACCCAACAACCACAGCTCCGGCCCAGCGGAAGCTTTCCGGCGTCAAACGGGGTTAGTCCAGGTAGCTAACGAAGGCGGCGGCCAGGCCGAGAAACAGCAGGAAGCCGATGACATCGGTAAACGTGGTCACGAAGACCGCCGATGACACGGCAGGGTCCATGCGCAGATGTCGCAGCAGCAAAGGTACTCCGGCGCCGGCCAGCCCCGCCACGAACATGTTCCCCAGCATGGCCAGGCCCAGCACCAACCCCAACACAGGGATACCCTTCCAGGCCCAGGCCACCACGCCTACCACCAGACCCAGCGTGGCCCCGTTTATTAGCCCAAGGGCCAGCTCCCGGAACAACACCCGGAGACCTAGCTGCCTGGGGACCTCTCCCAGTGCCATGCTGCGCACAATCAAGGTGACGGTCTGGGTGCCGCCGATTCCGCCTTGTCCCGCCACGACCGGCAGAAAGGCCGCCAGGACCACCACCCTGGCGATGGTGGATTCGAACAAGCTGATCACCAGCGCGGCCAGCAGGGCCGTGGCCAGGTTAATGTAGAGCCAGGGCAGCCGGCGTCGCAGAGAGTTGCGCAGCGGCCCCATGACCCGCTCCCCGGCGAGGCCGGCCATTCGGTACATGTCCTCAGTGGCTTCCTCCTCAACCACGTCCACCATGTCTTCGGCCAGGATAACGCCGGTGAGTTGGCCTTCCTGGTCTACCACTGGGAGCTGGATCAGGTCGTACCGCTCCATCAGGCGGGCGCACTCCTCCTGGTCCGTTTCGGCGCTGACCGAGATGACCTGGTGGTCGGCGATGTCGCCTACTAATGAGGTGGGCCGGGCCAACGCCAGCCTGGTCATGCTGAGGGAGCCCACCAGCCGGCCCAAGTCGTCCACTACCAGGATCGAGTTGATGTTCTCCGCGTCGGGTCCCAATAAGCGGAGCTGGTCCAGTGCATTGGGAGTGGTAACCGTTTCCCTAACCACCGGATAACCGAGGGTCATCAGCCCGCCCGCAGTGTCTTTGCGGTACCGGAGGAGCGAGACCACCTCGTCGGCATCCTCCATTGCCTGAAGGATCTCTTCGGCCCTGTCCTCGGGTAGGAGTTGGAGAAGGTCCGCCGCAGCGTCCGGCCTCGTCTGTTCGAGGATTTGGGCCAACACCCCGGAGGCCAAGCCCTGAGACATCTCCGCTGTCTCCTCCGGTTCCAGGTGCTCCAATATTTCCGCGGTTTCGTCGGGGGAGAGGCCGGCCAAGAGTTCGAGGCAAACACCCCTGGGCAGCTCCATCAGAACTTCACCCTGGTCCACCGGGTGGAGCTGGCTGAACCGGCCGAGCGCCGCTTCGCGGTCTTCGCCATCCAGGAGTTGGCGGATAACCGACACGGCGGCTCGCACCAGCTCCTCGCTGGAGCGGGTGGACCCCTCTGCCTGGCTCTCCGGCGGCGGGTGCTGGACCTGATCCATTACGTCCTCAAGCGACTATTCTGGCTCTGACACGGCGGGCGCCTCTGCTGGATGCCCTCTCCACGACGGCAGTCCTTCCCGGCAGTATTGATTTGGACCGCCCGCCCGGATTGCTAACGGAGAGCAAAAGGCGCCCCGTCCTGTTTCTCGCGAGAGGGTCAACGTCAGACGGCACTTTTCCGGCGGGCCCGTCTTTCTGAGAGACCCGGATCGGCGGTTCACGGGCCTGCCCCAGCGGGTCTCCCGTCGAGGAGGCGAGCAGGGGTGACGCAGTTGTTGATTCCTAGCAATCAGAATTGTAACCTGCCGGGCAGGCGCTGTTAAGGGTGCTGCCAAAAACCCGGCTACCTTGCCTGCGGGGCATGGACTGAAAAGCGCCCTCGGAGTCTTTTGGATCAACACTCCGAAGGCGCCCAAGAGGAGGATTCCCAATGCTGTTTCTGGTACAAAAGCGCCATGACGGCGCACATTGCCCCGGTTATCTCCCGGAGTTGCTACCCGCAAGGGTAGAGGCTCAGGAGCGCCGGCACGAGATTGTCGCCCCGGTCGGGATGAAACCTCACGGTATGTACCGCACGCTGCCCGAGCACTGGGAGGCGGCCACCGTCGAGGCCGGCGCTCCGGGCCAGATAGCTGCCCTGTCGAAGTAGCTGCTCCCCAGCGAGCGCGCGGAGATCAAGGTGACCCCCGTGACCATTGCAGAGGAGATGCCGGCAACGGCCGGGCAGATGTCTGGCGGCCACTCTGGGGGACTCTAGCTTACCGTAAACTCCTCGATCATGCCCAAGACGGCGTGCGGGGCGCCCGTCTCCACATCTTCAACAAAGCAGATCAGGGCGAAGTTTCCCGGAGCAAATTCGGCGGTGAAGAAGCCGCCTCCGCCGTTGACGATACTTTGAAATCCCCCAAGGGGCAATCCCGGCGGCGGCCCTTGGGCGCCTGGCTCGAAAGCGGCCAAGAAGTCCATCGCCGTGGCGCCGGGCGCCAGTTGCACCAGGAAAGCCTCGTGATCCTGGACTCCGCCGTTCGTTACCTTGATGGTTTGGACACCGGCCGTGATCGGTTCCGACAAGCTATAAGCAAAGTCGGACATATCCACTGTCAGGTCGCTATCGGGTTCAGCCGCCAGCGGACCGGTGGCCTCGGTGACAGTGAGGGAAGCCGCCTGGCCAAGAGCGAAGTGCGGAACGCCCTCCGCGTTGGGGACGAAGCAGAGCATAACGTAGTTTCCCGGCTGAATGTTCAGGGTCGCGGTTCCGCTCCCACCGGGGGCCAACACCGAGACGCCCCCGGCAGATTCGATCCCTGGCGGTGGCGGGCTCCCCGGCCCTTGAGCGAAAGCGGCCAGCAAGTCTTCTGAGGACGTGCCATCCGGTAGCTTGATGAGCTGCTGATGGTGCAGTTCCTGCCCTTGGTTGGCCAGGCTAATGCGGGTCATACCCGCTGGGATGCTGCTTGGCCCCGTGTAACCGAAATCGATCACGGCGAAGCTGACCTCATTGATTTGAGGAACGGGAGTTGGAGTCGGCGCCGGGGTTGACGTGGGCCGAGGGGTGGCTGTCGCCGCATCCCCGCAGGCTGCCAGCGCCAGCACGGCGAGCACGGCCAAGGTTAGCCAGAATGTAGACCTCATCTGAAACCGGTACCTCCCTAGCAATGAATTTGCGCTTTGGATTCCATCACCCCGAAAGAAACTGTCAACTAGAATCGTTATCATCATGGCATCGTGAGCGCTTGGGCACGACGTAGAAGCGGATATCCGAGCCTCGCGATTCTCGTTTTTCAGAAGCCCCGCTTGTGATAATATGGGCGTAAGGTGGCTCATGGCCCCAGTTCCTATCCAATTCAAGAAGGGCCATGACACACTGGACCCTATATGTGGTGGAAGGCTGATACTCTATGGCGACCCCGCTGGTGCGTGACGTAATTGTGGAAATGCTGAACCAGGCCGTGGCTCAGGCCCGCCGCGACGGGCTGCTTCAGCTAGAGACCATGCCCGAGATACAGGTGGAGCGGCCGGCCAATCCCGAGAATGGTGATTTCGCCACCAACCTGCCCTTGCGCCTGGCTCGGGCCACTCGCATCAACCCACTGCAACTTGCCGAGGGACTGGCCAGGAATATTCCCACCGGCGACCAGGTGGAGCGGGTGGTGGCGGCGCCTCCCGGCTTTGTGAATTTCTACCTGCGAGACCGGTGGGTCCAGCAACAGGTGGAGGCCGTTCGGCTGGCCGGCCCGGATTTCGGCGACGTGGACGTGGGCCAAGGCCGCCGGATGATGGTGGAATTCGTCAGTGTCAACCCCACCGGCCCGGTCCACGTGGGTCACACCCGGGGTGCGGTGCTGGGCAGCGCCCTGGCCAACATCCTGGCCGCCGCCGGCTACGAAGTAACCCGGGAATACTACGTAAACGATGCCGGAAACCAGATGGAGGCCTTCTACCGGTCCCTTTACGCCCGGTACAAACAGGCCCTGGACCTGCCGGCGGAACTGCCTGACAACGGCTACGTGGGCGACTACGTTATCGACCTGGGCCGGGAGATTGCGGAAGCTGAAGGCTCCCGGTACGCGGAAATGGAGGAGTCGCAGGCTGTCCGAGAGATCGGCGATGTCGGCCGTGAAAAGATGGTGGAGCTGATCCGGGAAGACTTGGCTCAAATCGGCGTGGTGTTCGACCGATGGTTCAGCGAGCGGACCCTGTACCGGGAAGGTCGATATGACGAAGCCATGCAGATACTGCGGGACAAGAACTACCTCTCCGAGCGGGAAGACGCCGTGTGGTTCAACTCCACCATGCTGGGCGACGACAAGGACAATGTGGTAGTCCGCTCTTCGGGGGTGCCGACCTACTTCGCCGCGGATATCGCTTACCACTACGACAAGTTCGTCAAGCGCGGATTTGACGGCGTGGTCGATATTTGGGGGGCCGACCACCAGGGGCATGTTCCCCGGATGAAGTCCGCGGTGACGGCGCTGGGGATCGACCCGAACCGCCTCACGGTGCTGATCTCCCAGATGGTCACGCTGAAGCGGGGCCAAGAGGTGGTCCGGGCCTCCAAACGAACCGGGGAATTCGTGACCCTTCGGGAGTTGGCCGACGAGGTGGGGCTCGATGCCTGCCGTTTCTTCTTCTTGGCCCGCAGCCCGGCAACCCAGATGGAGTTCGACCTGGAGCTGGCCAAGAAGGAGTCTTCGGAGAACCCGGTGTACTACGTCCAGTACGCCCACGCCCGCGCCGCCAAGATCTTGAAGCGGGCCCGCGACGGCGAGATCGACTGGAGCGGCGGCGATGTGACCCTGCTGAACGACCCCGGCGAGCAGAGCCTCATTCGCGCCATGCTGCGGCTGCCCGAGTTGGTGGCCAATATGGCTCGCACCCTGGAGCCCCACCATCTGCCTCACTACGCGATGGAGCTGGCTACCGCCTTCCACTGGTTCTATGATAGCTGCCGGGTCATCTCCTCCATTCCGGAGGACCGGGACATGAACCTGGCCCGCTTGAAGCTGGTGGAATCGGCCCAAATCGTCGTTCGCCGGACCCTGGCGCTCATGGGAATGAACGCTCCGGAAGACATGTAACCCCCAGGCCATCACTCAGGCGACAAATCGCCCCTCACCCGGCTCCGATCCTCTCGGAGCAGCAGTGATGGGCGTATTTTTTCGGCGCGACCCCTCGAAATGCACATAAACCCTGATTTATGCCAGCGATAAGTTGCGCTTACGATATACGCGAGCATATTGGGTGAAGTGGCAATATTGGATTGCACCGCCCTGGAAACCGGTGTATTATCGGCGGATAAGGTCGGTCACGTTCACTTATTAGGAATACTCAACTGGGACTGGCCAACGCTCTGTAGGGGACTTGACTGATGCTCAAGAGACTCGATCCACGGCGAGCCCGGGGCGGCTTGGCCGAATTGGGGCTGCGCTGGCCCAAAGCAGTCATGCTGGTGGTGGCCCTGACCACGCTGGCCCTTGGTGCCCTCATCGTCCGGGCCGAAATAGACACCGATCCGGAGAACATGCTCCCCGCTGATAACCCGGTGCGCACGCTCAACCGGTCCATGCGGGCGGAATTCGGCGCCAGGGACATGATAGTCCTCGGAATTGTCGACGAGCGCGGCGTGCTCACGAGCGAACTGCTGACCGCCACCGCCCGGCTGGTCGATGAAATCGGGCGGCTGGACCGGGTCGTTCCGGAAGGAATTGTCAGCTTCAAGTCGGCGGGTCCGGTCCCGGAGGGCGAACTCTCCCAGGATGACGTGGACCGGATCAGCGGTGCGGTGGACCGGGACCCTCTCCTGGCCGGCCGGGTCATTTCGCCGGACTGGGAAGGGCTTGCCGTATACGTTCCCCTGGAAAGCAAGGACGCGGCCAACTCCGTCTCTTCTTCCATTAAGGACCTGCTGGAGCGCAACGACGGAGCCGGCACGACGAAGTACTACCTCGCCGGCCTGCCTCTGGCGGAGGAGGCCTTCGGCCGGGACATGTTCTTGCAAATGGCCTTGCTGGCCCCCCTTGCCGGCATGCTGGTCTTCCTCCTCATGCTATTCTTCTTCCGCAAGCTGACCCTGGTCATCGGGGCAATGCTGGTGGCCATGCTGAGCGTGACCTGGACCATGGGGCTGCTGACCGGAACCGGCTTCTCCCTCCACATCATGAGTTCCATGATCCCCATCTTCCTGATGCCCATCGCCATTCTCGACAGCGTCCACATCCTGAGCGAGTTCTTTGACCGCTACCCCCAATACCAGGACCGGCGGGAGACCCTACGGGCGGTCTGCAAAGACCTGTTTGCCCCTATCACCTACACTTCTCTCACCACCGCGGTGGCCTTCGCGTCGTTGGGCCTGACGCCGATACCACCCGTGCAGGTGTTCGGCCTGTTCGTGGCCTTCGGTGTTCTTGCCGCCTGGCTGCTGACCATTGTTTTCATACCGGCCTTCGTGATGGGCCTGAGCGAAGAGAGCCTCAAGCGTAGCCTGGTGAGCCGTGGGGAGCGACGAAACCGCTTTATCACCAGCGGGCTGATGCGTCTGGGGAGGCTCGCTTCCAAGAGGACCCGAGTTATTCCAGTGGTCTTCTTGGTGCTGATGATTGCCGCCGTGCCCGGCGTATTGCGAATTACCGTCAATGACAACCCGGTTCGATGGTTCAGAAGCGGCAGCGAGATTCGGGTGGCGTCGGAGGAACTGAACCGCCATTTCCCGGGGACCTACAACGCCAGCCTCATCATCGAGGCCGATGAACCGGGGCTGCTGGCCGATCCGGAGGTTGCGGCCTCCGTGGCAGCCCTGCAGGACCTCTGGAAGGAATTCGGCGAGGTGGGGCAGAGCCTGTCGTACGTCGACGTGTTCGCGGGAGGCCCGGCGCCCGAGGCGATTCCCGGAGAGCGAGAAGACATAATCCGGGCCTTGGATACGGCCGCCGCTTCACCCAGCGGAGGTGGCGTCGCCGGCCTGATTACGGCGGATTACCGCAAGGCCAACGTGCAAGTCCTGCTGCGGGAAGGCGATAACCAGGTGATGAAGCGGGTGGTGGACCGTACCGAGGACTATCTCGCGAGCCAGCCGCTGCCTGCCGGTATCCGCACCGACTGGGCCGGCGAGACCTACCTTAATCTGGTCTGGCAAGACAAGATGGTCTCCGGCATGTTGAGGGCGTTTCTGGCCACCTTCGCGGTGGTCCTGCTCCTGATGGTGGCCCTCTTCCGCTCGTTGCGCTGGGCGTTGCTGGCCATGCTGCCCATGTCCATCACGATTCTGTTCGTGTACGGGGTACTCGGGTTCAGCGGCAAGGACTACGACATGCCCCTGGCGGTCCTCTCCACTCTGGTGTTGGGGATCGGCGTCGATTTCGCCATTCACTTTATCCAGCGGTACCGGCAGTTGATGAAGGAGACGCCCAGCGGCTCGGGCGCCGCCCTGACCCAGATGTTCGAGGAGCCGGCTAGGGCGCTGACGCGAAATGCCCTGATCATCGCCATTGGATTCGCCCCCATGGTTTTCGCCGCTCTGGTCCCCTATGTCGTGGTCGGCGTGTTTCTCGCCTCGATCATGACGTTGAGTTGGCTAACCTCACTGCTGCTGCTGCCGGCGGTCATATCATTGTTCCATAACAAAGCGCGGACGACGGCCTAGGTCTCCTGCAGACGGCGAGGGACCGTGAAGCAGGGGCCTGGATGCTGAGCAACTCCTCCGATAGATGGCCCCGGCGCCCGAGGTGATTACTCTGGCTCATCGCACCCAATCAGCCGGCCAGGAGGCCCAGCAGAAGAAGCATGATCGTCAGCTGATGTTTGTCACCAAGAATTGACGCTACGCGTGACAACCGTGGCATACTAGACTGAATCGTATTGCGAATTACCGGTTCTTAGGCTACTATCGAAACAACGGTCTCCGGGTATCTAGCCAAGGCGGCGCTGCGGCTAAGAATGGACGTGGGGGCCCGGATATCTCAAGCGATACCGGCGCGCGCCGATGGAGGTGAGTACATGGCAACTCGAGTGACTCCTGAAGTGGCCACCCTTAGACGAGAAGTTCAGGACAAATACACCGAGGTGGCGACGTACCCAGAGCGTACTTTCCACTTCCATCATGGCCGGCCCCTGGCTGAATTGCTGGGCATGTTGGCGACCAGCACAAATGGGACAGTTTGGGACCCGAGAGATCAGAGGTGTGGAAGAGCTTGGGTGAGCTGCCTGAGGGTCCGGTTATGAAGTCTTCGCCTATCGATCGTTTGAGCCTTCACCTCCTTTCTGCGCTGTA
>JASLXV010000087.1:0-3636 GCA_030740155.1 Dehalococcoidia bacterium | reverse complement strand
CAGGGGCGGTTTGTAGGTGGGCAGTCCTTCACCCAACTCCCGAATCGCCTGGTGGTCGAAGTACATCTCGATCCTGCCGGTCAGGGTGTGCCAGGGTTTCAGCCGTTCCACGTTCAGCGTCCAGGGGGCAAAGGTTCGCTGCTTGCCCGTCTCGGGATCAGAGAGGATGGAGCACCATAGAGGCGAGGTGTGCATGCGCCGCGGCTGGGATGCCAGGTCTTTATAGTGTACTCGGCGTCCCTTCACCGGCTCCACCAAATCCTTAAGGGGCAGGCCCACCTTCTTCTCCATCTCCTCGAAGAACATGTGGGCCAGCCGGCCGTTGAGTTCCGGGGAGACCTGGCAGATCAGTTCGCAGAATTGCTCCGACCGCTCGGCGTAGACCCGACCGTTTTTCACCGTGAGCATCTCATTGTTCTTCAGCTCCTCCTCCACAATAGGGGTCAGGTCCGTATAGTGGCCTTTGGAGCCATAGTGGTCAATCCGCGGCCCCAGGGAGACCATCCGGTCGTAAACCTGGGTGTAGTCTCGCTCCACAACAGTGATGTGGGGGAAGTACTTGCCCGGGGTCATATCCCCATCCCCTTTCTTCCAGTCCTTCACCTCGCCCAGAGGCTGGCCCAGCTGGTCCGGACTGTCCATCCACAGGGGCTTTAGTACGATGTCCTTTACCGGCTCCGGGAAGTGTTTCTCGGCCAGTTTGGAGAACTTCTTGGCAATGAGCTTGAAAGCCTCCCAGTCGTTCTTGGTCTCCCAGGGCGGCTCGGTGGCCGGCTGGAGGGGGTGTATGAAGGTGTGCATATCGCCCATGGTGATGTCGTACTTCTCGTACCAAAAGGCGGCCGGGAGGACCACATCAGAGTAATTGGCGGTGGTGTCCATGCGAAAGTTCAGGTTCACGAGCAGATCCAGTTTGCCGGCGGGAGCCTGCTCGGGGTCGAACTCGATCTCATCCACCAGCCCTTTGGCCGGCTCGTCTTCGTACAGGGTGTTGTGATGGGTACCCAGGAAATGGTTCAGAGCTAGTTCGTGCCCCCGCATACTGGTGCCAATAAGATTGCCGCGCCACACGGTCAACACTTTCAGCCGGTTATCAGGGCGGTCAACGTGGGGCAGGGCAAAGTCCAACTCCTCATCTTTGAACTGCTGCAGCACCCATTCCTTTACCTCTTCGTCCGTTTTGCAGCCTGCCCGGATGGCCTCCTGGTAGACTTCAAGAGGGTTCTTGCCGTCAAACTGCGGGAAGAAGGGCAGCCAGCCCAACCGCACGGCCAGGGCGTTCATATCAGCGGCGTGGTTGTATTCAGGGCACTTCTCCGCATCCACAGCCCATTGGGTGTCCAGGGGCATCCCGTCGTAGCGCCACTGGCCGGTGTGGAAATACCACAGGGAAGTGGTGTTCATCAGGCGGGCCGGGCCGGTCCAGTCAGCGGCGCCGCTCAGATATTTGAAGGGGGTATGCAGCCGGGTGTGTTGGGTGCCCACGTAGTGGTTGAAGTTACCCCCGTTACGGCCATGGCAGCCGCAGAGGCCCAGCATCACCGCCATACTGCGGTAGTACATGGAAGCGCCGTGATACCAGTGCTGGACACCAGGCCCGGTGATAATTAGGGACTTGCCCTGGGTTTTCTCGGCGTTCTCGGCGAACTCCCGGGCCACCTGGATGACGAGATCGCGACTGACCCCTGTAATCGGTTCCTGCCAGGCGGGGGTAAAGGGCTTGGGGTCGTTGTAGTCCTCGGGATAGTCCCCTTCTAGCCCTCTGGAGATCCCGGTACCGCCCATAAGCAGGTCAAAGGCGGTGGTTACCAATACCTGTTGACCATCACTGGTGGTGACCACTTTTGCCGGCACCTCCCGCAAGATCTCCTTTGCCCGTCCGTCTTTGCCGTTGCTTTTCCCCAGCCAGATGTTGAAGGTGTCGGTGAAGTCACTGAAAGAGACCGTCACTCTTTGCTCTTCTTTACCCAGCACGGTGATGAGGGGGTCAAATTCTTCTCCGGTGACCGCGTTCTTCAGTTCCAAGTTCCAGTTGCCGGTGGGTTCCTCCTCCCAGCGGAAACCGATGGTGCCCGTGGGCAGGTGCGATTTGCCCTGGGTGTCCATCATAATCAGTTTCCATTCCGCGTTCTCTTGATCGGCATATTCGGCCAGATCGGAGGCCCGCAGGAACCGCCCTTGGTGGAACTTCTTGCCGTCGGAGTCGGGTTCCAGGATCACCATGAAGGGCAGGTTGGTATAACGCTTGATGTAGTCGGTGAAGTAGGGCACCTCCCGGTCGGCGTAGCACTCCTTCAAGATGACGTGGATGCAGGCTTGGAGGTAGGCCCCGTCGCTGCCGGGTACGACCGGTACCCACAGGTCGGCATACTTGGACACGTCGGAATAGTTGGGGGACATCACTACCACTTTCGTGCCACGGTATTTTGCCTCAGGCAGGAAGTGACAGTCGGCAGTACGGGTCTGGTTGAGGTTAGAACCGATGACAAGCCAGTAGGTGCCTTGATACCAGTCGGAGCTCTCACAATTCTCCGTCTGGTCGCCGAACATGGTGGCTTCCATGTGGGGCAGGTCGTGATACCACTCGTAGTAACTACAGTATATCCCGCCCAACAGGTTGTTGTAACGGTGTCCCGAGATAAAACTCAACAGGCTCATGGCGGGAATGGGCGAAAAGGAGGTGACGTGGTCGGGGCCGTATTTCTTGATGGTGTAGATTTGGGACCCGGCGACCAGTTCCGTGGCTTCGTCCCAGGTGACCCGCTTCCAGCCGCCCTTGCCCCGGGCGGACTTGTATGCCTTGGCCCGCTCATCGTCCTCCGCAACGGCCGCCCATGCTTCCACGGAGTCTTTGCCCGCCTTCCGCTCCTGCTGGTAGGAGTCCCACAGGACCTTGCGGATATAGGGGTATTTTGGTCTCAGGGGACTGTAGGGATACCAGGAAGCGGTCGCCCCCCTCTGGCATCCTCGCGGCTCCACGTTGGGAATGTCGGGGTCGATCTGCGGGTAGTCTACCTTCTGGAGCTCCCAGCAGATTAGCCCGTCCTTGACGAAGACCTCCCAACTACAGGCCATGGAGCAGTTGACGCCATGGCTGGTACGTACTGTGTAGTCATAGGACCACCGGCGGCGATAAAAATCCTCCCATGATCGGGACTCGTCGGTAACGTTGAACCATTTGCTTTTCATATCCTCACCTCCACTTGTTTCTTACCCACACCAAGCCCCAGAGCCGTAAGGGCCAACAGGACAACGACGGCAGCGACCAGGGTAGGTACATAGAGAGCCGGCAATCCCACCGGCGTCGTCGCGGCGGACGTGTCAGTCGTTTGCAGATAGGCGATCAGCGTATCTACCTGCTGATCCGTCATGCCCAGGTTGGGCATAGGGACGTTGTTGAACTCCTGCAGCTGTTGCGTGCCGATGGGATCCCCTTCGGCGAGCATTTTATCCGGTTCCTTGATCCAGCGCGCCAGCCAATCCCGCTCGCGCCGCGCGGTCACTCCCTGCAGGTCCGGCCCCACCACTATGCCGCTTCCGATGGTATGGCAGGCCACACATATTTCCTGAAATAGAACCTGACCTTCTCTGGCCGATTGGGCGGAGGGCTCCGAGTAAGGCACAAGAATGGACGGC
>JASLXV010000086.1:0-1758 GCA_030740155.1 Dehalococcoidia bacterium | reverse complement strand
CCAGGGCCTGATGAGGGCGCTCCTGGTTGTAGAAAGCCAGATAAGCGCCAATTCCTCTTCTGGCTTCAGACCCGTTCTGGTAAGCCTGAGGCGGACCCAGTCAGTTGGAAAGGAAATGGGCGAAATCCAGAGACGGCCCCGTGTAGCCGGACAACCTCAGCTCCCCCTACTTCATCAAAGGTTCGGTTGTAGGATGGGGTCGGAGGGAAGGTGGAGAGGGGGGGTTGATGGGGTATCCCGGTTGTTGAACGGGATCGGGGAGGGGGGGGTCGGGGTGGCGAAGTTGGGGTTTTGAGGTACTCAAGGGTCATCCTCGCACAGGATCGCCGGGCCGCCTCCAGGGCACCAAGCCTGTCCCGCGTTGAGTCGGACCCAGCTTGGGATGACCCTGGGCAACCACCACTGACGATCGTCAGTGATATGATGGGGTCGCTGCCGAGCTCCGTTCAAGTCCCGACAAGGAGGCGTCATCGTGCCATTCGGAGGCAATGACTGGCTCGAACTAACCCAGGAACCAACGTTGGAGCCGGAGATTCCCATCTGCGACCCTCATCACCACTTATGGGATTTCCGGATGGAGCGCATCCCCTACCAACGGTATCTTCTCCACGAGCTGGTCGCCGATATCAGCACCGGTCACAACGTGCGTTCCACTGTGTTCGTTGAGGCGAGATCCATGTACCGTCTTGACGGACCAGAGGAGATGCGTCCCGTCGGTGAGGTCGAATTCGTCCAGGGCCTGGCCGCCGCCAGCGCCAGCGGTCTGTACGGCCCCGCCCGGGCGGCGGCTGCCATCGTCGGTCGCGCCGACCTGAACCTGGGCGACCGGATAGAGCC
Organism: Dehalococcoidia bacterium; assembly: GCA_030740155.1. GTDB lineage: Bacteria > Chloroflexota > Dehalococcoidia > Lucifugimonadales > UBA3495 > CAJWBT01. Next base: position 921 of record JASLXV010000086.1, on the reverse strand, counting down.
GGTTCTGGAAGCGTTGCAGGCAGCCAGCCCTAACCGGTTTCGGGGTATCCGCCACTCCGTAACTAGGGACCCCCTTCCAGAGGTGAAGAACACCGCCTCTGGAAAGATCCAGGATCAGATGGCCAGCGATAGTTACCGGGCGGGAGCGAAGGTGCTGGCACACATGGGTCTCTCTCTGGATCGCTGGCTATACTTCCCGCAGCTGCCGGAGTTGGCGGATTTCGCTAGGGCCGTACCCGACTTGACTATCATCCTGAACCATATCGGAGGCCTGGACCGCACGGGTCCGTATGCCAACCGGGATGACGAGGTGCTGCCCGCATGGAGGAAAGGCATCGCAGCCATGGCTGCGTGCCCCAACGTCTGTATAAAGCTGGGAGGCATCGGAATGCCGCTCACCGGTTTTGATTGGCATGCCCGGACCGCACCTATTGGCTCAGAGGAGCTAGCTGAGTCCATGGCTCCCTACATGAACTACTGCATCGAGCAGTTCGGCCCTAGCCGGTGCATGTTCGAGAGCAACTTCCCGGTTGATAAGGTTTCGTTCTCCCATCATGTGCTGTACAACGCCTTTAAACGGTTGTCCAAGGGCTACTCGGCTGCCGAGCGCGCCGCTATGTTTCACGACAACGCTGCCCGGGTATACCGTATAGACTCATAGTACCCAGACGGCCAACGGCAATCTGCCCAGCTGGCCGCCTGGTATGAGGTCAATCCGAGCCAGATCCAGGCGTAGAAGAGGGCCTAGGTTGCCACGGCCGCCTGTTCCCAGTACAAGTAGCTCAGGTGAGGATCATTGCCCGTATGGTGGAGCGCCGACCGCGACTGGCCTCGATGCCTGGGAGACCGATACCGGTGGTAAGGTGATTATCGTGAGGTCTCGCGGCGGAACTCAGGTCCGGGATCGACGAGAAGGCGGCC
>JASLXV010000085.1:0-110040 GCA_030740155.1 Dehalococcoidia bacterium | reverse complement strand
TATGTCAGTTGCGTTTACTCCGGTGGTTACGCTGGGCTGGTGTTTAGGATAGGTGGGCGGAATGGTAGCCGCAGCATACTTGCGGGCAGTGTTCCGATGGATACCGAGTTCCCTGGCGATAGCACGAAGGCCCAGTCCACGGCGCTTGGCCTTCTGTACGGCCCTCCAGCGTGCCTGTTGACGCGGGGTGGGCCGTCGGCTCTGTCCTGTTGGTGGGGCTGGGGAACGTGGCCTGCCAAGGCGACGAGCTACTCCATTGGTAGCCTGCCGATAGCTGCCTGCGGCAGCTCCCTCGCGATGGGGGTGATCCCCGGCACCAACGGGGGTCACCCCCATCGCGAGGCTTTGAAGGGTAGTGGTGGGTTCCCAAGGCCGGATGCCGTTGGCCATCCGGAGAACTGACGGCCTCGGGGGTGCTTCCCGGCTGGGGATGATCCGGCCCTGGTAGCTCACAACCAAGCGGCCATCCAACCGCTCCTGCACCTCCACCCGTGTCCCCGCATAGCTGGGGCGGTCCGGTCCGGGGAGCAGTTGCACGGGTCTCCACTGGTATTTCACCGTGTTGTCCCTCGCCACTTTCCGGTTATGCTTGAAACACAGGACCCCAGCCAGGTCCAGGTCCGGGTCCATTGGGCGGTAAGCACTGGCCGGGTGGGCCGCTGGCACGCCGAAGCGCTGGTTGTACCGGGGCAAGAACTCCCAGAGCACACAGTTGGCCTCATCTAAGGTGCTGGCCCCCGCCAGCCGGAGCTCGGCCACCAGCCTATCCTGCAATGTGCCCGCTGCCCGCTCGACGCGCCCTTTCGCCTCCGGTGATCGGGCAAAGATCTGCGTCACCCCCAGCTCCCCCATCGCCCGGCCGAATTGCGTGAGGCCGTGGTCCCTGGCCACATGGTCCTCCAGCGGGCACCGGGCTGTGGCCGTGAACTGGAAGACGGCGTGGCGGTCACTGTACACCGCCAGGGGAATCCCCCGGCGCTCGAGGATGCCCTGGAACAGGAGGAAATAGCCGTAAGTGTCCTCTTGGTAACGAAACAGGCTCCATGGCACCGTGCCCGTGGCGTCGTCCACGGCCAAGAGCAACGCCATCACCGGGCCCCGGCCTCCCAGCCAGTCATGGTGACTCCCGTCGATCTGCACCAACATCCCTTCCTGGGGGAAGCGCTCTCGACGGACGCGATGGCGCGGGGGTCGGCGCCGCCGGGGGCTGCCTATCCCGGCTCCCACCAGTATGTTGCGCACGGTGGAGCGCGCCAGGATCACGCCCTCACGCTCCTCCAGCAGGTCGGTGAAATGCGTCTGGTTCAGCCTCGCGTAGCGCGTGCCGGCCAGTGTGATCACCTGCTGCCGGATCTCCTCGGGGATGGTGTTGGCTGGTCGACGGCCCCGGTTCCCATGGGCCAACGCGGCGGCACCTTCCTCCCGATATGCCGCCAACATTCGCCAGGCATGGCGTTCGCTCACCCCTAGGAGGTGGGCCGCCTCGCCTACCCCCATAAACCCCTGTAACACCCGATTCAAAACTCCTAACCTCGCTTGTTCTCTTTGGGTCAACGTCAGTCCTTCCATGACTGACATTTTCCCTCGACCGTTAGCTACTGACCTAATCGTATGTCATCGACAGACAGGCGGTACAGTTTTCAAGCGCCCTTGACAGCACCTCGGCTGGTGTCCGATAGTCCAAAGCTTGATGGGGCCTTTGGGTATTGTAGAAGAAGTAAGCGTCGAACCCGGCTCTAGCCTCCCTTCCGTTGGAGTAGGCTCTTAGGTAGGCCTCCTCGTACTTATCGGTGCGCCACAGTCTTTCCACGAAGATGTTGTCGGTATAGCGCCCCTTCCCGTCCAAGCTGATCCTGACATCGTACTACTCAAGGAGCCCGGTGAACCCCTCGCTGGTGCACTGCCGCCCTTGGTCGGTGTTGAAGACCTCCGATCTGCGCGAACCGAGAACCCGCCGTCCGTCCAAAACGGGCGTGGTGGAAGCGGATTCTAGGGCGCTAGTTCCCTTGAACACGTGAAATAATAAGGTTAGCAGCGTACGACTGTGAGGTATAGAGAATGAGCGCTTAAGTCGAACACTGCCCGCTCACACCAGCCGGGAAGAACGCCTATGGCATTCCGGATATTGATAGGGTAGAATTGCCCGGTGCTGGCCTTTCGCTTGCTGGTGACTCAGGGAGAGTCCGGGTCACCGCGTTATTCGGCTAACTCAGGTACGGGCCAAGACTCGGGCAAGATTCGCTGCCACTCAGGGATAACTTCGGTTGCGCACCGGCCGGCGCGGCCACCGGCTTCCTTGCATAAGCTGGGAAAGGGGCGTCCAACGGATTACCGGGAGGCCCTCCTGGCGACAGCTCCGGGGAGCCAAATGGCAAGACGGCCACTGGACTCTTGATTCGTTTCCGCAAGAAACTCTTACCGGTACGAAAGGTTGGCCATTCCGGTGGGAAGATTGGCTCCGGAATGACCTGAAGGCTACCATGAACGTCCTGGGCCAGTCTTCAGTACGGCCGGCTTGAAGGCTCCATCTCAGCCGCGTTAGAGCATTTCAAGCTAGAGCTGGGACTGTTCGTTCACTTCGTTGAACCCCAGCCTACGCCTGCTCTTGGCGGTTTTGGAGGCGGTTCAGCGGCGGGCGAGGGCGGACGGCGTGGATTCAGAGAGCTTCGGTGCAATTGGGGCCAGGCCAGGCCAACACCGTCAAGAAGGAGGCTTACCATGGCCACTCAAGAGCAGCAAAAACTGGACGTCGGCGAGATGATTACCGACGAGCTGGTCGAGGCCGCGCGGGCCCGGATCGGCGTGGCCGCGCCTACGCTGGCCTGGGACCGACCCTGGGTTGAGGTCGCGTCCCGAGATACTATGCGGCACTGGGCTTACGGTCTCGGCGATGACAACCCCCTCTTCACCGACTACGAGTACGCCAAGAAGACCCGGTGGGGCGGCCTAATCGCCCCTCCAACCTACATTTACAACATGGGCTCCACCGAGGAGATACCCGAGATACCCAAGGAGGTGCGGGACCGGGGCAGGGGCGGCGCCATGGCCGGCATCCACGGGTTCTATTCAGGCAACGACATCGAATTCTACAATCCGGTTCGTGAGGGAGACAAGATTGTTCGAATCGGCTTCCCCATCGTCGGCGTCGATGTAAAGGAAAACAGCGCCTTCAGCGGGCGGTCCGTGATCATATCCCGGGTGCGGGGCATCTTCTGGAACCAGCGGAACGAGCTGGTGGCGATATGGCGCGACTGGACCACCCGGACGCAACGCGCGGTGGCCGCCGGCAAGCAACGCAAGTACATGGATATCAAACAGCCTTACTATACCCCCGAGATGCTAAAAGAGATCGATGAGCTGACCGAAAACGAGGAGGTCCGGGGCGCCCTGCCTCGCTATTGGGAGGACGTGCAGGTGGGAGACGAGATGAGGCCCATGGTCAAGGGTCCTATCTTGCTCACCGACCTGCTCTGCTTCCTCCAGGGGTCGGAGGCACGCTTCGCCAAGGCCCACAAGATTCGCCACCAGAGTTACAAGCGCCATCCGCGGGCCTTTTCGCTCAACGAGTTCGGCGTGCCCGACGTGGTCGAGCGAGTGCACTGGGAGGACGCCTGGGCCCGGAGCATCGGCAACCCCTACGCTTACGACTACGGCTGGCAGCGCAACGCCTGGGTTTGCAACTATCTGACCAACTGGATGGGGGACGACGCCTGGCTGTGGCGCGAGTACGACCAGATACGCCGGTTCGTCTACATCGGCGACGTGATACGGTTCAGCGGGAATGTCGTTGACAAGTACACATCGCCGGAGCTGGGATGCCTGGTGGACGTGGAGATGAACCTGACCAACCAGCGAGGCGAAGTGGTCGCGCCCTCTCGCGGCACGGTTATCCTGCCCTCCAGGGAGCACGGCCCGGTCCAGTTGCCACGGTCGCCCAGGGAGTTGGAGGGAGCCAGGGTGGGCGAGAAGTTCGCCAGGGCCACGGAGTTCCTGACTCGTACCGGATACGCCGCGCATCGGTAACCGCCATTTTCGGTTGCTCAGTAGAATCCCGATAACGTAACCGGGTGCCGTGACCTGGGCGTCACGCCACCCGCCCATGAGCTTGGAGGAATTTGGCCGTATATTCGTGTCTTAGCCGGTTTCGCGTGCTGGAGTATTGCCAGTTGGCGGCGGGTCCGTATTGTGGCAAGATGCTCGCCGCGCTGGGAGCGGAGGTGGTCAAGGCGGAGCCCCCGGCCGGTGACCCGGCCCGCCACGAGGGCCCATTCGTGGGGGAATCCCCGCATCCTGAAAAGAGTTGCCTCTACTTCTACGCCAACGCCGGCAAGCTGGGCATCACCTTGAGCCTGGATACCCCCAAGGGCCGGCGCATCTTCGAGCAGCTTATCGAGACGGCGGATGTCCTGCTGGAAGATACCTCGCCCGGCACGCTGGACGCCTTGGGTCTGGGATATGCGCGGCTGAGCCAGATCAATCGCCGCCTGGTGGTTACCTCGATCACACCCTTTGGCCAGACCGGCCCGTACCGCGACTACCGGGCCTATCCCATCAACAGCTACCACTCCGGGGGTGACGGCTACCTCCTCCAGAGCGGCCCGGAATCCCTTGAGCTACCGCCCATGACCGGAGGCGGGCACATGGGCGATTACGAAGTTGGCGGGAGCGCCGCATTGGCCACGGTCGCCGCCCTCTTCGCCGGCCGATTAACGGGGGAAGGGCAGCACGTGGATGTATCCAAACAAGAGGCCCTGCTGGCGTTGAACCGCGACATCGTAGCCCGGATCGCCAGCGGTGAGAAAGAGGAGACCAGGCTCACCAGAACCTACCCCTATGGCGGGATGATGCCCTGTAAGGACGGCTACATCGTCATCGCAGTAGCTGAGAACAACCACTGGCACTCGCTGGCGAGGATCATGGGCCGGCTCGATCTGGTCGAAGATATCCGGTTCGAGTCCCACGAATCCCGGTGCCGGCACGGCGACGAGATCAACCGCCACATTGCCGAGTGGGCCATCCAGCATACGAAGGGTGAAGTCTACCGGGACGCCCTTGAACTCGGCTGCCCCATCGGGTATGTGGCGACACCGGATGAGGTGGTAAATTCCCCCCAATCCGCCGCCCGAGGCCTATTCCAGGAAATCCAACACCCCGTGGCGGGGACGGGACAGTATGCAGCCCTGCCCTTCGTGCTGACGGAAAGCGCGGGCCGTCCGCCACAGCCGGCCCCGCTACTGGGCGAACACAACCAACTGGTGCTGGGCGAGAGGCTCGGATATTCTCCGAACAAGCTAGAGCTACTCCACCGGGATGGGATAATCTAGTCATAAATCAGCGTTAGATTGATTCGTAACTGTTGGGGTAGTCCTCAGGTTCAGATGTTGTGACCCGGTTTCTCGACATTTAGCACTAGTTTCCAGTAAGGATTAGAGGTATCGCAGTGCACCAGTCCGCTCTGGACGGCATACGAGTGGTTGAATTCACCTGGGTCGCGGCCGGTCCCTACTCCGGTGGGCTGCTCGCCATGCTCGGCGCCGACTCCATCAAGATCGAGAGCCGTCACCGGTCCGACGGGGCGCGCCGGCGTCCTGCGTCGGGGGTCGAGGCATCCGCTGACGACCTGGATTCTTCGTTGAGGTTCAGCGCCATGAATCTGAACAAGCGGAGCGTCAGCCTGAACTTGGGCAAGCCCGAGGGGCGTGCCGTGGCCAAGCGGTTGACGGAGATGGCCGACGTGGTGATCGAGAACTTTCGGCCCGGGGTCGCCAAGCGCCTAGGGCTGGGCTACGAGGAACTCAGCGCCAACAATCCGGGGCTGGTTATGGCCTCCGTTTCCGCCCGGGGCCAGAGCGGTCCGGATACCAAGCTGCCCGGATACGCCGCCATCTTCGCCGGCGTCGGTGGAGCCAGTCACCTGACCGGCTACCCCGAACTACGGCCCGCCGACCTGCGCATCCCTCTCGACTTCGCTACCGGGACCATGGCTGCCATGGCGGTTATCGCGGCTCTTCTGGAACGCCAGGACACCCGAAAAGGCCAGTATATCGACCTCGCCGCCTCCGACGTCGCCACTTGTGTCGTGGGAGACACGATGTTGGACTACAGCCTGACCGGGAGGGTGCAGACCCGCCGCGGGAACCGGCACCCCTTCATGGCTCCCCACGACTGCTACCCGTGCCAGGGGCACGACAAATGGATTAGCATCGCGGTGTCCGATGAGGGCGAGTGGCAGTCCCTGTGCCGGGCGATGGGCAACCCCGCCTGGACCGCGGACCCGAATTTCCGGGACGCCCAAGCCCGCTGGCTCCACCATGAGAACCTGGACCGCCACCTGTCCGAGTGGACGCGGCAGCGGACCGCCACGGAGGCGATGGAACTCCTACAATCCCACGGCGTCGCGGCCATTCCCAGTTTCAGCCTCTTGGAACTGACCCGCAACTCGCACATCCAGGAGAGGCAGGTCTTCCTGGATGTGGACCACGCGGTGGTGGGGAAGCACACCGTCGAGGGCGCGCCATGGAAACTCTCGCGGACGCCTCCGCGGATTCACTCCCCGGGCCCTCTCCTCGGCGAGCACACTCGTCCGGTACTCCGAGAGTGGCTGGACCTCGGCGACGAAGAGATCGACGCCTTGACGGCCGAGGGGGTGCTGGAGTGACGGCCAGACGGCCTCACGACTGAAGTCTTGGCGCTGCGGTCGGAGCCCGCGGGGGGGTTTTGAGTAGTCAGCCGATGAAAGACGGACTGACAATCTGAAGTCCGCCTTCGGACGCGGCGCAGTGCATGCTCTGCTTGAGCGAGCCGTTCGAGGACAACAATCTACTTGGCCGAGCCTAACAGACTCGCATAACGTAGAACACATAGCCGTAGCAATTGGAGTACTTCCTGAACAGGTCAATCTCTTTCTGTTCCATTTCAAGAACACTCATGGCTTCAATGTTTGCTCTGTATTTTTCTCGGAGCACGGCCAGCTTCTTCTCCACAGGATTGTAGTAATCGTTCCACCAGGCTGATTCTGGAATCGTAAAGTGCCCAATGTGTCGATATCCTGTCTGCTGAATAACCTTCAGGTTGGCCTCGACATCCTGCATGGCCGGGTAAGCTTCTTCCCAGAAAGCCCTGGGTTCTTTCGGTGCACCGTTTTTGATCCATGTGATTTCAGTGGCGGCGAGGTAACCGCCCTTCTTGAGCAGGGGTAGCCATGTTCGTAGCCCTTTTTCAAAACCCACGATGTAGATGGCGCCTTCAGACCAAATAAGGTCAAAAGTCCTCTCCTCGAAGCCAAGGTCAAACATGTCACCTTTCAGGGCTGTAACCCTGTCAGAAAGGCCCTCCTGCGCCACCTTTTCGTTGAGTGCGTCCAGATAAGGTTGGTGCATGTCAACGGCCTTGATCTTGCCGGCAGTGAGACGGATTAAGTCCAAAGTCTGCTTACCCGGACCGCACCCGATATCCAAAATGTTAGGCTCTTTGGGTAAATTCGTCAGCATTGAAAATGCTTTTTGGGTTGACCCGAAGTCGCCTGGACCCTCTCTCGGAATATTGTTGTGGATATCGAAGAACACTTCCGTCATCCCTTGTTCGTTCATTGCATCTGTCTCATCAGGGCGTTCTCTGGATTGCTCCCGCGACTCTGTGTTGCGCCAGCCCGCATGACATTGGTAAGGGGCCTCGCAGCTTTCGGCGGGGTCCAGTGCCGGTGAACTCTTGATTACATGGGTGCATCCAGTATAATCGTCCAGTACAGAATCCAACGGCAGAATTGTATTTGCTCGCCCTTCATCGGTCAAAGGGCATCGGGCACCTGGCGGGCCTTTAGATGGGATTTCCCCTGAGTTGTCAGCTGCCTTCAGGGCGGTTACGGCGGGCGAAATCCCCCCTTGCCCCCTTTTACAAAAGGGGGGGGGCGGCCAGCGTAGTTCAAAGGCTCGGGGCCGGATTGTCGAATGGTCTTTTGCATCGTTAGTTAACCCTTGGGCCGGAGGAATTCATGAATTCAGCTTCAGACGGAGACTCTGCTCTTCAGGGTCTCCGGGTATTGGACCTGGCGGACTGCCGGGGTCAATTGTGTGGCCGGCTCCTGGCCGACCTGGGCGCGGAGGTGGTGAAGGTGGAGCCGCGAGGCGGCGCCGAGGAGCGGGGCTGGGGGCCTTTCAAGGATGATGTGCCCCACCCGGAACGCAGTCTGTACTTCCTCTACTCCAACAGCAACAAGAAGGGTATCCAGCTCGACCTGCCGGACCCCGCCGATAGGGAGACGTTCAAACAGTTAGTGAAACGCGCCGACATCGTCATCGAGAGTTTCCAGCCGGGATATATGGCATCCCTGGGGCTGGGGTACGACACCCTCCAATCCCTCAACCCAGGCCTGGTCATGGGCTCCGTCTCCGGATTTGGGCAGACGGGTCCCCACAGCCAGTACAAAGCCCCCGAAATAGTTTCCTTCGCCATGGGCGGGGTCATGTACCTGTCCGGCGACGCGGACAAGCCCCCTCTCAGCATGCCCTATGAGCTTGGCTACCAGCTCGCCTCGGTGTATACGGCGGTGGGAGTGCTCATCGCCGCCCGGCAACAGCGCCTTTCGGGAAGAGGCCAGCACGTCGATGTGTCGTCACAAGAGGTGCAGGCGTCGCAGCAGTACATCGTGGTTAACTACAGTGCGCTGGAGAACCTGCTGAGCCGCATGGGGTCACGCTCGGCCCGGGGTGGGTCCGCTCCCAACGGAGCGTACCGGTGCAAAGACGGGTTCGCGGAGTTCTTCATTCTCTCGCCGTGGCATTGGCGCAATCTCTTCGATTGGATGGGCAAGCCTGAGGCCCTGAACGATTCCATCTGGGAGAACCGCCACTTCCGGGCACAGAACGTCGATGTCATCGATCCCTACATCCACGAGTTCGCCGCCAAATTCGACAAGTTGGAGGTATCCGAAGAGGCCCAGCGACGCCACATTCCTATCGTGCCGATCAACACCCCTGGCGAGTTCTTCAATGACCCTCAGACCCGTCATCGAGGAACCTTCCAGGAGGCAAATCACCCTGAAGTCGGCCCGCACTTCATCCTGGGGGCCCCCTACAAGTTGAGCGAGACCCCATGCGTGGTGCGGCGCACCGCTCCCCTCTTGGGCCAGCACAACCGGGAGGTGTCGGAGTCCTGGCTGGCCGGGACGCCCCGCCCGGCGACGCCCCCGGCCACGCCCCTGACACCCGGAAAACGGGCGCTCGAGGGAATCCGCATCCTCGACGTGGGCATGGCCATCGCCGGGCCCGAGGTGTCGGGTTTGCTCGCAGAGCATGGGGCCGAGGTAATCATGGTGGAGTCGGCCACGCACCAGCGTCGAGGACGTGACTTCCCCGACCCGAGAGTGGTCCTTCAGCAGAAGGTCACCTTCGGCGGCCTGAACCGGAACAAGAAAGCCATCACGATCAACCTCAACACCGCCGAGGGCCAAGAACTGTTCCGGGATTTGGTTCGGGTCAGCGACGTGGTCGTGGAGAACTTCAACCCCAAGATCATGAAGAGATGGGGCCTGGATTACGAGAACCTGCGAAACGTCAAGCCCGATATCATCGTGGTGGACATGCCGGCCTTCGGCATGACGGGGCCTCGAAGCGAGTATTTAGGTGCCGCGGCCACCACGGCGGCCTTCTCGGGCCTCTATCACATCTGGTCTTATGCCGGCGCAGATGAACCGGCGGCGCCCAATTCCGTGCTGCCGGACTACGTTGCCGCCATATATGCCACGCTGGCAACCACGGCGGCCCTGCACTACCACACCCTCACGGGCAAGGGCCAGAATGTCGACCTCTCCCACGCCGACGCCATGGCCTCGTTGATGGGGCCCATGTACCTGGATTATTTGGTAAACGACCGGATCGCCCAACCGGTGGGAAACTGGCACCCCCATGCCGCACCCCACGGGTCCTACCAGTGCCGGGGCGACGATGATTGGTGTGTGATTGCCTGCTTCACCGAGGAGGAGTGGCAGGCCTTCCGGAACGTGATGGGAGACCCCCGTTGGTGCGGGGACCCGCGCTTCGCCAGCCTCGAACAGCGCCTTGAGAATCGCGCCGAGCTGGACCGGCACGTTGGGGAATGGACCCGGGAATACACCCCCCGGCAGGTGATGCGCACGTTGCAAAAGGCTGGCATCGCGTCGGGCGTGGTCCAGAGCGGGGAGGACCTGGTCTACGACCACCACCTGAGGGCGCGGAGCTACCTGACGACCATGGACCACCCGGAAACGGGGCCAGTGGAGTACCCCGGCGTCACCATGGGTCTTTCCGAGACCCCGGGACGCATCGACGGATGGGCCAACCAGGGAGAACACAACCGCCTCGTCTTCGAGGACATCCTGGGGCTATCCGCCGAGAAGCTCGACGAGCTGGTGCGGACAGAGGTGGTAATCTGAGGGCCGGTTGAGGCACGATTGCGGTTGCCTCCGCCTCAACTCGATGGTCACCCGCTCCCCATCGCTCGACAAGTCAATCCCGCCTGCCGTCTGCTGCCGGCAGCGCTATGGCTGATCGCCGATCCGGCTTTCGAGCCAAGGCCCAACTGCCTCTGCCCTTCTTCGCCAGACTCACCCTGCCGCCGGGCTGTACCTGCTGGAATCCGTGAAGCGCCGGGGTGCTACATCCCATCGTCGCGAGATGCATCTAAAGCTTGTGTCCAACTCTTGTTTTCCGTGGGGACGCAACTTCTTTCTAGGAGGATCGGACGATGGCGAAACGGAGGTCAGGACAGCGGGTCTCAGCCGCGGCCCGAGCGGGCTCCCAAAAGCAACGCCGGCAAACATTGAAGTTTGGCGGACTGGGCGCTGCGGCGTTTGCCGTCTTGGCCGTGGTCATAGTCTTGGCCGTCGGAGCTATTGCAGGGGCCTCCAACGCACCCAACTTCTCGTTCTCTCTGTACCAAGGGGTTACCGAGTTGGGCGCCCGAGACCTGGAGTTATCACAGCTCCGAGGCCAGCCGGTGATCCTCAACTTCTGGGCGGGCCTCTGTCCGCCCTGCCGGGCCGAGATGCCCCAGTTCCAGCAGTTTTTCGAAGAGTACCGCGATCAGGTGACCCTTGTTGGTGTCGACATCGGGCCATTCGTGGGCCTGGGATCGCACCGGGACGCGGAAGACCTGCTGCGGGAGCTGGGAGTTACCTATCCCGCCGGGTTCACCGGCGACGGCGGCGTACCCCGCAAGTACGATGTGACCGGTATGCCGACCACGGTGTTCATCACGTCGGACGGAGAGATTTTCGAAAGACGGGCGGGCGCAATCAACCGTAACACCCTGGTCAGGCTGACCACGGACATGCTCCGGGCTGAAAAAGAAGCGTCCCAGTCCGCGGCGACGCTGCATTCCGGCTCCTGAACCGCGAAAAGCCCATCTCACGGCCTTTGTTCGGCGGTTTGCTGGATAGGCTTTCGGCGGATCTTCGGTCGATCCCGCTTGGAACGGGGAGTAGTCGCGGCGGGCATTGACCCGCCGGCCATCGCCACGAAAGCGAGGCTGGCTCATCGAAGAAGTGGCGCCGGTCCCTCGGCCCGGGCTAACCAGCCGCTAGGAATTCTGTTAGATTTATTTATACTTCTGGTCCGCCACAGAGAGTCACCGAGACCGGAAGACGGCAAGCCATGCTGCCACGCCTCGGTGGGACAACACGGCTTGCCTCACTTTTCGTAAGGGTTGGACCGGCCCTGGCCAAGCGCCATTTTCAGTCGGAGGGCGCCGGGCGGACCTATGGCGCGATCGGGTCAGCATTCATCAGGCTCGAGTAGTCAGTGGGCATACTGAGTAGTTACAAGGCCATCGTGGGGACGCGGGAGCGTAAAGAAGTGCTGGTGGCCATGACCGGCGGCCAGTTGCTGGTGCAGCTCCCCAGTATGCCGGTGAATCTGGCTCTTCCCAGCATGGCCAGACATCTTGACGCCTCTCTTGAAGACGCGGCCTGGATCGTGATTGTCAACCTGCTGGTGCTGGGCAGCCCGGTGTTCCTGGGAGCACGGCTCGGCGACCGGTACGGGCACCCCAGGGTCTTCTTCCTGGGAACGATCATCATCTCGGTGGCCGCGGTGCTGATCGCGTCGGCCCAGAGCCTGGAGCAAGTCGTCATCTGGCGCGGGGTCTAGGGCCTTGGCGCCAGGCTGATCCACGGAAATGGCAACGCCATGCTGGCCTACGCCTTTCCCAGCGAAGAGCGAGGACGCGCCGATGCCTTCCCCATAACCGGGTCTCGATTGGGCACGTTGATTGGGCTCGGGCTTTTCGGCTTGTTCCTCGAATTCCTCAGCTGGCGGCTGGTATTCCTCACCCTGCTGCCCATTGGCCTCATTGTCATCTGGAGCAGCTTGCCGGTCTTGCGTCAGGTCCATGGTCACGGGTGGCGGACTCCAACCCCATCGACTACCTGGGCGCCGGCCTCCTAGTTGCCACGGCCTCGGTGTTTCTCCTCTCTGGAATGCATATCCACGGCGGAGAAGGGGCCTTTACCAGCGAGAGCGCCCTTTCCTACCACATTCCCGTGAACCTGCTGTCCCTGGGTTTGTTGGCTCTTTTCATCGTCGTCGAGCGCCGGGCAAAGTACCCGTTCCTGGATTTCCGGCATTTCCGGGAGAAGTACTTCAGCCTCTCGCTGATTTCCAACGTAATGTTCCACCTTTCCATGCTCGCGACCTTTATCCTGGTGCCGGTGATGATCGAGGAGGGCAAGGGCTTGTCGCCCATATTCGTAACGCTCGTATTGCTGCCCCATCAATCCTTTGGGCTTTTCATGCCTCTAATCGCGGGCAACGTGTACGATAAGTACAATCCCAAGTTTCTGCGGCCCGGATGCATGCTTTCCATCGCGGCGGGCTTCGTGTTGCTGGGCCTATTTTCCGGCCAGGCTCCGGTCTGGCTCATTCCGCTCCTCTTGTTGCCCATCTCGGTTGGCACCAACGCCTTCAACACGGTGAACAACGCCACGGTGATGAACGCTTTGCCGGTTGAGCACCGGGGATTCGCTTCGGGGATGCTGGAGACGACACGGGATTTGGGTCACGCGTTTGGAGCCACCCTGGCGACGATTATCATGGCAACGGTGTTACCGTCCACCATCGCCCTGATGACCGGATCGGAATCTCAAGGGTTTTACATCCGGGGCTTTCAGGTCGCGGCGCTCGCCGTAGTTGCGATAATGCTCGCCGGGGCCGTCATCAACTCTTTCCACAAGGCACTGCCCGCGCCCGGCGCCGGCTTGAAGTCGCCCCAGACCGGAGTGGCCACCGCTGACGACTAGCGGGTGAGTCAGAGAAGCGCACCTAGAAGCTGTCTGTAAGCCGTTTGGCCCCCGGACTCCGCAGCCCATCATGCTTTCCGCAGGTGTTCCTTGATTACTTCTTCGTTCAGCTCGGTACCCCAACCCAGCCCGGTGGGTACGGTCATTCGGCCGTTGATGATCTCCGGGGCGTTCGTAACCAGGTCGTCCTTCCAGGCCACGTCATCGATGTCGATTTCCATGATGCGGACGTTCGGGACGACGGCGCACAGGCTGGCGGCGATGAAAGACCCCAAATGGCTGTTGAAGTTGTGGGGGGCCACGTTGAGCTGGAACACCTCGGCCAGCTCGGCAACTTTCTTCGACTGGCTGAAACCGTTCCACTGGATGTCGAGCATGAACACGTCGGCGGCGTGCAGGTCGAAGAATGGCAGGTACTCCCGCATGTGATGCAGGGTCTCGCCGCTGCATATCCTAGTGGTTGTCGACTCCTTGATCTGCAAAAGGGCCTTGGGATCGTGATTATCGATTTCGAGCCACAACATGTTGAACTGCTCCAGCACCTTGGCAATCCGCATGCAGCTTTCGGGTTTGAAATGGAAGTTGATGTCCAGGTTGATGTCCACATCAGGGCCGACGGCATCCCGAAAGGTACCGATCAGGGTTTCGATGTGCCGGAGCATCGGGGTTGTAATCACCTGATCGGTGGTACCGGGTCCGCCTGAAACACCGAAGCCGTAGACTGAAGACGGGTCGCCGGGGATCACCGTGTTGGTTTTGAGCGCGGTGAAGCCCCGCCTGACCACCTCGCGGCCCAGAGCCGTGATGTCTTCCATTGTCCGTATCGGTGGCGTGCCAAGAATCTCGGGAACACGTGCCCTGGATGAGCCGCAGTGAGACCAGTAAAGGCGAACCGACTCCCGGGTTGGGCCTCCGAACAGCTCAACCACCGAGATACCCAGGGCCCGCGCCTTGATGTCCACCAGCGCCAGCTCAATCCCGGCGATTGCCCCGGCCGCTATGCCGCCCCGGCTGGAGCGCGTGGCCCGATACATGTCCCAGAAACGCATCTCATAGGCCCGGGGGTCTGTACCTATCAGAAACCGCTTGAGGTCTTGAATTGCACCGGCGACGCCGTAAGGAGTCCTGCTGGTGCACTCGCCGAACCCGGTGATGCCCTCGTCGGTCTCAACTTTGACGAAGGTCCAGGGACGCCAGCCCGCATCCACGATGAACGTCTCGATGTTCACGATTTTCATAGCCCCCCTCCGTTTGGTGGATACCACGGCACGAATACTACCACGTCACGGACGGCGAGCGGGCCGGCGTCTGGGCTCGCCTGGCGGGTCCGCCGGGGCGCCGGGACCGGGTGCCTGGTGCCGGAGGGGAGCAGCTGTCTCCCCCGTAATGAGCAGGTCCCGCCCTGGGCTCAGGGGATCTCAGCAATACCCGGCTCCCGGAAGCACGCAGACGGCAACGCTTTCTTCGCATCAACTCGGCCCTGAGACGTAATCCATCGTCTCCTCAGCCGGCGCCGGCCGTCGCCCCATCGTGAACCTGGCCCCGGCGTCCTCCCCATAGGATACCCCGGTAGAAGACCAAGCTAACGCTGAAGGGCGCCAAGTGGTAGACCACCCGGAAGAGAACGGAGACCAGGACGGCCTCTTCCAAGGGCATCCCTAAGAAATGGTAAGTCGCGGCCATGGAGCCTTCCTGAACACCCAAGCCTCCCGGCACCATGGACATGACCCCCAGAGCCACGCCCACGGCGAACCCCGTCACAACCACGCCAAGCTCAACGTTGCTGCCAAAGGCCTGGAAACAGATCCAAACCACTGCCACCCGGGCGACTCGGTCAGCCAGGACCAGGCCCACGGGCAGGACCAGTACCTGGGGCCGCTCCCGCACCGCAGCCAATCCCCGCGCCAGGGTGGTCTCGAAGCGGTCCAGGGGTGGCCCAAGTTCGTGTCGAGTAGTCCAACGCCAGAGAACCCGCACCAGCCGCAGGGTTATCAACCTTACAGGCCCGTAAAAGAAGACCACCGCTGTCAAGGCGAAGGCCACCGCCAGGGCCCCGGCGCCGATGCCCAACGCAACCGCCACCTCGGGGGATAGGGGGTGAGTCAGGAGCAGGTAGGTCAGGCCAGCCGGTATCAGTGCGGCGAACAGCAGGCTCTCCAGGTAGGCGTGGAAAAGAGAGGGCGCCATGACATCACTTGCCGACATCCCGCGGCGCACCATCAGCAACAGCCGCAATGAGTGGCCGGCCAGCCCGCCGACGGCGGCGATCATCGCGGCGGATAGGTACCCGACTTTAAGCAGGTCCTCCCAACCTAGTTGGATACCGAACGACCGATTGATCAGGCTGAAGCTGCCACCTTGGAACAGGTACGAGAGACCGGTTATGAACAGGGCCAGGGGTACCCACTTCCATTCCCCTTCGGACAAAACATCCCGGACCTCCCGCCAGTCCAAAATGACCAGGAACACGCCTACCAGTGCCAGCATGACCACGGCCGCGATTACAGCTCGCTCCCTGCCACCCAAGCGTCCTCCGGAGGAGGGAAGTGACCGGGTTCGGGAGCCGTCCGTAACGGAACGTGAGCCGCGGCCGAAGACCCCGGCGGCGAGGGAGCGTGGCGATCTGAGAAAGGCTCTCACCCGCCCTCTCGGCGCCGGTCCACCGGTGGGTCCGCCGCTATGAGCAGGCCGGTACCCCCAGAGTGCCGAGTATCTGGGCAGCCCGCTCCCACGAATAGTCCGGCTGACCGGCCAACACCTTCTCCCTGTCCACCGCCCCCCAAAGGGCCGCGCCGCTCTTGGCGCCGGCCCGGTAGGCGCACTCCACGTCCTGGCGGCCGTCTCCAACGTAAAGGGTCTCATCGCCGGTTACGTCCAAGGCCGCCATCACTTCCCGCAGGCCAAGAGGGTCCGGCTTGTAGGGGCGGCCCTCCGCCAAGAACAAGGTGTAGTCCAGTAAATCGCCGATGTTGGTCCGGTCCAACTCCGACAATCCGAATGACGTGCGCTTGTCAGAGAAGACCGCAAGCCGGTAGCCGCCGGCTTTGAGGGCCCGGAGCATTCCCTCTATCTCCGGATACAAGTTGGCCATTCTTGACACGGCGTCCCGGTAGAATCCCACGTAGGTGTCCCTCAAGCTTTGCTCGTCCTTGCCAAAGAACCAGGCCAGGTGCTGCAGGAACGGTCTGGAGAACTCTTGGGCGATGGCGGCCAGCCCCGGCCGGGGCAAATCGAGGCTGTCGCCCATCCGGTGCATTATCCAGACGTGCATATCCCAGCTATTCCATAGGGTAAGGTCCCAGTCAAAGACAACCGCTTTCAAGCCGACACCCCTCCTGTTATGTCATATCCCGCCGCGCCAACGGGTCCGCACCGCTTCGATCGCTAGCCAAATTCGCGGGCCCCAAGCACGATCTTGAAATCCGGACCGAGGACCGCCGCAACGGGCTCCGGGGAGCCCTGACGGTAGCCGCCCTAACATCATAGCAGCTTGGGCTGGTTAACTTCCTGCTTTTGGCGCCGGCGAAATCCAACCGATTCCAATTGCATCTAATCTTAATATTGAATCCAATAGGCGCAGCCGGTTGCCCAGGGTCTGTGCCGGAGAATATTCGGGGAGGGACAATGAAATTTCGCGGCGTAAACCACCTGGCAATGGTTACCAACGACATGGAGAAGACCGTTCGCTTCTACCGAGACGTGCTGCAAATGCCGTTGGTGGCGGCGATCGGAAACACGCCGGCGGGGTATCCGTACCGCCACTATTTTTTCGAGACGGGACCAAACAGCACCATCGCCTTCTTCGAGTGGCCCGGCATGGTAGAGGAGTTCCACAAACCCGCCGGCCAGCCGGCGCGAGGCAGGTTGCAGTTCGACCACGTCTCCTTCGACGTGGAAGACGAGGATGGGCTGTTGGAGTTGCAGGACCGGCTGAGCCGGGCCGGCGTGGAAGTGACGCAGGTAATCGACCACAAGTTCATCCACTCTATCTACTTCCACGATCCGAACGGCATCGCCCTCGAAGCGTCGGTCTGGATTACGAACCCGACCGGTCAGGCCCCTGACTACGCCAACCCACACGTCTTCCAAGACCAGAACCCGGTGCCGGCTTTGAAGGAGCAGATAGAGCAGGCCCGGTTGGTCGAAAGGAGCTAGTCGCGGCGTCACCAGAGCGGCCGACGGGCCGCGTATCACCCAGACCCTCAGCTCTGGGCGCCTGCCGGATATCGCCGCCGAATCTTCCGGCGGCCGGCATACCGGGAGCAAGACACCTCTACCCGAACCGGGGGACGGACGCGCTCTATCTGAACCTCCGGGCCCGCGCCCGGCGTGCCGGCCGGCGCCCCGCGAGACGCCGGAGGTGGGCCTTCGCGTTGCTATGGCGGGCAGAAACTGCTATGATTAACATGGGTTACAAGGTCCGAAGGGCGGGATCGGAATACCTCTCAACTCCTCCGGCATCGGACACCCAAACAGGCCTGGCAATCGCCGCGGTTATGCCTTGGAGCCTGGCGTAATGCGCCGGTCGCATGGCGTGGTCGCGATTCAGGTTCGCCCCCCGGAGGTGTTGGAGTTGGCAATTTTTTCTGGTCCCTCCCTTTCAGAAGCCTTAACCCGTTTTATCGCCGCCAAGAAGAACGGCAAGAAGGCGCCACTGAATCACCACGAATTGGGCCGATTCGTCGCCTGGTGTGGAAGGGACAGAAACGTACTTGACCTGACTCCGTCTGAGGTGGCCGACTACGCTCAGTATATTGGCTTGGGGGGAATTGAGTCCGCGAACCGGCTCAGCCCGGTAAAGTCATTCTTGAGCTATTGGAAGGATGAAGGGTGGATTCAGAACGGTCTGGCCGCCCATTTGAGGCTTCCGCGGACCCGCCGCACCAGCGGCCGGCGGGCCGGCTCCGGTTCGAACCAAGAACAGGAGAGCACCCAACTCAGCCAGGAAGGCTACGATAACCTGGCAGCCCAGGTGGCGGTACTCAAGCTCGAGCGAACCAGCGTGGTGGAAGATATCCGGCAGGCGATGGCGGACAAAGACTTTCGGGAGAACGCCCCGTTGGACGCGGCGAAAGAACGCCAGGGCGTCATCGAGGGCAGGATCCGGGAATTGGAAGCCAGCCTCGCCAACGCTCAAATCCTCTCCAAACAGGGAGCAACCCGAATCCGGCGATCGGCGTTGGGCACCAAGGTCAGTTTGAAAGACCTCGCTTCCGGCAAACGAATCGTATACACCCTGGTGGATATCCGGGAGGCGGATCTGGCATCGGGAAAACTCTCCACGAAATCACCCGTCGGGCAGGCGCTACTAGACCGGTCCGTGGGTGATGAGGTAGTCATTAACGTTCCCAAGGGAACCGTCCGCTACATGGTGGAGAAAATAGCCACCTGACCCTTTTGCGGCCATAAATCCCCCTTCGGTACCCACCCGGCCCTCGCCGGGGTGGCTCGATTTTGCTCCGGCCGCGAAACCAGCAACCGGCCCCAATCCTCCTCTCTTCACCATGCAGGGCCTTGCCTTATCCGGATTGTAGACCATGGCAGCCTGGCTCAAGGAACACCACACCGGATTCCATCGTGTCCGGTGACGAACCTGATTGGAGCTTAACCCGTGATATACTGGGCCGGCTTGGCCTCCGCCGTTGCCGTTTCTTGGGCGCGTCACCGCCCCAACTCCACCCCGGTAAACGGGGCAACCCCCGGCGGCGGTCCCTCGTCAATGGCGATGAAGGGTGTGGCTCGGAGAATCGTTGGAAGTAGGATTTTACCGCGGCGTTTACCTGCCCGAGCTGGACCTGTGGATGGATTCCCGGCGGCAGAGGGAATTTGGCCTGATATCCCACGCCCATTCCGACCACATCGCCCGGCACCGCCGGCCGGTGCTGACCAGGAACACGGGGCTACTTCTTGCGGATTATCTGAAGAATTCCAGCCCCATCTACCTGGACTACCACGAACCCCTGGAGACTGAGAACTACACCCTAACCCTCTATCCGGCGGGGCACTGTTTGGGTTCGGCCCAGGCTCTGGTGGAGTCGAAGGCCAGCGGGGTGCGGGTCCTGTATACCGGCGACCTCAAGGTCCGCTCCAGCCCCACCAACGAACCCCTGGAACCGGTGGCCTGCGACGTTCTGATCTTGGATGCTTGCTACGGCAGGCCACAGTACACCTTTCCATCTCAAGAGCAGGTGCTGACCACGGCCTACCAGGTACTGAGGACCTGGCTCGGGAACGGGGAGAAGCCGGTGGTCCAGGGGTGGCGGTTGGGCAAGGCCCAGGAGTTGCTGCATCTCCTGCTGGGTCAAGGGTTCGACGTGGCGGTGGAGGAAAGCGTCTACCGGATAGCCCAGGTCTATCAGCAGGCCGGCGTGATCTTCCCCGGCAAGTTGCGTCCATTCGAAGGCCGCTGGCCCCAGGGCCAGGTGTTGCTCTGTCCACCCGGCTCCCGGAGCGGGCCAAACCTGGAGGGGGTTCGCGGCCTCCGCTTCATGGAGCTAACCGGTTGGGCCACGGGCAACCGGCGCTGGGGCCGGCGGGGAGACTCCAGCCTTCCCTACAGTGACCACGCCGATTTCAACGAGCTGCTGGACTACGTGCATCGGGTGCACCCCAAAGAGGTGTACACCGTCAACGGGTTTCCGGAGCTGTCCGCCCACCTGCGGCAGGAGGGCTACCCGGCGGTCCACCTGGATGAACGGGGCCGGCGGATAGATGCCGGATTTCAGATGAAAATGTTGTAGGGGCGCAGCATGCTGCGCCCCTACTGTTTCGGCAACGGCGTAACGCTAGTCGGGCGTGGTTCCCACGGGCGGCAGGATGTCCGATTCGTCGGACGCCAACATGCGGTTAACCGCGCTCAGATACGCCTTGGCGCTGGCCACGATAATGTCGGTGGAGGCCCCGCGGCCGGTGTAGACCTGCCCGTCTTTTTCGACCCGGATGGTCACTCTGCCTATCGAGTCGATGCCCTCAGTCACCGATTGGACGCTGAAGTCCACCACCTCGCAGGGTGAACCGGTTACCCGGTTGATGGCCTTGCAGACGGCGTCCACCGGGCCGTTGCCGGTGGCGGCGTCGGTAGCCGGTTCCTGGTCCGGGCCGATGAGGCGCACGGTGGCCGTGGCGATGTCATGGTCGCCGCTCGAGAACTGGACCTGGTCCAGGGCGTACGTGACGGGCTCGGTGGCCACTCGTTTCTCCTCATCCATGAGGATTTCCAGGTCCCGGTCATTGACCTCGCGCTTTTTGTCGGCAAGCACTTTGAAAGACTCGAAGACCTTGGAGATCTCCTCTCGGTTCAGGGTGTATCCCAGGTCTTCCAGCCTGGACTGGAGACCGGCCCGGCCGCTCAGCTTGCCCAGCACCAGCGTGCTGCCGGGTACGCCCACCCGTTCCGGCTGCATCACCTCGTAGGTGGACCGGTCCTTCAGCACCCCATCCTGGTGGATGCCGGAGGCGTGGCGGAAGGCGTTCTCGCCCACCACCGCTTTGTTGGCCTGTACCGCCATCCCGGTGATACGGCTGACCAATCGGCTGGCGGGGTAAAGCTGAGTGGTGTCGATGCCTATCTGCACCGCGAAGAGGTCTTGGCGAGTGTCGACCGCCATGATTATCTCTTCCAGGGAGGCGTTCCCGGCTCGCTCCCCGATACCGTTGATGCAACCCTCCACCTGGCGGGCGCCGGCCTGAATGGCGGCGAGGCTGTTGGACACCGCCAAGCCCAGGTCGTTGTGGCAGTGGACACTGAGGTTCACTTTGTCGATGCCCGGCACCTTCTCCTGAATTTCGAGTAGCAGCCTGGCGAAGTCGGAAGGGATGGCGTAGCCCACGGTGTCAGCGACGTTGACGGTGGTGGCGCCGACACGAATCACCTCCTCCAGCATCTCGAAAAGGTACTCTGGATTGGTGCGCGTGGCATCCATGGGAGAGAATTCCACGTCGTCGCAATATCCTTTAGCCCGCGCCACCATGGTCACCGCCATGTCCATCACCTCTTCCCGGTTCTTGCGAAGCTGGTGCATCTGGTGGATCTCCGAGGAGGAGAGGAAGATGTGGATGCGGGGTTTCTCGGCGTGCTTGACGGCCGCCCATGCCTGGTCAACGTCGTCGGCGACGGCACGGGCCAGGGAGGCGATGATGGGACCGTGGATTTCCCGGGCGATGTTGCTCACCGCTTGGAAGTCCCCCGGGGAGCTGGCGGCAAACCCGGCTTCGATAATGTCGACCCGCAGCCGCTGTAGCTGCCGGGCGATCTCCATTTTCTCGTCCGCGGTCATCCCGATCCCGGCGGACTGCTCTCCATCCCGGAGGGTGGTGTCCAAGAACAATACTTTTCTTTCAGCCATTTTATTCAACCCTTTCTCTTTCTGTTTTGCAGTATCGTTTGGTCTACGGCAAATCGGATATTCGACTTGATGCTCCCGGACCAGCCGGACCCCGAGAGTCCTCGGCCGCGCCGGGCCGGCAAACCCGCGAAACGGCTTGCCTAGCTTGCAGAAACGAAGGGCAGGGTCACGTAGTCCACCGCACCCAGCCCTGCCAAGACCAGCGTGTGACGGTGAACTACTGTCTGTATCTCCATTGTCATGATTCTTTCTCCTAGGGGCTCCTCATCGCCGGCCCCTCTACCGCTGGGAGAGGGGTGATCGAAGGATGGGGTGAGGATTTTACACCTCTTTTGGGTCGAGCCAGGTCATCATGCCCCGAAGCTTCTTGCCCACTTCCTCTATCTGGCTGTGGCGCGCCTCCTCCCGGAGGGGAAGGAACCGTTTGCGACCCTCGTCGTTCTCGGCGATCCACTCCCGGGCGAAGGTGCCGTCCTGGATTTCCTTCAGGATTTTCCGCATATTATCCCGGACGTGATCGTCGACGACCCTGGGCCCCCGGGTCAGGTCCCCGTACTCGGCGGTGTCGCTGACCGAGTAGCGCATGTAGGAGAACCCTCCCTGGTACATGAGGTCCACGATCATCTTCAGCTCATGCATGCACTCGAAGTAGGCGATCTCCGGTGGATACCCACCTTCCACCAGGGTCTCGAAGGCGGCGCGGACCAGAGACGAGACGCCCCCGCAGAGGATGGTCTGCTCGCCGAACAGATCACTTTCGGTCTCGTCCTTGAAAGTGGTTTCCAACACCCCCGCACTGGTGGAGCCAACGCCCTTGGCATAGGCCAGACCGACCTCTTGAGCGTGACCGGTGGCGTCTTGGTGGATGGCCAGCAGGCTGGGCACCCCGACTCCACTCTCGAAAAGCTCCCGCATACGGTGGCCGGGGGCCTTCGGTGCAACCATCATCACGTCCACGTTGCTGGGTGGGACCACCTCCCGGTAGAGAATGCTAAAACCGTGGGCGAACATGAGGGCGCTGCCCGGCTTTAAGTGAGGAGCGATCTCCTTCCGGTACACCCCGCCTTGCACGTGGTCCGGGATCACCACCATCAACACGTCCGCCGCCTTGACCACGTCGGGCACGTCCGCCACTTCCAGGCCCGCCGCTTGGGCTTTGACCCGGCTAGGGCTGCCCGGGTAGAGGCCGACCATCACCTTCTGCCCGTTGTCCTTCAGGTTTAGCGCGTGGGCGTGCCCCTGGCTCCCGTAGCCCACGATGCCGATGGTTTTGTCCGCCAGGACCCCCAGGTCCGCGTCTTCGTCGTAGAAAACTTTTACCATTTCACCATCATCTTCAATTCGCCGAATTCTCCAATCCCGGAGATTGCCCCACCTCAGTCGCCGAATCCATTCCCGCCGAGGTCGACTCCAACACTGTCGGTGACCCGGCCGTTGGTCTGGCCGCGGACCATAGCCACGCGCCCGGTGCGCAGCAACTCAATAATGCCAAAGGGTTCGAGAAGGTTGCTCAAGGCGTTGATCTTGTCTTCCTCTCCAGTGATCTCGATCACCATGGACTGGGTGCCCACGTCCACGATGTTGGCCCGAAACAGCTGGACGATCTGGATGATCTCGCCACGGGTGGACGGATCCGTTTTCACTTTGACCAGGGCCAACTCCCTGGACACGATCGAATCAGCGGAGATGTCGGAAACCAGGATAACGTCGATGAGCTTGTCGAGTTGCTTGGTCACCTGGTAGACCGTGTTCTGATCGCCGTCGACCACGAAGGTCATGCGGGACAGGCCGGGCCGCTCGCTCTTTCCAACTGCCAAACTCGCGATGTTGAAGCCGCGCCGCCGGAACATGCTGGCGATGCGGGTGAGGACCCCGGGACGGTCCTCCACCAGGGCAACAATGGTGTGCTGCTCTCCGTTCCGGTTCATTTCAGTGAATGCCCTCCGGCGCCGGTTCCTCTATCATGTCGTTGACGGATTTCCCGGCCGGGATCGTCGGGTACACGTTCTCTTCCACGACCCGGAAGTCGATGATCACCGGGCCGGGAGTCTCCATCGCCTCTTGGATTGCCCCGTTCACCTGGTCTTTCGCGGTGACCCGAATCCCATGAATCCCGTAGGCTCCGGCCAGCTTGACGAAATCCGGGTTGGCCGTGTATTGGGAAGCAAAATAGTCTTGGTCGAAGAACAGGTCCTGCAACTGGTGCACCATGCCCAGGGACCCGTTGTTTAGAATGGCGAACTTCACCTCGATGTTGTTCTCCGCGGCTGTAGCCAGGTCGCACAAGGTCATCTGGAAGCCGCCGTCGCCGGCGACGGACCAGACGGTCTTATCCGGCCGTCCCAACTTGGCTCCCAGGGCGGCGGGGACCTCATAACCCATGGAGCCCAGCCCGCCCGACGTAATCAACGTGTTCGGCTCGTTAAAGGCGCAGAACTGGGCGGCCCACATCTGGTGCTGCCCCACGCCGGTCACGATGATCGAGTCTCCCTGGGTCGCCTCCGAAAGCTTCCGCAGCACGAACTGGGGCAGCAGCTCCTCGGTCTGCCGGATGTGCGCCGTCGGGTGCTCGGTCCACAGGGTGTCGACGCTACGCAGCCAGTCGATGTGGACCTTGGGCTCCACCAGGGGCATGAGCTGTTGCAGGAAACACTTGAGATCCCCAACTATGGGCACATTCGCCTGGACGTTCTTGTTCAATTCCGAAGGGTCCACGTCGACATGGATCACCTTGGCATTGGGAGCGAAGTCGCTCAGGCGCCCCGTGATCCGGTCGTCGAACCGCATTCCCAGGGCTATGATCAGATCGGACTTGTCGACCGCCAGGCTCGCGCTGGCCAGGCCGTGCATTCCCGCCATGCCCAGGTTCAGGTAGTGGTCCGTGGGCAATGAGCTGATGCCCAGCAGGGTGGTGACCACCGGTGTCTGGGTCTTCTCCGCAAACTCCCGCAGCTCTCCGTAGGCGTGGGAAATGAGCACCCCATGTCCGGCCACGATAACGGGCCGGTCCGCCTGGTTGATCAGCCTGGCCGCCTCGGCCACCTGTTCCGGGTCCGCATCGCCGGGCGGATTGTAGCCAGCAATGCTGATTGTCTCGGGCCAGACGAACTCCGTCAGCTCGTCCTGGAGCACGTCCCTGGGCAGGTCCACCAGTACCGGCCCCGGCCGCCCGGTCCGGGCGATGTGAAACGCCTCTTTGATGACTCCGGCAATTTCCGCGACGTTCATGACCAGGTAGTTGTGCTTGGTAATGGGCAGGGTGATCCCGGTCATGTCGATCTCCTGGAAAGCATCGCTTCCCAAGACCGCCCGGGACACCTGCCCGGTAATGGCGACCATCGGCACCGAGTCCATCTGGGCGCAAGCGATGCCGGTAACCAGGTTGGTGGCCCCCGGCCCCGAAGTGGCGGTGCATACCCCAACCTTGCCGGTCGCCCGGGCGTAGCCGTCGGCGCCCATGGCCGCGCCTTGTTCGTGGCGCACCAGGATGTGCCGTATCTTGGGGTATTTGGACAGGGCTCCGTAGAAAGGCAGCACCGCGCCCCCAGGAATCCCGAAAATAACCTCCACCCCTTCTTTCAGGAGGCTTTCACATACGATTTCGGCGCCCGTTAGCTTCATCCCCGCTCCCCGTGACTCCCACTCCGCTTGGTTTAGCCGGAGTGAGAGCCTCGATAAACAAAAAAACCCATCCCCAAAGGGACGAGTCGTTAGATCCCGCGGTACCACCCTTATTTTCCGGGAATCCAGTCGTCATGACTCAGCTTTGAGGCTGACTAATTACCAACTCGGATGCCGGAACTGCTCCAAGGCCGTTAACGGTGCCAGCCGCCGCGCCCTACTCTAGTTCAGGCTGGTCGCTCCAGGGCGAGTTCGGAGTATTGCCTTCACCGGTTTTCCACCAACCACCGGCTCTCTGGGAACGGTTACTCCTACTACTCCCTTTCTAAGCGGGTTTCTTAGCAATGTAACCCGTGGATGTTATCAGCACCAAAGTCAGCTTGTCAACCACAGCTACGCGCCGATGCCCTCACCCTCGTTCCCTCTCCCTCGGGAGAGGGATGCCCTGGCGCAGCCTGGGCCGGGCGAGGCAGCGTGTGGCGATTATGCCTGGTGGTTATGATAGAATGAACGAACCCATTCCGTGAGACACCTAGAGGAAGTCCGCCGTTGCCCGAGCGCATATTCGTCGCCGTCGCCTGGCCCTACGCTAACGGACCCCTGCACCTGGGCCATGTAGCCGGGTGCTATCTCCCCGCCGACATCTTCGCCCGCTACCATCGGATGAAGGGTAACCAGGTGTTGATGGTATCGGGCAGCGACAGCCACGGCACCCCCATTACCGTCCGGGCCGAGCAGGAAGGCGTGACTCCCCAAGAGGTCGTGGACCGGTACCACGCCCAGTTCCTGGACACCTGGGACCGTCTGGGCATATCTTTCGACCTGTTCACCACCACCCGCACCGAGAATCACCAAGAGGTGGTCCAGGGCATATTCCGGCTCCTACGGGAGAAGGGATACATCTACACCGATGTGACACTGCTGGCCTACTGCCCGGCATGCGACCGTTTCCTGCCAGACCGGTACGTGGAAGGCGTCTGCCCCCACTGCCACTCCAACCGGGCCAGGGGTGACCAGTGCGAAACGTGCGGCCGCACCTTGGACTCCAAAGACCTGCTGGAGCCCCGCTGCAACCTATGTGGGACCGCGCCGGAGTTTCGTGACTCGGAGCACTTCTTTCTCAAGCTGTCCGCCTTTCAGGAGCCACTTCTGGAGTGGGTAAACCAGCATGATCACTGGAGACCCAACGTTCTCAACTTCACCCGGCGCTACCTGGAGGACGGGCTGAAGGACCGGGCCATCACCCGCGACCTCACCTGGGGGATACCCGTCCCCGTGGAAGGATACGAGGGCAAACGAATCTACGTCTGGTTCGAGGCGGTGATCGGCTACCTGTCGGCGGCGGTCGAATGGGCGCAGCGGGCCGGGACTCCCGGCAAGTGGGAGGAGTTCTGGAAGGACCCCAACACCAGGCCCTACTACTTCATCGGCAAGGACAACATCCCCTTCCACTCCATCATCTGGCCGGCCATCCTCATGGGCCACGGCGGCCTCAACTTGCCCTACGACGTTCCGGCCAACGAGTTCCTGAGTTTGGAGAACCAGAAGTTCTCCACCAGCCAGAACTGGGCGGTCTGGGTGCCCGACTACCTGGCCCGGTACGATCCTGATCCCCTCCGTTTCGTCCTCTCCATCAATATGCCGGAGTCCGCCGATACCGACTTCTCCTGGGGCGAGTTCGTGCGCCGGAACAATGAAGAGCTGGTGGCGACCTACGGGAACCTGGTGCATCGGGTACTGTCCTTCACCTACCGGAACTTCGATGGCAAGATTCCCTCGCCGGGGCCGCTGAGCCCGGTGGACGAGGCGATTCTCAAGGGTGCCCGCGCCGCGATGGACGGCGTGGACCAGAGCCTATCCAATTGCCGCTTCAAGGCTGCCATCGGCCAGGCCTTCTCCCTGGCGCAGGAGGCCAACCGCTACCTGGACACCACGGCGCCCTGGAAATCCATCAAGACCGCCCGGCAGGATGCCGCCACCGCCCTGTGGACTAGCATTGCGGTGATAAATTGCCTCAAGGTGATCTTGTACCCCTTCCTCCCGTTCAGCGCTCACCGCTTGCATGAATTCTTGGGATTTGACGGCCCGGTCGAAGAGGAACAGTGGGATTTTGATGCGATCCTGAAAGGGGTGGAGGGCGGCAAGTCCTTGCGCGGGCCCTCGCCGCTGTATACCAAGCTGGACGCCCAGGTGGTGGATGATGAGGTGCAGCGGCTAGGCGTCGGGACCGCATAGGGGGCAGCTTGCTCAAAGGGCTGGATGAGAGGACCGCGTCAATTTACACGCCGATTCAGCTCGATCTGGGCCGTGTGGAAGCGCGTCTTCGGGGCCTGAGCCAAACCGACGACAGCCCCTACCTGGGCCCCCTGCTGGACCACGTACTGACGAGCGGCGGGAAACGGATCCGGCCTGCCATCACCCTGTTGGCCGCCGATTTCTACCCCCACCAGCCGGAAAATCCGATCACCATGGCCGCGGCGGTGGAACTGCTTCACGTGGCCACCCTGATCCACGACGACACGGTGGACAACTCGGACCTGCGCCGCGGCAAGGCCACCGTCAGCAACGCTTGGGGCCGGAACGTGGCGGTGCTGTTCGGCGACTACGTCTTCGCCACGTCCGCCACGTTCGTTTGCGAAACTGGGAACGTGCGGGTCATCCGCCGGTTCTCCGAGACCATCATGGATCTGGCCAGCGGCGAGCTGATCGAGCTGTTCAGCGCCTTCGATGCCAAGCAGGCCCGCAAGCTCTACGACGAGCGCATCTACCGCAAGACCGCCTCTCTGTTTTGCACCGCGGCGGAAACGGGCGCCATCCTGGGCGGGGCTCCGGAGCCACAAACCCAGGCGCTCCGGGCTTATGGCTTCAACATCGGCATGGCCTTCCAGATAATGGACGACCTGCTGGACGTCCAGGGCGACGCCGCCGAGCTGGGCAAGCCGGTCGGCAGCGACCTCCGGCAAGGGGTGCTGACGCTGCCGGCCATCATGCTGATGGAACGGTATCCGGCGGATAACCCCATCGAAAAGCTGTTCCGGGAGTTGTCTGAGGACCGTGATCAGGATGGCCAGGTGCCAAAGGTCCTGGACATGATAAACGATTCCACCATTATCAAGGACTGCTACACCGTCATCCGGCAATACTGTGAGACGGCATCGAGGTCCCTGGACGAACTTCCCGATTGCCAGGCACGGCACTCCCTGCTGGACCTGTCTGGCTACCTCCGGGAGCGCACCCACTAACCATCGATCCCCACTCGGCCGTTGGTCCAGACCACCCGGCCTCCCACCACCGTCAAGACCGGCCGGATGTCCGCCAGGCCGGAAATGGGAGCCATTGTCGGGTCCGCGTCCACCAGCACCAAGTCGGCCAGCTTCCCCGGACGGATCGTCCCTTTGCTGTTCTGGTTGCCTTCGGAGCGCGCGCCGGCCAAGGTATATATCTCCAATGCCGCTTGAATGGAAACCCCACGGCCCACTCCGGACCCGGTTTCTTCTGCCGGGGACAGCGACGCTCCGGCCCGCGTGGCCCCGGTCACGGCGCTGAAGATGCCCGGCCAGGGGTTGGGATCGATGACCGGAGCGTCGGAGCCGAAAGCCACCGGCACGCCGGAGCGAAGCAGGGCGCCCACCGGATAGAGGTGATCCAGCAGCGACGCTTCCACCCGCTCCCGATAGCGGTCTCCATTCCAGTAGACGAAACCCGGCTGGGTCACCACCCCGGCCCCGCTTCTCCGCACCTGGATCACCAGATCGGGCGGGCACTCGGCACAGTGCTCAATGCGGTCCTTGAGCGCGAGGGCGGCGACCGGCGGGCTCGTGGCCCCCGAAGCCCTATCTCCCAATCTTCCAGGAGGGGGCGCAAACGGGTTTTCCCCGAGTACCCGCGCCGCCGCCGCGACCGCCTCCTGCTCCACCGCGTGAATGGCCACGGGAAACCCCGCATGATGCGCCTCGACGACGATCCGGCCCAGGCTGGCAAGGTCTGGCTGGAGCGCTCCGGTAGTCAGCGTGAGCATCACCTTGGCATGGCCCAGCCGCAGCCATCGATCACCACCGGCCGGGCGCCGGCCCTCCGCCAAAAACTCGTTCAGGCGGGCCTCCCCGGCCAGCATGGTAACCCGGCATTGCAGCTTCCCCGAGCCCTGCAGGCTGGCGAAGGACTCCCAACGAGCCGGGTCGTTGTCAGGCCCGGCGTCCTGAACCGAGGTAATGCCGTAGCCGAGCAACTCTCGGTTCAGCCGGACGATACCTTCCTCGATCTGTTCGGCGTCTCGCAAGCTGCCCAGGCGCTGCCGCAGAAATCCCGCCAGATCGAGCAGCAACCCGGTGGGCTCTCCGGTGGCGCCGTCCCGGTCGATCACTCCCTCTGGGGGGTCGGGGGTATCCCGGTCGATCCCGGCGAGCCGCAACCCCCGGCTGTTCAGCACCGTGGCGTGGCCACTGCGATGGTCTAGCCGGGTAGGGTGGTGGGGAACCGCCTCGTCCAGGTCCCAGCGAGCCGGGTGCCGCCCTTCGGCCAATGCCAGGTCGTCGTATCCGAAACCACGAATCCAACGGCCGGGTTGGGTCTGCATGGCCCGGTGGCGCAGCATGTCTTGCAGCCCTTTCATGGATGAGACGACCCCCGGACCGCAATCGAGCCCCTGTAGGGAGGCGGCCAGGGCCATCAGGTGGCAGTGAGCGTCCACGAAGCCCGGCAGCAGGCACATCCGCTGGCAATCGACGGTCCGGGTGCCGGGTCCGGCAAGGGCCACCGCTTCGGCCTGGCCGCCGACGGCGACAATGGTATCGCCGCGCACCGCCACGGCCTCGGCCCTGGGCTGTCCCGGTTCGAGGGTCACCACCCGGGCGTTTACCAGCAGAAGGTCCGGGGGCCCGGCGGCCCGCCACTCCCCGCTGCTGCGATGTGGAAGTTCAGACATTTGCTACGTCCATGGGGATCACGATGGCAGCCGGTGCAACTTTTTCATTCAGGTTACCAATCCTTGCCGAAGCTGCAAGACATCCCAACGAGTAGTGCCCATCCAGTCCCCCTTTGTAAAGGGGGATACAGGGGGATTTCGCTCACCATGCATGCCCGCCGTCTTCTCAAGGGCCGGCAAAGTCCCCGGCCAACACTCCCCTCGGGTAAATACGTCACGGCGATGAAGAGAGGGCGCTCTCTACACATCTCACATTCTACCTGTTCCCTTTCCGCCTCCGCAAAGATTCACGGCTCCGAGTGCTTAGTTCAAGAGGTCCGGTAGGCGGTGGCACGCGGGACATCCTCTCGGTTGATCCCGCGCATCGTCTCCTGTCGTTCAGCTTCGGGTGCCGGCGTTCCGATCCGGTGTATACTGTCGCCTTGGCTTCATTTTGATCTCAAAAGGAGCAGCCATGAAAGCGATACAGATCACTGAGTTCGGTGGCCCTGAGGTCATGAAATACCAAGACGTGCCTGACCCGGCTCCCGGCGACGGAGAGGCGGTCGTAGAAATCCAGGCGGTAGGGGTCAACTTCACCGATGTTTACAGCCGGGCCGGCATCAACCCGGGGCCGCCCCTCCCGAGAACCATCGGGGTGGAGGGCGCGGGGGTGGTGCGGGACGTTGGTCTCGGTGTCACCAGTGTCAGCACCGGTGATCTGGTGGTTTACTGCAGTGTTCCGGGCTCCTACGCCGAGCGGGCGGTGGTCCCCGCCTCCCGGCTCATCAAGATGCCCCAGGGTCTGGACGCCCAGGCGGGGGCAGCGGCCATTCTACAGGGGATGACCGCCCATTACCTGTGCCACAGCACCTACCCGGTGCAGGACGGCGACCGGGTTCTGGTCCACGCAAGCGCCGGCGGTACCGGGCTGCTGCTCACGCAGATGATCAAGCGCCTGGGCGGCTACGTTTTCTCCACGGTCTCCACCGAGGCCAAGGCGGAGCTGTCCCGGGGGGCCGGCGCCGACCACGTCATCATCTACACCCAGCAGGATTTCGCTGAGGAGGTCAAACGGGAGACCGGCGGAGCGGGCGTTCAGGCAGTCTACGACGGCGTGGGTCGGACCACCTTCGACAAGGGCCTTAGCTGCCTGGCCCGCCGGGGCTACATGGTGCTGTACGGCCAGGCCAGCGGCCCCGTGCCACCTCTGAACCCGAGGATCCTCGGCAACGGCTCCCGGTTTCTCACCCGGCCCGGCCTGGGCGATTATACCGTAACCAGGGAGGAGCTGGAAAAACGCGCTGGGGACGTGCTGAACTGGGTGAAGACCGGAGAACTGAAGCTGCGGGTCGAGCACGTATTGCCCCTGTCGGAGGCAGCCGAGGCCCACCGTCAGCTAGAGGGCCGAGCCACCACCGGCAAGATGCTGCTCATTCCCTAGTAGCCTGTCTGGCAAATAGCTTTACACCGGCGAACCTGTGTAACACGCCCTTCCGGCCATCGTCCCCGACGCCATCGAGGCCGGAATCCAGAGATGTTTTCGCCGGTACCCGGCCTTCGCCGGGACGGCCGGCTGGGGATCGAGCCGCCTACGAGACACTAAATCAGATTGTTGACCTATTCAGTCAACATTATATATAATTGGTTAAGGCCCGGCAGCAGGAGGAGAGAATGGCGGAGGCCACGGTAACGCAAGAGGTTGTCTTTGAGACCCTAAAAAGCGTATTCGATCCGGAAATACCGGTGAACATTGTGGACCTAGGGCTTATCTACGATGTCCAGGTCACCGGCAGCGATGTTTATGTCCAGATGACGTTGACCTTCGCGGGTTGCGGAATGGGACCGTTCATCGCGCAGCAGGCGGAAACGGCCATCCAGGAGATCGAAGGGGTGAATGATGTGGAGGTAGAGTTGGTCTTCGATCCGCCCTGGACGCCCGACCTGATTAGCGAAGAAGCCAGGTCCATGTTGGGGATCTAGCGCTCATCTCGCGTCGCCCGGCCCGCCTGTACCGGAATATTCCGCGCTGCACCCGGGAAACGGCCAGGCGACCCACGGATTCGATGCCGCCGCCGCCACGGTGAACCGAGAAGTCTCAATGCGGCGCCGGCCGCCCATGAAGCCCGGCGATTTGACCAAGATAATCACGGGCCTCGTGGCTCGATAGGCCGACGAGACCGCCCCTCGACACCCCCGGTGATACGGGAAAGATTGGTGGGGCCGTCCGTCCCCGGCTCCGGCCGCAGGCCAGTCCCTGCGGCCTTATCGTGTGCTCAACCTGCCGATCAACGCTTCGCCCGGTGAGGCCGGGCGGCTTTAGGATAACCTGCCAAAGCAAATAGCAGGGCTCGCCCGAAGGAACGCCGCGTACTCCGCCGGCAGAACTCCACCGATGATGGCGGCCGAAAGGAATAAAGCATGTCGACTCCCGAAGGAAACCCCAGGCTGGAGCAGATCAAACGAAGCTGGCAGCAAAAGCGCCAAATAACGGGCCGCCTGTCCAAGATCGGGACCAAGATCGGAGTTTACAGCGGCAAGGGAGGCGTCGGGAAGACCACCGTCGCGGTGAACCTGGCCGTTACCCTGGCCCAGGAGGGAAAGCTGGTCGGGCTGCTGGACGTGGACATCGACTGCCCCAACGCAACGAAGGTTCTGGGCATCGCCGACAAACCGGACTTCGTCGACGGCCAGATTCTTCCTTCACAAAAATGGGGAGTCAAAGTGGTGTCGATGGCTTTTTTCCAGGAGAATGAAGAAGAGGCCATTATCTGGCGCGGGCCGATGATTCACAACGCTATCAATCAGTTCCTGGAGATCACTGAATGGGGCGAGTTGGATTATCTGGTGGTGGACCTGCCCCCCGGCACCTCAGACGCTCCGTTGACCATCATGCAGACTTTGCCCATGGACGGCTTCGTGGTCGTTAGCACTCCCCAGCAACTGGCCAACATAGACGCCAAACGTTGCATCAACATGATCCGGAAGCTCAACCTGAACGTCCTGGGGATTGTCGAAAACTACACCGGCGAGATATTTGGCGAGGGCGCCGGCAAGGTGCTGGCCCAGGATGTTGAAGCACCTTTCCTGGGAACCATCGCGCTACGGTCGTCCTACCAGGACAACTCCAGACCGACCGCCTTGGTCGACGAGGCGGTGGGCGATGAGTACGTCCGCTTGGCCGAGGAGGTCAAGAAGAGCCTGCGGGAATTGGGACGAGAAGCAGCCTGACCTTTACGGCGCTCCGCTAGGTTTCTATCGCGGCGGTAGCCAGGGCTTCGATAGGCTCTCCCTCCGGAGCCTTTACTTTCTGGGCCCGGACGGCGCGGCCCTGCCGCTGGCCATGGGCGGCGATATTGATCAACAGCTCCACTTCCAGGCTCATGGCTTCCTGAGAAAACGCGCTTCGCTCGCCCATCCGGCGGTACTTCTGATAGCGCCGCTTGAGCAGCTTGCTCGGGGACAGCTTGGAGAGTTCCGCAATTTGCTTGACGACGGCCAACTGCATCACGCTCGCCGCTTCCCTGGGGTTCGTGTGAGACCCGCCTTCCGGTTCCGGCACCGCCTGATCGACGATGCCCAGCTCCGAACAGTCCTGGACCGTCAGCATCAACGCTTCCGCCGCCTCCCGGTCCAACATCCGGTCGGGGAAAGGTCCGCCCAGGTTGCGGTTCAACGAGATCGGTGAGTAGATGGCGTACTGTTGCATGAGAATGCGGTCGGACATCCCAAGAGCCAACGCCCCTTCGCTGCCGCCTTCCCCAATGATCACGGAGACGATCGGAACGGGCGCCTCGACCATCAATGACAGGGTGTTGGCAATGGCATTGCCGATGCCCTGCTCCTCCGCTTCCAGACTTGGATCGGCTCCCTGCGTGTCGATCAGCGTCACCAGAGGGAGCTTGAACCGGCCTGCCAGGGAGATCAGCCGCTGGGCCTTGCGTAGACCGTCGGGGCACACGTGGTACCGCTGGCCCTGTAGCGGAGCGCGGCGTTGCTGGCCGATGACGACCACCGGCTCCCCCAACAGGAACCCGACTCCTCCGACAACCGACCGGTCGTCGCTGCTCAAACGGTCTCCTCGCAACTCGAAGAAAGGGTCCAGCATCGACCGCATGTAGGCAATCGCCAGAGGACGTTCCTCGTTCCGGGCGATGGTTACCGCCTCCCAGACCCCAGTTTCCGCGGCCACCTCCAGCTCGGTCTGAAGCAGGTCCTTGTGGTTCCCTTTGCTCTGCTTCTGGGAGGTGAGTATCTGCAATAGCGTTGAAAGCCGTGACTGCAGGGCTTCCCGGTCCACCACATTGTCCAAGAGGCCATGTCCCAGATGGGCCTCGGCGGTGTGGGCGTCAAGAGGCAGCGGGGCCTTGGATATCTCACGCAAGGTCCTCAACGGCGATAGCCCGATCAGAGAGCCCGGCTCGGCCAGAATTACGTCGGCCAGGTTGGCGAAGCTAGCGTAGGCCTGGCCCGTGGAGGGGTTGGCGAGCACCACTATGAACGGGGCTCCGGCCTCCCGTAGCCGTTTGGCCGCGGTCACGGTTTTAGCCATCTGCATCAACGACAGGACACCTTCTTGAACCCGGGCGCCACCGCCGGAAACCAGCGCCAGCAGGGGAAGTTCCCGGCGGGCTGCCGTCTCCAGGGCCATGGCCACCTTCTCTCCCACTACGCTGCCCATGCTGCCGCCCATGAAACCAAAGTCCAAAACCACCAGCATCAGCTCTAAGCCGTCGATTCGACAGCGGCCCGTCACCGCGGCCTCGGTTAGGCCGGTGCGGTTTTGGTCCTGGACGAGCAGCTTTCGGTAGCGGCCTCGCCGGGAAAACGAGAGGGGGGCCACTGAACTGAGGTACTTGTGGGACTCTTTGAAACTGCCCTTATCGGCCAGTTGCTCGATCCGCTCTCTGGCGGTCAGGGTGTAGTGGAAACGGCAAAATGGGCATACCCGGTAGGTCAGGTAGGCCGCGGATTCGCTGATGGGCTCCTCACACAGCAAGCACCGGTCGTGCACGACGGAGAGATACACATGGCTCAGGTCTTCATCCCTGCCGAACAGGTGCACCAGAAAGCTCGCCAGGTTTCTCAAAAGCCCTCTTCCCAAATTGGCAGCGCCGAGCCAGCCGCCGGCTCCGGCTCCAATCATGGTGATGTATTTATGATACAACTCGTTAACTTAAATGAAAATGCGCCAATGGCATGACCCCGAGATTGATCCCTTGCCACCCGCTTCCCTTTTACACCCCTGAGAATTACCGGTGTATTACGACACACCATTAAATCTGCAGCCTCGCTCCCGGACACAACAGCGTCGCCGTAGCCGGCCCCAGTCGACTCGGCTATCCTGAAAACCCGTGGGTCATGACAGCCGCCACCAGGGTGAGGAGAGGAAAGATGGATGAGGGGAAATCTCCGATCCGGATTAACCGATTCAGGGCAATTCGCCCGCCGGCGGAGGCCCAGTCCCACCGCCAAGGCGCGGCGACGGCCAAAGGCCACGCGCTGACCCCGCAGCCTTTAACGGCAGCCGCTAGCTGACGGCCTTCTGGACCGCGTAGCCCAGGGTCATCAAAAGGGCGGCGAGCATGTGAACCATGATGGTGGACTGGTTCGCCGGCGTGAGCCGAAGGTAATCGTCGTAGAAGCGCCGGGCCGTCCGCCCTGCCTTCCACGCCAGTGGCACGGTCAACAACGCCAGCAACGTGAAGGGCGAGACATCGAACGCGGCCACGCCCACGATCAACGACAGGTAGCTGGCGGCCAGCATTGCCGCGAACACGACCGACGAGCGGGCCCTGCCCAGGCGGACCACCAGGTTGTGCTTCCCCGTAGCTTTGTCCGCCGTATAGTCTTGGAATTGGTTGATGAACAGGACCACCGCGATCAGGAGCGCCAGAGGGATGGAGGCCGCAACCACCTCGGTGGAGACGGCGCGGGTTTGAACGTAATAGGCGCCCACGGTCATGAGCACGCCGAAGTTCAGGCCGACAAACAACTCACCCACGCCCACGCGCACCAGCCAGACGGTGTAGAGAACACCCGAAAGGAGACCCGCCAGTCCGATATACAGGATAGGGATACCCACCAGGAAAATAAGCGCCACTCCCGCCAGTATCGCCCCTGCGAAGGCGAGGATGGACTCCAGCAGCACCTCCCGGGGAGACATCAGTTGAAGCTGAATCATCCGGCTCCCGCCGCCATAGGGGCGTACGAACTCGAAGTTCACGTTATCGGCGCCCGACCTATGGTCGAAGTAATCATTGATGACGTTGGTGCCGACGTGTAGGAGGACCCCTCCCAACATAGCCAGCGCGAAGAGACCCCAGTCCCATTCGCCTTCCCGGCTCCAAGCCATGCAGGTGCCCAACAGGATGGGCACGACCGAGGCCGTCAGAAACGGGGGACGGGTCTCCCGGTACCAGATCGAGATCTTGCTGGACCAGTTTCGAGCTACTATGCGCTCTTCCGCCATAGCGCGAACCCCTCTTTTGCCGCCACAATATTCGCCGTGCGCTCCCCAGACATGACCACTCCGGCAACCCCGGCACCCGGCGTGGTCCAATGGCCCGCCAGGTACAACCCTTTGATGGGAGTCCTAGGTTGAAGCCGGTTGAAGCCCATCTGCTGAGGGGAGAACGCCCACCCGTAGGGAGCGCCATCCACCGTCAAGGCGAACTCCCGAAGGGTCTCCGGGGTGGCAACGACCTGTTGCTGCACCGCCCCGGCGAAACCCGGAGCCCGGTCGTCCATCCACTTCACGAAGCGTTTGGCGACCTCTCCTCCGGTGGCCTGCCAGTCCCGAGCCTCCGAATAAGGTACGTAGTTCCACAGGTAAACGGTGTGGGCCCCCTGGGGCGCCAGCGACGGGTCGGTTACCGAAGGTACCGTGACATCGCACGGGGCGTCGGGAAGTCCGGACATCATCCTGCCGAAGACTCGATCCATGTCATAGGTATCGTAGAAGACGGTGTCGTGCCGCCCGAACCCGGCGGCCGCCATATCCAAATCCACGCCCAGCGCCACCTTGACCAGCGACAGGGACGGCTCCAACTTCTTGAGGCCCTTGACGAACTTGCCCGGCAGTTGCTCCACTCCAACGAGGTTGAGGAGGGTGTCCATGGCATCCCCGGTGGACACAACGTGAGACGCGTTCACCTGAAAGTTCTCCCCCGAGGTCCCGTCCGGGCTGGCGGCTCTTCCGTCGGGCAGCCACCGCCCGGTCACGTCCGTGAATTTGACGCCTGTCACCCGTCCCTTGGACACCAGGATTTTTTCGGCGCGGGCGTTCAGCAGCAGCTCCCCGCCAGACTGCTCCAGTCCGGAGGCGAAGGCCTGCGCCAGATGCGACAGCCCGCCTTTGGGATAGGACCCGCCGCCCAGGAAATAGGTGGCCATGACCATCGTCCAAAATACCGCCGATATGCGGGACGGAGGCAGGCCGAAGAAGACCCACAGAGACGCCATGGCGGCCTTGAGGCGCGGATCCAGGACAAAGTTGTCCATGGCATCCTGGTAGGTTTTGGCCGGATACTTGAGAAAGATAGGCTGGTTGACCGGCACCTTCAGGTATTGCCAGATGCCGAAGGTGTGCGGCAGCTCGTCCACCTCACGGTACATGGCCAGCATCTCTCCGAACAGCATGCCGAGCTGGCGGCGCTCGCCGGGGAAGTGTTCGGAGAGTATATCCAGAAACGCTTCTCCGTCGGCGGGAATGTCGAATGTGTGCTCCGGGAAGACAACCCGGGCCAGCGGGTTGACCGGAAGGAACTCCACCTGGTCACGGCCGCCGATGCGGCGCAAAGCTTGGTCCACCACCCATCCATCGCTACAGCCGCTGAGCAGGTGGGGCCCCACGTCGAAGGTGAAGCCCTCGCGTTCGAAGCTGTGGCAAACTCCCCCCGGAGAAGGCCGGTGGTCCGCCACCAGCACTCGCATCCCTTGCTTGGCCAGCATGGCGCCGGCCGTCATGCCCGCCAGGCCCGCGCCGATCACCACAACATCGTAAGAGTCTGACTTAGGAGCCCCCATTCCGCCTCCCCTTGGGGATGGTTCCGCTCGGCGTGAGCGCCGCGGTATCTTTATCAGGCAACGGTTGTCGGCTTTCCAGCTCGAGACTGGTCCCGATACCGGCCGCCCAAGACCTAATCCACGCCTACAGTCCGTCGATCAGGGCGTAGAA
Organism: Dehalococcoidia bacterium; assembly: GCA_030740155.1. Classification (GTDB taxonomy): domain Bacteria; phylum Chloroflexota; class Dehalococcoidia; order Lucifugimonadales; family UBA3495; genus CAJWBT01. The sequence goes on along the minus strand of JASLXV010000085.1, from coordinate 71,722 downwards.
TGGCTCCGGGCCGATAGCGGCGCGGCCTGGAAGACCGAGACAGGTCATCGCTACAGCTTGATTTCTGCAAACACTTCCCGTCTCGGGAGCTGGTCCAGGCGCGCACGAGGACCGTTGTGCGCCGGACCCGGAATATCTTTCGGCTAGAACATCCGGCGGCCGTTCCGCCACTGTCAACTCTCGTGCGCCACAGCTAGTATACACCGGCCAGCAACGGCCTTACCCTTTTCAGCCGGCATCGAATTGGGTCGGCCACTTGCGCGAGCGCGCCGACGAGCAGGTGGCCCGGTTGGCTGGGATGCTTAGACGGAACCTGGACGGCGGATACACTTTCCGGAGCAGCCCCCTCTCGAACTGCCGTCGAGTGGTCCGGCAGGTTGGCCGCCGGACCGGGATGGTGCGCCTGGATACCGGCGAGGCCTCCGGGCCAGAATCTAGCTCTTAGGCTGCCACTTCTTTCCCAGTTCGTCGGGTTTCTTCATCATGTAGGTGCGAGTTATCTCCAGCAGCCGCCCGTCTTCGTCGACGGCCGTAGCCTCGGTCACCAGGTAGGGCTTGTCCCGGCGCGAGTACTTGTCGGCGATTCGAGCCAAGACCTTGATCTTCTTGCCGGGGACGGGCGGGTTGAAGAATTCGGTTTCATTTCCCGCGTTGACGCCACCGGTGGAGTCGTTGTAGCTCTTGAAAAACGCGGTCAGGTCGTGTTTGACCGCGATGGTGGGGTATCGCGCGTCGGGATCGTCTACCGCCTGCCGAAAGTTGTCGAGCGTCTCTTGGCTGAGGACGTACTCGTAGGACCCCAGATCCTCGCCGATTTCTATCGAGTGGTAGTCGAATTCCTTTGGCGCCGAAGTAGCCATGCGGTTACACCATCCAAGTTCCAAGTTCCAAGTTCCAAGTTCCAAGAATAGATATACCATCCCCCTTTGGGGCAGTCAATGTGACTCCCTTGAATCCAGGGCAGTGAAATCTCTGGCAGCCGCTGGACAGCCGGATGTAGAATAGAGCCGGTGACCGGCAGAATCGACCAGCGCCACAAGGAAGAGCCACAAGGAAGAGCCACAATAATCGCCCGCAGACTTCAGCAATTGGTTCCGATTGGCGTAATTCTATCTTTGGCGCTTATCCTGGCGGCCTGTCAAAGGGTATCCACGCCGACGCCCCTTCCCGCAGTTACACCTCCCGTGGTAACTCCCACGCTTACGCCAACGGCCACGACCGCTCCGGCCCCCGTGCCCACCGCAACCCCGACCGCACTTCCGGCGCCGACGCCTGCTCCGGCCCCCACTCCCACTCCCACTCCCGGCAATACTTCGATTCCCCTCCCCGCCACCGCCGCTCCGTCGCCGGCGCCCGCTGCGCCCCAGCTTCAAGACCGCATCACCTTCGCGTCCAGGCGGGACGGCAAGTACGACGTATACGCGATGAACGCCGACGGCTCCAGAGTTGAGAGGCTTACCCAGGACCCGGCCGACGACGAGTTCCCTTCCTGGTCTCCCGACGGCGCCAAGATTGTCTTTGCCTCCACTCGCGACGGCAACCAGAGTATCTACGTGATGAACGCCGACGGCTCCGGCGTCACCAGGCTGACCGACGATCCGGGGGTGGACCGGGAGCCTTCTTGGTCGCCCGACGGCTCCAGAATCGTCTTCTACTCCTCGCGGGATGGCAACGCCGAGATTTACATGATGAACGCCGACGGCGCTGAAGTAACCAGGCTGACCGATGAACCCGCATTCGACGCCCACCCTTCATGGTCGCCCGACGGCGCCTCGATCGCCTTCTACTCCTGGCGCGACGGCTACGCCGAGATCTACGTCATGAGCACCGACGGCTCCGAAGTCACCAGGCTAACCAACGACCCGGGCTCGGACCGGGAGCCTTCCTGGTCGCCCGACGGCGCAACGATCGCCTTCCACTCCGACCGGACCGGATTCGCCGAGATCTACGTAATGAACGCCGACGGCTCCGGGGTCACCAAACTAACCAGCAACCCAGGCACGGATGAAGGGCCGAGTTGGTCGCCCGACGGCTCCAGGATCGCCTTCACCACCTACCGGGGCGACAACGCCGAGGTATACGTGATGAACGCCGACGGCTCCGGCCAGACGAACATCACCAGCTACCCCGGCGTGGATCAGTCGCCTTCCTGGGCCCCGTAGGGCTTCGGACACGGGTAGCAGCCTGGCTACTCGGGTATTTGCACGCCACCCAAGCATCCTGTACTCCAAAGCCACTCGCGAACCGGGCGTCCGGCCGTGGTTCGGCGCCCGGTCGTCACCGGCCTTGATGCGTATCATGGAGTGGCGCTTGCCGATAGCAACCGGGGCCGCAGGTCCGGATGCACCGGAAATTCCGCGTGCGGGTACTTTGACTTCAATAGCCGGGTAACCTACAATCGGGTTAAATCTCGAAGGCATACGCCGGTCATCAGGCCGCCCCCGGCTTGAGCCGGCGCAACTTCGCCCCGGCTGTCAGCTTCTCCACGGCGAACCGGACCCTGGCCGGTGGCCGCTTGGCGGCGCGGCTCTAAAGGGCATGAAAGGATACCATGAGCAACGTAGACCGGCTCCTCGAAGGTGCCCTTGACATCCACGTTCACTTTGCGCCGGACCCCAAGGTGGAACGACGGGGTGGCGCCATAGAAATCGCCCAGCAAGCCCGGGATATGGGAATGCGGGGCGTTGTCTTCAAGAGCCACGAGTATCTCACCCACCCGGTGGCGTATACCGCCAGTCAGGCCGTACCCGGCATTACCCTGATTGGCGGGGTAGCATTGGACGTACAGGTGGGCGGCCTGAACCCGATGGCGGTGGAATGCAGCGCCGCGATGGGTGGCCGGCTGGTCTGGATGCCCACCTTCTCGGCCCGAGCCGACCATCAGCGTAGGGGCCTCAACGGCGGCATCTCCGTGCTCGACGAGCGGGGCCGGCTGGTGCCCGAAGCGTACGCCGTCCTGGAGGTTGTCAAGGCCCACGACCTGATCCTGGCCACCGGCCATCTCTCCACGCCGGAGAGCATGGTGTTGGTAGCTGAAGCCCGCAACCTGGGGATCGGCCGCATCGTGGTGACCCATGCCACGACTATGTCCTTCTGGACGGGGATGACGCTGGATGACATGAAAACCCTGGCCGGCATGGGGGCCTACATCGAGCACTGCGTGCACGTTATGATGCCGGTTACTTGCCGTCTCAACCCCAAGGAACTGGCGGAGACCATCTCCGCCATCGGCCCCGAGAACTGCATCGTGAGCACCGACTTCGGCCAGGACTACCACCCGATGCCCGCCGAAGGGCTTCGGATGGGCATCGCCACCCTGCTTCAAGCCGGCATGGAAGAGGTGGAGGTGGGAATGCTGGTGAAAGACAACCCGGCCCGCTTGCTGGGGCTGTAGGCCGGAATAGGCTACGGGAGTGCCGCGCGTCGCCGGTTGGAATTAGCCCTCGAGGCCACCGGCGGCCCGGCCGCTAATCAGGGCCGGCCGTGACCACCAATAGCTTCAAACTCTACCCTCACGGCCTCCACCGAAGCCGGTCCCCCTTCCCGGAGCCTGGCCCAGTGAGCGATGCGGTAGCCGACGACCCAGGCGATGCCCCGGCTTGAGACCAGCAACGGGACCCGGTCACGCCAGTCTCCCGGCACTCGAGCGTCGGTGAAGAAGTCCTGGAGCTTCTTGTCCTGGTCCATGCCAAGCGGCTGAAACCGGTCGCCGGGCGCCCGGGTGCGGATTTGCACCGCGTCGCCCAAGCACCCGCTGTCCAGCCAGGCGGACCAGGACGCGACTCCTGCCAGACCTCTCCCCTCCGCCGTGAAAGGCCGGGCAGACGGGTCTTCGAAGGGTATCCTGGGGGGGCATCCGACTCGGAAGGATACCCGCCACGGACCGGCTTCGGCGGCCACCTCCGGATCCCCACCGGAGGGCAAAACCAGGCGATGTTCTCCGCCCAGTCCCGGGAACGGACAGGGTAGAGCAATATCTCGGGAGAGGCGCAGATAGCCGTAGGTGCTATGAAGCTTCAGGCCGCCCGGCAGGTCCAGGCTGCGGCCCGCCGCCATGTCCCCCGCCAGCTTGTCCATCGCGGCCAGATGCCCCTCTCCCAGCCTGCGGGTGTCCCCCGTCAGATGCTCATAGCCCCGGCGCAGCAGCAACCTCCGGAGCGCCGGGTGCAGGGAGGACAAAGCCGGTTGACCGAAGACCACGGCCCCGGCCTCCTGGTCCGCTACCTCAGGCCACAACCGGGCCACCTCTTTCTCCAGGTAGTCTGTTTCCAGCGCCGCGGTCCGGGCCAGCCGGGCCAGGGACTCCCGTACTCCGGGGTTGTACTCAGATTCCAGCAACGGCAGTAGATCATGGCGGACCCGGTTCCGGGTAAAGCGATGGAGGTAGTTCCCGGTATCGTCCCGGTAGCCGAGCCCCAGGGCCCGGCAGTAAGCCACGGTTTCCGTCTTGGTTGCCTGGAGCAGGGGACGGAACAGACGAAGGCCGAGGCCATCACCGGGCCAGGGCCAAAGGGAAAGCTCGGGCATGCCCCGCAGCCCATGGAGGCCCGCGCCCCGGAGGATATGCATCAGCACGGTCTCGGCCTGGTCGTCGGCGGTGTGGCCGGTCGTCACGGCGGCGGCCCCAACCTTGGCCGCCACCTCGGCCAGGAAAGAGTATCGCAACTCCCGCGCCGCCTGCTCGAAGGAAGAGATGCGCCGCTCCCGCTGAAGGGCCGCGACATCGCGCTCCTCCACCGTTGCCGGCCATCCCAACTCCTGGGCCGCCGCCGCCACGAACCGGGCGTCGGCGAACGCCTCCTCACCGCGGAAGTCGTGATTCAGGTGGACCACGTGCAGATGGAGGCGGTGCGAATTGCTGAGGCGGTGCAGGCAATGGAGAAGGGCCAACGAGTCGGAACCGCCCGACACTGCCACCACCAGGACGGTGTCACTGCCGGAATAGCCCGCCCGGACTAGTGCGCCGGCCACCTGCCTTTCCAGCCTGGAGACCGAGGCCATGGGTTTTCCCTACCGGTTTTCGGGGGACAGGTGAAAGGTGGAGTTGTAGGAAATCAGCCGCCGGCCCCGCCGGTCGCATTCGATGACACAGATGGAGGCCAAGTTCAGCGACATGCGATGGAAGTTGGAAAGCGGCATCCCCAGAAGCTTGCCGATCATGGTCCGTATGGCAAAATTATGGGATACGACGATCACGGTCTCATCTCCCTGGTGGTTCTGCTCCAGGTCGATGAGGGCGCACCAGGCCCGTTCCTGAAGCTGGGCCAAAGACTCGCCGTTGGGCATCACCACCCGGCCCGGGTCACTTCGCCAGGTGGTTGAGAGTTCGGGCCAGGTCTTTCGTAAATCTGCGCCGGTGATCCCCTCCAGGTCGCCCAGCTTCAGCTCCATGAACTCCGGCACCGGCACCACGGGCATTCCGCTCAGTAGCGATATCTCTTCGGCAACCCGCATCGCACGATGCAGGGGGCTGGAGAAGACCGCTGAGTGCTGCCATTTGGCCACGGCCTGGGCCGTCTCCCGGGCTTGAGCCGCTCCCTTTTCGTTCAATTCGACATCGTGATGCCCTTGGAACCTGCCCAGCTTGTTCCATTCGGTTTCGCCGTGGCGCACCAAGACCAGCTTCATCCGGCATCTCCATCTTGGCCGCCAAGGATTTTGCGCAACTCGACTTCATCGATTCGGACCCCGGCCATCTTCTTAATTGTCAACCTCAAGTTGCGGTATTCAAGCACATCGCCCTCTTCGGGAATCCGCCCCATCCAGTCCAGAATAAACCCGGCCACCGTCTGGTAATCTCCTTCCGGCAAGCCCAACTTCAACTCCTCGTTGATTTCAAGGATACCGACGCCGGCGTCCAACCAGAAGGTATGCTCGTCCACCGGGGTATAGGCATTATCAGGGGCGGCGCCCTCTTCGCCCACCTGACCCACGATAACTTCCAGCAGTTGCTTCAGCGTGGCGAGGCCGGCGATACCTCCGAACTCATCCACCGTCAGCACCAGGCCATATCCGCTGTGCTGCATCTCGCCAAAGGTGCTGCTGAGGGCTTTGGTTTCCGGAACGAAATAGGCCGGCCGCAGATTGCCGGTGATGGGGTCCTGGAGTTCAAGCTCTCCCCGTCCCATGGCCATGAACACATCTTTGATTGCCAGGACGCCGACCACGTTCTCGGTAGAGCCTTCGTAGACCGGAAAGCGGGTGTGGGAATGGTCCTGGTACATCCGCAGGAACCCTTCCAGCGTGGTCCCCCGCTCGATCCACACGATCTCGGGCCTGGGGGTCATTATCTCCCGCATCTGCTGATCTCCGAACCGGAAGACCTTTTCCAGTAGGGCGGCTTCCTCCGGTTCCACGGTGCCGGAGCGGGCGCCGGCGGCGATGAGGGTCCGTATCTCCTCCACCCCCACCTGGGGAGCAGCGCCGCTGATGCCCAGGGCTTTGTTGGTCACCAAGCTTACCAGCCGGAGTATTCGGGTCGCCGGGGCCAAGGTCGTCTCCACCATTGCCAGCGGCCGGGAGACGGCGAAAGCGACCTTCTCGGACCGCTGCCAGGCGATGGTCTTGGGCATCGTTTCTCCGAATACCAGCAGAACCAGGGTGACGCCGAGGGTGGCCACCAGCACCGCCAGGGGGGTGTTGCCGATCAGGCTCACTGCCAGAACCGTTCCCAACGCCGCGGCGGCGGTGTTCACCAAGTTGTTGCCCAGCAGCACCGTGGCCAGAAATTTGTCCGGCCGGAGCATGAGATGGGCCACCCGTCCGGCGCCCGGCTGCCCGATGTTCACAAGGTGCATCAGCCGCGCCCTGGGGAGGGCGATAAAGGCAGTTTCCGAGGCGGAGAAGAAGCCGGATATGGTCAGACAAAGAAGCAGTAGGGCTAGCCTCCATAAGTCGGCGGCATCCATTTTCGGGAAACACCTCCAGTCGCCGGAGGGGGGGCGCTGCCCACCCTAGGCTGTGCCACGATAATAGCATCGGCCTGTTGGGGTGTAAAGTTGACGCCCAAGGAGCCGGCCCATATCATGTTTCTGCTGACTGCTGACTACTGACTGCTGATGGCTGAAAAATGGGTCTGAAGATTCTGGGCATCGAGACGTCCTGTGATGAAACGGCGATCGCCGTCGTGGAAGACGGCCGACGCTTGCGGTCCAATGTCATCGCATCCCAGGTGGAGTTGCACTCCCCCTTTGGAGGCGTGGTCCCCGAGGTGGCCTCCCGCCAGCACGTCCGGGACCTCGTGCCGGTCCTGGAAAAAGCGCTGGCCGACGGCAGCCAGTCGCTGGAGGAAACCGACATCGTCGCCGTCACCTATGGGCCGGGGCTGGCCGGGTCGCTGATCACCGGGCTCAACGCGGCCAAGGCCATTGCCTACACCCTTGGCGTGCCCATGATCGGGGTAAACCACCTGGAGGGCCACATCTATGCCTCCTGGCTCACCGAAAACCGGCCTGAGGAAGACCCGGGGTTCCCGCTGGCCTGCCTGGTGGCCTCCGGCGGGCACACTGACTTGATCCTGATGGAAGGCCACGGGGTCTACAAGCTGTTGGGCCGCACCCGGGATGACGCGGCGGGAGAGGCTTTCGACAAAGCGGCCCGCATCCTTGGCTTGGGCTTTCCCGGGGGCCCGGAGATTCAGCGGGTCTCCGAGGGAGCGGCCGGAACCGAGCGGTTGCCCCGGGCCTGGATGAAGAATACGCTGGACTTCAGCTTCAGCGGCGTGAAGACGGCCCTATTGCACCTGGCCCAGGCCAAAGGGGTTTATCCGCCGGGGGGTGGGGCCCTGGACCAGGCCGGCACCACCAGCCTGGTCCGAGAGTTGGCCGCCGCCTTCCAGGAGTCGTTGGTAGAAGTGATGACGGCCAAGCTGCTGGACATGGCCAAAAAGTATGGGGCTCGTGGCCTCATCCTGGGTGGAGGCGTCGCGGCCAACTCCAGGCTGCGTCAGGAAATAACCCGCCGCTCCCCCTTGCCGGTCATCGTTCCTCCTCCGGTCTTGTGTACCGATAACGGGGCGATGATCGCGGCGTGCGCCTATTTCATGAATCAGAGGGGAGAGCAGTCCGGCATGGAGTTGGACATCGACCCCAGCCTGCCCCTGGGCTAGAGGCGATGGCCCGTGGGCCCGGGCCGGGCCGATGCCGCGCACCATTATCGGCGGGCCGGATCTCTCCGGTTCTGCCGTGGATGCGTACTCAGTCTTTCCAGAGCAGCGAGTAGCCGATGGAGGAGTCGCGGGTGGCAAAGAGCGTGTTGACCACCCGGTAGATATCTTCACTGGCGAGGTTACCGTTGAAGGCGAAAACAAAGTTCCAGCTACTTCCCTGGAAAGTGACCGAGCCATCTCCCTGACTGTAGAAGTACCGGCCGATGAATACCGCGCCGAGCAGCGCCCCGATCAATAAAATGAAAGGCCCAAAGTCCATGTTGAGGATCGGAATGTTCGGGCCGCCAATCCGGCCGGTCACCCAGTAGGCGAAGGCCACGTAGAGGAGGATTCCTCCTGCCGCCAGCAGCAGGCTTTGAAGCAGCGATCCGCCCCTTCGGGACGCGGCCTTCACGGCCACGCCCTTCAGCTCTTCAACGAAGGCCACGAAGGTTACGTCGCGCCCTTCACGCTTGGTGAAGGCCAGAATGCGCCGGTTGGTGGTTATCAAAGCCTGCCCGGCCTCCGGGGTCTCGTCGGCGAGGCCCAGGTCGGCGGAGAAGATATGGGTTACCTTCTCTGCGGGCAGTAGCGCCACGTCGCGTATGTACACATCAGGACTCTTTGGGCCTTGGAAACCGCCAATCAACTTCTTCCTCCACGAACCATACTACCACACTCGAATCGGGGAATCGGGTGAATCAGCGTATACCCTTGACAAATTCCAGTCCGGTGGCGGAGAGTGGATTAGAGAGGTAGTTTTCGTCGATAGGCAGTTATATGTCATGGATTGAAGAAGCAAACCTGCCAGACTTGCCCGCGATTTTCCAGGCGCTGTCGTTGAACCCCGAGGCGTTGGAGGCGGTCAAAGGGCTGAACGAGACCCTCGCCTTCGGCGGTTCGACCTTGAGCCGAGTTCAAGAGGAGGCTATCGCCACCGTAGTGGCAGTAGCCAACCAGTGCCGGTACGGGGCCTTGACCCACGGAGGATTCGTGCGCCGCCACTCCGGCGACTCGGGCCTGGCCAGCCAATTGCTCTCCGACTACACTCAGGCGGAACTGTCCGCGCCAGACCTCAAGATGCTGGACTTCGCGCTGAAGGTAACCGTGGAGCCGGCCTCCATGACCGAGGGCGTCCTTGATGGGCTGCGGGACGCGGGCTTCCTCGAGCAGGATATCCTTTCCATCGTCCTGGTTACCTGTTTGTTCAACTTCATGAACCGCGTCGCCAGCAGTTTGGGGGTTGAGATCCCCGGCAATTTCCAACGGGTGGTGAAGAACTGGCTAACCGACCCGGCTACCGAGAACGCCTGGATGCTCCGTACTGGGGAAGAGGCGCCCCAAGAATCTTCGGATCAGGCCCGGGAACCGGCGACCCGTTCACCGGGTATCAACGTGGCCCGCGGCCGCAAGCTCTTCGATGGCCAACGGGGCACCACCGTGGGAGGCAGGCGCAGGGTAACCCCCCTGGAGGAAGAGGATTCCGGTCCGCCTCCCGGCCTGGGAGAGGACACACCAGAGGATGCGGATGGCGGCACCCCTGTCACCGGCCCGCCGGAGGCCAATTCGCTGAATCGGTTCGTAGCGGAGGCGTGCCTCGTATCCTCCGATCAGGCTGCGCCCGCTAGAGACCTCTACGTTGCGTATCTCAGATGGTGCGATGAGAACCGGGCAAAACCGTGGCGCCAACGAAATTTTGGCTTGGGCCCTTACCGGTCTTGGTTTCCGCCGTCGCCGCAGGGGTCAGGGACGCCACTGGTGGATGGGTATAGCAGTGCGGTCCGGCACGTCCGAGAGCGTCTGACCGGCAGGGACACGCGGGGCAGGATTGAGGCGAGCCCGCAAGTAGCCCGTATTGACAGCTAGGCACTATTTGTGGTACTTTACGCAGTTAGAAGCTGTGATGGAGACGAGTAGATAAGGGTAGGCGCAAAGCGAGCCTGGTGCGGTGTGAGCAGGTGTGCCGAGCTTATTCGAAAATCCCTCCGGAGCCGCCAGCTGAGGCCTTCCTGAACTGGAAAGGCAGGTAAGCTGAGCCGGGGTCGCCGCCCGTTAGAGATGGCGGGGCATGTTAGTGTCCTCACTGAGAGGTCTCGACTATGTCGGGGCAAATAGGGTGGTACCGCGGGAGCTTAGAAATCCCGTCCCTATAGGGGGCGGGTTTTTTTGTTGTCTTTAAGAAGGGGCTGCTTTGAAACTAAAAGGTTCGGAAATCATCTGCGAGAGCCTTCTTCGGGAAGGCGTTGAAGTCGTTTTCGGGTATCCCGGAGGGGCTATCCTTCCCCTTTACGACGCCCTCTGGAGTTATCCCCAGCTGCGGCACATCCTGGTTCGTCACGAACAGGCCGCGGCCCACGCCGCCGACGGCTACTCCCGCGTGACCGGCAAGGTGGGCGTTTGCATGGCCACCTCCGGCCCCGGCGGCACCAACCTGGTCACCGGGATCATGAGTGCCAAAGCCGACTCGATACCCATGGTGGTCATCACCGGCCAGGTGGCCCGGACTTCGCTGGGATCAGAGGCGTTCCAGGAATGCGACATCTGCTCGATCACCGCTTCGTGCACCAAGAAGAGCTACATGGTGCTGTCCACCCAAGACCTGGCGCCCACCATCCGTGAGGCGTTCGCCACCGCGATGGAGGGACGGCCGGGGCCCGTGTTGATCGATGTACCGCGGGATGTTCAACTTGAAGAAGCCGAGTTGGAGTTCCCCGAGGTCGCCGAGCCGGCTTCTTCTTCCCTGTCCCCGGAGACCTTCGAGGCGGTGCAGCGGGCGGCACGGCTGATCAACGAGGCCCAACGGCCCCTCATCATCAGCGGACACGGCGTCATGGCTTCCGGCGCCTCCCAAGAGGTCAAGGCCCTAGCGGAGACCACGGGCATCCCGGTCATCACCACCCTTCTCGGCCTCGGCGGCTTCCCGGGAAATCATCCCTTGAGCCTGGGAATGCTGGGGATGCACGGCATGTACTGGGCAAATATGGCGGTGGACCGGGCCGACCTCATCGTCGGCCTGGGGATGCGCTTCGACGACCGGGTCACCGGCAAGGCCTCCACCTTCGCGCCCCACGCCCGGATCATTCACCTGGATATCGAAGCATCTCAAATCGGCCGGAACGTCCCGGTGGAGGTGCCTCTGGTCGGCGACGCCAAAGGGGTGCTTCGGGAGCTGCTGCCCCTGGTGACCTACGCCAAGCGGCAGGAGTGGATGGACTTCATCGACGGCGAGAGGGTCCATCATCCATGCCTGGCCATCCCCCAGTCCGATACCCTGCAACCCCAGCAGGTGCTGGCCAGCTTGAACGAACTCCTTCAGGAGAACCCGGAGACCGTCGTGGTAACCGGCGTGGGCCAGCATCAGATGTGGGCCGCCCAGTTCCTCTACTTCAATCAGTCCAACACCTTCGTCTCTTCGGGCGGCCAGGGCACCATGGGATTCGAGTTGCCGGCGGCCCTGGGCGCTCAAGCGGGCCGGCCCGGCGCGCCGGTCTGGAGTATCGCCGGCGATGGCGGGTTTCAGATGACCTCGCAAGAGCTGGCGACGGCGACCGAGGCGAATCTGCCGATCAAGATCGCGTTGTTCAATAACGGGTCCCTGGGAATGGTCCGCCAGTGGCAGGAGCTGTTCTTTCAAAAGCATATCAAGGCGACCGAACTGACCGGCCCCGATTATGTCAAGCTGGCCGAGGCCTACGGCGTACCCGCGGTGCGCGTAAACGAGCAGGAGGATGTCCTCCCTGCCCTCCGCCAGGCCCAAGCCCACGAAGGCCCCTTCCTCATCGAATTCGTCGTCGACGGCTCGGCCAACGTGTACCCAATGGTACGGCCGGGCGGCGGTTTGGGCGATACCATGGAAAACCCGCTGCAGCATAACGGGACCGGGCCTCAATAGAGGGATTCGCCCCTCACCCCCAGCCCCTCTCCCGGTGGGAGAGGGGGGCATCAGGTGTTTCCGTCTGCCGGTGGCGTCTCACCGGGGCATGACGACTCGGATTGACAGTTTTGAGGCAAGCCTTTTCCGCCCGCGCCTGCCGAAAACTGTGCCTGGAACTAGATAAGCCACAGAGCCACGGAGGCACAGAGATAAATAGGACGTAATAGCTCCGTGTCTCTGTGCCTCCGTGGCTAACCTCTCGTGGGTTCCCAGCGGCACCGCCTTAACAGTGCCCCGGAATCAGTTTCCTCGGCGTCGCGCCGCGCGGCTGCCCAAGAAGACCAGGGCCCCCAGAATTGCTATCAGCCAAACCCCGCCGATAGCCGCGATGATTATCACTATCAGGGCGTCGTTCGAGTCTTCATCCTTTTCAACCAGAGAGAGGTCTATCCTGGCGTCGGGCTTCTTGGCACGCTCTGGCGTCCCGCCCGGCGGGACTCTGCCCTCCTGCACTTCCTTGCTCTTCACCTCGCCCTGCGCTTCCAGTAGGTCCATTACCTGCGGGAACTCGCCGGCAAACACCTTGAGGGAGAGGGTCGCCTCCTCCTGGTCATTTCGCTGCGACAGGAAGACGCGTTCCACGACTCCTTCATAGGTGCCGATCAGGCCTTTGACCTCCGCCACGGCGGCGCCGACATCCGATACCCGGATCACCAGGGCAGCCGAGGGAGCCTCGGAGACTTCCTCATCCGGAGGGAAGAGCGACACTGATATGGTAGCCAGGTCCACTCGCCTTTCCAGGAAATTGAGCTGGCCCTGGAATCGCTCGATCTCAGACCGGACCCTGGCCAACTCCCGTTCTATGGTCAGGATTTCGCCCACCGTCCCAGTTCTCCCCAGCAAAGACAGCAGGCTCTGCTCCTCCCGCAGCGAGCTTTTCAGGCGAGCTTCCAAGTCGATGAACTGCTCCGATACGTCTTAAGCGCCCTCATTACGGCTTTGCACTTCGCCCAGTACTTCGATGCGCCCCAGCGCGGTTTCAAACTGGGCCTGAGGAACGCGAACGGTCATGGAGGCCCGCTGGCGCTCCGGCCCTCCGGAGCTGTCCAGATGCTCCACGAACCCCCCAAGGCTCTCGGCGATGGCCCGCACCTCGGCGATGGCGGTTTGCACCATCTCCACCTCGATGGAAATAGAAGCCGTCGAGATGACCATCCTCTGGGCGGTTTCCAGGGCGGCGCCGGATACCCGGCCATCCCCCGCGGCCAGGGCAGCGAATGAAGCGCCGGGCGCCGCCGTGGCCGCGGGCGCTGCCGTGGGCGCCGAAGCCACCGAAAGGAGTGCCATGTCGGCGTCCCGAGCGCCTCCTTTGTTCTCGGCGGAGTCTTCCCCGAACGACCCAACAGATGCTTGTGGGTCGTCCCCCGCCGAGCACGCCATCAGGAAGATCGATACGGCCAATGTGAGAAAAACGATTAGCTTCATCATGGGGCCACCTCTGTCTTTAATCTTTCCATCAAAGACGCCCGGCGTCGCCGGAAAGTTCCCGGCAGGGTCCCAGACATTTCCCGGCATGGGCCAGGATCGGGAGGCCAGGGCCGCCCTTCCGGTAATCGGATTGGCCGTGCTGCGGGTCCGGCCGGAGGAGGGTCTAGCCCCCGCCACCAACGCCGGACCCCAGGCCCGGCTCGGTCATGGCCGCGGGGTTCAGCAGATTGTCCAGCTCGGCGTCGGACAGGCTGGTCTTGAGTTTGGCCATCTCACGGATCGTGCTGCCGGTCGCGGCTGCCTCTTTGGCGATGGTGGCCGCGGCGTCGTAGCCGATGGCCGGAGTCAGCGCGGTACCGAGCATTAGTCCCTTTTCCACCATCTGGGGCCCTGTCTCAGTGGCCTGGATGCCCTTGACGCACTGTTCGGCAAAATTGTCGGCGGACGCCGCCAACAGGGAGATCGATTGCAGTATGTTGTAGGCGGCCACCGGCATCATGGTGTTCAGCTCGAAGTAGCCACCTTGGCCGGCCAGGGTTACCGTGGCATCGTTGCCGACCACCTGGGCCACCACCTGGATCACCGACTCCGAGATCACCGGGTTGACCTTGCCCGGCATGATGGAGCTGCCCGGCTGCACTTCAGGCACCAGTATCTCACCGAGCCCGGCGCGGGGGCCGCAGGCCAGGAAGCGGATGTCGTTGGCCATCTTGTGCAGGCTGATGGCGATGGTCTTGAGGATGCCGCTGGCCTCCACCACGCCGTCCAGGGCTGCCTGAGCCTGGAAGTGATTGTCCGTCTCTCGGACTTGGACTCCGGTAATCTCGGACAGGAGCCGGCAGGTGCGGGCGGAAAACTCCGGGTGGGTGTTGACCCCGGTGCCCACGGCGGTGCCGCCCAGTGCCACCTCGGCCAGGGCATCCGTCATTCTGCCCAGACGTTGAATGCTGTATCCAGCCTGGCCGGCGAAGCCCAGAAACTCCTGGCCCAGCCGCACCGGGGTTGCGTCCTGGAGGTGGGTGCGGCCGGTTTTTATGACGAGCCACAATTCCTCGGATTTTTTCCGAAGCGCTCCCTCAAGCTTCTCCAAAGCGGGGACCAGGTCCTCCGTGGCGGCCATCAGCGCCGCCAGGTGGATGCAGGTGGGAATAACGTCGTTGGACGACTGACCCATGTTGACGTGGTCGTTGGGGTGGACCAGGCCGGACCCGAGGTCGCCACCTAGTATCTGGGACGCCCGATTGGCGATGACCTCATTGGCGTTGGTATTGGTGGAGGTGCCGGAGCCGGTCTGAAAAACATCCAGGACGAAGTGCTCGTCCAGTTTTCCGTCGGCCACCTCTTGGGCGGCGGCCACCACGGCGTTGCCCTCTTTCACCGCCAGGAGACCCAGGGCCATGTTGGTCTTGGCCGCCGCCAGCTTCACGAGACCCAAGGAACGGATGAAAGACCGGGGAAAGCGCAGGTCGCTGATAGGAAAGTTCAGCACCGCGCGCATGGTGGAGGCGCCGTAGAGAGCGCCGGCGGGGACTTCCATGGGTCCCATGGAGTCTCGCTCTATTCTGACCTTGTTGTCGCCAGTTGTCATTGAATCACCGTCCTTTTGCCAAGACTGCTGAAGATCTGCTCGACTGAAGGGCATCTAACGGCCCTCATCCCACGGCTTCGAAGGTTACTGCCAATCGTTCCCTGTTTGGGATCGAAGTTTGCGGTTTCTCGAAGCCGATAACTCGTCCGTCCCGGTCCTACATCAATATGGCCTCGTCCCCGGTTTCTTCACAGACATGCTCGCGGCCAGGGTCTCCAAGCCGCCCGGTCAACGTGCCGCCAGGCCGGTCATCGGTTACGGTTACCCGCTCTGTTCCCGTTTTCCCTCTTGGTCGGGTTCTTGGAAGGAAGCCCCTCACCAAATCTCCCGCAGCAGCTCCTCCAACTCGGAGACCTCTTTGACCGGCCGGACGTTACGGTGCAAGGCGAAGTCGGTCATCGTGTCCTCCGCCAACAGCTTCACTCCTTCCTCGCCTACTCCCACCTGGCTTAGCCGAGCCGGCAACCCGAGAGAGTTGAAGGTCTGGGCCACGGCATCCGCGGCCGCTCTGGCGGCAGCATCGTTTTCCATTGAATGCTGCCGCACACCCATTACAGAGGCCAGCCGGGCTTGCCCGGCAAGGTTGTGATCCCGGTTGAACCGCATCCCCGGCGCCGTGAGGATGGCGTAGGCCGCACCGTGGTCGCACTCCGGGTAGCGCGTATCCAGGGAGTGGGCCATGGCGCTCACCACTCCAACCGCGCTCCCGCCCGCGCCACTGTCTCCGGCACGATTGTACAGGAAGGCGGCGGCGGACAGGTTGAGCCGCACCTCCCCGGCGTCCGGCCGCAGCGCCACAAGCGGCAGGTTCTCCTGGAGCAGCCGCAACGCCTGAACCAGGTCCCCCCCGGCCAGCGGGTTCAGTCTCTCACGGGATTGCAAGGCCCCCACCACTCCGCTGTAGCAGGAGGCCGCGGCGCTCACGCAGAGCGAAGGAGGCGCGGTCAGCAGAGCCCTCGTGTCCCATATCAAAGCGGCCGGGCGGGTCTTGGGGTCAAACAATTCCAGCCGGTGTCCCGTCTCCGGGTCGATAACCGCCGTGCCCGCCCGGGTTGCCGCCGTGGTGGGAGTGGTCAACACCAGGACATTGGGAATTTTTGGCTGCATCAGGCGCGGGCTGACCGGTGGCAGGCCTTGCGGGTACTTAGTGGCGTGGTCGCGGGCCGTGCCCCCTTCGGCGAGAAGGATGGTGATGGCCCGGGCGGTGACGACGGCGCTGCCTCCGCCCACGGCGACAATGAGGTCCGCACCGGCTTCAGCCGCCATGGCCGCGCCCTTCGTCACCGAGGGAACGGGCGAGCCGGTCTGGGCGCCGTCGAACACGCCGGCCAGCCGGCCTCCCAGCACGTCTCTTACCCGGTTCAGCAAATCAGTTCGGTGAGCCACCGACTGGCCGCACACCACGAAAACCCGCTTGGCCCGGGCTCGATCCGCCTCATCGCTCAGCCGGGCGATGGCGTCGTCCCCGGCATGGACTCGAATCGAGTACCCTGAGATGCGAAAACTGTTCGGACCTGGCACAGTCGTCTCCCACCGCGTTGCGTTCTTGGTCTGGCACTTATGTTGCCATTCCCCCGTCCTTTTGGCAACCAGCCTTCGGGTCCGGTTGACAGGCGAGGCCGTTCGTCTATCATGAGATGCAGCTTCCCTGGGTGATTCAACGAACCTGATAACCAGTTCCCGCCGAGGAGTGCCATGCCGATGATGAGCGGCGCCCAGGCTTTAATTCGTTCACTGGCCCGCGAGGGCGTCGGCGTGGTCTTCGCCCTTCCCGGCGTTCAGATAATGGACGCCTTCGACGCGTTGTACGACGAGCCTGCCATCCGCTTGGTGCTGGTGCGCCACGAGCAATCGGTTACCTACATGGCCGACGGCTACGCCCGCACCACCGGCCGGCCAGGTGTCGGCCTGGTCGTTCCCGGACCGGGGGCCCTCAACGCCACCGCCGGACTGGGTACCGCCTACGCCACCTCGTCGCCGGTGCTCCTGATCTGCGGCCAGATCGAAAGCTACAACCTGGGAGAAAACCGGGGCGCCCTCCACGAAATCGGGGAACAGATGGAGGTGTTCCGGCAGATCACCAAGTGGTGTGCCCGCACCTCCCGGGTAGAAGAGATACCCGGACTGGTCCACACCGCCATGCAGCACCTGTCAACCGGGAGACCGCGGCCGGTGGAGATCGAGATACCGTGGGACGTCCTACCGGCGACCGCCGAGGCGGAGCTGCCGGAGCGGGAGGTCTTTGCCAAGCAGCACCCGGAGCCGCCGGACATAAAGGAAGCTGCCCGGCTACTGGCCGAAGCGCGGCGTCCGCTGATCTGGGCCGGAGGCGGGTCCCGTGAGGCCGGCCTCTCGGCAGAACTCTTGGGACTGGCCCAGGCCCTGAATGCCCCGGTAATCACCACGGCTCAGGGGAAAGGCGCCATTCCAGAAGACAACCCCCTGTCCCTGGGCGCCTATTATTACGCCCACGGTCCCGGACACCAGGTGCTGCCCCAAGCGGACGTGATCCTGGCCGTGGGCAGCCGGATGCACTTTGCGCCAAAGCTCCCCTGGGGCATTCAGCCCCATCAGAAGCTAATCCAAATCGACGCCGACCCCGAGGAGGTGGGCCGCAACCTACCCCTGGCCGTGGGCATAACCGCCGACGGACGGCTGGCCCTGCAGGCGCTGCTGAACGAGCTGGGAGGCGCCACCGGGTCCAGCCAGTGGACCGGCGGGGAACTGACCTCGATCCGGCAGGATTCTTACCAGAAGATCAAGGAGATAGCTCCCTTGCAGGTCGAGATCATAGAGACCATCCGCCGGGAGCTGGACGACGACGCCATCCTGATCAGCGGCACCACCGAGATCGGGTATTGGAGCCACCTGGCGTTCCCGGTCCTCAAGCCCCGCTCCTACATCACCTCGGGGTACTTCGCCACCCTGGGCTACGCCTTCCCCACGGCTCTGGGAGCTAAGGTGGGCAACCCTCACCGGCAGGTGGTGGCCACCAGCGGAGACGGCGGGTTCGGGTACGCCTCCAGCGAGCTGGCCACCGCGGTGCAGGAGGAGATTAACGCCGTCACCCTGGTGTTCAACAACGGGGCCCTAGGCGCGTCCTACAGCGAGCAGCGGGACCGCCTCGGCGGACGGGCCATCGGGACCAGGCTCCACAACCCCAGTTTCTCCCAACTGGCGGAGGTTTACGGTGCACAGGGGGTGAAGCTCTCCGGCCACCAGGAGCTGGGAGATGCCCTCCGCAGCGCCCTCCGCGCCCAGCGGCCGGTGGTCATCGAGGTGCCCCTGCCCGTCCTGTTGCCGCCGTTCCAAATTCCGCCTCCGGGATCCGGCCATCCGGCCCGATGAAGAGCGATCCCTCCTTGGCCTGGTCCCGGCCCGGATTCGTAGTTGCGCGGACGCAGATAAACGAGTGGTTCCCCTCCGGAGCCGTGAACTCATGCTAGAATAAATTGGCACGCCACCACGTCCAGCGTGGCAAATACCGCAGCCGGCTCTCACCGACGCCGCGAAGACGAAAAAGCAATGGCCGTGGACCGCCAACGAATCCGCCGCTACCGCAGACAGAGCTTCCAATACCTGGATAGCGCGTTCGACGAGATGCGTGGGGGCCGCTGGTCGCGCACCGAGGACTTCCTTTGGGGCAGCCTTACCCTGGCCGTGAAAGGGGTGGCCCTGAGCCGGGCGGAACAGATCGAGGGCCAAGAGGCGGTGCGGGAGTACGCCACCCAACTGGGCCTGGAACATCGGGACCGGCGCATCCGGGACGCGTTCACCCATTTGAGTACCTTCGCCGACTGGGTCGAGCGGGTCCGAGAGCTGCGTTACCGGGTGGACCGCCTGGTTCCGGTACTCGAAGACATCAGCTCGGCGGTGGAGCGGCTTTGGGAGATGGTACCCCAGGATGACCCAGACTAATCCGTCGGCGGTGCGATCCGCGGCTGGTGGCTATCGCGGCACGGTGGCCATCCACACCCACGGATGCAAATTGAACCAGGCCGACAGTGAAACGCTGGCCCGGTATTTCGCTGAAGCCGGATACCAGATCGTCGAATGGCCGGCCGGCGCCGATGTCTTGGTGCTGAACACCTGCACGGTCACCGCGACGGCCGACGCCAAAGCCCGACAGGCCTTGCGGGCCGCCCGGCGCGACAACCAGAAGTCCCTCATCGTCGCCACCGGTTGCTATGCCGAACGGGCCGCCCACGACCTCGAGAGGTTGGGTCCGGCGATCCTGGTGATAGGCAACACTCGGAAAGACCAGTTGGTCTCGGCCGTCACCGCCACCCTCGCCTGTCGCGGCGGCTCGCGGAGCGAACCTTCCCAGGATCCCCCGGAGGCGAGGCCTGCCGGGGAGGAACGGGACCAACTCGAAGCCGACACCGTTCGGTCCGCCTCCGGGCGCAGCCGGGCGATGATCAAGATCCAAGAGGGGTGCGGCCAGGTCTGCGCCTATTGCATCGTGCCCAAAGTGCGGGGACGCGAGCGCAGCGTCCCTCCGGACACCGTGGTTCAGCAGATTATTCACCGGGTGGACCAGGGTTGCCGGGAGGTCGTCCTCACCGGGACCCAATTGGGGACCTACGGCTACGACATCGCCGGGGCCAGCCTCATTGATCTATTGCGGCGCATCCTGGCGGAGAGCGCCGTGCCCCGCATCAGGGTTTCTTCTCTGCAGGCCCAGGAGATCACCCCGGAACTGCTGAAGCTGTGGGCGGACCGCCGTCTGTGCCCCCACTTCCACGTGCCGTTGCAGAGCGGGAGCGACCGAATATTGGCGGCGATGCGGCGTCGTTATGATACGGAGCACTTCGCCCGCACCGTGGAGTTGGTCCGGCAGGAGGTCCCCGACGCCGGAATCACCACCGACCTGATCGTGGGGTTTCCCGGTGAAGGAGATAGCGAGTTCCGCGAGAGCCATAGCTTCGCCCAATCCATGCAGTTCAGTGACATGCACATCTTCCCTTACTCCTCCAGACCGGGGACCAGCGCCGCCTACCTTGCCGTGAACGTCCCGGACCTCGTGAAGAAGGCCCGGACCGCGGAAATGCTCGAGGTCGCGGCCGGGGGTTTCGAGGCCTTTCGTCATAAACAACTGGGGCAGACCCGGCCCGTGCTGTGGGAAGTGGCGCGGGAAAGCGGTGCCGTACCGATATGGAGCGGACTGACGGATAACTACATCCGGGTCAGTACCGAAGACCGGAGGGACCTGCGCAACACGATCGCTCCGGCGCGGCTGGTCGGCCTTGCCGGAGATTCGGTAACCACGCTGGCGTCGTGACCCGGGCCGCCCGCCTATTGAAGACCCGGGTCCAGTTGGCGCCGATCTGGATTCCATCTTTCACCGGAAAGACGGCCGTGGGGATGACGCGGGAGATCGCCAGGGCAAGTATCTCGTAACTGGCCCGGTATCCAATCCGTCACCCCGGCGAACGCCGGGGTCCACTCCACGCTTCTCTGGGTTCCGGCCTTCGCCGGAAAGACGGGGGGGGGTGTTGCACAAATTCGCCGATGCAGGGCTATTCTCCGAGCAATGCATCAGCATCGGCCGGCCAGGGCCGACCTGCCCCTAAATGCAGCGGCGGCTGTCTTGCGCTTCAGAGAGTCAAAGCGAGACAGCCGCCGTACCCCGACCGGGGGAATACCAGGAAGCTAGCGGATTACAACGCGACGGGCCGCAGATAGTTTGCGTCACCCCTCCGTTCCAGATAACCCGCCTTGGTGTCATTCCCGTGGTAGAAGACCAACAGCCAGCCCTGGCGCTCCGCCTGGCTCAGCAGGTCGCGCTTCTGCTCCAGGGTCACCTCAGGAGAGCTGTCGAAGGCGGAGATCACCGGCAGGTTCAGGTGATGCGGCGTGGGGACAATGTCTCCCAAGAAGACCACCCTCTCTCCACCGTGATTGAACATTACCATTTGATGGCCTTTGGCGTGGCCGTCGGTCACGATCACGTTCAGCCCGGGGAATATCTCCGTGTCCCCATCCAGCAACTCCAGTTGGCCTCGCTCCTCGATGGGCAGGAAGTTATCCGCCCGGTGTATCGCGTGGCAGCGCTCGTTGGGGTGACGGGCCTCGTCCCAACAGGCCTGTTGAACGTAGTAGGTGGCTTTCGGGAAGGTGGGCATCACGTTGCCCGCGCGGTCCAGCCGGGTGCAACCGCCGCTATGATCAAAATGAAGGTGAGAAAGAACTACTGCATGGATATCTTTGGGAGTTAGCCCCATCGCCTTGAGGCCTTTGAGCAGCCGGCTGGGAACCAGTCCCAGGGTTTCCTTGTCATTGTCGGCGTCTTTCGACCCGACTCCCGCATCCACCAGCACGTTGCGTCCACAAACTTGAAGCAGCGTGCAGTTCAGCCCTAGTGTCATCCGGTTCTTTCGGTCGGTAACCACGTTGTTTTCCCAGGCCATTTTGGGCACCTGCCCAAACATTGAACCGCCATCTAGCTTGATGACACCATCACTGATGATCTTGACAGCTGTCGACATCATCTTATTCACCCAATCCCTTCGCAAAAATTGCTTAAATCTCGCACCCGTCGAAGCTATCCCCATTCCAGGAAGAAGGACTAATATCTATGATGACGTATGGTATCTACAAATGTTATGAAGGCAACATTGATGTTGAGGGACGTTTCCCGACGGGGCCTAGCACCAGCCTTTCCAGCCGATGCGCCTGTCCTTGAAAAAGCCATGTACTTTGCTCAGTGGCCACCTCCTCTGATCCGATTCCTTTTGGCCGACGCCGCTCTGCCGGCCGAAGGGACGGCCCAGCCGGGGCATATTATGTCTACCGGATGCCCCCGGCATTACCCCCTTATAGTTCAACAACGATAATGGGAGAGAGACATACCCGTTGTCAAGGCAGAAATCGATGAATTCTTAGCAATTCCTAAAATCTTTTTGAACATTTCTCTTAAACCACTTCTAGCAATTGTTCAACTTCCGTATCTAACTCAACCTTCAGCCGAGCCAAAACGCGCCTGGAAGATTGCCCACCGCAACCGAGTTGGGCCGTAAGAGGGACGAGGGGGAAAGCCGTCCAGGCGGAGGCGCGGATAGCCTGCCAGCCGGATCGGAGGACCTCCGCAAATCGGCGGCATCGGAAAAAGTTTCCACCCCGCCGAGTTAGGCAGCACCCCTCACGGGTAGGGCTGGTGCTTGCCCAAGACCCCCCTTCCTAGCGTTCCTCCGCGGAAGGGGAAGGAACGGTTCTGTCCCTTTTGCGAATGGGGATATCCAAGAGGGGGTCAACCCGCAACCATCACATTCACATTGTGGCGGTACTGGAAAGAGGTGCTAGATTCCCTTGCCGGCCTTTTCCATTTTGGCCCAGGAGTCGCGGAGTGGCACGGTTCGGTTGAAGACCAGGGCCCCGGGGGTGGAGTCGACAGAATCGACACAGAAGTAGCCCTGGCGCAGGAACTGGAAGAGACTACCCGGCGCGGCGCCGGCCAGACCCGGCTCAACGCGGCACCCGGTCAGCGTCTCCAGCGAGTTCGGGTTCAAGTAGTCTTTGTAGTCCGCCCCGTCATCATCTTCGCTGGGATCCGCCTTCAGGAGAAGGCGGTCGTAGAGGCGGACCTCGGCTTCCACGGAGTGGGCCTCGGAGACCCAATGGGACGTTCCTCTGACCCGGCGTCCGTCTTGGGAACGCCCTCCCCGCGTCTCCGGGTCATAGGTGCAATGCACCTCGAGCACCTCGCCGGTCGAGTCGTCCTTGACCACGTCCACGCAGGTAACGTAGTAGGCGTCCTTCAGGCGTATCTCCCGGCCGGGGGCCAAGCGGAAGTATTTATTCGGCGGGTCCTCGCGAAAATCCTCCTGCTCGATGTACACCACCCGCGAGAACGGGATCTTTCTCGACCCCATGCCGGGGTCCTCCGGATTGTTCTGGCTCTCCAGTTCCTCCACCTGACCTTCCGGGTAGTTGTCGATGACCAACCGCAGCGGCCGCAGCACGGCCATGACCCGGGGAGACCGCCGGTTCAAGTCTTCCCTTAGATGGTGCTCCAGCAGCGCGACTTCCACTACGCTATCCCGCTTGGCCACACCAATCCGCTCGCAGAAGTTGCGGATCGCCTCCGGGGTGTAGCCGCGCCTCCGGAGGCCGCACACCGTGGGCATCCGCGGGTCGTTCCAGCCGGTGACGTACCCTCCCTCCACCAGCTCCACCAGCTTCCGCTTGCTCAACACCGTGTAGGTTAGGTTGAGCCGGGCGAACTCGATCTGCTGGGGATGAAAGATACCCAATGCATCGAGGAACCAATCGTACAGGGGCCTATGGTCTTCGAATTCCAACGTGCAAATTGAATGGGTGATACCTTCGATGGAGTCCGACTGGCCGTGGGTGAAGTCGTAGGTGGGGTAGGCGCACCATTGGTCCCCGGTTCTATGGTGTGAAGCCTTGAGAATCCGGTAGATGACGGGGTCGCGCAGGTTCAAGTTGGGGGACGCCATGTCGATCTTGGCCCGGAGCACGTGGCTGCCCTCTTCAAACTCCCCGGCCCGCATCCGGCCGAACAGGTCCAGGTTCTCTTCCATCGGGCGGTCCCGGTATGGGCTGTCCTTCCCCGGCTCGGTCAGGGTACCCCGGTAATCCCTGATCTCTTGGGGGCTCAAACAGCAAACATAGGCCTTCGCCGCTTTGATTAACTTCACCGCATAATCATACAAAGTTTCAAAGTAGTCTGAAGCAAAGTACAAATGATCATCCCAATCCCAACCAAGCCAGCGCACGTCCTCCTGGATGGATTCAACGTATTCCAGCGCTTCCTTGGTAGGATTGGTGTCGTCGAACCGCAGGTGGCAGACACCCTGGTTTTCGCGGGCGATGCCGAAATTGAGGCAGACGGACTTAGCGTGGCCGATATGCAGGTAGCCGTTCGGTTCGGGAGGGAACCGGGTCACGACGCGGCCGCCGTTTTTGTTATTCTTCAGGTCCTCCGCCACGATGCTCCGTACGAAATCGGCGGAAGGGTGAGTTTCGGGCATGGTCATACTCAGTGTCCTCTTTCCATTCTAATGCGGGACAGCATTTAGCCGCTCGATCGCGGACCCGACGCGCGCGAGCACCCGCTGCCGGCCCAGGACCTCCATTGTCTCAAACAGCGGCGGCGATGTCTCCCGGCCGGTGGCGGCCACCCGGAGCGTGCCGAAAAACTGGCGCGCCGAGAGGCCCAGGCGAGACGCCTCGGCCCGCAGCAGCTCTTCCATGGCTTCGTGCTCAAACTGGGCGACCTTGGCCAATCCTTCCTTGGCAGCCCCCAGCGCCGCCAGGGCGCTCTCCCGGTCCATGCCCTTCTGCACCAGATTGAGAGGATCGTATTCCACTTCGGCCTGGAAAAAGTAGGAGGTCAAGTCCACCGCCTCCGAGAGCAGCTTGGTCCGCTGCTGGATCAGAGGGACGATACGAAGCAGTTGGTCCCGGCTCACCGGCGGCAGGACGGCAGGCAAGCCCTGTTGAAGAATTGGCAGCAACCGGTCTGCCAGCTCCTCAACCGAGAGCTGCCGGATGTACACCCCGTTCATCCACGTCAACTTGTCGTGGTCGAAAATTGCCGCGGACCGGCTCACCCGTTCCAGGGAAAAACCCTCTATGGCGGCTTCAGGCCCCATGATCTCCGTCTTGTCATCCAGCGACCAGCCCAGCAGAAGCAAGAAGTTGGCCACGGCCTCGGGCAGGAACCCTTCGTCGCGATATTCCAAAAGTGCAGTAGCCCCATGGCGCTTGGACAGCTTGGAACGGTCCGGGCCCAAGATCATGGGCAGGTGGCCGAACCGGGGCGGGTCGAAGCCCAAAGCCTCGTAGATTTGCAGGTGGCGCGGCGTACTGGGCAGCCATTCCTCGGCCCGCAGGACGTGGCTGATCTCCATCAAGTGGTCGTCCACCACCACCGCCAGGTGGTAAGTGGGAAAGCCGTCGGACTTCAAAAGGACGAAATCGTCCAGCAGTTCGTTCTGCCACTCCACGTCCCCGTGGATAATGTCGCGGACTCTGGTAGTGCCGGAAAGCCGCATGGCGAACCGAATTACCGACGGCCCGCCATCTGCCTCCAGAGTCCGGCGCTCTTCCGGGTCCAGGTGGCGACAACGGCGGTCATATCCGGATGATCGCTTCAGCCGTTGCTGCTCTTCCCGCATCTGTAGCAGGCGGTCCTCGCTACAGTAGCAGCGGTAGGCGCGCCCCTTTTCAATCATTTGCTCGGCCATTCGCCGGTAGGTGTCCAGGCGCTCGGATTGGCGGTAGGGAGCGAAAGGGCCGCCTACCCGTGGGCCCTCGTCCCAGTCCAGGTGCAGCCATTCCAGGGATTCCAGTACGGCATCCACCGCCCCGGGTACCAGCCGGTCCTGGTCGGTATCTTCGACCCGCACTATGAACTTGCCGCCGTGATGCCGGGCAAAGAGCCAATTGAACAGGGCCGTGCGGATGTTGCCGATGTGAGGCAAACCGGTGGGACTGGGGGCGAACCTGACGCGGACGGCTTCAGCCAAGGTGATTCTCCTAGATAGTTGTGCCTAATCTTATCATGATATGCCGCGGCTGAATGGCCTCCGGACGCCGGGAACTCTGAGGAGTCATCGGGTAACCGCGCCCTCTCGAATCAGGTCCGCCACCGACGCCAGATCCGCCGGCAGCTCGGACCGGAATTCGACCGGGTTTTCCGTCACCGGATGCTTGAAGCCCAGATGGTGAGCGTGGAGGAAGTGGCGTCTTAGCAGGGGACTGGGTCTCCCGTAGACCGCGTCACCCAGAAGGGGGTGTCCCAAGTAGGCCAGATGGACCCTCACCTGGTGGGTACGGCCCGTCTCCAGGTACAGCTCCAGGAGGCTGTGACCAGAGAAGGTCTCCAGAACGCGGTAGCGGGTCCCGGCTTGCCGCCCTCCCAGCACCACCGCCATGCGCTTGCGGTGTCGCGGGTCCCGGCCGATCGGTGCGTCGATTCGGCCCTCGCGGGACGAGAGCACCCCGGTGGCCAAGGCGAGATAGCCCTTGGTCACTTGCCGGTCCTTTATTTGAGCCGACAGGGCCTGGTGGGCCTGATGGGTTTTGGCCACCATCATCAGCCCGGAGGTATCTTTGTCCAGCCGGTGCACGATGCCCGGCCGGATGGCTCCCCCGATTCCCTGGATGTCCGGGCATCGGGCCAGCAAGGCGTTGACCAGTGTGTGGTCCGGGTGCCCCGGACCGGGGTGAACCGACAGGCCGGAGGGTTTGTCGATTACCACTATGTCGGAATCCTGGTACACCACCGTCAGCGGCATCCACTGGGGGACCAGGTCCAACCGCCGGGGTGGTGGCTCAGTCAAAGACACCCGGTCTCCCGGTTGCACCCTTTGGGAGGGCCGGGACCGGGCCCCGTTGAGCAGGACCGAGCCCTCAACGATCAGCCGGTGCAGTTGGCTGCGGGTCAGCCCGGTCTCCCAGCCGGCCAGGAACTGGTCCAGCCGCGGCCCGCCGGCCTCGACCTTGAACTCCCTGGTGGTCCCAACCTGTGAGGCCAAATCAGCGTTCTCCAGCCACCGGGGAAGGGCCCGGCTTGATCCATTCCGGGGGCAGCGGCAAAGCCCGACTCCGGTTGGGGTTGAGGCTTCAAGGGGCGGCTACCGGCCCATCCTCAGCATCCCCGGTACCAAAGGAGGGGGCCGAGGGCAATGGGTCGAACCTCGGGGCCGGTGGTGGATCGGCAGCGGCCACCCCAGCGGCGTCGACTCTTTCCCTCACGCCACAGGTGGAGCATCGCCAGCCCACGGGCAGGGGCACCATTTCGCCGTCACACACCGGGCACCAGTCGTAGACCTCCAGCAGCGCCGCCTGGCGGGCGGCTTTCCCTTCCAACTCCCGTTCCCGATCCGATTTGATGAGGATCCACGCCAGCAGCGCCAGGCCGGTCACGATGGAGGCATCGGCCACGTTGAACACGGGCCAGGACCCAACGTCCATGAAATCGGTCACGTGGCCCAAACGCAGCCGGTCCAGCAGGTTTCCGGTAGCCCCACCGACCTGCAACCCCAGGCTGAGCCGCAGCAGATCGGTATGGCGACGCTGACTGCGGTAGATCAGCGCTAGCACGGTGATCCCGACCACGGACACCAGGATGAGCGGGACGTTCTGGTCGCGGAACAAACCGAAGGCGCTGCCCGTATTGAAGGTATGGGTGATACGAAGAAACCCTTCAACGGGATACGATTCCCGGAACGCGAGGAATTCCCGCACCAGAAACTTGGTGAACTGGTCGGTCAAAAAGACCAGTGCCGCTAACTGGAGCAGGAGCAGGTCTTTGTAGATTGGAAAGCGCCGCGAGGGAGCGGGCCCGGTGGCTTCACTATCCCGGATCATCAACGGCTACTTCAACGTCCCGGAGAAAAACTCGGCCACCTGGGGCGCAAGCTGATCCTCGTATCCAAACCAGAAGTGATCGGCGCCTGCAACGACATGGCAGGTTGGCGGATGGTCGAAGGACTCCAGTACCGAGGGAAAACGGTCCGACTGGGCCAGCTTGTCCTGGTCTCCGACGACGACCAGGATGGGGTGATCGTTGGTTCCCAGTTCCGTACTCTCCAGGGCGCGTAACGGCGGCGAGATCAGGGCAAAGGCCCGTGCTTTCCGATGCAACGCCGGGTTATCCAAGACAACCGAGGCACCGAAAGAGTAGCCAGCCACTCCCAGCCTCCGCCCGTCGACCCCTGGCCAAGCTTTCATCAGATCCAGCGCCCCCAGCACTTCTTGTTGTTCCACTTGCCCCTTGCCGTGCCGTCCTTCGCTGCTGCCCACGCCACGGAAGTTGAACCGTAGAGTCGCAAACCCTCGTTCCGCCAGAGCAAAGGCCACCGCCAGCACCACGTTACTGTCCATGTTACCACCGTAGAGCGGGTGAGGATGACACACCACAACTCCCGGCATCGGACCGGCGTGGGCCTCGGGTTGGGCGACCACGCCCTCGAAATTCAGGCCATTGGTCTTGAATGTCACGGCACTCTGACGCACCGCTCTGACCTCCTAGAAGCTATTTCCATATTAGGAGAACCGGTGGTGTTTAGCAAGGAAGCAGGCAGCGGTCAGTAGTCAGCTTTCAACCCCGGGCCAGGGACCCGCGAAATAGTTCCCGCTGCGTCATCCCCTATTTACGAAGGAGGGGGTGGATCGCCTTGTTCCGGAAAGCGGTGTTCGCCGTAGTGTTCAAATGAGAATCCTGCTAGAATAGCCCATATTTCCAGAAAGTGGAGGCCCGAATGAGGGTAATTGATCTCCGTAGCGACACGGTTACTCACCCCACCGATGAGATGCGCCGGGTGATGGCCGACGCCGAGGTTGGCGACGACGTTTTCGCCGAGGACCCTTCCATCAACCGGCTGCAGGAGCGGGCCGCGGAGCTGCTGGGCAAAGAAGCCGGGCTGCTCACGCCCAGCGGCACCATGAGTAACCTGATCGCCGGCCTGACCTACTGCCACCGGGGCGACGAAGTGGTGATGGGCGACCAGGCCCACATATTCTGGAACGAGTCGGCGGGCGTGGCGGCCCTCGCCGGAGCCCAACTCCGGCTGATACCCAACGGTCCCCAGGGCCGGATCGAAGCCGCCGACCTGGAAGCCGTCATACGTCCCCCGGGCAACATCCACTTTCCACCGACCACTCTGGTTTGCCTGGAGAACACTCACAACCGGTGCGGCGGTGGAGTGCAGACCCCCGAGGACACCGGCAAGATCTGTGAGGTGGCTCACGCCGCCGGGGCCAGCGTGCATATGGATGGCGCCCGTATTTTCAATGCGGCTGTCGCGCTCGAAGTCCCCGCCGCGGAGCTGGTCAAGGACGTGGACGATGTCAGCTTCTGCCTGTCCAAGGGCCTGAGCTGTCCCGTGGGTTCGGTCATTTGCGGCTCCAAGGAGTTCATCGACCAGGCCCGCCGGTGGCGCAAGATGGTCGGCGGCGGGATGCGGCAGGCCGGGGTCCTCGCCGCCGCCGGGCTGGTGGCGTTGGACACCATGATCGAGCGGCTGGCCGAAGACCATGCCCGCGCCCGGCAGTTGGCCGGCGGCCTGGCCAACATCGATGGGCTCGACGTTGACCCGGACGCAATACAGACCAACATCATCATCTTTGATGTGAACCCGGCCCTCGGACCGGCGGCGGGGCTTATCGGCGCCCTGGCTCGGGAAGGGGTGAAGGTGAGTTCTCCAGGCAAACATTCCATCAGGATGGTGACCCACCGCCATATCTCCGGCGCCGACGTGGAGGAGGCCCTGGCCCGGACCTCCAAGGCAGTCAAGGAACTGCGCTGAGCATTTACGGCTGACCGGCAAGGGGCCACAGGGCCCAGGAGGCTTTCCATGTCCGACCAGGAACTGCGAATAGTGGCTCCCACCGCCATCGTGGGCTACGGCTTCCAGGAAAGCTCCCTGGAGCGGGTGCTCCGGAAGGACCCCCACCTGATCGCCTGCGACGGGGGGAGCACTGATCCGGGACCCAACTACCTGGGGATGGGCAAGGCTTTCGTCGGACGGGACGCCGCCAAGCGGGACCTGGCTTTGATGCTCCAGGCCGCCGTGGACCGGCGAATACCGATGGTCGTCGGCACCAGCGGCGGCGCCGGCGCGGACGCCCACCTGCAATGGACCCGGGAGATCGTCGAAGAGATAGCCCACGAGAACAACCTACACTTCCGAATGGCCCTCATCCACTCGGAGCAGTCCAGGGAGTACGTGGCCCTCAAACTGGAACAGGACCGAGTGGAGCCCTTGTGGCCCCTGCCGCCACTGCGCCAGGAAGTGATCGACCGGAGTTCCACCATCGTCGGCATGGCCGGGGTTGAGCCTTACATCGAGGCATTGGGCGAGGGGGCCCAGGTGATCCTGTGCGGGCGGTCCGATGACGCCGCCATTTTCGCCGCGCTACCCATCAAAGAGGAGTTCGACCCCGCCCTGGGCTGGGTGGCGGGCAAGCTGCTGGAGTGCGGCGCGGCCTGCGCCGTCCCCCGGCAGAAGTACGGCAGCGAAGGCATCACCGTCACCCTGCGGGAGGACCACATCGTGGTGGAGCCGAACCATCCCGGTCTTTCGTGCACCCCTCTCAGCGTTTCCACCTTTTTCTTGCACGAGAATGAGACACCCCTCTATCACACCGAGCCGTCGGGGGTCCTGGACCTCAGCGATCTGAACTGCGAGGCCGTGGACGGCCGGACGGTGAAGATAACCGGCGCCCGGTTCCTCCCTCGAGAAAAGTACACCATCCGGCTGGAAGGGGTGGAACTGGTGGGCTACCGGTGCATCTGCATCTCCTATACCCGCGACCCGGTGCTGGTGCAGTGCATCGACAGCTATTTGGCCGACGTGCGGTCCTTGGTCACCCGCCGGGTGGACGGCATGGGCGTCGGCCCCAACGACTACAAGTTGGTGTTCCGCGTCATCGGCAAGAACGCCGTGATGGGGGAGCGGGAGCCAGTCAAGGAAGTGCTGGCCCACGAACTGGGGGTCATCATGGAGGCGGTAGCCCCGACCCAAGACCTGGCCAACGAGATCCTGGGACTGGCCCGCCAGGCAAGCAAGAATCTTCATTACGAGGGCAAGCTCTGCGATGAGGGCTGCCTGACCTACCCCTATTCCCCTTCGGACATCCCCGTGGGCCCGGTCTACGAGTTCAACATCCTGCACGCGGTGCAACCGGACGACCCCCTCGAGATGTTTCCCATAGAATACGTCACGGTATAAGCGGTCAACCGAACCGAGGACTGACTGCCCAAATCAACCCCGAGTGCGTGATATGACTAGGATTCGCGACCTGGCCGTGATCTGCCGCAGCAAAAACGCCAACCCCTTTCTGCTTACCCTGGACATGGTGTTTCCCGACAAGGAGACCTTCGAGAAGGTGCGCTCCTCCGGGGTGATCAACAAGGGGCTCATCTCCCGGCTTTACAGCGTGGGGGAGAAGGACGTTCTGCTGGTGGAGTTCCCGCCGGCCAACGCCATCAAAGCCACTATCCCCCGGCTCCACGGCTCCGGCGCGGTCGAAGACTCCGACGTCTACGGCGCCCAGCAGCACGGGCCCCTGATGGACGTGGATGTGCCAATCTGATCTTTTCAGCAGTCAGCTTGGCTGAGGGCTGATAGCTGAAGGCTGTTTAGGAGGCTCGCAATGGCTGAAGTATCCCTGGACTTGGGTAAGACCGCCATACTCATGGGCGACTTTTACGAGGACATGATACTCAACCTTTCCCACGCGGTGGAGCGGAAGGTGCTGGAGAAAGCCCAGACCGTGCTGAAGGCGGCCCGGGATGCCGGAATTCTGGTTTGTTACAGCGCCACCGTGTTCCGGCCCGGCTACCCGGAAATCAGCGACCGGAACAAGATCTTCCGCCAGCGCAAAACCTCGGGCCAGCCGGCGGCGGGCGACCCGTTGAAGCTGATTCACCCCTCGCTGAGACCCGCGGAAGGGGAGATAGTGGTCGGCAAGCACCGGGTCAACGCGCTGTACGGCACCGGATTAGACGTGGTCCTGCGGGCTAACGACATTGAAACGCTGATCATCACGGGCTACGCCACCGGCGGCGTGGTTCTGTCCACCGCGCGATTCGCCGCCGATCTGGACTACCGTCTCCTCGTCGTCGAGGACTGCTGCTGGGACTCGGACCCTGAGGTCCACGACTTCCTGACCCAGCGTATCCTTCCCCGGCAGGCCGACGTAATCACGTCGGAGGAGCTGATCCGGGCGCTGGGAGGCTCCTGAGCGGCGGCCTGGCCCACATGGAGAACGGTTACCGGGGCGCCAAATTCCGCCCGCGGAGCGGGCAGTTGCCTCGACACTCGCTCTCCCCGGATGTTTGTTCGCGAGGGCGAACCGGCCTCCTGAAATCGGCGGTAGCTCCAGCCGGCACGTCCAGATTGAATTCCTGGATAGCGGATACCTCACGGTTCTCTTCCGAACCGCCGATGACTCTCCTCTGATCGGCCGAACATGATCGGGGACCCCGATCCACCTATGCTATCCGTCTGGCGCTATCCGCCGAGAATGATCGGCGCCTGACCGGCTATGATCCTGGATCGCAACCACGGCAAAATGCAATGTGCATCAGATCGACCGGGTTTGGGCGAACTTTTCTTATGGAGGGAGTCTAACGTGGAGATTGAGAAGAAGATTCGTGAATTGGGATACGAGTTGCCTCCGCCGCCGTCACCGGCCGGAATCTATGTCCCGGCGGTCCGGACCGGCAACCTCATTTTCCTGTCGGGACAAGGGCCGAGTATCCCCGGCGGCGGGTTTCTGTTCCAAGGAAAGCTGGGTTCCGGCGTCTCCATCGAACAGGGCTACGACTGCGCCCGGCAGACCATGTTGAACCTTCTAACCTCCCTCAAGGGGGAGATAGGCGACCTGGACAAGGTCAAGCGGATCGTCAAACTCCTGTGCATGATAAACTGCGTTCCCGACTTCGTAGATCCGCCCAAGGTCGCCAATGGCGCGTCCGACCTGCTGGTCAACTTGTACGGGGAAGCCGGCCGTCACGCCCGCTCGGCCGTGGGCATGGCCGGCCTGCCCTACGGAATACCCGTGGAGATTGAAATGGTGGTGGAGGTCGAGGCATAGCACCAGCCCCAGAGGCTTGCCGCGGGCAGTTCCAACCCCTTGGCCGATTGGCGCCGATGGAGCTTCTTGGGGGCACACCGGAACCGGCGAAGGCCAGTCCTTCTGTTGAAACACACCCATAACCGGAGATGAGGCGGTTTCGTCTGTTGGAGAGTCGCGCGGACACAACCACGGTTAGTCGCCACTACGGGTGGGCAATATTCGGGCTGAGCTTTTCGAACCTTTTCGTGGAAGGCGGGATCAAGAATACCGTACCCGTGATTTACGTGGCCCTGCGGGACAGCTTCCAATGGAGCGCCACCACCACTTCGAGCATATTTTCCGTGGCCGGTCTGGTCAGCGGCCTTGGCGCTCCGGCCTTGGGCGCCCTCCTGGACCGGCTGGGGCCTCGCTACTTTTTCGCCGCCGGCGGGGTCCTCATACTGGCAGGCTACCTCTCCAGCAGTTTCGGGACCGAGCTGTGGCACCTGCTGATCTTCTACAGCGTGCTCGCGACCCTGGGCGAAAGCATGGTCTCTTCGTTTACCACCACCGCCAACCTGGCTCCATGGTTTCCCAACGCCCGAGGCCGCATTCTCGGGTTGGCCGACGCGGGCAACCCGTTGGGCTCACTGGTCTTCCTGCCGGTGGCCCAGCTGCTCATCTCCGCAATCGGCTGGAAGGACGCCTTTTGGGTCCTGGGGATCCTGTTTTTCACGTTGGTTACGCCGGCCAATTTCCTATTCCAGAGGCGCCCTCCCGGCAGTCACACCACCGCGGAGCCCGGGCCGGTGATCACTCCCGGCGCCTCCACCGCCGCGGCCGGAGTTGCCGGCCCCGCACCAGCCTCCGGTCCATCTCTCTGGCGAGCCGTTCTCCTGGGGCCTCCGCTATGGTTCCTGGTGTTGACTCGCCTACTGGCCACACTGGGCCGCCAGTTGATCCGGGTCCACCTGGTCGCGTTCCTGCTGGCGGCGGGGTACAGCCCGCTCACCGCCGCCACCGCGATAGCCAGCGCCGGACTCGTGGGGCTGGTGGGCAGGCCGGTCACCGGAGCCCTCTCCGACCATGCCGGCCGTGAATCAATCTACACCGCCGGGCAAGGAATGCACGTCCTCGCCATGGTGACCATCTACATGCTGGGAGATGGGCAGAGCTTATGGCCGATTATTCTTTTCGCCGGACTGCTGGGGCTCAGTGACGGAATCGGAGGGCTGATGGTGAGCGCCAAAGCCGCCGACCTGTTCCCGGCCGGAACCCTTGGTTCGGTGATGGGCCTGGTGCACCTGGGACGGGGCATCGGCATCATGGCCGGCCCGGTCATCGGAGGTGTTCTGTTCGACGCCCAGGGCGACTACACGGTGGCCTTTCCCCTGGCCATTTCGCTGGGCTTACTGGCCGTGGGGTGCATGTGGGCGGCCCGGTTTACCGAAAACCGGACCGGCGATGCCCCATTCTCCCGGGAATGATCCCAGACTCGGAGCGCAGTAAGGTAGCCGGCTGGGGGGCGGGCCCGCCCGCCAGGCATACCCTTGGGGCCGCTTTGGGGTTACAATTGCGCCAAACACGCCGAACCCGCCCTCTCGGGTGGCAGGCGAAAATCCTCGGGGAACCGAGAAAACGCCGTGGAGGCCGACATGGATGCCGTGAACTTCATCACCCAAAGCTTGAGGCAAGTCCAACTGCGCCTGCTCGCCACCTGCGAGGGCCTGACCCAAGAACAGGTTCTCTGGCGTCCCGGCCCCACCTCCAACAACATCGGGTGGATCCTGTGGCACGTGGCCCGCGGAGAAGACCGGCGGACCTCCTCCCTCCGGGGCGGGCCAGCCGCGCTCTGGGTTTCAGAGGGCTGGCACAAGAAGTTCGGCCAGCCGGTGGACGCGCCCGCCCCCGGCGATAGGATGGGACTGAGAAGCCTGCCGATTCCGAATCTTTCGGTCCTGACGGACTTCGCCAAGGCCGCTTACCAGCAAACCATGGATTACCTCGCCACGCTGACCGCCGACGGACTCGACATCGCGCCCGACCCGTCGCGGCCGGAGCACACGGTGGCCTCGGCGCTGCGTCATCTCGTGACCCACAAGAACAACCACCACGGCCAGATCGACTTCATCCGCGGCCTGCAAGATGAAGCGTGGGACCTGCCGCCGGGGACGGGCGTCGTGCTTCCGCCCCTCTCCTGAATGAAGGGGATCGGGGGCGGCTCGCCGCTTTCGGGAATCGTACCTGGTATACCTATTCCGCCGGGTAGCGGCAACGGCCCCGGCGCTCCGGTATTGCCACGTTGGGAGAAGGAGAGCGGGGGTAATCGCGTATCCAAGTTTCAAATTTAGGTGCTACTTTTTGGAAACAGTCTTCACGAACCACGCCTTGACTCTAGACCAAGGAGTGTGCCGATGCCAGATGAATTGGATGCCCTGAGTCCGGACCAATTGGCCCAGAGACGCGACTCGATCCTCCAACGGTTTGGCCGCATCGAAGAGGAGTTCGATCGGAGACGCCGGGAGAACCGGCTGCTGGCCCGAGCAGCCGACATCCGGTGGGAATCCGCCTCGGCGGTACACCCGACTCAGCAGGAAGGGCACCGCCTGGCCCGCATCATCTCTCCGAAGCTGGGTTTCAACATCCACACCTTTCGGGTTTTCCAGCGGGAGATCGGCGGTGGTGGCGTGGAGGGCGCATATCATACCCACGGGGACGCGGTAAAGTATTACCTTCACGGCAAGGGAAAGGAGATCATCGGGCAAGAGGAGTACCAGGTGGAGGCGGGGGACCTGGCCTTCATCCCGGCCAACATCTGGCATGGGACGGAGAACACCGGTCAGGAGCCCATGGTGTTCATCGCCTTCCACCAGTTGCCGGGTACTCACCTCCCGGTTCCCGCGCCCTGGCAGTATCATGCCTCAGACCTCGGCGGCAGCAGCTTGGCTAGCTTCCTGGCTTCGGCGGCGGAGGAAGACCCGGCCGCGATGGACTCCGCGACCCTGTACTCACGCCGACAGCATTTCCTTCATCAGCTGGGGGTCTTGGACGATGAGTTCAACCGGCGGCGGCAGCAGACTCGCTACGTCGTACACTGGCGTGATATCCCTTGGGAAGTGAACGCCGCCTCTCAGCCGGTCCCCCTGGTGGCGCCGGAGCTGGGGTTCAACATCTTCACCCTCCAAGTTTCTATTCGGGTAGTACCGGCGCATTACCAGGACTCTACCAGTCACAGCCATGGCGAGTCCGTGCGCTACTGCCTGAACGGGACGGGCCTGCAGACCGTTGAAGACACGACCCTGGAGATGGGAACCGGAGACCTGGTCTTTGTTCCGTCCGGGGCCCGCCATAGCCTGGCCAACCCGGGTAACGAGCCCCTCCGGCTGCTGGTGGCCGAGCAGATGCCGGGGACCTACCGCCAGGTACCGTCGCCGTGGCGGGACCCGGCCTAGGCAGCCGGGGAGAGGCGTTCGAACCTGCGGTGAGGCCTGCCATCACGATCGCCGGTTCGGCGACGGGCCAGGCGGCGCCATTAGGCCGGCGCCCCGGAGATGAGGAGAAGAAGAGGATGAAGATCACCGATGTAGAGTGCCTGGTGTTGGACCGGCAATTCCCCCTCGTCCGAATCTACACCGACGAGGGTCTGGTGGGGATCGGGGAGTGTTTCCGGCGCCAGCCTGATCTCATCAAGATGCAGGTGGACCGCATCTTCAAACCGGTGTTACAGGGCAAAGACCCGCTCGACACCGAGTTGCGCTGGAGGGATATGGTCCGGGCCGGATCGGCGGTGGAGATGGGGGGCGCGATCTTCTGCGCCATTGCCGGGCTGGACATCGCCATTTGGGACCTCAAAGGCAAGGCCCTGGGCCTTCCCATTTATCAGCTGCTGGGCGGCAAGGTGCGGGACAGTGTAAGAATGTATGCCAGCTCCATGCGCCGGGATATGACCCCCGTTGAAGAGGCCCGCCGGGCGGCCTCCTTTGTCGACGCCGGGTATACCGGGTACAAGCTCCACAGCGCGGTCCCAGGATCCATCGACGACCCCGCCGACCAAACCATAGACACGGTGCGGGAGGTGCGGGCCGCCGTAGGCGACGGGATCGAGATCCTGGTGGACGTGAACGGCGCTTTCTCCACCCACCACGCCATCAGCATCGGCCGGGCCCTGGAGCAACTGGGGGTTTTCCACTTCGAGGAGCCGCGTCCCTTCTACGACCTGGAGGGGCTGGCCACCGTCGCCGATGCCCTGGACATTCCCATCGCATCCGGGGAGATGATCTTCACCCACTGGCAGTACCGGGACCTGATCCTCCAGGGGCGCGTGGACATCATCCAGCCAGACATCGTCAAGGTACCCGGCTTTACCGAGTTTCAGAGGATCGCGGCGTTGGCTTCGTCCTTCGGCAAGCCCATCACTATCCATAACACCCAGCCGACAATCAGCGCGGTGGCGCATCTACACGTCTGCGCCGCCTACCCGCAAATCCCCTACGCCCAAGAGTACAACATCGAACCCATCTCCATTCGCGACAAGTGGCCAATCCTCAAAACGCCGCTGGAGGTCAAGGGCAGTTACTTGGAAGTGCCCTCAGGCCCCGGCCTGGGCGTGGAGCTGGACGAAAAGATGGTGCTGAAGGCGGCAGAGGGTTAGGGCCGGGGGAGCGAGAACTGATCCACGGCCGCCCAGGCTAGGCAGGGAGCAGCTTCGCGATGGCGAGCCCGTACTCTCCGGCCACCGAGTACAGCAAGTAAGAGTCATTCCCTTCACGGAATATCCCCGGGTCCCGGACCTGGCGCACCTTCCCCATGATCAATCCCCGGGCCGACGGCTCCAACGGCATCCCGGCGCCCTCGTACTCCGTCTCCGGCTCCAGTACGGTGACCGGAGGGGATTCCTTCCACTCCGCCCAGTCCGGCGTCAGATCAATGGTCGCCAGGAGAATCTGCTCGGGACAATCGAACGCGTTCGAATAATAGACCTCGAGGGTGTCGCCTTCCAAGCGGAACGCCGCGTGCCGCATATCCTCAGTGAAGAGAGTCGGTCCCTCCTCGAACCCGGTTAGCCCGTCTTTCGACCGGTAGAACACGCCGGGCATTCCCAGCGCGTAGTGGTACCCGCCCCAGTTGAAGACCCTGAGATACGGCTCGCCGAGGACCTCCGGGAACGCGGTAAAAGCGATGCCGTCCTTGGAGAGGGCAACCTTGGATTTCTGGTCACGCTCCGCCACCCACCCGTGGTAGTACATGCGTATCTCGCGCTTCTCATTGTCCACATGAACGTCGGGAGAGGCGATATGGTTGTAACAGTGAGAGTCCTCGAGACGCAGCGTTCCCGGTTCATGGACCCGCCAAGGGCCTTTCAGGTCGTCGGCATAAGCGAGGCGGATGTAGGAGCCCTTGTGGTGGGCAAAGTAGAGGTAATACTTGCCGAGCGGGTTCTCCAGCCAAGAGGGGGCCAGGATGAGCGAGGGCCCGTTGATGTTTCCTCCAAGGTCGTCGCCCGATTCAAGACTGATGATTGGGTTGCTTTCAAACCGTTGGGCTTTCATGGGGGTGCTCCCTCCGAATCTCTCCATTTTGGTCAGTCCGGCGCCCAACCCGAGGGCCTCTGGCCACGGGGTCAAGCCCGTGTCAGACCCTATACCCGGCCGCCTTGCCTGTCAATCGCATCCAGGAGATCTCTCTCTTCGCGCGGAACGAAGCGTCTTGCGCAAGCCCGGTCAGCGCTCCACACCGTTGACGCCTATTTGAAGCAAGGCTGTTCCTGGCGGCGCCTGCCCAATCAGCTGCCCGGAAGTGAATTAGCCACAGAGGCACAGAGGTACGGAGGGCCGGAGATTGATAGGACTTGATTGATCTGCGTCTCTGTGCCTCTGTGCCTCCGTGGCGAACCCTTCGTCGCTTCGCTTCTCGGTGTGGCGGTAATCAGGCAAAGGCCGGCCGGCCCCGAAAGGCTATGTGCCGCGGGGCCACTCGGGCTTCCTAACTGGCTGCATCAACTGGCTCTTTGCGTTATGCACTTTTAGGCATCTTCACCAATATATGCAATAATTGCGCCTTTACCAGGCGCTGCGCGCCGGTCCGCCTGTACAGCGGAGTTGATGGTGTGGTAAGTGTGGGGCACGAGGTGACATCGGGGTGCGGAGGACGCCTACAGGTGCGATCGAGGCGACCGAGCGCCGCAGTTAAGGATCCAGCTCAGAAACTGCAATGGCGCGTCCCACGGGCCGGTGGGTGCTGGATATCGCGGCGGCAAAGGTTTGTATCGGGGCGGGAATGCCGATATTAGATATGGGCCAGTCAACAGATCACCCGATCACTGCCTCGGAAACGAAGAAGTAGATCCGGGTGTCCGAAAGCATCCCACCAAGCGCAACTGAAGGGCTTTCCCGGATCACTCCACGATCGAAGACCGATTTCAAGATGGTTGCGGTAAATCTGAACGCGGGGGGATCGAGGCCCGCCCCGTTGTAGAATCCGGCTCATCTCATCGCGGCGCACACCAGGGGTGCATTCGAGGCGCCGAGCCAGCCAGTGGAAGCGCGCCGGTGAATGCTCCAGAGCACACTCGAGATATATGCGAATGTTCCTCGGGAGGAAGGGGGGATTATGGCCAGGGTAGACTTGGACCACCAGCTTAGCTCACTCCAACAGGACGTGGTCGTCCTGTCCGGGATCGTGGAAAAGGCCATTCACCAGGCGGTGGATGCCTTGAAGCGGCGGGACATGGACGCTTCAAGGCAGGTGGTCGAGCAGGACGACTACATCGACCAGAAACGCTTCGAGGTCGAAGACCGGTGTATCGACCTGATCGCCACCCAGCAGCCCATGGCCCGGGACCTGAGGACCATAATCTCTTTGCTTCACATTGTGGTGGAGCTGGAACGGATGGGGGATTACGCCGAGGGCATCGCCAAGATAAGCCTGTTGATGGGGGGCGCCCCACCGGTCAAGCCGCTCATCGACATTCCGCTCATGGCGGAAAAATCCACCCAGATGTTGCGCGACAGCATGGATGCCCTGCTCGACCGGGACATCGTCAAGGCCCACCACGTGTGCCAGGCCGACGATCAGGTGGATGAACTGTACGATCGGGTCCACCAGGACTTGCTGATACTCATGAGGGAAGACCCAGAGACCATACAGCGGGCCACCTACCTGCTCTGGGTGGCTCACGACCTGGAACGCATCGCCGACCGGGCGACCAACATCGCCGAACGGGTTATCTTCCTGGTCACCGGGAAGATGGTTGAAACCGGCCCGGCCATGGAACTGGCGCACAGCTGACCCAAACTCCGCGAGTCTTACGGCGAAACCTTCTGGCTGCCTGACGGTTTCGCCTGTCCCTTGCTCTCGCCGGACCGGCGTTGGTGCTGGCGTTCTCGCAATATGCCGCCTCGGCGAGTCGTCGAGGCGGCTCCTGTTTGTACGCCGGTCCTGGCCTCCTGTACTCGGGCCCCCCTGCCGCCGATTCCCATCCCGGCTTCCTTTTGCTATGCTGCCCGAAAGACCGGCATTGAGCGCTGGAGGGCGGGTTTCTCCCGTGGCTTCAGCGGTTTAGAGCCGCCCGTCACCTGCGGCCCGGCACGGAAATCCACGATACCCTGGTGGTCTGGCGCGTCAAGGGGATCCTGGACCGGCGGGGGCAGCTGGATTTGGACGTGGAACAGAAGATTGACGTCTACACGACGCCGTGATTCATCTTGAGCTGCGGCAGGTCCGGATCGGCTCATGGGGCCGGACCGCGAGCCGCCCCTACCCGTTCTGGCCGGGCTCCCGGTCTTCCCCCCACCATCTTTTCATCCGTTCGGCGATCTCCTTTTCCGAACCTTCCTGGGTCGGCCGGTAGTACCGGCGGTCTTTGAGGGCCGGGGGAAGAAACTCCTGCTCCACGAAGTGCCCCGGGTAGTCGTGGGAGTACTTGTAGTCCTGGCCGTACCCCAACTGCCGCATCAGTCCGGTGACGGCGTTACGCAGGTGCAGTGGCACCGGCTCGTTGGCGCGCTCTTTGGCGTCTTGGAGCGCCCGGTCAATGGCCACGTAGGCCGAGTTGCTTTTGGGTGCGGTGGCCAGGTAGACCGTGGCCTCGGCCAGGGGGATGCGTCCCTCGGGCA
The DNA here is from genome assembly GCA_030740155.1 of Dehalococcoidia bacterium. Classification (GTDB taxonomy): domain Bacteria; phylum Chloroflexota; class Dehalococcoidia; order Lucifugimonadales; family UBA3495; genus CAJWBT01. Next base: position 30,977 of record JASLXV010000085.1, on the reverse strand, counting down.
TCCCCAGAAAATGCACCGCCTGTTGGGCCGCCACCGCCACGGTCAGGGCCGCCGGCCGGGCCAGGCCGATGTCCTCCGCGGCCAGGACCACCAGGCGGCGAGCGATGAACATCGGGTCCTCTCCGGCCTGAATCATCCGGGCCAGCCAATAGAGGGCGCCGTCGGGCGACGAGCCGCGAACCGACTTGATAAAGGCCGAGATGGTGTCGTAGTGACCTTCACCCGCCTTGTCGTACATCGGCGAGCGCCGCTGCAAGGCGTCGGCGATGGCATCCAGGTCGATGCGGCGGCGGCCCCCGGCGTCGGGCACAGCGGCGTGGGCCGCGGTCTCCAGGGCATTCAGGGCCACCCGGGCATCACCGCCGGCCATGTTAACCAAGTGCTCCCGGGCTGCCTCCTCCAGCTCCACCTTCAGCACCCCCAGCCCGCGTTCTTCGTCGGGAAGCGCCCGGCGGATGATGGTGTCGACATGCTCAGGGGCCAGGGTCTCCAACGTGAAGACCCTGGAGCGGGACAGCAGGGGCCCGATGACTTCGAACGAGGGGTTTTCCGTGGTGGCGCCAATGAAGGTCACGGTGCCGTCTTCCACGTGGGGCAGAATGACGTCCTGCTGGGACTTGTTGAACCAGTGAATCTCGTCGACGAATAGTATGGTCCGCCGGCCGTACATGCCCTGGCGCTCTCTGGCCTCGGCCGCCGTTCGGCGAAGATCGGCTACGCCGGAGGTGACGGCGCTGACGGACTCGAAGTGGGCGTCGGCGACTCCGGCCACCAGGCGGGCCAAGGTGGTCTTGCCGCTGCCGGGAGGCCCCCACAGGATGAAGGAGGGCACCCGCCCGGCGGCGATGGCCCGCCGGAGGACCCGGTCCAGCCCGACGATATGCTCCTGGCCGACGAATTCCTCGAAGGTGCGGGGCCGCATCCGGTCCGCCAGCGGGGCTTCCTGCTCGACTCGGCGCCGGCCCTCATGCTCGAACAACGATTGGGATGAAGTCATGAGCCCCTTTCCCGGACCGCTCCCGAATCCAGCGATCAGCAAGCCGGCTGCCGGCCGATGGCCGCTACAGTGGGATGTTGCCGTGCTTCTTGGATGGGAGGCTGTCCCGCTTGTTTTCGAGCATCTGGAGGGCTGTGATAATCCGGGCTCGGGTATCGGCCGGGTCAATGACGTCGTCCAAGAAGCCTCGGTTGGCGGCGATGTACGGGTTGGTGAATTTCTCCTGGTACTCGGCGATCAGGTTATCTCTCACCTTTTGAGGTTTCTTAGCTTCGGCGATCTGCTCTCGATAGATTATGTTAACCGCGCCATCGGCGCCCATCACCGCTAGTTCCGCCGAGGGCCAGGCCAGGTTCATGTCGGACCGCAGGTGCTTGCTGCTCATCACGATGTAGGCCCCGCCGTAGGCCTTGCGGGTGATGACCGCGACCTTGGGAACGGTGGCCTCGGCGTAGGCGAAGATCAGCTTGGCCCCGTGGCGGATAATCCCGCCGTACTCCTGCTCCACCCCAGGCATGAAGCCGGGCACGTCCACCAGGGTAACCAGGGGAATATTGAAGCAGTCGCAGAACCGGACGAACCGGGCGGCCTTGGTCGAGGCGTCGATGTCCAGCACTCCGGCCAGGTGCGCCGGCTGGTTGCCCACAAAGCCCACCGTCCGGCGGTTTATTCGGCCAAACCCCACGACCACGTTCGGGGCGAAGTTCTGGTGGACCTCCATGAACTCTTCATCATCCACCAGCCGGTAGATAATGTCCCGCATGTCGTAGCCACGGTTTGAATCGTCGGGCACAATGTATCGAAGGTCGGGGTCGACACGGGTAGGCGAGTCACCGGTGGCCGCCGCCGGTGGGTCCTCCAGGTTGTTGGAAGGCAGGTAGCCCAACAAGCGCCGCACCTCGGCCAAACACTCTTCCTCACTTTCGTAGATGAAGTGGGCGACCCCACTGCGGGTGGCATGGCTGACCGCCCCACCGAGTTCCTCGTGGGTGACTTCCTCGCCGGTAACCGCCTTGATCACATCGGGGCCCGTGATGTACATCTGACCCGTGCCCTTCACCATGAAGATAAAGTCGGTTATTGCCGGGGAATAGACGGCGCCCCCCGCCGCCGGGCCGAGGATCACCGAGATCTGGGGCACCACACCGGAGAACAGAGTATTTCGCAGGAAGATATCACCGTAGGCGGCCAGGCTTAAGGCTCCTTCCTGTATCCGGGCTCCCCCCGAGTCGGCGACGCCGACAACCGGGCACCCAGTCTTGGCCGCCAGGTCCATCACCTTGCAGATCTTTTGGCTCACCACTTCGGAGAGGGAGCCGCCGAAAACGGTGAAGTCTTGGGCGAAGGCGAACACCTGCCGGCCCTCCACCTTGCCGTGTCCCGTGACGACGGCGTCGCCCAGAAACTTTTGGTCGGCGAGGCCGAAATCGGTGGTCCGGTGGGTCACGAAGGCGTCCATCTCCTGGAACGACCCTTCGTCCATCAGCAGCGCCAGCCGCTCTCGCGCGGTTAGCTTTCCCCGGTCATGCTGCTGGTCGATGCGCCTCTGGCCGCCACCCTTGCTGGACTCCTGGCGCATCGCTGCCAGAACGTCGAGCTTACCGTCGATCAACTTTCTCCGTGCTGTCACTACCCCTCCCCTCGGGGTCTAGCCCAGGCTACGCCGATCGAGTCCGGCCCAAGCCTTGGTTCGGTTCGCCTATGAAACTCGGGTTCATCCTAGCAGACGGCCTTTGGCCCATGCAAGGTGAAAGTGGGGGTGCTAGAATGGTGTATGAGGGGTTGGCTTCGAGTGGCGCCACGCCACCACCCCTGAGACCAATTTGATGCCGGCCCTGCATTTGGGGGGGGCCATCCACTCGTGGCCAATCCCCAGTGTGACTCAGCAATGTGCACTTGGTCCGGTAACCGCGGTCCCGGTTAACTTTCCCGAATCGGTCCCTGCCGCCTACCTGGCCCCCGAGGCTGTGCCCCAATGATTGAATCAACCGCCCGCACCGGCCTGACCGTGGCCAACGGCGACGCCCTGGCGTGGGGGACCCGTACCTACGTGATGGGGGTCATCAACGTTACCCCCGATTCTTTTTCCGGGGACGGCCTGGGCTCGGATATACCGGCCATCGTCGAGCAGGCGCTCCGGTTCGAAGCCGAGGGGGCTGATTTCCTGGACGTGGGCGCCGAGTCCACCCGCCCCGGGTCCGTTCCCGTGAGCGGGGCCGAGGAGCTGGAGCGGCTGTTGCCCGCCCTGGAGGCCATCGCGCCGCGGGTGAGCATCCCCATCAGCGTGGACACCTACAAGTCTCAGGTTGCCCTCCGGGCCGTCGAGGCCGGAGCCACGGTCATAAATGATATTTGGGGACTTCAGGCAGACCCCGTCCTGGCCCGGGTGGCGGCTGAATCCGGCGCACTTCTTATTCTAATGCACAACCAGAAGGACCACCTTTACCGGGACCTGCTGCCTGACATTTTCGCCAGCCTGTCCCACGGCGCGCGGCTGGCGAGGGAAGCTGGAGTGCCTGAGAGAAACATCATCTTGGATCCTGGAATTGGCTTCGGCAAGACGCCGGACCAGAACCTGGAGGTGCTCCGCAGGCTAAACGAGTTCAAAGGGCTCGGCTACCCGCTGCTGGTGGGCACCTCGCGGAAGTCCACCATCGGCCTGGTGCTAGACCTGCCGCCGGACCAGCGAATCGAAGGCACCGCCGCCACCGTGGCGCTGGCCATCGCGGGCGGAGCGGATATTATCCGGGTCCACGATGTCAAGGAGATGGCCCGGGTGTGCAAGATGAGCGACGCCATCGTCCGCGGCTGGAGGCCCACCGGTTGGATCCAGTAACCGCCTATTTGGGCCTGGGCTCCAACCTGGGCCAAAGGGACCGGAATCTGGCGGAGGCCGTCTCCCGCCTTGGCGGGGACCGGGCCGGTCAACACCGTGGCCGGAGGGCCGCCGGGGGAGGGGTCGCCCTGCTCCGGGCCTCGTCCGTCTACGAAACGGCTCCGTGGGGATACACCTGCCAGCCAAACTTCTTGAACTGCGTGCTGGAGATACGGACGACTCTGTCTCCCAGCCATTTACTGGAATCGGTGAAAGGGCTGGAGGTGACGATGGGCCGGCAACGAGGGTTCCGCAACGGCCCTCGTCTGATCGACGTGGACATTCTTTTGTACGGCGACAGCGCGATCGACCTGCCGGGGTTGCAAATACCCCACCCCCGTCTCCACCAGCGGGCGTTTGCCCTGGCGCCGCTGGCGGAGCTGGCCCCAGGTGTAATCCACCCGGCCTTGGGGGTCACCATCGCAAAGCTGGCCGCCGAGGCCGACGGCCGTGAAGGGGTCGAACTCTGGGGGCCGCCGCTCAGCGGGTCGTTTCAAGCTGTCTGAGCCCTCGGTTCACATCTTCCGGAGATGCCGGCAAAACCGGAACAGTTGACAACCTGCCTCCACTATCGCATATTTGTATATTGGATCAGCCAACCGTCGCCGAGCCGGCCGTTGGCAGTAGCACCGGAATGAGGAGACATTTATGGCGGACAAGCAGCTAACCTTCGATGCAGATGCCCGTACCAGCCTGATGCATGGCGTTGACCAGTTGTGCCGCGTGGTGGGGTTGACACTGGGTCCCAGCGGCCGCAACGTTTTATTGAACCGGATGTTCGGCCTGCCACTGGTCTGCAGCGACGGCGTGACCATCGCCAAGGAGGTTGAGCTTCCTGACCCCTACGAGAATATGGGCGCCCAACTGGTTAAAGAGGCAGCCTCCAAGACCAACGACAAGGTGGGCGATGGCACCACCACATCGGTAGTGCTGGCCCAAGCGATCGCCCGCTCCGGCTTCCAGAACGTGGCCGCCGGGGCCAATGGCATTTCCATGAAGGCCGGCATCGCCAAAGCCGTGACCTTGGTGGTGGAAGAGCTGAAGAAGATGGCCACTCCGGTGGAAAGCCGCGACCAGATTGCCCGGGTTGCGGCTCTCTCCGCCCACGAAGAAGCCATTGCCGGCCTTCTGGCCGACGCCATGGACAAAGTGGGCCGGGACGGGGTGATCACTGTCGAAGAGTCCCAGACGCTAACGGACGAGCTGGAGGTCGTGGAAGGGGTTCGGCTGGACCGGGGATACCTTTCCCCCCATTTCGTGACCGACGCCCAACGCATGGAAGTGACCCTGGACGACCCCTACTTCTTGATCACCGACCAGAAAATCAGCGCGGCGAATGAGATCGTGCCCGTGATGGAGAAGGTGATCGAGGCCGGGCGGCGGCCCCTGGTTATCGTCGCCGAAGACGTGGACGGGGAGGCGCTGGCGACCCTGGTCGTGAACAAGTTACGGGGCACTCTTCCCTGCGTGGCGATCAAGGCGCCCGGTTTCGGGGAACGGCGCAAGGCCCTCCTGGAAGACATGGCCATAGTCACCGGGGCCACAGTCATCAGCGGCGACGTTGGTTTGAAGCTGGACAGTGTCGAGATCAGCCACCTGGGCTCGGCGCGTCGCACTATAGTCCTGAAAGATGAGTCGACCGTCGTCGAGGGCCGGGGGACCGAACAGGGCATCAAAGATCGGGTAGACCAGCTTCGGGCACAGATCGAGGAGACCACCTCTGATTACGACCGGGAGAAGCTCGAGGAGCGCAAGGCGGCTTTGGCCGGAGGCGTGGCCGTGGTGAAAGTCGGCGGGGCCACCGAGCCGGAAGTCAAAGAGCGGAAGGCCCGGACCGACGACGCCCTGGCGGCCAGCCGGGCGGCGGTGGAAGAAGGCGTGGTCCCCGGCGGCGGCGTTGCTTTGATCCGGAGTGCCCACCCGCTGGACGCGCTGGAAAAACAGCTGTCCGGCGATGAGGCCCTGGGAGTCCGCCTGGTGAAAAATGCTCTGAGCGCGCCCTTGCTGCTCATCGCTCGTAACGCGGGGCATCGCGGCGAGGTGGTACTTGAAGGTGTCATCACCGGAGAGGGGGATTGGGGCTTCGACGCTGAGCAGGGCGACTTCTGCAATTTGATCGAACGGGGCATCGTGGATCCGGTTAAAGTCACCCGCTCCGCTTTGCAAAACGCCTGCAGCGTCGCCGGTGTCCTGCTGACTACCCAGGCGGTCATCACGGAAGAACCGGAAGAGATCCCGCTGCCCGCGGACGTGCAGGATTTCATGCACGATTAGTCCCCGTTTCCGGCACCTTCGCCGGACGGGGACCAGGTCCGGGCATCCCTCGTCCTGAGTAAAGAACGGGTGTTCGCCGCCGGGCGGGCGTTATTCAGGTGCGGGGGAAATCGTGCGGCGGTACGTCTCCCCGTGGGCGTCCTTACCCCACCGCCGCTCGACCACGGCCACCGAATGACACGGCCTGTTCCGGAGACATAATGGCAGGATTACCAATGGCGGGCTGGGGCGGGCCTCAGGATGGGCCGGCGCCCGGCAACCCGCTGGACCGGGACTCCATCGGCGGTTTGGTCCTGGGGTCCCCTCCCTTGATCGAGGAATACCTCTCCCTGGAGCAGCAGCTACAGCCCAACGGCTTCGATTTCACTCTGCGGGAAGTGGGCAATCTGGTTTCGGCGGGCAGCATGGGCGCCGGCTCGGGCCAGCGGGAGATTTCGGCCACGGAAACCCTGGGCTTCAGTCAGGATGGCTGGCTCTCCTTGCCCCCCGGACCCTACCGCATAACCTTCAACGAGGTGGTTACCCTTCCCCTGGACTTGATGGCCCTGGGGCGGCCTCGATCCAGCTTGCTGCGCAGCGGCGTGAGCGTCCATACCGCGGTGTGGGATGCGGGATACCATGGCCGGTCCGAGGCGTTACTGGTGGTACACCACCCCCTGGGTTACCGGCTGCAACGCTATGCCCGGTTGGTCCAACTAATCTTCTTCCGGCTTCCCCAAGCCGTGAGCCAAGGGTATCAAGGCCGGTTCCAGGGAGAGAACCTCCGCTAGCGGGGCACCCAGGGCTTTCGTCGCCGGGCGTCTTGAATCAGAACCACCGCTCCCAGGAGCGACGCAACGAGGGGTTAGCCACAGAGGCACAGAGACGCAGAGTTATTACGTCGTATTTATCTCGGGTCCTCCGGTCCTTCGGTCCTCCGTGCCTCTGTACCTCTGTGGCTAGGTAATTTCCGGGGACTTCTTGAAACAACACCCATCGCCGGGCGCAGGAGGAGATTGAAAATGGCGCCGGGAAGCTCCGTGTCCGAAGTCAAGGCCATCGTGGTAGGCTATGCCCTAGAGGTGGGATTCGACCTGGTCCGGGTGGCTTCGGCCGAGGAGTTCACCGAAGACCGGAGCATTACCCTGGGCCGGTTGCGGGCCGGGATGATGGACGGATTGCCTTGGTACACCGAGGCCCGGGTCCGCCGGGGTACCAGCCCTCAAGAACTGCTCCCCGGCGCGCGCTCGATCATCTGCCTGGGGGTGAACTACCAGCAGCCCGATGGACCCGCTGCGCCGCCTGAAGTCGCGGCGGGCAAGGTAGCCCGGTACGCCCGCGGCCCCGACTACCACAAGCCCATGAAGAAGTGGATGCGGGCCTACATGGAGGGCCTGAGCGCCCGGCTGGATACACCGATCGCGGCCCGGTGGTACGTGGATGACGGCCCCATGCTGGACCGGGCGGCTGCCCGGCGGGCCGGATTAGGCTGGACCGGCAAGAATACCAACCTCCTCACCTCCGGCCTCGGCTCCTGGGTATTCCTCGGGCAGGTGATCACCGACCTGGAGTTGGAAGCCGACCCGCCGCTACGGAAGAGCTGCGGTGCCTGCGTCAGGTGCATCGACTCTTGCCTCACGGGGGCCATCGTGACCCCGTACACCATCGACAACGCCCGGTGCATCTCCTACCTGACCATCGAAAACCGCGGGCCCATACCGGCGGAGCTGAGGCCCCAGATGCAAGATTGGGTCTTTGGTTGTGATATTTGCCAGGATGTTTGCCCGGTCAACCGCAAATCTTTCCCGTCTGATTCCAATCGCCGGCCAGGTGAGGGTTTCGTGCGGGCCGGGCTGGAATACCTGGACCTCGTGGGACTGCTGGAAATGTCCGAGGAGGAGTTCCGGCGCCGGTTCCAGGGCACTCCGCTCCTCCGCTCCAAGAGAGCGGGCCTCCAGCGAAACGCCTGCGTAGCCCTGGGCAACCGGCGAGACCCGGCGGCGGTCCCCGCCCTATGCCGGGCGCTGGTAAACGGAGAAACCCTGGTGCGGGGCCACGCAGCCTGGGCGCTGGGACGGATCGGCACCGCCGAGGCGCGGCAAGCCCTCGACCGAGCGCGGCTTCTGGAGACGGACCATCAGGTCCTTGAAGAGATTTCCGGCGCCCGTGGAGTGCCCGAACACGCCGAACCCTCATCGGGGCACCACTGCTGATATTGCCGGATAGCCTCCGGCACCGGATTTCGGTAGCCTAGGCTACCCGAGGGCCCGGCGCCGAGGGTGCGGCGGACGGTCCGTGGGCCCGCTTCCTCTTCTTTTTCCTGGGCGCCAGATGGGGTTGGATCGCCCTGCCGCGGTCGTAATCCCGGCCGAACTTGAGCTTCCGCATTTCCTCTTCGATTAGCAGGAAATCGGTCTTGGGCAGCAGGTGCAGGTTCCCCTGGAAGGCCATGTACCAGTTCTCCGGGGGCCACCGCTTGATGTAGTCCAGCCGCGGCGCCAGTATGTTGGCGTCGATGCACTGGGCATCATCGAGCACCACCTCGGGTTTTATCTCTATCCGGTAGGGCCAACCGGCGCAACCCTCGTTTTGCCAGACGGCTGATTCATCCTCGAAAAAGGAGGAGGTGGCCGTGGCAGTGGCCGCGAAGTGGCGGGCGCCGGAAACGTAGAACAGCACCCGGTCGCCTGATTCAATCCGTTGCATCTTGCGCCGGTGTTGGGCTTTCAGTCCTTGTACCGTAAACCCAAGGTTGTGGGTGATGCGATAGTTCTCCACGTTGCTGACAATCATCCAAAAATTTCGGGGCATCCGCACCTCTAAAACTTCGCGTCGAGAATCAGCATCCATCAAAGGCTATATTCATTATCATTTTATCATATTGTGGCCAGAAGTTCAGGTTGGCCTGATTCGGCAAATTGGTGTAACATCAGTCCGGTTGCTGGCCTAACCGAAGGATGTCCGAACGCGGGCGACGGCTGCGCCCGGCAGACCGGGCCGCGGAATGGCCGGCGCTTAGCTTCTGGGGAGGAACCGGAAATGACGTCGAGAGCCACCAGGGAGCGGGACATCGCCATCGTCGGTGTGGCGGAGTCCGATGAAATGGGAACGGTCCCCAACAAGTCGTCTCTTCAACACCACGCTGAAGCGGCCCACAACGCACTGGCAGACGCCGGTCTCGCCAAGAGCGACGTAAACGGGCTGCTCACCGCCGGCTTCTCTACCCTTGCCACCGCCGAGTATATGGGCATCCAGCCAGGGTTCACGGACAACACGTCGGTGGGCGGCTCCTCCTTTGTTATCCACGTGGCCCACGCCGTCGCCGCCATCCGGGCGGGCTATTGTGACGTGGCCCTCATCACCCACGGGCAGGCCGGCCGGTCCACCCGGGCCGGGATGCCGGCCGACCCCAACTTGCCGGTCTCCCAGTACGAAGCGCCCTACGGGATGATCGGGCCGCCCATAAACTATGCGCTGGCCTGCACCCGGTACATGCACGAGTATGGCGAAGACCGGACCCGGCAGGCCATGGCCGAAATTGCCGTGTCCACTCGCAAATGGGCCAACCTCAACCCCAAGGCCGTGATGCATGACACGCCCATGAGCTTCGACGACTACCACAACTCCCGCTGGGTAGCCTGGCCTTTCCACCTGCCCGATTGCTGCCTGGTCACCGACTCTGGGGCGGCCATTATTGTGACCACCGCCGAGAAAGCACGCAGTTGCCGGAAGCAGCCGGTCTGGGTGCTGAGCGCCGCCGAGAGCCACGACCACAACATGATCAGCATGATGCCGTCTTTCACCTCACTCATCGCCAGAGAGACCGGCCCCAAGGCGCTGGCAAGGGCAGGCGTCTCCATCGCCGACCTCGATCTGGCCATGATCTACGACTCCTTCACCTATACCGTTATGCTGACGCTGGAAGCCCTGGGCTTTTGCGGTCCCGGTGAATCCCCGGATTTCGTGGCAGGCCAACGCACCGCTCCGGGGGGAGACTTCGCCTTGAATACCAGCGGCGGCGGGCTATCCTACACCCACCCCGGCATGTACGGCAGCTTCCTGCTGGTGGAGGCGGTGCGGCAGCTTCGTGGTGAGTGCGGCGACCGTCAGGTGAAGCACCGCGGCGACCCCACACAGCCCGCCAAGATCAGCATCGTAAACGGCACCGGCGGCTCCCTTTCATCCACCGGAACAATCGTCCTGGCGACCGGCTGACCGCGTTCACCGCGGAAGAAGACGCCGGAAAACGTTCTCGGGGAGCCTTGCTCACCCAATTGAGACACGCCACCATGTAATCCTTCGGACGTGAGGAGGGGCAACCCCCTCACGGATCCCACCGAGCGCAAACCGGAGTCCCCCAACCCCCCAACACCCCCATGCTCATCGCAAATTGAGCATTATGGATCGAGACATCCACGGTGTTCCGGTTCTGTACCACAAATCGCAGAATCGGCTTTTTTTGGTTCATGTTTGTCGAAGGGCCGTTCCGGAACTTGTGCTAGACTTTGCCCATCACGAGTATTGGCATGGTGGTTTGCTCCACCATCCCATCTTATTGCGCACAATGCGAAAGGATACAGAACATGGATCTGGCGATTGGCTCTTTTTTGCAGCACCTAGTCGTCGAGAAAGGCTTTTCCCGCAACACTTCGGAAGCCTACCGGAACGACCTGACCCAGTTCTGGGAATTCCTCCAAGAGCGCCCTAGCAGGGCGGCCAACGGGGCCGCAAACGGGGCAGTCAACGGTGAATATCCCTGGGGATCGGTGGGCTTGGACCTCTTGAACGACTACATCACCAACCTGAGGGGCCGCAAAGGCTACCGGGATACCACTACGGCCCGCAAGGTAGCGGCGATCAGGTCCTTTTTCGGCTACCTCGCCGAGAACGGCACCATCACCGAAGACCCCACGGAATCTCTGGGGTCGCCGCGGGTGGGCCGTTCCCTTCCCAAGTACCTCTCCGAGGATGAGGTAACCTCACTCTTGGAGACGGCCTACCGGGCGGGCGGCAACGAAGGCCAGCGAGACGCCACAATAATGGAACTGCTCTACGCCACCGGCCTCCGGGTGGGCGAACTGGTGTCTTTGAACGTGCAGGATATCGATCTGCAAGAGTCGTACATCCGGTGCTGGGGCAAGGGCTCCAAGGAGCGGATCGCCTACCTGTACCCCAAGGCGCTGAGTGAGATCAAGCGATACCTGAAAGATGCCAGGGCCACCCTGGTTGGTACTCGGAAGGGAGAGCCTGCCCTGTTTGTGAACCACCGTGGCGAGCGCCTGACCCGCCAATGGATCTGGACTATAATGAAGACCTTCGGGGAGAAGGCGGGAATCAACCACCGCATCACGCCCCACACGCTGCGGCACAGCTTCGCTACCCACCTCCTCCAGAATGGCGCGTCCCTGCGCCACGTGCAGGAACTCCTGGGTCACTCCAGCATTTCCACCACGCAGGTCTACACCCACCTTACCGGCGCCCACCTGCACCGAGAGTACGAAAAGAGGCATCCCCGGGCGTAGGGCCCGCGGGCCTCGGGCGGCGCTGGAAGCCGATTGCCGGGCCAAGGAGTTCCGGAGGTCTGGCAGGGGCCGGAAACCAGTGGCTGCTACCCTCCCGCGGGCTGCCCATTTCTACAAAATGCTGCTATAGTAAGCTTGTCAGCCCAACGAGACCGGGTGCTCCGCTTTACCCGGCCGGGCAACCACCAACGCTCATCAGGAGGCCAGGCTTCATGGCGGGTAAAGCTCGCCGGGTAGCGTCACGCCAGGCGCAACTCGGCCGGAGACGAAAACGGCAGCAAAAGGGACCCAGCGGGGTTTCCTTGCCTGATGCAGGGTCCATCACCGCCGACGGCGAGCCGTCCACCGATGCCGGCCTCCAGGCGCCGGATGCAGTGGATCCCGTCCCCTCGCCTTCGCCCGCTCCTGCCCCCGCACCTGTGGTACGCAGCCCGGCATTACCCCGTTCGGCGATGCACCCCTCTTCGTCAACCTTCGCCCGGGTGAGGGGCGAGCGCCCACCGGCCCAAGCCTACATCGGCGCCGAGTTGAAGCGCATCCTGGTAATGGCGGGATCGGTGCTGGTTGTTATTCTAGTGTTGGGAACGATCTTGTAAGCTAAAGATGGCACTACCCCTCATTGAGCAGCGCCTGCGGGCTACCCCAGAGCGGCCGGGCGTCTACATGATGAGAGACGCCCGCGGCACCGTGCTGTACGTGGGCAAAGCCAGCATTCTCCGCAACCGCGTCCGGTCGTACTTCGGCTCCCCGGCCAGCCAACTCCCCAAGACTCGCCGTCTGATGGGCCACGTCCACGACTTCGAGTTCATCGTCACCGACACCGAATCCGAGGCGCTGATCCTCGAGAATACCCTGATCAAGCGGTACCGGCCGCGGTACAACGCCCGGCTCAAAGACGACAAGACCTATCCCTACTTGAAGATTGATCTCGCGGAAGAGTACCCCCGGGTCTACATCACCCGCCGGGTGGCCGATGACGGGGCCCGGTATTTCGGCCCCTTCGCCACTGCCGGCAGCGTCCGCCAGAGCATGGACCTGATCAAGCGGCTGTTCCCCTATCGTTCCTGCACCAAGGTGATTACCGGTAACGATCCCCGGCCTTGCCTGGAATACTACATCCACCGCTGCGTTGCTCCCTGCGCCGGTTATGCCACCCAAGAAGAGTACGCGAAGGTGATCGAACAGGTCATCCTGTTCATGAAAGGGGATACCGAAACCGTCACCGGAGACCTGCGCCGGAACATGCAAGAGGCCTCCGAGAAGCTGGAATTCGAGCGGGCCGCCGTACTACGGGACCGGATACGCAGCGTCGACCGGGTTGCCGAGGAACAACGCATCAAGGTCGCGTCCAACCCGGTTAGTGATATGGACGTTGTCGCGCTCGCCCAGGGGAGCAATGAGGCCTGGGTGGAGGTCTTCTCCGTTCGCCACGGCAAGCTCATCGGACGGGAACACTTCTTCATGGAGGGAACTGAAGACGACCCTCCCAACTTGATCCTCGGCCAGTTCATCAAGCAGTTCTATCAATCGGCGGCCATGGTCCCCCCGCAAATCATGTTGCAACATCCGTTGGAAGATGAGGAGCTGATCCGCGGTTGGCTGCGGGAGCTGCGCGGCGGCACGATCAAGCTCTCCCATCCTCAACGCGGAGTGCACAAACAGCTGATGGACGTGGTCGCCGTGAACGCCGTCCAGGGTTTGGATCACCACCGAATCAAGTGGCTGGGCAATGCCGACATCATTCAGCAGGCCATGTCCGAACTCCAGGAGGAACTCAGCCTGCCGGCTTCCCCCTACCGGATGGAATGCTACGACATTTCCCACATCCAGGGGACCAACACCGTGGGCAGCATGGTCGTCTTCGAGAACGGGAGACCCAAGCCGGCCCACTACCGCCGGTTCAAGATCAAGTCGGTGGCGGGGGTGGACGATTACGAAAGCATCCGAGAGGTCCTGCGGCGCCGTCTGAAACGGCTGGGAGAGGTCCGGCGTGCCGAGCAGAAGGCCGGTCAGGGGGATGAAGGAAACTCCGCTCAAACGGCCCTAGACACGTGGGGCATCCTTCCCGACCTGTTGCTCATCGACGGCGGCAAAGGGCAGCTCTCGGCGGCCCTGGAGGTGTTGCTGGAGCTTGGGCTGGACGACATTCCCCTGGCCTCTCTGGCCAAAGAGAACGAGTGGCTGTACCTGCCGTATGCGCCGGAGCCCATTGTCCTGCCCCGCAACTCGCAAGCCATGTACTTGGTGCAACGGATTCGCGACGAAGCCCACCGTTTCGCCATCACCTACCACCGGAACCTCCGAAGCAAGAGCAGTCTCCGCTCGCCCATCGACATGGTCACGGGCATCGGCCCCAAGCGCAAGCGGATGCTGCTGCGCCGCTTTGGCTCGCTGCAGGGCATCAAAGAGGCATCGGTGGATGACATCGCCGCCGTACCCGGCCTGACCCGCTCCCTGGCCCTCCGCCTCAAGCAGACCATCTAGCACCGGGCTTTCGGTGGGTGTTTGCGGGCGGGGGGAAACAACGGACTTGCTCCAATTCGTATTGTGCTTCCATTAACCACGTGGGATTCCTCCGGGTGTTTACACCCCATTGGTACACTTGTACCGGAACCGGGTTGATTACAAGTTACCCATGGGGTACCATACGTTCAGCCTGCCCGGAGTTTCCCGCGAGAAGTATGGTCAAGGTATCTATCACCCTTCCCAACTCCGCCCAGATAACCTTCGAGTCGGAAGAGCCGGAGGTGATACACGATGTCGTGGTGTTGGCACTGAGAGACCTCCCCCGGGAGTTGATGTTCTCCACCCCGTTGGCCAACGGCGGTAACACCCGGTTGGCCCCGCTGGAAAAAGGTACCGGTGTAACTGAAACACCGGCGCCGCCACAGCCCCCTGAAACCAACACCCTGGCAACTCCACCGGCTCGGGAGACGGCCCGTGGCCGAACTCCAGCCGCCGGCGCCCCCAGTTCCGGTACCCGGCCGTCTCGTCGAGGGCCGCATAAATCCGCGGACTCGGAGCAGCCGGAGACTCCACAAAGTGCCCGGTCTCCCACGACTGAAAAGGCTTTTGCCGAGTTTTGCCGCTCGGCCAACCCGCTGGGAGACATGCGCCGGGTAGTGGTGGCTACCGAGGCCGCCCGCCTGTTTTTCGGCATGGAGAGCGTCGACGGCACCGAGCTGGCGCGGCTGTTCGACCTGGCGGACTGGCGCCAGCCCCATAGCTTCACCCAGACCCTCCGCAACGCCGCCCGGGACAAGTTCCGCTGGCTGGAGCGAATGCCCGGCCGCACCGGCCGGTACACCGCCACCGCCCTGGGCCGGGCCATCACCCTCGACGAGTGAGCCGGGGCTTCCTTAGCGAAGCTAGAACCCCTATCATTTACCAGACCAGAATAGGTTCTTTAGGAGGGAGCCTGGGGGACCCTTTCTTGCGAGAAAGGGTCCCCCAGGCTCCTCGCCAAATACCCGCAACGGAGAAAGGACACAACCGCTTATGGAAATAATAACTACCCCGCCGCTTCGGGCGATGGCGGTCACACCCCACCCCGACGACTGCGAGGGCGGCTGCGGCGGGACTCTGGGCAAGTGGATCAAAGAGGCCGGTACGGAGGTGGCCGTGGTGCTCTGTACCAACGGCGACAAAGGCACTTCGGACCGTGAGATGCCCCCGGCCCGGCTGGCGGAAATCCGCGAGCGGGAACAGCAGGAAGCCTCGGATGCCTTGGGGGTGAAAGAGGTTGTGTTTCTGGCTCATCCCGACGGCGGGTTGGAAGACACCATGCTGTTCCGCAGCCAGATAGTCCGGGAAATCCGCCATCACAAGCCCGATCTGATTCTGTGCATCGACCCTTACCGCAGTAATACTCACACACACCGGGACCACCGGATGAGCGGCCAGGTGGCCCTGGATGCCGCCTTCACCTACGCCTGGAGCCACCTGCATTTCCCGGAGCAGATTTATGCCGAAGGACTGGAGCCGCACCGGGTGGCCGAGGCTTATCTGTGGGGCAGCGAGACCCCCGACGTTTTCGTGGATGTGATGGACTACCTGGAACTGAAGGCGGAATCTTTGGGCAAGCACGCCAGTCAGATGTCGGGACGTGACCTCGCCGCTCGGATCCAACGGGTGCGCGAAAGGGCGGCGATACACGCCGAGGCCTCCGGGCTTCCTTTCACCGAAGGATTCCGGCGGATACAGTTCGACCTGGGGTCGCTAGTCTCCCAGTTCATGAATTCCTGAGCGACGACTGCCGGCCACCCAGGCCATTCCCCAACTCCGGTACCGGGCTAGAGCGGGCATCCGGGACGGCCTCGGCCGAGTCCGCCACCAGGTCCATTGACTCGTCCTCGCCGATCTCAACGTCATCTCTGGGGAACCCGCCGCCACCTTCGGCAAGCATCACACCCTGAGCCCGCATCATGGACGTGGTGTCGCTTCTCGCGATTGCCCTCAGGATATTGGACACTATACCGGTATTCTTTCGGACGCTCTTCCGGGGCGCCGGCACCACCACCCGAGGGGTATCGTCCAGGAGCCTCCATTGGGGAGGCAGCCCCCGGAGGGTGACGGCTTGCCGGGGCGCGATGATGTAGTGGTAATCGGCGATCCTGAGAAACCGGTCATCGTGGAATTTGATGCTGTAGGTCGCCAGCCGCGTTCGGTAGGCCTGCTCTTTCCCAACCAACCTCTTGAAGTCCGACAGGGCTTGCCGGTAGGCCAGAACCTCGCGCCAGGAGCCGGGGTGTACCTTCTGGGCGTGGACGGTGGCCTGCACCAGGGTTTTGCGGGCCAACTCGGTGCGCCCTGCGACAATCCGGCCCTGAGCGGCCAGCGCGGCCAGGTCGTTCGCCGTATGGTTGTCGCGAGAGAAGTCGGACCGGCTGGACTTTACCTCCACGACGTAGATCGTGTTGCCGGGGCCCACTCCCGCCAGGTCCACGATCCGGCCACCGAGCCCTTCCAAGCGCACCTCCAAGCCGATGCAGCGACACTGAGCGACGGTATACAACCATTCCCAGGCCGCCCATTTCAGACAGTATGTGCGATCCGTCTCATTGTCGCGCCTGAAGGGCTTTCTGACAGAGGCAGCGCCCGCGGACTTATCGTCATGCATCTAGCTTACTGTCTCGCACGTGGCTCGGTACCCGGTTTGTCATCCCGGCGAGGGCCGGGACACTCCAGGCGCTTCCCTGGGTTCCGGCGTTCGCCGGAAAGACGTTCGAGGGAAGGACATGTCGCGCAATTTCGCCCATGTGATGCTATTGGCAACAAGAGTATATTCGCCCAGGGGCATGTTGCCCGCTGACCCCGGCGTTGCCCTCACCTCGGTCCTCTCCCAAGGGGAGAGGAGGCCGTTTCGGGCGGCCGGGCACTGCTGCTCAGGTGTTACCCCACCCACCATGTGTGGGCCGGGTCCGGCCTCGCAGAATGCCTGCCGGGGGTGCGTGCGGGGTCAGTTCTTCGAAGCCTCTTGCAACTGCCGGATGATTTTTCGCATCTCGGCCTCTTCCGGCGGCGACTCCGTGTAGACCGTGAAATTCACCTCGTCGAGCAACCCCCCGTACCGTTCGAGGAACTTCCCGGCGACTTCGTCGTATTCACCCCTTACGGCGAAGGCGTCCAGCATTTCGTCGCTGACCAACTCGGCCATCTCCGCCCACTCGTTGCGGACGGACATCTCATGGAGGCGCTTCCCAATCTCGATGAACCCGTGACACTCCAGGACCGGATGGTAGGTCCTGGTGGAAGCGTAGAAGGAGATTCGCCGGCGCAGTTCGGCCTCGGCGGCGCGAATGCTGGCCTTATTGGGTCCGGTGACGATGAAACCGCCACCGGTTACCTTGAGTCCCGTGGCGGTGCGTCCGGCTTTTCCGGCGCCCATCTCCATGCCGGGTTTTACCACCTGCCGCACGTACTCGGCCGATGTAAGGCTGTGCAGCATCAAGCCGTCGCTGACCTCTCCGGCCACCCGGCAGTTATAGGCGTTAACGGCCGCGGTGAAAACTTCAGGGTCCGGATAGTTGCTGGGACCGGGGCTGAAGAAAGGAGTCATCAGAGTGAATTGGTAGAACCGGCCCTGATAATCCATCTTGGTCCCATTGGCCCAGCAGTCCCAGATATGACGCAGCGACTGCACGTACTCCCTCAGCTTGGGGCCCGGCGACTCCCAACTGGAGGAGAAGCGGCGCTGGATATGGCCTTTGACCTGGGTGCCCAAGCCCAGCCGGAAGCGGCCTTTCGAGAGTTCCTGCAGGTCCCGGCTGAGGTAGGCCACAGCCATGGGGGAGCGAGGGAAGGCGATGGCCACTCGGGTCTCGAGGGTAATCCGAGAGGTGGCGGTAGCGGCCAGCGCCAGAGGCAGAAATGGGTCGTGGGCGGTCTCATTGCTCGAGAGACCATCGTACCCCATCGATTCGGCCCAGGCGGCCTCGGCGGCCACCGCGCCAAGGTCTTTAGTTCCAATACGGTGAAAAACGCGCATAACGGCCCTCCATCAGCGGTGATTGCCCCACATTGTAACGCTTTTGAGGCAATCCGGCAGCCCGCCGGTGACAGGGCCTGGGGTTCTCTCTATCCTGGCATGAATACCCGTGAAGCCGCGGTGCGCCGGGGCGTCGTCATCCTTGCCGGAGCCGATACTGGCCTTGAGGGCACTGATGTCCGATCTGTTCGCAGTTATCCAGGCCAGGGTGACCCGGTCAAATCTGACAAGCTTGTTCGCCGCCAATACGAAGGCTCCAAAAACCTCATCCAGGTGTTCGCTTGAAGCGAGGACCCGCGATTTCTCGGTTGCGACGGCCCTCCGCCGAGCTCTTCCGGTCAACCTGGAGTTCTGTTTCGAGATGGCGGCCGTCGACTCAGCGCGTATCGGTCACGCAGACGAGCCAGAACTGGTGTAACACATATTTAGGCTGCCTCCAAACGCATTCATGGATTATCACAACTTTTATACACTATTCCACTTCGCAGACAACGCATCGCGCCAACCAGATATTCGGTAGACCTCAATGCGTCAGATCAACCTCTAGTTGGCGGTATGCTTTCGTACAGGTGGTTGACCTTAGCCGCCATTACGAAATCGTTCCGATGCAGATCGCGAATCACGTGCGTCCACCAGGTAACTTCAACTCGCCGTATTTCAGTTACAAGCCGTGGGTGATGGCCTTCCTCTTCCGCAAGGTTTCCTATGGCGTTGGTGAAAGCCAAGGCCTGCTGGAAACCGGCAAACCGGAACACCCGGCGCAGCTTCTTAACTCCGTCCTCGCTAATAATCTGCCACTCGGGCGCCTCGGGGTGTAGTTGGGCTATCTCTGTCTCGGTCACCGGTGGCGAGTCACGGCGGCACACAGCGCACTTTTCTGCCGATAACCGGGTCACGGCGGTCCTCCTGGAGGAATGTGGGGTGAATTAGCCGGCCCCATCAAACGAGATCGGCCCGGACCGGCGCCCGGCAACACCCGGTTGCCCGGAACTCCCCAGCTTCGCCGGAAGCACTTCGGGCCAGGATACTCCAATCTTAGCACCGGGAGAGCATGGGTCAGAACTTGAGTAGCAGCATCGAGCAGGAGTATAGTCTCATTGACGAAAGAACCTTGTCTGAGTCCGGATGTCATGCGCCTGACAGGGTACACGACGGCAAAGGACAAGCCTGAAACCAGGCACGAGCGACGAATGACCGATCACAGCGAATATACTGCGTCAATCCACTACGACCGGCGGCTCTACCGCCAGGACATCACCGGATCCATTGCCCATGCCCGAATGCTGGCCAAGCAGGGCATCATCAGCGATGTGAACTCGGGCCTTATCATCGAGGGCCTGGAGCGGGTGCGCCAAGAAATCGAGGATGGAAGCTTCCCTTGGGACACCTCCCTCGAAGACCTGCACATGAACATCGAAAGCCGGTTGCGCCAACTCATCGGCCCTGCCGCCGGGCATTTGCACACGGGCCGCTCCCGCAACGACCAGATCGCCCTGGACATGCGTTTGTACACCCGGGATGTCATCAAGGAGACGGGTGACGGCCTCCGGGGTGTCCAGCAGTCCCTAGTGGCGTTGTGCGAGCGCTACCAAGACGTCGTCATGCCCGGATATACCCACCTGCAGCGGGCCCAGCCGGTGTTGTTCGCCCACCACTTGCTGGCCTACTTTCAGATGTTCCAGCGCGATATAGCCCGCTTCCAGGATTGCGCCCGCCGAGCGGACGTGCTCCCCCTGGGCAGCGGAGCGCTGGCCGGCGTCCCGTACCCCTCGGACCGGGAGTTTCTGGCCCGGGAGCTGGGTTTCAGCCGGGTCAGCGCCAACAGCATGGACGCGGTTTCCGACCGTGACTTCGCCCTCGAGTACCTGGCCGCCGCGTCGATCTGCATGATGCACCTATCCCGCATGGCGGAAGAGATGGTGTTGTGGTCCAGCCGGGAGTTCGAGTTCATCCGGCTGGCCGAAGAGTTCACCACCGGCAGCAGCATCATGCCGCAGAAGCGCAACCCCGACTTCGCCGAGCTGGCCCGCGGCAAGACGGGCCGCGTCTACGGCCACCTGATGGGCTTGCTGGTGGTGCTGAAAGGGCTGCCCTTGACCTACAATAGGGACCTCCAGGAAGACAAGGAGGGACTCTTCGACACCGTGGACACGCTGCTGCCAACCCTGCGCGTGTTCCAGGGAATGCTGTCCGGGTTGACCCTGAACGTGGAGCGGGTGAACGACCTTGCCGGGGAAAGCTATGCGCTGGCCACCGACCTGGCCGATTACCTGGTGAGCAAGGGGGTGCCCTTCCGGGAGGCCCACGGTGTGGTCCGGGAGCTGTGCCGGCACTGCGAGTCCCAGAAAAGGGACCTCCAGAAGCTGAGCCTGGACGAGTATCACCAGTTCTCCCCTCACTTCGATGAGGGAGTGTACCTTATAACCACCGGGTCCGCGCTGGCGGCGCGAGACCTCCCCGGCGGCACGGCGCCCCGGCGCGTCGCGGAAGCGCTGGCCGAGGCCAAGAAACTGTTGGAGGCGGGGGCTGATGATCTCTGAGGCGAGCCTGCAAGTCGCTCCATCGGTGCTGGCGGCCGATTTCAGCAACCTGGGCCACCAGCTGCGGGACGTTACCGAGGCGGGCGCCGACCAGATTCACGTCGACGTGATGGACGGGCACTTCGTCCCCAACATATCCTTCGGGGAGGCGATAGTCGACGCCATCCGCCGGTCCACCCACCTCCCTCTGGACATCCACCTGATGATCGCCCAGCCGGACACCCTGTTGCCCGGCTTCATGAAGGCGGCTGCCGACCAGATCACCGTCCACGCCGAAGCCTGCCGGCACCTCCACGGCACCGTGACCCGGATAAAAGGAGAAGGCAACCGGGTGGGCGTGGCCATCAACCCCGGAACGCCCATCTCAGCCGTTGAAGAGGTGCTCTCACTGCTGGACACGGTGCTGGTGATGACCGTGAACCCGGGCTTCGGCGGCCAATCGTTTATCAGCCAGGCCCTGGAAAAAGTGAAACGGCTGCGCCGGATCATCGACGGCGAGGGCTTGAACACCCGAATCGAGGTGGACGGTGGAGTCAAGGCCGACTGGACCGCCCAAGAGTCGGTGCGAGCGGGAGCGACGATCCTGGTATCCGGCACGGGAATCTTCAACCAGACAGAAACCGTGAAACAGGCCATGGGCCGAATGCGAGGCTGCATCCGCGGCCTAACGCCAGCGTGGCCCGAATCTTAACCCGGTGTTTTGAGCGCCCTTACCCCTACTGCCACAACTTGACGGTAACGGACTGACCGGTTCCGACGACCTGTCATTCCGAGGGGCAGAGCGACGAGGAAGAGAGTAAACCAGATTGCCCCACGTTAGGTGGGGCAATCTGGTTTACTCTCTATTTCCGCCGGGATCGGCAAGGCCTGCCGGAAGCACCCCACTCGGGGTGATGGCGCCCGTCACATCTGCCGTGCCGACGAACTTAGCTGCCGGTGTTCACAGACTGGCCAGGGACTGGCGGACCCGCGAGGACTTATGCAACGACCGCAGGCAGCGGGTGCAGATCTTGACCTTGACCTGCTTGCCGTCCCGGAAAAGGGACAGCTTGTGGACGTTGGCGAAGAAACGGGTCTTGGTGTGGCGGTTGGAGTGGCTGACGTTGTTGCCGGACATCCCGGATTTCAAGCAGAGTTCGCATCTCATGGCTGGTTATTCCCCTTAGCCCCAGAACGTTCGCCTCAACTAATCGCCACCCCTGATCTGGTTCAGGAAGAGACAGCGGAGACGGACGCCATCTTTTCAAGATTAAATCATTCGACTATTCAGAGTACCATACTACCGGTGGAACGAACAAGAATTACCCGATCTCGGAGCTACGGCCATTTGGATGGCGGATAGGCCCTCAACCGCCTTTCGACAGGGCTCACTCCCTAACCCGGTAGATCTCCACGGCGGCGTGGTCGATAACGGACCCTCGGACCGGCGGACGGGGTTTCTTCACCAGGACACGCACCGCCGCCACTGGGAACTCGGCCAGCACCTTGTTGGCGATGGCGTGGGCGGTGGCTTCGAGCAGGTTCCGGGACTCGCCCTCCATCACCGTCTTGACCGCCCGGTACAGCCGGGGGTAGCTGACGGTGTGCTCTAGCTGGTCCGACTCCCCCGCCCCGTGCAAGTCCAGTTCCACCGCCAGATCCACCACGTAGGACTGGCCAAGGGCCCGCTCCTCCGGATTGGCGCCGTGAAAGCCGTAAAACTGCATCCCTTCCAAGATTATGCGGTCGGTGGTCAAGCCCTGCCCCCGCCGAGCGGGCTACCCTGATAGGGGGTCACGGCCTTCACTATTTAATCCTCCACAACCACGGCCGTGCCGTAGGTCAGCATTTCCGAGGCGCCGTGCATTATCGAAGATGTGGTGAAGCGCAGGTTCACCACGGCGTTGGCCCCCATTCCATCCGCGTGTCGAAGCATCCGCTGGAGGGCCTCTTCCCTGGCATCGGCCAGCAAGCGGGAATACTGGCCCACCTCACCACCCACCAGGTTGCGCAGCCCGGCCAAGAAATCCCGGCCAACATGCCGGGTTCGCACCGTGTTCCCCTGTACCAGACCGGTGACCTCAAGCGTGCGTTTCCCTTCCACGCTTGGAGTGTTAACTACTATCATGCTGCCTCCAATTTAGCCATTGTCTAAACCCCCGGAAACCGGAAAGTCCGCCAAGGAACTGGTCTTGCTTTCCTCCCCTCTGCACTTTCCGCTTGGCGGGAAACATTGGGCTATGCACTCAGGAGAGGCCCTGCCGGGCTATCGCCTCAGCAAAGGCCAGCAGGTTTTGAGCCCGCTTGACGACCGGCACGTCGACCATTCGTCCGTCCAGGTCTATCGATCCACGCCCCGCGGCTTCGGCCCGGTCCCAGGCATCCATAACCCGGCGGGCGTACTCCACCTCTTCCGGCTGGGGGCCGAGCATCTCGTTGATTATGTCAAGTTGATTGGGATGGATGGCAAACTTGCCGGAGTAGCCCATCTGCCGCACCACCTGCAGATCCCGGCGGAGCGCTTCCGGGTCCCGGAACTGAACGAAGGGGGAGTCCAGGGAGGACACCCCGGCCGCCCGGGCGGCGATGGGGACCAGAGACCGGGCGAAATAGGTCTCCTCGCTGGCATCGGAGCGCTGGATGCCCATATCGTTGGTGTAGTCCTCGGCCCCGAAGGCGAGGGCTATAATGCGAGGCGAGGCGAGCGCGATTTGCTGCACGGCCATGACGGCCCGGGCGGTCTCGATCCAGGGGATGAGCTTGATGTGACCCGGCTCCAGCCCCGCAGATGACTCCAACGCGGTAATGATCCGGTCCGCCTCTCGAACGTCCCAGGGCGATTCGATCTTGCCGACACTGACGCCGTTCAGGTCCGGCCCCATGACGGCGGCCACCTCGTCCCGGGTCAACCCGGTGTCCAGTGCGTTTACCCTTACCATCACCCGGCGGCCCTCACGCTGCAGCCGGGGCACCCAATCCCGGGCCATCTCCCGGGCGTTTACCTTCTCAGACGGGGGGACCGAGTCCTCCAGGTCCACCAGAATGACGTCGGCGTTGAAGGCCAGCGCCCGCTCCAGCATCTTGGTCTGGTTGCCAGGCACGAAGATCACGCTGCGAATAAGTTCCAATGGTTCACCCCTTGGTGTTTCTCTAGTAGTTCTCCCGGTCTGACCTGCCGCAACAAATCCCCCTTTCGCCTTTTTCTGATAAGGGGGTGGGGGATTACCAGCCGCTCTCCGCGGTTGTCGGTGCACCCGGTTAACGGGAGACGCGTTCGATTCTACTCCATATCGCCCCAGGTGGGGCCCCACTTGGCGTCCACCTTGAGGGTTACGTCGAGTTCCATGGCGGCAGGCATTTCGTCGAAGACCAACTCCTTGATGGCCTCCAACTCGTCCTTGGGAACCTCGAAGACCAACTCGTCGTGGACTTGCAGCAGCATTTTGGACCGCAGGGCTTCCCGGTCCAAACGGTCCTGGACCCGTATCATGGCCAGTTTCATGATGTCGGCGGCGGTGCCCTGGACGGGCATGTTGATCGCCGCCCGCTCCGCGCCGTTGCGGACGTTGAAGTTGGAGGAAGTGACCTCCGGGACAAAGCGCCGGCGGCCCATCATGGTCTCCACGTACTGGGTCTTCCGAGCGCCGGCTTTTACGCCCTCCATGTACTCGTTGATTCCAGGGTATTTGGCGAAGTAGCTCTCGATGAACCGGGCGCCATCTTCCCGGCTGAACTCCGTCTGCTGGGCTATTCCGTGGGGGGAGATGCCGTAGATCACGCCGAAATTCAGTATCTTGGCGATGCGCCGCTGGTCCGGCGTCACCTCGCCGATGGGCGCGTCGAACATCAGGGACGCGGTGGAGGAGTGGATGTCCTCGCCCCGGCGAAAGGCGTCGAGCAGCCCCGCGTCTTGGGACAGATGAGCCAGTACCCGCAACTCGATCTGGGAGTAGTCGGCGGAGAAGAGGAGCCAATTGGGCGCACCATCGGCAACGAAAGCCTTTCGGACCTGGCGTCCCAGCTCGGTGCGGATGGGGATGTTTTGCAGGTTGGGGTCGCTGCTGGACATGCGCCCCGTGGCGGAGCCCGTCTGGTTGTAGCTGGTGTGGACCCGCCCAGTGTTGGGGTTTATCATCTCCGGCAACGCGTCCACGTAGGTGGACTTGAGCTTGGAGACCTGCCGGTACTCCAGTATCTGGTCCACCACCGGGTGAAACCCTTTGAGGGTCTCAAGGGAGCTGGCGTCGGTCGAGTAGCCGGTCTTGGTGCGCCGGGTCCGGGGCAGGCCCAACTCTTTGAACAGCAGGTCGCTTAGCTGAAGGGGGGAGTTGATGTTGACCGTGTGGCCCACGCTCTGGTACAGCTCCACCTCGGTCTGCTGCAGATGCTGATTCAGGTCCCGGGACATCTCGTGGAGGATTCCGGCATCCAGTTTGATGCCGTGGCGCTGCATGGTGACCAGCACCGGCACCAGGGGCAGCTCAAGGTCGGTCATCAAATGGGTCAGGCCAAGGTCGGCCAGTGGACCCTCAAGGGCTTCGCGGAGCCGCCAGGTCATGTCCGCATCGGCGGCCGCATAATTCAGCGCCGATTCGATGGGGACCTGGTCGAAGGTGATCTGTTTGCGCCCGGTGCCGAGAAGTTTGGTTATGGGTGTCATCTCCCGGCCCAGCACGTCCAGGGCCAGGTTTTTCAGTCCCAGCGAACCCTTACACAGAAGGTGGGCGGCGATCATGGTGTCGAAGTCGACGCCGCGGCAGTGGATGCCGTGGTTGGCGAGGACCATCAAATCGAAATTTGCGTTGTGGGCGCATTTGCCCAGGCTGGGCGACTCGAACAGGGGTCTGACACGGGCCAGCACCGTTTCCAAGGGTAGCTGGACTCCCTCCCGGTGACCCACGGGCACATACCAAGACTTGCCCGGCGCCGTGGCGAAGCTGAGGCCTACCAGGTCCGCCTGCATCGGGTCCAAGCAGGTGGTCTCGGTGTCGAAAGCGAAGCTGCCCGTTTTTTGGAGGGCCTCCAGCATTGCCTCCAACTGGTCGCCGGTC
Organism: Dehalococcoidia bacterium; assembly: GCA_030740155.1. Taxonomy (GTDB): domain Bacteria; phylum Chloroflexota; class Dehalococcoidia; order Lucifugimonadales; family UBA3495; genus CAJWBT01. Next base: position 5,273 of record JASLXV010000085.1, on the reverse strand, counting down.
TGAACCGCCTGATAGTCGGCATCGGACGGCGCTGGCGAGACCACCTCCGGGACACCCGGTTCGAATAGGGGACCCGCCGACCGGGGGGCCGGTATGCGCTGGATGACGCTGTAGAACTCAAGCTCGGTCAGCAGGTCGACCACCACTTGGCGATCAAACTCGCCCCACCGGCAATTCTCCAGGCTCAACTCCACGGGGGCTTCCCGGTCTATGGTGGTGAGTATCCGGTTATCGAAAGCGCGTTCCCGGTTCTGGGCCAGTGATTCCTTGACGCTGGGCGGCTTCACGTCTTCCAGGTGCTCGAAGATGCCTTCGAGATCATGGAACTCCGTGAGCAGGCCGATGGCCCGCTTTTCACCGACGCGAGGAACCCCGGGTATGTTGTCCGAGGCATCACCCATCAGGGCTTTGAAGTCCGGCTGCTGGGCCGCGGTAAGCCCGAAGTAACGGGCCTCCAATTCCGCTTCGTCGTACACCTTACGGCCTTGGATGCTGTGGAACATGTCCACCCGCACCCTCGGAGAAATCAGCTGGAAGGTATCCCGGTCTCCAGTCAGGATCACTGTGTCGACGCCCTGGTCTTCGGCTTGGCGGCAGATGCTGCCGATAGCGTCGTCGGCCTCCCACCCTTCCAACTCGAAGATGGGGACCCCAAAGGCCTGCATCAATTGCTTGACCCGCGGGAACTGGGCGAGCAACTCGGGAGGCGGTTCCGCCCGTTGAGCCTTGTACTGCTCGAACCGCTGGTGCCGGAAAGTGGGTGCCGGCATGTCGAAAGCGATGGCGCAGTAGGTGGGGTTCCACTCCTGAATGGCCCGCAGGAAGACGTTGGCAAATCCGAAGACCCCGGTGATAACTTCGCCAGTCGACGAAACGGAAAGGTGGCCCTGCACCGAGATAGCGCGAAAGGAGCGGTGCACCATGGCGTGCCCGTCCATCAGCAGCAGCAGCGGGGCTCCCAAACGGTCGAAGAGAGGGAGAGTCTTGTTTCGGATTCCTGAGGCCATGGCGCCCCCTTGGCTTCCGGGCCGCCGGCCGGGGCAGCCGGTGAACACGGTTTCTGCATTATACACCAGCGGATTGAGCGGACACAGGGGCCGGAGGTTCACCGGGTGTCAGCCACAGAGACACAGAGAACACAGAGGATATCGTTGTTGGTCTTCGTGCTTCTTTGGCTCTGTGGACACCATCCGGAGGCCGGAAGGGCCGAGGCAACCGCTCGTCTGTCTCTGTGTCTCTGTGTCTCTGTGGCAAACCCCCGGTGGAAGCTTAGCGAGCTTCGGTCGCGTGCCAAAGGCCTCCATGCTACAATGGGGGCAGTTCAAGGGGGGACTGCGACACCATGCCCCTTTACGAATACCGTTGCGGCGATTGCGGCCGGGTCAGCACGGCACTGACGTTTAGCTGGTCCAACGCCAGCACCATTGCCTGCCGGAATTGCGGCCGCTTCAACATGACCAAGCTGGTGTCTCGTTTCGCCTTTCACCGGTCCTGGGGTGAAAGCTTGAACTGGGTGCCCAGCGGAGAGACGCTGGGCGGCGGGGACGAAGACGACCCTCAAATCCTGGACCAGTTCATGGGCCAGATCAAGGATGAGATGGGGGGCCAGGTTTCGCCGGACTTCGAGAGTCTACGGCGTGAGACGTCCGCCGAGCCCTAGTCCGGGCCACAGGGGCACAGCGTGGCGCCCGGATGGGTGGAATTTCCCCTCCTGGCTGGCGGGCGGGGCTCGTTGGAACAGCACCCGCCGGCGAAGAAGACTCCGGGAAGCGCGTTTGAGACTTCGCATCGCGATAGCGGCCCAAAGGGAGCGAGGCGCTTCGGCGCCGCGGGCGTTTAGTGGGAGTACGGTAAATGCCAATCTACGAATACCGGTGTCGTCCCTGCGGGAAATTGTCGTCTTTTTTCACCCGGTCGATCAACTCCGCGCTGGAGCCGGTGTGCGGCCACTGCCAGAGCCGCGAGATGGTCCGGCGCATGTCCTCTTTTGCCATGGGCAAGACCCTCCAGTCAGTTCACGAGCAACACCCGATGGGGTCCGGACCTTCGTCGCCGGACTTCTACAGCGATCCCCGCAACATCGGCCGCAACGTTGAGGAAAGCTTCAGCCGGTTCGGCGTGGAGATGCCCAATTCGGTGCGGGAATCAATCGACGCCGCCCGGCAGGGGGAAATGCCGAAAGGACTGGATACATGACCGGCCAGACCACTCTTGGAGACGCTTGCTATGCCATTCTGGTGCGGTGTCTGACTGACATTGCCACGGACTGCCCGGACCTACCGTCGAACTCCCCTCCCTTGCACCGGTTGCGCAACCTTGTCCTGGTGCTATCCGCCGCGCCGGAAGCTCCGCCCGCCGGGCCGGCCCCCAAGCTGACCCTTGCCGGCGCCATGGCTCTGGCCTCCACGTCCCAAGAAGTGCTGGCGACCCTCAGCGAGGCCGGTGGCAGTAGCCGCGTCAGCGGGGAAATGCACGTGGCCCTTACCGAAACCCTGGCCGGTATATCGGACCGGCTGGGAGAGACCCTGCGGCAGAAGCGCGCCGATCGGGTGCGGGGCCTGTACGTCATCATCGACCCTCAAGTAACCGACGGCAGAGACCCCTTGGAGATAGCTACCGCATCGTTGCAGGGCGGCGCCCGGATGTTGCAACTGCGGGACAAGCTCCGGGACAAAGGGGAAATATTGCCTCTGGCTTCGGCGCTTCAGCAACTCTGCCAGGCCCACGACGCAGACCTGATCATCAATGATCACGTGGACTTGGCGGCCGCGGTGGGTTCCGCCGGAATCCACGTGGGTCAGACCGACCTGCCAGTGGCCCAGGCCCGCAAAGTGCTCTCGCCCTGCCAAGTCCTGGGTCGGTCCAACCACGAGCTTCACGAGCTGGCCGAGTCCTACGAGATGGGCGCCGACCACGTGGCCTTCGGCGCCATCTTCCAAACCGTAACCAAGGGCGTGGGCCGTCCACCCCAGGGAGTCGACCGGCTGCGTGAGGCCAGGCAGGCTACCACATTGCCCCTGGTAGCCATTGGCGGGATCAACGCCGGGAACGTGGCCCCCGTGGTGGAAACAGGCGCCGACGCCATCTGCGTCACCGCAGCCGTCGGCTTGGCGCCCGACCCGGAATCCGCCGCCGCGCAACTGGTGGAGGCCATCCGGGCGGCGGGAGGACGGGTCTAGTGCCGTCCCGGTACAGCGACGACCTTGCCGGGATCGGGGTCCAAGCCATCGAGCAGCTGACCATCCGCAACCGGGCCAGGGAGCAAGCCCTCACCATATCCAGAGAGGTAATCCGGCGTTCGGCCAACGCCATCCGGGCGGTACATCGGGGAGAGTTCGACGAGGCCCGCAAGGTAATCGAGCTGGCGAGACTTCGACTGGACGAGACCGAGCCCATGCGCCTGGGGAACCCGGAGATATACTTTGCCGGGTTCCTTGCCGATGCCCGTAAGGAGTTCTGTGAGGCGAATGTCACTCTTGCGATGATCTCCGGAGAAGCCTTGCCGCGGCCCCAAGACCTGGGCGTGGACCCAGCGGCATTCCTCAACGGCATGGCCGAGGTCATCGGTGAGTTGCGCCGCTACATCCTGGATTCCTTACGCCGGGACTCGTTCGAGCGCTGTCAGGAGCACATGGAACTCATGGACGAGATCAACAGCATTCTGGTCACGGTGGACTTTCCGGAAGCGGTTACCGGGGGACTGCGCAGTAGAACCGATCAAATGCGGGGGGTACTGGAGCGCACCCGGGGCGATTTGACCATGGCACTGCGACAGCACAAATTGGAGGTCCGGCTGGCCGAATGGGAAAACCGGGGACCCGGCGGTGTCTGAGTGATCCGCTCTCTGTAAGCCTACAAATGTGCGAGAGTAACCATGAAAAAACGAGACGAGTTCGACTCCTCAGGTGAAACTCAAGGGTACATCTCTCTGGACCAGGCGGGACTGGATGCGCGGCGCCTGGCAAGACAAGACGAGGAGAGCTACCTCGAGCGCCTCGGATGGGACCAAATCGTTTGGACGGATAGCAGTTCCGAACAAAGAGAAGACTCGTATCGCGTGGTGCTGCGGTTCCGGCATGCCAGCCGAGGCTTGAGGGAGGAGCAGACCGGCGAGGAGGAGTTCATCTTCGACCTCACCGGCAACCTTCAGGACCGGCAGGTGCTTGTTTGGCCCGAGGGTGTGCCGTCTGGCGCCGGTTCCCCGCCCGCAGCGTCCTCCCCGCCTGTCGAGGCACCTCCTGCCTCCCATTTTCCTCCCAGAACACCGGAGGTCGACGACGGGATGATGTTCCCTCCGTTCCAAATGATGCGAATGTGCATGGGGATTTTCACAACCTTGGCCCTCACGCTGAAACGCCTTTTAGAACAAGTCTTCGGAAACAATAGACGAAAGATAGAATGAAGGATGTCCCGCGGCGACCTACACCAATGGAATCAACTGACTCGCCTGCGTTGACTCCCTCATCACCCGCAACTAGAATGGCCTAGGCCGAAAGCCTGCCCTTGATTGAGAGGAAGCAGGCTTCCAACCAGCGGGTTCTTGACGAAATACCGGTGAGGTGCGACGATCTGTCCGAGTTCCAGTCTTGAACGGGGGTTCATCGATGCCCAACGTTGACATCACCTTCCTTGGCACCGGCGCCGGCATGTGCGTGTACCGAAACCATACCGCCATCGTGCTGGATTGCCCCGACGGCACACGCTTGCTACTGGACACCGCCTCCGGAAATTCCGTCATGCGCCAGGCGGCAGCAGTGGGGATGATGGCGCAGGAATTCGAGCAGGTGCTTCTCACCCACCACCACGGCGACCACATGGGCGGGTTACCCTACATCCAGGGCCAGCGCAGCCTGACCAAACCGGAGGGCCCGCCACTTCAGGTCCACAGTTCCGAGGAGGCTTTGGAAGCGGTACGCCTGTATTGCAAGGCCACCCGGCTCCGGGCAATCGACATCGACCAGGACGGCGCAACGACCCGCAACGGTCATTCGGTGTTCCGGTGGCGCCCAACCGAGGCAGGTCAACGGGTTGATCTGGGCGCGACCACGTGGGCTTCATCCTTTCCCGTGGACCACCTATCCGGATCGGTGGGCTGGCGGGTGGAGGCGGGTGGAGTATCGATCGTCTTCTCGGGCGACACCCGCTTCAGCACGGAGCTGGTGGAGGCATCCCGGGGCGCCCGGCTCTTGATCCACGAAGCCCTGGACGTGGAAAGCAACCTGGAGAACGCCAATGGAAGGGGCCACTCCGTCGCGGCCGGCGCCGGCCGCGCC